>NZ_CP021106.3:652217-1304435 GCF_000355765.4 Nitrosospira lacus | reverse complement strand
GCCTGCTGTTCACCGGCCCGGTGAAACCGCAGATGAAACAGATTGAAGATTTGAGACCGCCCGAACTGCTGGCGCTGGGCATTCTGGTTTCTGGAATAGTCCTGTTCGGCCTGCTGCCCGCGTCCCTGATTGATTTGTCAACAGCAACCATCTCGCAGATGAACAGCCTGGTCAGGCTAAAAATTCTAGGGGGTTAGCGATGCAAGAAGCACATTTTAAATCCGGCGATCAGGCAAGCAGCCCGCGTGAGCACATCACTGCTGCGCTGAACCATCTGGATCATGTCCTGCCGGGCCAGGCACCTATTCTGAATTTTGTACACCATAATACGCTCCACGGCTTCCAGCACCTTCCCTTTGAAGAAGCTCTGGCGGCCTTCGAAGCATTGACCGGAATTCGCGGCTATCTTCCCGAAACACAAAGCCGTGCTTTTTACTGGCAGAAGCGTATCGATGACAGCGATATCCTTGCGGCGCTGGCACATGATCCGAAGTTAGAAGCGGATACGATCATCTGCACGGTGAAAGATAAAGTCGTCCGGCGTAAAGACCTCTATCGCATTGCATTGTTATTCGACCTGCAACCATTAAGCGTCAGCGAGCTGACTTGGCAGATAGAAGAATTGCAAGCCTTGGATACCGTGCAAACCGACGTCTCTGAACAGGCCCGCAAGCAATTGCTTGCCGATAGTACCTATCCGGATAACGTCATCAGGCAACTCTGGGAGAGCATCTTGACGAAGCTCGAAATGGAGCATGCCGGGCTGCATCCGGAGAATCTGCTGGATTTGTCAATGGAACAGGCTGAAGAATGGCTTGAACACGTTTATGAGGGAAACGGGGCATCGATTCATGAGCAAATGCAGCGCCAGGCAGGCAAGGTCCTGGATGATTTACTGGACCAACTGGGCGATAGCATTACCTTGCGCGGTTTTATCATGGAGTTGAGCGGGATCGATATTCTCGATTCCGTTCGGCCGCAATTGATCCGCATCTGCGCTTCCGCCATGGATGAAGGTATCGCGGCATGGCAGATACCTGAGCGCAGCAGGTTGGGACTTTATGCCGCGTGGCGGGCAACTGCCCAGTATGATGCCAATCCATTTCTGCAAGAGTTACCTGATTGGCGGCAGATAGTCGCGCAACTCCCCATGGATGCGGTGGACACGATTATTCTGCAACTATCGCAGCTTGAGATACCGCGCACAAAATGGGAAGGGTATCTGCGCCGATTGTCGCTTGAGCTGCCTGGCTGGTCAGGCTTGATCAACTGGCGTCAGCACCATCCAGATTATCATACAGCGAACGATGCCAAACCGAACCTCGCCGATTACCTGGCAATCCGGTTGACACTGGATCGGCTCTGGTTAAATCAGGTCTGTCAGGAAAATTGGCGGATCGAAGCCAAATTGAGCAGCTTGCAGACCTATTTTCATAAGAATCTATCCGAATTCATGGCGCGCAGGCAACTGTATAAGGGAGAGTTACCGGAGTATCTGACCCAACGGGTAGAATCCCTGACCATGCTTGCTGTTTCGGAACGGCATGAACGTGCGGTTTGGCAGCAGCTTGCCGACCTGATCCAGACTTGGCAGTTCAGTCCGCTGGCTGAGCGGCGAGGCAAGAAGCATACGATTTATAGCAGCGGCTGGCGATTGTTCCGTTTATGCCAGCACTTGGGATTGAACGCTTCCTTTATACAGGAGCTGCCAAAAGCAGACTTGCTGGAAATGTTGATGCTGCTGGATCAATTTTCCGAGGTGGAACGTTGCAAAGTCTGGCTGTACGCTTATGAACGCCATTATCGTGACGACATTTTCCGGGCGATACAAGCAAACCACAATCAGGGCCGATGGGCGAAACGCGATACACGTCCCGAGTCACAAGTTATTTTCTGCTTTGACGATCGCGAAGAAAGTTTCCGCAGGCATCTGGAAGAACTCAATCCTGCCGTTGAAACGTTTGGGGCGCCGGGTTTTTTTGGCCTGCCCATAAATTACAAAGGTCTGGACGATACCGCAGTGACACCGCTATGTCCCATCGTGGTAACACCGGCCAATGAGGTACGGGAAATACCTAGAGCGGGAACTGAGCACGCCTTGATCCAGCATAACACTGGCCGCAAATGGGTCCGTCGAACCGCCAATCTGCTGCATCAGAGTCTACGCCGCAACCTGGTGTCATCACATCCGCTTATTGATGCAATCGCGCCGGTAACATTTCTTGGATTGCTGGCCAAATCACTATTCCCTAAACCCCAGCAGAAACTTGTGGCGGGTGTCCGCCGGTTTGTCGCACCCGCCGTCGACACAGAACTGATGTTTACATCAACGGATGATACGACGGTTGCCGCGACGCCGGAACACCCCAGGCTGGGATTTACCGATAAGGAACAGGCTGACCGTATCGCCGGTTTATTACGCAATATTGGCTTGACTTATGGCTTCGCGGAATTAGTGCTCGTGTCTGCCCACGGCTCCATCAGTCAGAACAATCCACACCTGGCCGCTTACGATTGCGGAGCTTGCAGCGGTCGTCACGGGGGGCCGAATGCAAGACTATTCGCGGCGATGGCCAATCGCCCGCAAATACGCAAGTTGCTCGCCGAGCGTGGTATCGGTATTCCGGACGACACTTGGTTTATTGGCACCGAACACAATACCTGCAATGAGGATATTATCTGGTATGACCTTGACGATATCCCCGCGGAACGGCTCGGTGCATTGAAAAAGATACAGCAGGAACTGCGCCGTGCGCAGTATATGTCCGCGCACGAACGCTGCCGCCGATTGGCGTCCGCCCCGCGTAATCCTACGCCGGAGCAAGCTCTGAAGCATATCCAGGAACGCGCTACTGATTTTTCCCAGGCACGGCCGGAACTGGGGCATGCCACCGTTGCCTGGGCAGCAGTGGGGCGCAGGTCATTTACACGCGGCCTATTCCTGGATCGGCGTGTGTTTCTGATTTCTTATGATTCGGCGCAGGATCCGGAAGGAAAGATTCTGGAAGGCATCCTGCTGGCTGCTACCCCGGTCGGTGCCGGCATTAATCTGGAATATTATTTTTCCACCGTCAATAATGAACGCCTGGGTTGCGGGACCAAGATTCCGCATAATGTTGCGGGAATGTTTGGTGTCATGGAAGGGGCGTCCAGCGATTTGCGTACCGGTCTACCCAGGCAAATGATCGAAATTCATGAAGCGATGCGCTTGCAGGTTCTGATCGAAGCAAAAACTTCGGTTCTGGAACAAATTTATGGTCGCCAGGAAAGCCTGCGTGAACTGATCGGGGGCGGCTGGGTGCATCTGAACGTTAAAGATCCTGATAGCGGTGAAATTTTCATCTTTGAACGCGGGATTGGCTTTATCCCCTGGCAAGCCGAAGCGAAAGAATTGCCGGTCTTTCAAAAATCAGCAGACTATTACCGGAATCAGACCCTGCCGTTACCGCCCGCCTTCATAAGGCAGCCCGAACTGGGAATTTGACATCATGGATACTTGGGTTGTTCTAATCCCCTTACTCCCATTGCTCGCCGCTGCCGTTATCGGTATCGGTCATCTGTTGGGTGTGCTCACTGGCGAAGCCAGTGAAACGATGACGGCGCGTATCGCCAGTTGGGCCATCATACTGTCGTGCCTGCTGGCCCTGATGTTGCTGGGCGCTGATTTGCAGGGCAAAAACATCGGCTCTTTCGGTATTGGTCAATGGCTGGGGAGCGGTAATTTGAATATTCGGGTGACTTTCCTCACCACCGGATTCAGTGTGATACTGGCAGCCTTGTTTTCCATTCTGTTATTTATCATAATCCGTTTTTCCATCAACTACTTACATAGAGAAGCAGGCTTTCACCGCTTCTTTTTTCTCCTGAGCCTGTTTGCTTCGGCAATGTTGCTGCTGGTGTTGTCAGGTAATGCGATAGGCACCTTTATCGGCTGGGAGATCGCCGGACTCTGTTCTTATCTATTAATCGCCTACGCCTATGACCGTCCTGTGGCCGCCTTCAATGCGACGCGTGTGTTTGTCACCAACCGTATCGGTGATGCCGGTTTTATTCTGGGGATGGGACTTAGCTATACGTGGGCCAAGGGTCTCGACTGGTCCCAGCTCAATGCCTTGTCGACACAGCTGACCAGCGGACAGGCAAGCTCCATTGCGCTTTGTTTTGCCGTGGCGGCATTCGCAAAATCAGCGCAGATACCTTTTGCCCCATGGTTGGCTCGCGCCGCGGAGGGTCCCACGCCATCCAGTGCGGGATTTTATGGCGCGATCATGGTGCATGCCGGCGTTTATCTCATGCTTCTGTTACAACCGATTTTTGAACGAGCACCCGTGATCATGGCATTGGTGGCCATCGTAGGTTTTCTGACGGCTGCGTATGGTTTTATCGTAGGGTTAACCCAGACCGATGCCAAGAGTTCGCTGTTTTTCGCGACAACCGGGCAACTGGGCCTGATGTTTCTGGAATGCGGATTGGGTTTCTGGCAACTGGCGAGCTGGCATCTCTGCGCCCATGCCGTGGTTCGCGGTTATCAGGTATTACTCGCGCCCTCGCTCATGCATTACATAGTGGGCAATCCCATCAAGCCCGTTAATCCTGACACCGCGAGTTTGCGCTGGATTTATGTGGCATCTTTACAGCGTTTCTGGCTGGATCAGATTACCGATTGGGCGTTAGTAAAACCGGTACGCGGACTGGCCCACGATCTGGCCTATTTTGATGATCATATCGTTGATCGTGCCATGGGAATTCCCCTCCCCTCAGTCCGGACAATATCTACCTTGGCTCAGATGGAAAAGCGAAAGGTTGCCATGCGGCAATCCTTGTACTCTTCATTGGGCGTTTTCGGTAGCCTGGCGCAGCTGGAAAAGCAGAAAACCGCCATGCCGCAGGAGGGTCAGGAAAGCGATTTTGCCCGAGGTAGCGGGTTTGCGGGGGATCTCACCCGCTGGGTCACTGCAATCCTGTACTGGTTCGAAGATCGGCTGGTAATACGAGGCGTTGGCGAAGATCTGATTAACTACGGCCGCCAACTTGGATTAGCTGCCAACAAGATCGAACGGCTGCTGCTCAACCCCGGTTATCTTGCATTATTTGTATCAGTCATATTGCTGGTTGCGTTATGAGGGTCTGATGGTTACCGATATCACTTTCTGGTCGGAATCGGTGGGGTTCCCCCTGCTGACCACGCTGACCCTTATTCCCTTGGTGGCCATGTGCGCTGTCCTGTTTTCACGTTCCACAGTCATCGCCATGAGCCTGGGCTTTGCCGGAACATTATTCAGTTTGCTTCTAAGTTTTTATCTGATGTCCGTGTTTGATCCTGAAAAAGCCGGGCTTCAACTGGTCGAACAGCAGCGCCTTTTCGACTTTACCTATTACAGCGTTGGCGTTGATGGCCTGAATATCCTGTTTATTTCTCTAACGGCGATTATCGCATTCCTTGTTCTGGTTTATAAGGCAATTACTCGTCGAACCGTTGACTGGAAATTCGTGGCGTACCTGCTTGGCTATGAAACTATCCTGATAGGGTCCTTCTGTGCATTGAATGTTATCCAGTTCTGGGTTTGGACCTTGCTGGAATTGCTACCGGTAATTTTATTGACGATCCATGGCGGTACGGGCCAAAGAAAGCGTTGGGTAATCACCCACCTGCTACAGTATTGGGGGTGGGGGTTGCTGATGACCTTAGCCGGCTTCCTGTTGCTGGGCCTTGGATTAATGGATTCCGGTCATCCTCTGAGTTTCGACTGGTCGACGCTGAAGCAGAATAAGTCTCTTTTACAAAACGAAACGTTAATCTTTATTCTTCTGTTTTGCGGCTTTGCCATACGCATGCCTTTATTTCCATTTCACGGCTGGTTGCCGGTACTGGCGGAGCGGGGAACCGTGGCCAGCGCGGTTGTTTTCCTGGTGGGCCTGAAATTGGGCGTCTATGCAACTGCCCGTTTCGTCCTGCCGCTGGTCACGGAAGCGGCGGAACAGTGGGCAGGATTTGTGGTCACGCTAGGCCTGATCACTATTTTTTACGGCGCGCTGCTGGCACTTATGCAAATCAATATTCGACGGCTATTGGCCTTTTCTGTCATCAGCCATGCAGGGATGCTGGTTATCGGAATCTTTTGTTTCAACGAGCATGGATTGAATGGTGGCATATTTCTGTCGCTGGCGTGGGGCTTGGCGTCAGCGGGCATGCTGTTCAGTATCGGTCTGGTTTATGAGCGCACCCATACGGCGTTTACCCCACGTCTAGGCGGTCTTTTTGATACCAACATCAGCATAGCGCTGCTTTTTTTCATTTCCGCGCTCAGCACGATGGTCATGCCCGGCACACCGGGATTTGATGCGGCTCACCTGCTTATTGAAGGCACCATAGATGAATATGGCTGGTTGATCGCCATCGCTATTCTGGTGGGGAATGTGCTGGCGGCCGCCTTCCTGCTGCTGGCCTTTCAGCAGATATTCATGGCGAGTTCAAAACGCACCATACAGCCATTCAGAAATACCCAATACATGGTCAGAATGGAACCCGTTATTGTCATAACGATCTGCTCATTGCTTATCGGCACCGGTTTCAATACGGAGCCTTGGCTAAATTATATAGAAAGAGATCCGACCGGAATGAGCGCGTATTATCACAAGTATGGCGGAAAGCATTCTAATGAGGCCCCGGCTGAGTCCGCCGGCAGCGCCGCGGGGAGCGTCAAGCATGATTGAAGCAAATATTCCGATATTAAGCCTTGTCATTGTGCTGCCCTTATTGGGCGCCATTGCGGCCGGCACGATCCAGAACATCAATTTAGCTAAAAAGGTTGCATTATTCATTGCCGGCCTCGAGTTGATTGTCACGCTAATTGTGGTTCACTGGTTTAATGCCACCGACGGCAATAATTTTCAATTGGTCGAAAGACACGCTTGGATACCGAGCTTGAATATTGAATTCCTGATCGGCATCGATGGTATATCCGTACTTTTCTTGCCAATGTCGGCATTGTTGACCCTGGTCGCCATTATTGCTTCATGGAACTCGGTACAGCACCTGCCTCGTTTTCATTTTGCCCTGCTGCTGGCTATCGAGGGCGGTACCATGGGTGTATTTGTAGCCCTGGATATGATGCTGTTTTTCTTGTTCTGGGAATTGATATTGCCCCCCATTTTCTTTCTGATCGGCTTGTGGGGCATCGGTCCGCACCGGCGTGGCGCGGCAATGAAATACATGCTGTATATGTTATTCAGCGGCGTGCCGATATTATTTGCCCTCATCATGTTGGGGGTCAATCATGCCATGCAAACAGGGGGCGCTATTCCGCATGATTTATCGTTCAGCTTTCCCGTGCTGCTCAACACGCGCATACCGGATGATTTGCAGGTCATTATTTTTCTGCTCTTACTTACAGGATTTGCGGTTAAGGCTCCGCTGGTACCGTTCCATACCTGGTTGCCCACTACAGCCGTGGAAGCGCCGACACAACTGACGGCGTTATTGATCGGCCTGAAACTGGGAGCATTTGGCATACTGCGCTTTGCCATGCCATTGACACCCCATGCGTCCGTCGAATACGCCTGGGTACTGGGTATCTTTGGTGCCATTACTTTTATTTATGCTGCGATGATTGCGCTGCACCAGACGAACTTGCGCCGCCTGCTGGCTTACGCCAGTATCAGTCATGTTGGCTTGGTGATAGTGGGTATTGCGACGCTTAACATGCAAGGTATTCAGGGAGCCATCTTTCAATTGCTCAATTTTTCCGTGATTGCGAGTTGCCTGATATTGATTGCGGGTTTTATCCAGCATCGCGTCGGGAGTACGGAAGTTATCCATCTAGGCGGCTTGGCAAGGGTAATGCCCCGTCTGACTACCTTCTTCTTTTTATTCGCCATAGCCAGTATGGGCATACCGGGCACCAGCGGCTTCCCTGCAGAACTGCTATTGATTGTTGGCGCGCTAAACGCACATCCTGGCCTGGGGGTTGCCGCATTGCTGGGTGCTATTCTTGGCGCGGCGTATATGTTGTCCTTTATGCGCCGGACATTTTTTGGGCCGGTTGTTCATGCCAGGTTAAATCAGATACAGGATCTTCGTACTCGTGAATTCGGACTACTATGCGTCCCCGCATTATTGGTATTGTTCTTTGGATTTTTTCCTGACTTCGTGCTGGATATCAATAAAATTGCCGCTGAGTCGTGGCTAAACCGGCTCATCAATTAAAAGACTTCGCCGATCTTTCCGCGAAGCACACCATACAATGCCGCTGTCCGGCTGACGAAATCCGTTATTCCAAATTCCCTCAGCTCGCTGTCTACCGCGGAATGAAACACCAACCCACAGCGATCATGCTATAGCGGAGACAGCGCCGAAGTATCAGAATGATGCGGCTATCTGGCTGCGATCGCTCTCAGGCAGAGTGTCGTTTACCGTTTCGAGCGTGCGCGAGTGCCAGTCAAGTACGGCAGTGCGAACGAACATCTTTTCAGCAAGCGCCGGGAATTCGTTGCGCAGCACCTCCGCCGCGAAACGTGCCAGAAAAATAGATTTCAACTCGGCACGCGCCCGATCCATGCCAATTTCCATGTAGGGAACAGACGCCAGAAGCAGGAATCCGTCATCGGGAATGCGCCCACCGCGCATGTTGGACTGAATGATGCCGCCTGCCTTGCCGATAGGCACGTCGAGATTCGGGCTGTACGGACCAATGATCAGAGCCTGATTGGGCGTGTGCAAAAAGTCAAAGCCACGGCCGACGCAGATCATCCACTCGCGGTGCTCGATCTCCAGCTGCCGTTCATGGCGCCGCGCTTGCTCGCGTACTCGCGCGATATTCTCCAGGTTACCGAGCAGCAGTGGTAACAGGTCGGCGCGCATTTGTGGCGGCATATCAGGCAATAATGCGGCAAGACGAGGCTCCAAGGTTTCGCTCTCATCCGGCGTGAGCTGCGACAAATCGAGTTTCTCACCCGTGGAGCCATGCACGATTATCGTATCCTCGTCAGTTTCAATACCACAGATAAGAGGGTAAATGGTCGTATGCCCCAAGCCGAAGATCTGTTCCATCTGTCGCCGGATCACCTTGGTGTGAGCAAATGCAGCCTCGGTATCGTAATTGAAACCGGCGCATCCGCGGTGCGGATCGCCTTTGGAATAGTGATAGGTAACAAGAAACAGCACCCGTCGGCCGGACCTTATCCAACCCTGCACATGATGGGCAAGCACCTCGCCCAAATGCGGCCAGCCCAGATCGAATGCGCCCCCGAGATTACGGAACGGCATCAGAATGCCTGCTGGCGTATTGGTCATTACGGAAAGATTAATACGCCCGTCCATACACTTCAGCACAGCAATAGCGGTGGGATGTTCGGCGAGATAGCGCTCGCGTGCCAACCAGGCGTCCGGACTCCGGAAAGTCGCACCGTGACGGTCAGCAAGATTGAATAGCCAGTCTATACGCTTTTCGATGGGTAGGCGGGTAACATTCGTGTACATTCTGTGAACTCCGATCGTTTAATATGGATAAGTGAGAGGTGAAAATATTAACATAGAAAATGTCATAAATTTGTGAAGTGGGAGTATGCATATCAGGGAAAGGTGATATGGAAAGTCGCTCCTTTTCCGGGAGTACTTTCAACCTCGATAATCCAGCCGTAGTGGTCGCAAATACGCTTGACGATAGCCAAGCCGATTCCCAAACCCTCACCCTGGCTTGATCCGCGAAAGAAACGCTCATACAGAAGAGGCATATAAAAGGGTTCGATGCCAATGCCGGAATCGGAGATCGATAGCCGGTTTCGACTGAAATTCACCCGGATAAAACCACGTTCGGTATATTGCACCGCATTGCGAAGCAGATTCACGAGAGCGGTATGAAGCGCTTGGCGGTTCAACGTAAGGACAGCTTTTGGTGCTATCGCGACCTCGAAAATAAGGCGCTTACGATAGATCTCCGTACACACAGGCTCTACCGCATCATAAACACACTCGGCGAGTGCGACCGGTTCCATAATTCCCAGGGCCTGTTCACGGGCGAGAAATAGCAGGGCCTGCAATTGCTCGCCCATGCGGGTCGCCGCGGCTTCGATCATTCCAATGCGAGAGCGCGTTCGCTCGGAGAGATTGGGCTCCGTAACCAGCAACTCGCAACTCGTCAGAATCGTGGTAATCGGCGTTCGCAACTCATGACTGACGTTGGCGGTGAACTCTTGCTCGCGCCGCAACATGCGTGTAATACGGTTCTGATAATCATCCAGTGCATGAGCGAGCTGAGCTACCTCCTCATCCTGCCCCGGCTGTATCATGGTTGCGCCCTGTACGTCGCCCGGTGCAAGATGTCTTACCCGTTCAGCAAGATCGGTGACTTGTTTGACAAGCAACCCCGCAAGCAGGTACCCCACCACAAGCGCGACACCGACCACCGAGAGAAGGGACAGCACGATAAGAAGCCTGAGTTCCTGCTGCCGCTGGTCGTGAAGTCCGATTTCATAGGCAACAAGAAATTTCACGCCATCGACGTGTCGTACCGCGACGCGAACCTCCTCGGGACCCCGGAAAACCTTGTGACGCCTGTAATTGAGGCCCTGCAAATAGGATGGAAGCTGGGCTTCCTCAATGGAATCATGGATGATGTATTTCTCGAGATTGGATCCGACCTGCGGCACAAAATCGGCACGCTCGCGATAGCGCTGGAGCAGATAATCCATCTCGGTTTCGATGATCTGCTCGATATGCGCCTCTTCGATATCGTCGGAAGCGATATAAAGGCTGATACCGAGGGTCCCAACAACAACTATGCAGAATACCGCAAATGCCAGCGCAACACGCAGGCGGAGGCCGCGCTTAAACCCCGGCACGGGAAATGAGGCGGTAGCCGAGGCCATGAACTGTCTCTATCGGATCATAGCCGCCAGCCCGGGTCAATGCACGGCGCAATTCGTGCATATGACTGCGCAAGGTATCGCTGGTCCCCTGCGCATCGCCCCAGACTTCCGACTCCAGCTCCCGTCGGCTGAATACGCGGCCGGGTTCACCCATCATGAGCGCGAGCAGGCGGATACATTTTGGCGGCAATTTGACGGCTGCGCCCGCAAAACGGACCGACAACGTTTTTGGATCGAACGACAGATCATCGCTTTCCAGTATACGGCTGGTAACTTTGCCTCCGTGCCGTTTATGCATCGCGGCCAGACGCGCCTCCACCTCCTTTAACGCGAAAGGCTTGACCAGATAGTCGTCCGCTCCGCAATCAAAACCTTTCAGCTTGTCCGCCAGCGTATCGCGCGCTGTCAGCATCAGCACAGGCGTATCGAGATTTGCTTCCTGGCGAAGCTTGCGACACAAGGTAATGCCGTCCATGCCCGGCAAGCCGAGATCGAGCAGAATACCGTCAAATCGCTGCGTAACCGCGAGATGCAGGCCCGTGATGCCGTCCGCGGCGGCATCAACACTGTGTCCGCGAGCTTCCAGAAAATCGTAAAGGTTAGTGGCAATCGCGGGATCGTCTTCAATAATAAGTATATGCACGAAAGACCTATCGAAAATATGAGATAACGAAGGCTCAACCGAACTGACAAACTGTGCCGAAAACTGGACACCCCTGCTTTCTTCCGGCTTCGCAGGAAATTCTCTGATTAACCACGTGAACCACGAAGGGTTCACGATCTCAATCATCATGTTCCACTATTACATATGCAATACCAAGCAATCAACATCCGGCTCATGCAATATACCGGATAACGGACTCTCCTTTTTTGAAGGATATGTTTTTCAGTTTATACCTTTTATATTTATAAAAAACTAGTGCCGATGATATTTTTGACTAACGCTGTGGACGGCTTCCACCAGCGTCAAGGCGCTCTCGGGCGGAGTAAACTGGGAAATACCGTGCCCAAGGTTGAATACATGACCGGGGCCGTCACCATAGGCGGCGAGAATTTTTTCCACCTCTGCGGTAATTATTTCCGGCGTGGAAAACAGCACCGCGGGGTCGAGATTACCTTGCAGCGCCACTTTGTGGCCAATGCGCCGGCGTGCTTCACCGATATCGACGGTCCAGTCGAGACCCACCGCATCGCAACCACTGTCAGCGATGCTCTCCAACCATAACCCGCCGCCCTTGGTAAAAACAATGCTGGGAATGCGCACCCCCCCCTGCTCTCGTTTGATTCCAGCCAATATCTGGCTCATATAACGCAAAGAAAATTCCTGATAGGCGGCGTGCGACAACGCTCCACCCCAGGTATCAAAAATCATTACCGCCTGGGCGCCGGATTCGATCTGCGCGTTCAGATAGGCGGTTACCGCCTGGGCGTTGATATTGAGTATGTGATGCAGCAAATCCGGCCGCTGGTACAACATGGTTTTGATTTGACGGAAATCGGTGCCGCCGCATCCCTCCACCATATAGCAGGCAAGCGTAAAGGGGCTGCCTGAAAAACCAATCAGCGGAATACGATTGTCCAGCGTCTTGCGAATTTGTGAAACGGCATCCATGACATAACGCAGATGAATGGCGGGATCAGGTACCGTAAGCGAACGAATTTCCCATTCCTCTCGTAATGGACGCTCGAACTTGGGGCCCTCGCCTTCGGAAAAATAAAGTCCCAGCCCCATCGCATCCGGTATGGTAAGAATATCCGAGAACAGTATCGCGGCATCCAGCGGAAACCGTGCCAAGGGTTGCATGGTAACCTCGGTGGCAAAATCGGGATTCTTGCACAGCGCAAGAAAACTACCGGCGCGAGCCCTGGTCTGGTTGTATTCGGCCAGATAACGGCCTGCCTGGCGCATCAGCCATACAGGCGTGTACTCGGTGGGCTGCCGCAGCAGGGCTCGCAGCAGGGTATCGTTTTTTAATTTTGTCATCGAGATCTATTTAATCGCTAAAAATTCAGGAGAAAAACTTCCTGTCGGAATTTGTGTCCACCGGGACAACAACCAGCGCGGCGTGAATCCACATGACTCCATCAAGGAATATTCCGCGGATGGATAGTGGTTGGCACTTCCGGAATTGCCGATATTACCAGCGATTGGCCTTCCGGTACATTATCCCTGATGAATACGATGGCGATATCGGTGATTATGCATCGCATCTATCATTTGCTCCAACGCCGGCGTTCGGCTCAAGACCCCTCATTTATCTGGCAGACCACGGGACTTGAAGAATCGAAGCCAAGGGAGAACCGGGAGAACAGCTCTTCCTTTATGGAACGCGTTGCGGGCGAATTGGAAACAATTGGGGGAGCCTATGTCTCGTCGATGGCGAACAATCGCCGGTATTCCCGGATAGCGTAACGATCGGTCATGCCTGCTATATAGTCGGCAATAGCCTGATGTTTACCCTGAGAATATTTGGTCTGGTACTTGGGCGGAAGCAACAGGATATCGGAGTGGAACGCGTTGAATAGCATCTCGATGGTATGACGCGCCTTGGTGCTCATGCGCGCCACTTGGTAGTGCCGGTAAAGATTGTCGCGCAGGAATTTCTTCAATTCCTGCTGTTCCCGCAGGATTTTATTGCTGAAGCCGATCAGTACGGGCGCCGCCCGCACCGCGGATAAATCATCCGGACGCGCATCGGCGATATTGATCGCGCTTTGCCTGATCAGATCCGCTACCAGCGTATTGATCATGCGCCGTACCGTCTCATGAATCAAGCGCCGTCCCGAGATTCCGGGATGCTGGTTTTTAGCCAGCGCCAAGTGCCGGGAGAAAAGACCAACCCCCTCAAGCTGCTCCTGCGTAATGAGACCTGAACGCAAGCCGTCGTCGATATCGTGGTTATTGTAGGCTATTTCATCGGCAAGATTGGCAAGCTGCGCTTCCAGTGAAGGCCGCTGGTCTGTGAGAAAACGTTCGCCTACATCGCCAAGTCTTCGGGCATTCTTCCTGGCGCAGTGCTTAAGTATGCCTTCGCGCGTTTCAAAACACAGGTTCAAGCCATCAAATGCCCCGTAACGCTCTTCCAGCACATCCACCACTCGCAGAGATTGCAGATTGTGCTCGAAGCCGCCGTAGTCCTTCATGCAATCGTTCAACGCATCCTGCCCCGCATGGCCAAATGGAGTATGGCCTAAATCATGCGCCAGGGCGATAGCCTCAACCAGATCTTCATTAAGACGCAGGTTCCGGGCAACGGAACGGCCGATTTGCGCGACTTCCAGGCTGTGTGTCAGGCGCGTGCGAAAAAGATCGCCTTCGTGGTTGACAAAAACCTGGGTCTTGTATTCGAGGCGGCGGAATGCGGTGGAATGAATAATACGATCACGATCCCGCTGGAACTCCGTACGGCCGGGGGACGACTCTTCCTCGATACGGCGGCCGCGCGAGTTTATCGAGCATACCGCATAAGGCGCCAACTCATGCATGAGCAGTGCATTCCAGAAGCGTTTCGGCGAGAGCCTCAGCAGGCACACCGGAATGGACAACAGCCTCGCCAATCTGCTGGAGCAGGATGAAACGCATTTTTCCCTCCGCTACTTTCTTGTCCAGCCCCATCAAATCTATATATTTTTCCGGGCCCAGATCGGGAGCGGCTACAGGGAGGCCCGCTTGCACGTAGATGCTGCGGATACGCTCCACGTCAACCTGGCTGATCATACCCATGCGCCGTGACAATTCCGCTGCCAATATCGTACCTGCCGCCACGGCCTCGCCATGCAGCCACGTACCATAACCGAGTGCATTCTCGATGGCATGACCAAAGGTATGCCCCAGGTTCAGCAATGCGCGGACACCGCTTTCATGCTCGTCGGCCTCCACAACTTCGGCCTTATTCCTGCAACTGCGGTATATTGCTTCGATCAGCACTTCGGGATCACGCGCCAGAAGTTTTGTCATGTTCCGTTCTATCCACGCCAGAAAAATGGAATCCCGGATCAAACCGTACTTGATAATCTCCGCAATGCCTGCGCGTAATTCTCTTTCGGGCAGAGTTTCCAATGTCGTGCTGTCAGCCACCACCGCCCTGGGTTGATAAAAAGCACCGATCATATTCTTGCCAAGCGGATGGTTAATACCCGTCTTGCCACCGACCGAAGAGTCAACCTGCGCCAGCAGCGTGGTCGGATATTGAATAAATGGCACGCCACGCAAATAGGTGGCGGCGGCGAAGCCGGCCAGATCACCGACAACTCCCCCACCGAGCGCGATAACCGGGGTGCCGCGTTCACAGCGGTTTGTCAGCAGCGCATCAAAAATGAGATTGAGTGTTTGCCAATTCTTGTACTCTTCCCCGTCAGGAAGAATGATGGGGACTGACGCCACATCTTGCTTCTCCAGTGCACTACGCAACCGTTCCAGATAAAGCGGCGCCACCGTGGTATTGGTCACGATAGCAACCCGCTTCCGCGGTAAGTGGGTCATGATGAGTTCGATCTGGCTCAAAATGGCGCTGCCGATATGTATCGGATAGCTGCGCTCGCTCGGTGTAGCATCAAGATCTACCGTGATGGTTTTCATGGATTAGCCGGTTTGAAAGGACTTTGAAGGGTTTCCGAGGGGTTTGAATGCATGATCTTGCTTTTCTTCTCTACCCGCTGATAGAAAGCGTTGCATCCGGAGAATTTCATGAAAGATAGCAATTCTTAAAACGGTTTCACCACGACCAGTATCACCACCACAATCAGAATCACCACCGGAATTTCATTGAACCAGCGGTAATAAACGTGACTATGGCGGTTGCGGTCATACTTGAAATCGGCAAGCAATCTGCCGCAGTAGAGGTGGTATCCAATCAGTACGATCACCAATGCAAGTTTGGCATGCAACCATCCGCCGGAAATACCATAACCCAGCCAAAGCCACAGGCCAAAAAGAATCGTCAATACGGCACCTGGTGTCATGATGCCATAATAGAGCTTGCGTTCCATCACCTTGAAACGCTCAATGCCGGACGCATCATCGCTCATCGCATGATAAACGAACAGGCGAGGCAAATAAAAGAGCCCGGCAAACCAGGTCACCATGAAAATAATATGTAGCGATTTTATCCAGAGCATCTGATAACCTAAATCCAGCAGTGACCACTCATTCCCGGTTCATTTGTCAATTACGCGACATGATCGGCAATGACTCCTCGCATCACTTGACCTTCCACCCTGGCGGGTTCCAATGAGACGAGACCAACTATCGGCTTCAGGATAATACTATAGCCGATCGGCATCATCGAATGGATTAAGCGACCTTCGGAAATAATTATCATGCAAACTACCCCGAAACCAGGAACGAGTTTCTGGGACATGGGTCGAATTATAACCGACCGATAGCAGGCGATATGCCGTGTAATGACGATGAGACTCAGACTTGAACGAGTATACGAGCCACCCCCACACCCGGATGGAATACGCATACTCGTCGACCGCTTGTGGCCACGCGGTCTTTCGAAGGCTAAGGCCGGGATCGATTTCTGGGCCAAGGAAGTAGCGCCCTCGAATGAGTTACGCGACTGGTATCAACATGAGCTGGAGAAGTGGCCCGAATTCCGGCGCAGATACCGGGAAGAGCTTAAGAACAACGACGCGGCTGTCAAGGAACTCATCGCGAAACTTGGAAACGGAAACGCCACGCTTCTCTTTGGTTCCAGGGAGCTCAATCACAATAACGCCGTCGTGCTAAAGGAATATCTGGAAACATTACGATAAAGGCACCTTCCTTACACCCGGACAAGCGGTACTACATCGCGACCACTTCCAATTCGGGCTCTATCGACCTCAACAAATTCTGAATGCCTCTGAGCGTGCCCGAAATTGAGCTCGGGCAAGTGCCGCAGGCGCCCTGGTAGTGAACGCTGAGTTTGTTGCCGTCGAGGCCGAGCACATGAAGATCACCGCCGTCATTTTGCAAATAAGGACGTATCTCCTCATCAAGCAGCGTATTGATCGTTTCAAGGCGCTGCTGGTCCTCCGGGCTCAAACCGGCAATGGCGCTGGATGCCGCCGCAACGGTAGCGGCTGACTGCGAAGTCGCCGCAGGCGCAGCCCGGATCGGATCGGCGACTTCGCGGGCCAGATCCTGCCAATCGGCGCCACCATCCTGCGTGATCGTGATCCAGCGATCGACATAAAATACGTTGGTCACGTGATCGATATCGAATAACGCGGCGGCAAGGGGATCGTCCTGCGCCTGCTCGGCGTTGTCGTACGAGTGCGTCACGCCCCAGGTCAATGGCTCCTTGAGAATGAATTTCAATGCATTCTTGTTTGGTGTACCTTCTATTTCAGATATCTTTGGCATTTTTCCCTTCCTGCTTCCTATTAAGCATCACCGATTGAGGCATGCATCGGATCGTCTTCAGCCTCCGTCGATGTGGCGGTCACGGAATTGAGCGCCGCCTGCAATGTATGCCAAGGCAGAATCGCGCATTTGACGCGTGTCGGAAGATCCCGCACTCCCGCAAAGACGGTGAGCCGCCCCAGATGATGAGCCCCATCCAGATTGAGCTTGCCGATCGCCATATCACGAAATTCGTGAATCAGTGTTTCAGCGTCCGCGCGTGTCTTGCCTTTTACGACGGTAGTCATCATTGATGCGGAGGCCTTGCAAATCGCACATGACTCGCCATGGAAAGCAATACTGTCAATGCGCTCCCCATCAAGATTGAGTTCGATATCTAGATGATCGCCGCACAGTGGATTATGGCCGACTGCATGATGGCTTGCGTTATCGAGCGTACCGTAATTGCGCGGCTTCCTGTTATGGTCGAGGATAACCTCTTGATAAAGTGATTTTGTGCTCATTACGTAAAAATCTTCTGTACAGTGCGGAGGCTCGCAATAAATGAATCCACCTCAGCCATCGTGTTGTAAAAAGCAAAAGAGGCGCGTGTGGTTGCCGGCACCTTGAGACGCAGCATCACCGGCTGCACACAATGATGACCGGTACGTACCGCGACTCCGTCCTGATTCAGGAGTGTACCGATATCATGCGGATGCACACCCTTGACTTCAAACGACAGCACCGCGGTTTTCATGGCGGCGGTGCCAATAATACGCACACCCGGTACACGGCTTATCTGTTCAGTCGCATAGTTGAGCAGGTCAAATTCCTGCGAAGCAATCGCATCCATGCCAATCGACAACAAATAATCGATCGCGGCCCCCAGTCCGATCGCGGCCGCAATCGGGGGCGTACCCGCCTCAAACTTGTGCGGAATGGTATTGTAGGTGGTCTTTTCAAACGTCACCGACAAAATCATATCGCCGCCACCCTTGAACGGCTGCATGCGCTCGAGCAGCTCGGCCTTGCCGTAAAGAATGCCAATACCGGTCGGGCCGCACATTTTGTGACCTGAGAACGCATAGAAATCGCAGTCGAGGTCCTGCACATCGACTTTCATATGCGGCACCGCCTGCGCCCCATCGATCAGTACCGGTACCCCGCGCGCATGCGCGAACGCGATCATGGATTTGACCGGGTTGATCGTACCCAGCGCATTCGACACATGCATCACGCCGACAAATTTCGTGCGCTCGTTAAAAAGCTTCTCGTATTCGTCGATTAAAAGTTCACCCGCATCAGTAATGGGCACAACACGGATTTTTGCCCCCTTCTCTTCCGCCAGCATCTGCCAAGGCACTATATTCGAATGGTGCTCTAGCGTAGTCAGGATGATTTCATCACCCGCCCCGATGAATTTTCGGCCGTAGCCATGCATCACCAGATTGATCGCATCCGTGGTACCGCTGGTAAAGATGACCTCCCTGTCTTCGCGCGCGTTGATGAAGCGCTGCAATTTGCGGCGTGATTCCTCGTATTCTGCGGTCGCGGTTTCTGACAGATAATGCACCCCACGATTGATATTGGCATGTTGCGTGATCTGATAACGCACCAGGCGGTCGATGACCGGCTGCGGCATCTGACTGGACGCCGCGTTGTCGAAATAGACCAGAGGTTTGCCACCGACCTGGAGCTTGAGAATTGGAAAATCGGCACGAATTTTTTCAACGTCCAGCATCGAGGCGAATTGTGATTTCAAAGCGGATTCGATAAGCTGCATTATTCAGTTTCTCTGAGTTTGCTCAAGCACTGTCTGCTCAAGCCGTTGTTTCAGCGACGCAATCGATATGCGATCGATGATTTCGGCGCCAAACGCATACGTCAGCAAGTTGCGTGCGGTGGTCTCGGATAGCCCGCGGCTCTTGAGATAAAATACTTCCTCATTATCAAGTTGGCCAACAGTTGCCCCATGCGCACACTTCACATCATCCGCGAAAATTTCCAGTTGCGGCTTGGTATCCACGCGCGCCTTCGCATTCAGCAGCAGGTTACGGCTCGATTGCGAAGAATCGGTACGCTGTGCGCCCGGACGAACCACGATTTTACCGTTGAATACCGCGTGCGCAGCGCCATCCACGATGCATTTATGTGACTGGATACTTGTCCCGTGAGGCTTCGCGTGATCGATGCAGGTATGCGTATCGGCAAGTTGCCGTCCTGTGATCAATGCCAGTCCGTCAATGGCGCACTCCGCCCCTTCAGCTGCAAGCAGCGTGTTCAGGTTATAGCGCGAGATACGTGCGCCAAGTGCGACGCTGACTGACCGGTAGTGGCTTGCATGGGCGAGCGACACCGCGCAATTCGCAATGTGAAATGCCTCGGTACTGTCGCGCTGAACGCGAATATGATCAACCCGGGCATTGTCGGCAAGTACGATCTCTGTCACCGCATTGGTTACGTAAGCATCCTCCTGTAACGTAACGTAGTCCTCGACAACCGTTACCATGCTGCCGGATTCGGCTATCAACAAGCAACGCGGATGACTTGCCGCTTCCTTTTGTGTCGCGATAAATAAAAGATGCACCGGCTCTTCGACCACTCCATTGCGTGGCACGAGTATCAGCGCTCCATCGTGCAGGAATGCGGTATTGAGTGCGGCAAACACGTTGTCCTGAAACCCGGCGTGACGGCCAAGATGCGGCTCTATCGCCACCGCATGGGCGGCTGCCGACCCCGATAGATTCGTAACGACCAGGCCGGGGTCTTTAGCGCCATCCGGCTCCCGGGATAACTGCGGCGCGTACACGCCATCGACGAATACGAGGCGGATCGCCGTTTCTGCCAGGTAGAAGTGTTCGATGTCCGCGGTTCTCAACGATGACTCGGCACGCACCGGTTGGAACGATAGCCGGTACAGCGGTGAGATGTCGGTAAAGCGCCATTCCTCATCGCGTGTGGTAGGCACCTTCAGCGTACCGGCACGATCGACGGCGTCAGCCCGCAACTGGTTAAGCCACGCCAGCGGACTCGATGGCAATTGCGGCTGCCCCTGAAGCAGGCTTTCAAGATAGCTGCTGCCGGTGACCATGCTCACGCTCATGCTCTGGCTGCGGCGCGTTGCTCGACGCTGACCCAATCGTAACCACGCGTTTCCAGCTCCAGTGCCAGCTCTTTTCCACCCGTCTTGATAATACGGCCCGACTCCATCACATGCACATAGTCCGGCACGATATAGTTGAGAAGGCGCTGGTAATGCGTCACCAGTATGATGGCGTTGTCTTTGTTCGTAAGCCGGTTCACGCCATTGGTAACGATCCTGAGGGCATCAATGTCGAGGCCGGAGTCGGTCTCGTCAAGAATCGCCAGCCGTGGCTCAAGCAGCGCCATTTGCAATATTTCGTTTCTTTTTTTCTCTCCGCCGGAAAAACCTTCATTGACACCCCGATCGAGAAAATCCGGATTCATTTCAAGCAATTTCATCTTTTCACGCACAAAGTCCTCAAACTCGAGCGGATCAAGTTCTTCCTTGCCGCGTTGGGCCTGCACGGTATTGTAAGCAAGACGCAGAAAATGGCTGTTGGCGACGCCAGGTATCTCTATCGGGTACTGAAAAGCAAGGAATAGGCCAGCACGCGCACGCTCCTCCGGTTCAAGATCGAACAGGTTGTTGCCTTCAAACGTCACCGAGCCATCAGTGACTTCATAGGCATTATGACCGGCGAGTACTTTTGCAAGGGTACTTTTACCCGAACCATTCGTTCCCATGATGGCGTGGATTTCACCACTTCTGACCGTCAAATCGATACCCTTGAGTATCTCGATGCCATTGACGGTCGCCCGCAATCCGCGTATGTCGAGCAGCGTTTTGCTGTCCTGGTAGATCATCCGACACTCCCTTCGAGCTTGAAGCCAAGCAGCTTGGTCGCCTCGACCGCAAACTCCATCGGCAACTGTTGAAATACATCCTTGCAGAATCCATTAATAATCATCGATACCGCTTCCTCATTGCCGATGCCGCGTTGTGCAAAGTAAAACAACTGATCTTCGCCGATCTTTGACGTTGATGCTTCGTGCTCGACTTTGGCGGTATGGTTACGAACCTGAATGTAGGGAAAAGTATTGGCGCTGCATTCGTCGCCGATCAGCATCGAATCACATTGCGAATAATTGCGGGCTCCGGCGGCGGTCGGCGCGATTCTGACCAGCCCACGGTAGCTATTGTTGGAATGACCGGCTGAGATACCCTTGCTGACTATGGTGCTACGCGTATTCTTGCCCAAGTGGACCATCTTGGTGCCGGTATCGGCCTGTTGATAATGATTGGTGACCGCAACGGAATAGAATTCACCGACCGAGTTCTCACCCAGCAAGACGCAGGAAGGGTATTTCCAGGTAATGGCCGAACCCGTTTCCACCTGGGTCCATGAAATGCGCGAATTGACACCTTTGGCCAGACCACGTTTGGTGACAAAATTATAGATGCCACCCAGGCCATTTTCGTCACCCGCATACCAGTTCTGCACGGTCGAATACTTGATATCGGCATTGTCGAGCGCCACCAGCTCGACCACCGCCGCATGCAATTGATTGGTATCAAACTTGGGCGCGGTACAACCTTCCAGGTAGGAAACCGACGCCCCCTCCTCGGCGATAATGAGAGTGCGCTCGAACTGCCCCGACTCCTCAGTGTTGATACGAAAGTAAGTTGACAGGTCCATCGGGCATTTGACGCCTTTGGGAAGGAAGCAGAATGTGCCATCGGTGAAGACCGCCGAGTTAAGCGCGGCGTAGTAATTGTCACCCACCGGCACCACGGTACCGAGGTATTGCTTCACCAGATCCGGATGCATATGGACGGCTTCTGAAATCGAACAGAAAATAATACCCACCTCGGCAAGCTTCTGCTTATATGTGGTTGCTACCGACACACTGTCGAAAATGACGTCGACGGCGACGCCGGCAAGGGCGGCACGTTCATGCATCGGCACACCAAGTTTTTCGAAGGTACGCAGCAACTCAGGATCAACCTCGTCCATGCTGCTCAGCTTTTTCTTCGGCTTGGGTGCGGAGTAGTAACTGATGGCCTGAAAATCGATCTTCGGGTATTTGACATTCGACCATTTCGGCTCTTCCATTTTGAGCCATTGCTGATAGGCCTTGAGCCGGAATTCAAGCAGCCATTCGGGCTCCTCTTTCTTGGCTGAAATCAGCTTGATGGTGTCCTCACTCAGCCCCTTCGGCGCGACATCGGATTCGATGTCGGTAACAAAGCCGTGCTTGTAGGGCTGGTTGACCAGATTTTGCAATACTGCACTCATTAGGTTGCTCCAATATCGTTCACGTCGAAGAAAAAAACTTCGAACTCGTTACTAAAATTCTTTTCCACCCCCGCGCCTATGCCAGCAGGCTAGATCTTGGCCGGCTCCCTCAGACTGAAGCTTTCGCCACAGCCGCACGTATTCTCGACATTAGGATTGTCGAATCTGAACGAATCATTGAGTCCTTCCTTGACGAAATCAATACGCGAACCATCGAGAAACGGGAAGCTGCCGGCATCCACCACCACGTTAGCCTGGTAAGACTCGAACATCTGATCGTCCGCGCAAACTTCATCCGCATACCCAAATGTGTAGGCAAAACCGGAGCAACCTACCTTCTTCACGCCGATGCGCAAGGCCAATCCCTTGCCACGCTTCGCGAGTTGTTTCCGGATCTGTTTCGCGGCATTCTCGGTGAGTGTTATCGTCATCACTACTCTCCGGTCGTCATTCTAAATGATGATGATCGAAATAAGCATATACGAGCCAAATCAGACCGAAAATACGGCGTTCTCACGTTCGGACATGACTCCACGTTCACGCTCGGGCATGACCTTCCGCATATCCAGCATTTGTACCACGCCACTCTGTCTCGCTTGCCTCGCTCTCTGGTCATCAACCAGCTGCTTTAGCGTTATCGCGCCAAGGTGATCGAAAATCAGATCATTAAGCTTTATCCACAGATCGTGTGTCATGCACTTTTTGTCGTTGTGGCAATTTTCCTTTCCACTGCATTGAGTCGAATCCATCGGCTCATCCACCGCAAGGATAATCTCGGCGATCGACACCTCCCCCATATCCTTCGCAAGACAATATCCACCGCCTGGACCGCGAACACTGTCGACAAGGGCGCGCTGCCGCAGCTTGGCAAACAGCTGCTCAAGGTAAGATAGTGAGATTTGTTGACGCTGGCTGATTTCAGCGAGGGTCACGGGATGGGCGCTGCGCTGCATTGCGAGATCCAGCAGCGCCGTTACCGCAAACCGTCCTTTGGTTGTTAGCCTCATGATAAGCTCCTCTTTACTCTCGTAAATTCAATCAATAAAGATATTAATTATTGCTGGTTCAGCCCGTAGGTCAATCAGTACCTTGATCAATACATGACTGATTTAGTCAACTATAAGATACTTGATTGATTTGGTCAACTATATTTTACCGGAAAAATGGTTGTCGCCGGATACACTTCGTCCATCCGGTTTATATGTATAAAGCGCCGCTGGGGCCGCCGAGAAGCCTGGGGTATGTGGAGATATGCCGCAAAAAACTCGCGATCCCCATCCATAGCGGACGCCCTGACGATGAAGTCGAGCGAAAATGAGACAGTATGCTGCTGCAAGCACGCCGTTAGCGTCGGCGGAGTCTCATATGGGATTTGACCAATTCTATTGCCTGGTGGCGAAAATGATTGCCATCCGTATCTTTCACCCACATATGCAGCAGGCCGATAAAGAATAGATGCGTATCTGTCGCTAATTGAGAGGGATCATGGGAAATGTGTAATTGCTCGCGGGTTTTTGCGCGCTCATAAACCAGTTTAAGCTTTTCTTCTATACCGGAACAATTTGATAAAATTTGCCGCAAAACGGTGGCGAATTCGTCCACATATTCACACTTGATCATCATGATTTCGTAAATTTGCCGTGTCTCGATACTATCGGTCAGGATCTGGATCGTGCCGCATAGGAACTTTTCTATGCATGCAAGCGGATCTTCAGAGCGTTCCACCAGCAAGGTATCATCCATGCGATCAATGAGTGGCAGAAACACCTGTTCGCGCATCGCCTGAAACAGGGCGATCTTATTGTTGAAGTGCCAGTAGATGGCTCCGCGCGTAACACCCGCCTGGACGGCGATGTGTTCCATCGTGGTACGGCTGACACCACGCGCCAGGAATACCTCACGTGCCGCCTGAATAAGACGTTGCCGGGTTAATTCTGCATCCTCTTTTGTTTTCCGAGCCATCGCGCGAGTGTTCTCCTGTTTCCTTTACTATTTACATGGAGAGATTTTTGTATATAATTTACATACAAACACGAATGTATGCAAATATTCCGTTTGATCCACTTTGTTTGAGACGTTTAGCTTGTCCGGCATGGAGTTAAAAAATGGCAATCGCCAGATATTATAAGAAAAAATTTCGTAGTTCGTTGGTAATTCACTCAAAATTACTCATTGCGCTAATAGTTGGCATCGCACTGAGCGCGTGCGGCAAAAGTGATCAGACGGCCAATCAGCCCCAAGCCGGAATGGCGCTTCCTGTCAGCGTGATCGAAGTGCAACCCACCAGCGTGCCGATAAGCGCCGAAGCCGTTGCCCAAACCGAAGGCGCCAAGGAAGTCGAAATACGGCCTCGTGTAGGCGGCATTCTGCTCAAACGCCTGTATGAAGAAGGCGCCGCGTTAAAAGCAGGGCAGCCCATGTTTCAGATTGATCCCGTGCCTTATCAAAATGCCCTGGCCCAGGCCCGGGCGCAACTCGCTGAACAAAAAGCCCGTATCAAACAGGCCGAGCGGGAAGAGCATCGTTTGCGTGATCTGCTCGACACGCAAGCCATCAGTCAGCGTGAGTATGACAACGCCGCCTCTGACAGTGCAATCGTCAGTGCCGCCTTGCAGCAGGCCGAAGCGCGCGTGCGCGACGCAGAGCTCAATCTTTCTTATACGATCGTGACAGCGCCGGTGAGCGGTATATCGGGCCGCTTCCAATTCTCCGAGGGAGCCTTGGTGGAGGCGAACGACAGTCTGCTGACCACGCTGGTTCAGCTCTCGCCCATATGGGTACGTTTCAGTCTTTCCGATAGCGAACTGGTACAGCTTGGCGGGCCGCTTACTGAACAGAGGGTAAAGCAGGTCACGTTGATATTACCGGATGGGACGGAGTATGAAAGGAAAGGAGAATTGAATTTCGCCGCCAGTCGAATCGATCCGTCACTGGGTACACAACAACTGCGTGCCACGTTTGAGAACCCCGAACAGCGCCTGTTACCGGGACAATTTGTCCGGGCGCGTGTAATCATGGGCGAACGCGATGGGGTTTTTCTCGTGCCGCAGGTTGCAGTGCAAACGTCCGACCTAGGCAAAAGTGTATATATAGTCAACGAAAAAAATGAAGCCACGATACGGCCGGTAGAGGCGGGTAAGTGGATAGGCAAGGATTGGGTGATTCTCGGCGGGCTGAAAGCCGGCGATAAAGTCATCGTCGATAACATCATCAAGCTTCGTCCTGGCACGCTAGTGTCACTCCATGCACCCGGAGAAGCTCCTGCGGCGAAGGCGCCCGCCGAGCCTCCTGCTCAGTCCAGCCCAGATAAGCAGGCCAGTGGACGTGAGCGGGAACCATCATGACCAGATTCTTTATTACGCGGCCCATTTTTGCATCGGTATTGTCCATTATCATCGTTCTGGCAGGGCTGGCTGCCGCGATGCAACTGCCCATCGCGCAGTACCCCCAAATCGCGCCTCCTACCGTATTGATAACTGCGACCTTTCCGGGCGCAAGCGCTGAAACCCTGGCTAAAACGGTTGCCGCCCCGATTGAAGAACAGCTGAGCGGCGTCGACAATTTGCTGTATTTCAGTTCCAGCGCCGACTCCAGCGGCACGCTCACCATTACCGCGACCTTCGAGGTCGGCACGGATATCGACCAGGCCACTTTCAACACCAGCAATCGCGTCAATATTGCCTTGCCGCGATTGCCGGACGAAGTCCGGCGGACCGGTCTGAAAATAGAAAAGCGGTCCAATGACATCCTGCTGGTGTTCATGCTGATCTCGAAGGAGAAAGGAAAATACGATCCGCTGTATTTAAGCAATTACGCCACGCTCAATATCCTGGATGAACTGAAACGCACCAAGGGCGTGGGTGACGCCCTGGTTTTCGGCGGCCAGGACTATTCCATGCGCATCTGGCTGCGCCCCGATCGCATGGCGCAACTGGGAGTGACCACGACAGATGTGGCTGCGGCTATCCGGACACAAAATGCACAGTATGCTGCGGGCAAGATAGGCCAGGAACCGGCGCCAGCGGATCAGCAACTGATTTATACCGTTAACGCCAAAGGCCGGCTGCTGGAACCCGAACAATTCGGCAATATCATCTTGCGTGCCGAGGGTCCCCGGGGAGTTCTTTATCTCAGGGATGTAGCCCGGATCGAACTCGGGGCACTGAGTTACGACGTGCGTACGGCATTGAATGGCCAGCCAGGCGCGGGTATCCCCATCTTTCTGCAGCCCGGCGCGAATGCCCTGGATACGGCGAACGCGCTCATGGCAAAAATGGATGAGTTGAAACAATATTTTCCGGAAGGAATGGATTATGTCGTGCCTTACGACACCAGCAAATTCGTCAAAGCCTCCATGTGGGAAGTGGTCAAAACGCTCGGCGAGGCGATGATCCTGGTTATACTGGTTGTCTACCTCTTCCTGCAAAGCTGGCGTGCCACGCTGATTCCCATTATCGCGGTACCCATTTCCCTGATCGGCACTTTTGCCGGTTTGTGGGTATTCGGTTTCTCCATCAATACGCTTACGCTATTCGCCATGGTGCTGTCCATCGGGATCGTGGTGGATGATGCCATTGTCGTGCTGGAAAATATCGAACGCTTGATGGACGAAGAAAAACTGTCGCCGATGAAAGCCGCCATCCGATCCATGGAGCAGGTTGCAAGTGCCGTAGTGGCCATTGTATTGGTACTGTGCGCGGTATTTGTGCCTGTAGCGTTCATGGGGGGCATTGCCGGCGAATTATATCGCCAGTTTGCGGTGACAGTCGCTGTCGCGGTCATCATATCGGGTGTGGTGGCATTGACGCTCACGCCCGCGTTATGCGCCATCCTGCTGAAACATACGCATGGCGACTCCGCATTTTTTCGCGCATTTAATAACGGCTTCAGCCGCCTGACCAATTTTTATATCCAGACGGTCAGCACGACCTTAAAACACAGGATCATTGGAACGTTCGTATTCACAGGCATTATCGCCGCCGCAATCTACCTGATTAAAATAGTTCCTGAAAGCTTCGTACCTCCGGAAGATCAGGGTTATGTGGTAACCGCAACAATTTTGCCGGACGGTGCCACGCTCGCCCGAACCACCAAAACCGCCGAAGCGGTGCGCGCCGCTATTGCGGAAGATCCGGCTGTTGCCCACGAATTTGTGGTCAATGGCTTCGATCTTATCGGCGGCGGGAATAAAACCAGCTCGGCAACCATGTTCGTTGCATTTAAAGACTGGTCCGAGCGCACCGCCACAGCGGAGGATATCGTCGGCAAGCTGTCGGGCATCGGCATGCAGCAGCCGGACGGCATTGCGATAACGTTTAATCCGCCAGCCATTCGTGGCCTCGGTACTGCGGGAGGCTTTGAGGTTTACGTGCAAAGCCGTGGTGGTTCGGACCCTTTGCAGTTGTCGGGTGTCGTGAATAATTTCATTGACGCACTCAACCATGAACCACGTCTCGCCGGCATAGCCACCTTTTTCCGGCCTACCGTGCCGCAGTTCTTTATTGAAGTGGATGAGGCCAAGGCAATCTCGCAAGGGGTGTCGATTGCCGACCTGTATGCCACCTTGCAGAGCACCATGGGTTCGCTCTATATCAATGATTTCAATAAGGCCGGGCGCACTTATCGTGTGCAATTACAGGCTGAGCCCCAATACCGCATGAAACCGGAGGATCTCGGCAGGGTGTACGTCCGGTCACAATCCGGCGAGATGGTGCCTATGTCGGCACTGAGCAAAATCAGCACCATAGTCGGGGCGGAACAGTTGGAGCGTTACAATGGTCTGCTTTCCGCAAAAATTATGGGGAGCGGCGCACCTGGAGTAAGCTCGGGTGACGCCATCAAGCTGGTGGAGGAGATTGCGGCAAGGAATTTACCCGATAATTATCAAATTGCCTGGACAGCACAGGCCTATCAGGAGAAACGTACCGGTTCGGCCGCAGTCCTCGCTTTCAGTTTCGCCATCATCATGGTATTTCTCATTCTGGCCGCACAGTTCGAAACCTGGGCACTGCCGCTGGCCGTTATCATGGCTGTGCCATTTGCGCTGACCGGCGCGCTGCTTGCCGTTTTAATTCGCGGGATGCCCAATGATATTTATTTTCAGGTTGGCCTGATTACACTGATAGGACTGGCGGCAAAGAATGCTATCCTGATTGTAGAATTTGCCAGTCAGAAAATGCGGGAAGGGATGCCGGTTGCGCAAGCCGCGGTTGAGGCTGCGCGTCTGCGCTTTCGGCCGATTGTCATGACCTCCATGGCTTTTGTGCTGGGGATCGTGCCGCTGGTGATTGCCACAGGAGCAGGAGCCGCTGCCCGCCGCTCAATGGGTACCGGCGTGTTTGGAGGAATGATACTTGCAACCTTTGTTGCCACCATATTCATTCCCTTGTTTTTTACCTGGCTTTCTCGTAAGCAAACGGAGAAGCAGGTTGAAAATGCGCAGACAGAAGCGACATGATGCCATATTCAAGATTACCCCATCCGGTGGTTGCCTTGGTCAACGGCGTTAAATCGGTTGATACAGCCACAACGCTTTCCGCTATCCCCGGAGAGTTATCATCGGCCGCGCTTTCCTCGAGGAAGAAGGGATATTACCGCCGAATCCGCATACTGTTATTACTCCCGAGCATTCTGTTGACATCCTGCGCCATGGGACCCGACTATTTCCGTCCTCCCATCGACACCGCGGAGAAGTTTCGCATGGCGCAAACGGAAGGGCAGTCCATCGCCAACCTCCCCTGGTGGGAGCTCCTGCAGGATGAAGAACTTCAGCGGCTCATCAACCAGGCCTTGCTGGAGAATAAGGATCTCAAGCAGGCGGTGGCAAGTATCGAAGAACTCCAGGCACGCCTAAGCATAGCGCGCATGGACTTCCTTCCCAAAATGGACATAAACGCCAATGCTCCGGCGATGGGTACCCTCGGCGGCTTCCTTCGTCCCGGCTTTCCCACGCCCTACAGTTATTTCGGACAGACA
The DNA here is from genome assembly GCF_000355765.4 of Nitrosospira lacus. Classification (NCBI taxonomy): domain Bacteria; kingdom Pseudomonadati; phylum Pseudomonadota; class Betaproteobacteria; order Nitrosomonadales; family Nitrosomonadaceae; genus Nitrosospira; species Nitrosospira lacus. The sequence goes on along the minus strand of NZ_CP021106.3, from coordinate 1,274,942 downwards.
ACCTTGAACTGGGAGCTGGATATCTGGGGCAGGCTGCGCCGTTCCAATGAAGCTGCCCGCGCCGATCTGATGGCACGCGAGGAAAATCGCCGGGCGATAGTGCTAACGTTAGTAAGTTCGGTGGCGCAGTCCTATTTCGATCTGCTGCAATTTGATATGCAATTGGATATTGCCCGGCGCGCCCTGGCGTCGTGGGAAGAATCCGTTGCCATTTCCCGGGCCCAATTGCGAGGCGGGTTGATTTCCCGCCTCGATCTGGATCAGTTCGAGGCGGAGCGGGCCAATGCCGCCACCCGAGTAGCAGAACTTGAACGCCAGATGGTTCAGAAGGAAAATGAACTGAGTGTACTGCTGGGAAAAAACCCGGTGCCGATTGTGCGGGGCCACTCGCTGACGGAACAATTGATGCCGCCGGAAGTGCCCGCCGGCCTGCCTTCCGAGCTGCTGCAGCGGCGTCCCGATATTTTACAGGCGGAGCAAACCCTGGCGGCGGCCACCGCCAGAATCGGGATGGCCAAGGCGGCGCGATTTCCCAAGCTCACCATCACGGGCTTTCTGGGGGTGGCCAGTCCGGCTTTGTCCCGTCTGCTGCTCTCGGGAAGCGAGTTCGGAGTGGGTGGGCTCGGACTGGCCGGCCCCTTGCTTAATGCGCAAAGCCTGGGTTTCGACCAGCGGGCCGCAGAGGCCCAGGCAAGGCAAGTGTTGGCAGAATATGAGCAAACCATCCTGGTGGCGTTCAAGGAGGTGGAAGACGCCCTGGTGGCTATTCGTACCGTCAATGACCAGCGCAAGGCGCAGCAGGAGCAGGTCGAAGCATTGCGCTCCGCTTTGCATGTGGCCGACCTTCGCTACAAGGGGGGCATTACGAGCTATGTGGATGTGCTCCTTGCCAAGCGCAATCTGTTCGATGCAGAATTTGCCCTCACGGCGACACGCCGCTTCCATCTGGTGTCTGTCGTTCAACTCTATAAGGCCCTGGGTGGAGGATGGATGCCGGGATGATCGATGCCGCGTCATTGACATACGCGAACCGAGGGTTTCTTTGGATTTCTACCGGGATCTGATTTTCCGGAAACGGGAGTTTTCAATACCTGAACGCCATAACTCTTCAGATATTTCATCCTTTTGTCAGGAAGAGCCACGCATATGAACTTGACAATACAATGGCCGATGATGCTGGCCCCCAAAGACGGGGCTGCCATTATTCGCATGAGTACCGGGCTGCTCCTGACGCTCCTTGCCGGCTGTTCGGAGAAAGCGCCCGCTCCCCCTCCGCCCATCCCTCAGGTGGAAGTCATTACTGTAGCCACTCAAACGGTCCCGGATGAACCGGAGTTTATCGGGCAGACAGAAGCCTTTCGTCCCGTGGAGATTCGATCGCAGGTAACCGGGATTATCAAGAAAGTCTTTTTTACCGAAGGCCGGAACGTCAAAAAGGATGATCGGTTGTATCTCATCGATCCTGTGCCCTTCAGAGCCATCTATCTCAGCGGCAAAGCCAGAGTGGCCCAGGCTCAGGCTGAGCTTGTCCAGGCTGAGCAGGACCTGGCTCGCGTAAAACCGCTTCTTGAGGAACAGGCCGTAAGCCGAAAAAATGTCGATGATGCCGTAGCGGCAGTACTGGGAACCAGGGCCGCGCTGGAGGCCGCGCAAAGCGATCTGGTCAAGGCGAAATTCGATCTCGATAACACGCTCATTACCGCACCCGTAAACGGCCGCATCGGACGCAGCCATTTCTACGAAGGGCGGTTGGTCTCTGCCCAGACCAACCTTTTGACCACCATCGATCAACTGGATCCCATGTATGTCAATGTGAGCGTTCCGGAAAGCTATCTCCTCCGGCGACGCCGCGAACTTGCGGAACATAAAGTCGAGCGGCCGGATATTTTTCAATTACGTGGTGTGATGACCTTTTCTGACGGAAGTGTATATCCAGAAGAAGGGATACTGGATTTTGCCGATGTTACCTTACGCTCCGAGACAGGAATGCTGCAGGCGCGATTTATGTTTTCCAATCCGGAAGGGGGATATTCTCCCGGGCAGTCGTACTTTTATCCTGGGCAGTTCGTCAAGATTCGTATCAAGGGCTATATACGGACCGATGCCATGCTCATCCCGCAGCGGGCCGTTCAGCAGGGACCCAAGGGATCGTTTGTTTATGTAATCGATGCGGAAGACAAAGCGGAACTTCGCCCGATTCATGCCAGCATGTGGCGTGGGAACGAGTGGTTGATCGAAGATGGTCTCCATACCGGAGAACGGGTGGTTGTGGAAGGTTTTCATCGCGTGCGGCCAGGCATTCAAGTAAGCACCATTCCATACCGGAATAAGAAGGCCTCGTCGAGTGAGCGTCCGGAGGAACAAGACGCGCAAAAGATGCCATGAACTCTCATTTTTTTATTGATCGTCCCATTTTCTCATCGGTCCTGTCCATCGTTATTGTGGTGGTCGGTCTGGTCGCGTTAAAGACGCTGCCCATCGCGCAGTTTCCGCAAATTACACCCCCCATGGTGCAGATTGACGCCGATTATCCGGGCGCCAGCGCGGAAGTCGTGGCAGAGGCTGTGGCGCGCCCGATCGAGGTACAGCTCCCCGGCATCGATAATCTTCTGTACTACGACTCCACAAGTACGAATGATGGGCATATGACGATGAGGCTCACATTCGAAATCGGAACAGACGTGGATATCGCCCAGGTTCAGACACAGAATCGGCAGCGCCTTGCCGAACCGCAGTTGCCTGACGAGGTCGTCCGCCAGGGCGTAACTGTTAAAAAGACGTCTCCGGATCTGCTGGCGGTCATCGCGCTGAGCTCCACCGATCCCCGCCATGACACCGTTTTTCTCTCGAACTATGCCCTGCTTCGAATTCTCGATAACGTCAAGCGGCTGCCGGGTGTCGGAGACGCCACTATTTTTGGCGGTCAGAACTATTCCATGCGGTTGATTCTTGATCCCGTCCGGATGGCTCAGCTCGACCTCACGCCAACCGAGATCGCGGCTGTGGTTCGAGAGCAGAATCGGGATTTCCCAGCTGGAAGAGTTGGGCGCGAGCCCACCTCCCAGGGCACCGAACTCACTATCCCGGTCATTACGCGGGGCCGAATGAGCGAGGTGAAGGAATTCGAGGACATGATAGTGCGGGCCTATCCGGATGGCTCCATGGTACGGATGCGGGACATCGCGCGAGTGGAACTGGGCGCCCAATCGTACGATCTTGAAGGTCGATGGAATGGAAAACCCAACACGTTTCTTTTGACCTTTCTTGCGCCGGGAGCCAATGCGCTTGATACCGTCCGGCGGGTCCGTGCGGAAATGGATAAGCTCGCCAAGAGTTTTCCGGCAGGCGTGTCCTACGATATTCCCTATGACACCACCACCTTCATTGATGTCTCCATCAAGGAAGTCCTGAAGACGCTCGCTGAAGCGACACTTCTGGTCATCCTGGTCGTTTTTGTTTTTTTGCAGAGCTGGCGTGCGACGCTCATTCCAGCCATCGCCGTTCCGATTTCGCTTATTGGAACCCTTGCTGGCATGGCAGCACTGGGTTTTTCGATTAATACCTTGACCTTGTTCGGCATGGTCCTGGCCATCGGCATCGTGGTGGATGATGCGATCGTGGTGGTGGAGAACGTTGAGCGGCACATGACCCAGGGCGGCCTGTCGCCCAGGGACGCGGCTAAAAAAGCCATGGATGAAGTGACCGGGCCAGTCATTGCAATCGTCCTGGTGCTGGCTGCCGTGTTTGTGCCGGTTGCCTTTCTGGGAGGAATTACCGGTGAGCTGTACAAACAATTTGCAATTACCATTGCCCTGTCAGTGGCCATTTCAGGGTTCGTGGCACTCACGCTGAGCCCTGCCCTGTGCGCCCTTGTTCTCAAGCCAGGTCACGGCCAGCCCAGGGGAATATGGAAAATGTTCAACCGCTCGTTTGGCTGGATACAGACCCGCTACGTTGGAGCTGTCGGAATCATCCTGAAACGATCGATGATGGCTCTGGTTATCTTCGGAGCGCTGATAGCGATCATCCTTGGCCTGTTCAAAACTATCCCGGGCAGTTTCCTTCCGGAAGAGGATCAGGGCTACTTTATTACCATCGTTCAACTACCGGATGGAGCTTCCAAGACACGGACGATAGAGGTACTGAGTAGAATCGAAAGTTACTTTAAGTCGATTCCGGCCATTCACTCGACAGACACTCTGGCCGGCCAGAATTTTGTTTTCGGGACGCGCGGAACAAATCAGGCGACAATGTTCGTCCCGCTGCATCATTGGGATACACGCAAGAATGCCGACGAACAAGTTCCCGGTCTTATTGCCGCGGCTTTTCAGGAATTTGCCAAAATCCCCGAGGCCCTGATCCTGGCCTTTAATGCCCCTTCCATCAGGGGCCTGGGTTCCACGGGAGGTTTTTCCCTCCAATTGCAAGACCCCAGCGGGGGTGATTTTTCCGAGTTCGCCGCCGTCGCTCAGGAATTTGTGGCCAAGGCTGTGGAACACCCTGCAATTGCGGCTGCCAGCACAAATTTTCGTGTGAGCGCACCCCGGCTCTATGCGCAGGTGGACCGGGAACGGGCCAAAGCGCTGGGCGTGCCCATTTCCGAGGTGTTCGATACCATGCAGGCTTATTTTGGGAATCTGTATATCAATGATTTCGTAAAATTCGGCCGCATCTATCGCGTGCAAACGGAGGCGCTCCCTGAATACCGGTCCAGCCCGGAGGATATCAGCAAGGTCTATGTGCGCGCCCAGAACAACGAGGGTCGCACCATGATTCCGCTGGACTCGGTCGTCACCACCGAGTTCACCAGCGGTCCGGACCCGGTCACGCATTTCAATGGATTCAACACCGCGCTCGTGCTGGGAGGCGCCGCACCCGGATACAGCTCGGGACAAGCGCTTGAAGCATTGGAACAGGTAGCCAACGAAATCCTGATTCCCAGGGGTTACGCGATCGAATGGAGCGGAATCTCGTTCCAGGAGCATAAAGCCGGGGGACAATCCATCGTGGTATTTGCCTTCGCCCTGCTCATGGTCTTTCTCGTCCTGGCCGCTCTGTACGAAAGCTGGTCGATTCCACTGGCAGTCATTCTCGCAATACCTTTTGGAGTCTTGGGCGCATTGCTGGCCATATGGACGCGGGGGCTGACCAATGACATTTATTTCCAGATCGGATTAGTAACACTGATCGGGCTGGCTGCAAAAAACGCGATCCTGATCGTCGAGTTTGCCAATCAGCGATACGCGACGGGTGTGCCGCTGGCTGACGCCGCGCTCGAAGCAGCGCATCTTCGTTTTCGGCCTATTGTTATGACTTCCCTAGCCTTTATTCTAGGGGTATTCCCCCTTGTGGTGGCTTCGGGGGCTGGTGCGGCCAGCCGGAATTCCATTGGAACAGGCGTGTTTGGTGGCATGCTGACCGCCACATTTCTGGCCATATTCTTTGTGCCGCTTTTTTTTGTAATGATTGGAAAAATAGCGCGACGAGGTAAGCATTCGGCGGCTGAAACTCGGCAAAGTGCGACTGACGCCCCCTTCTCGGAAAAAGAATCATCTTAAATGCTAAACCGGATGTTATTGTTGATCCAGGCGTTTCTGTCCGATGCGGAATTCTCACTCACGGCAGCACTCACCTGCATCTTGTCTTTCGAACCATGCGACAAGACTTTGGTTAGTGTGAATACGATAATGCCATTTCGGGCAATCGACCTCAGGAAACGGCATGATGCAATCTCATAATAGAATCCGGATTCTTCTATTATTCTCCAGCTTGCTCCTGGCATCTTGCGCCATGGGACCCGACTATTCCCGGCCTCCCATCGACACCGCCGAGAAGTTTCGCATGGCGCAAACGGAAGGGCAGTCCATCGCCAACCTCCCCTGGTGGGAACTCCTGCAGGATGAAGAACTTCAGCGGCTCATCAACCAGGCCTTGTTGGAGAATAGGGATCTCAAGCGGGCGGTGGCGAGCGTCGAGGAACTCCAGGCACGCCTGCGCATAGCACGCATGGACTTCCTTCCCAAAATGGACATAAACGCCAATGCTCCGGCGATGGGTACCCTCGGCGGCTTCCTGATACCCGGTTTTCCCACCCCTTTCAATTACTTTGGACAGACGACCCTCAACTGGGAGCTGGATATCTGGGGCAGGCTGCGCCGTTCCAATGAGGCTGCCCGCGCCGATCTGATGGCGCGTGAGGAAAGTCGCCGGGCGATAGTGCTAACGTTGGTAAGTTCGGTAGCACAGTCCTATTTCGATCTGCTGCAATTTGATATGCAATTGGATATTGCCCGGCGCGCCCTGGCATCGTGGGAAGAATCCGTTGCCATTTCCCGGGCCCAATTGCGAGGCGGGTTGATTTCCCGCCTCGATCTGGATCAGTTCGAAGCGGAGCGGGCCAACGCGACGGCCAGGGTGGCGGAACTTGAACGGCAGATGGTTCAGAAGGAAAATGAACTGAGTGTACTGCTGGGAAAAAACCCGGTGCCGATTGTGCGGGGCCACTCGCTGACGGAACAATTGATGCCGCCGGAAGTGCCCGCCGGCCTGCCTTCCGAGCTGCTGCAGCGGCGTCCCGATATTTTACAGGCGGAGCAAACCCTGGCGGCGGCCACCGCCAGAATCGGGATGGCCAAGGCGGCGCGGTTTCCCAAGCTCACCATCACGGGCTTTCTAGGGGTCGCCAGCCCGGCTTTATCCAATCTGCTGCTCTCGGGAAGCGAGTTTGGAGTGGGTGGGCTCGGACTGGCCGGCCCCTTGCTGAACGCGCAAGGCCTGGGTTTCGACCAGCGGGCCGCGGAAGCCCAGGCGAGGCAGGTATTGGCACAATACGAGCAAACCATCCTGGTGGCGTTCAAGGAAGTGGAAGACGCCCTGGTGGCTATTCGCACCGCCAATGACCAGCGCAAGACTCAGCAGGAGCAGGTCGAAGCGCTGCGCTCCGCTTTGCATGTGTCCGACCTTCGCTATAAGGGAGGCATTACGAGCTATGTGGATGTGCTCCTTGCCAAGCGTAATCTGTTCAATGCCGAATTCGCGCTTACGGCAACACACCGTCTGCATCTGGTGTCCATCATTCAGCTCTACAAAGCTTTGGGTGGAGGTTGGTCGCCAACGTAAGAATCACGCGCCATTTTTATCTTTTTTTCTCCATTTTACGGCAATCTATTTTGCTACCCCTGTTATGCCCGGCATCAACCCGGGCGCTTCCTTCAGCAAGAATTTTCTGAATGCCTGTGCCACGCTTGAAAGGCGCTTATTTTTACGGTGCACCACATGCCAGTGACGCATGATAGGAAAGTCCTGTACATCCAGAATCTTCAGCCGCTTGGTCTCCAGCTCCAGCTCAGCGGTGTGCAATGACACGATCCCAAGTCCCATTCCCGCCTGCACCGCCTGTTTGATCGCCTCGCTGGTATCGGTTTCCATGCCCCGGTTAATGGAAATATGATGTGCCATAAAGAAGCGCTCCATTGCTCCACGCGTACCGGAGCCAGGCTCGCGCACCAGGAACGTTTCCTGCTCCAGTCTTTTTACCGGAATGTGGCGAACCTTGCATAATGGGTGATCCGGTGGAGCAATGATCACGAGCGGGTTTTCCATGAATGAGTCAGTGGCGATATCCAGGCCATCCGGAGGCTGGCCCATAATGGCGAGATCGATCACATTGTCGGACAATTGCTTCAGCACCGTTTCCCGATTGGAAACATTAAGGTTTACGGTAATGCCGCTGTAGCGCTGGCAAAACCGGGCCAGAAGGTGCGGGGCAAAATATTTGGCAGTGCTCACCACCGAGATATGGAGCTTACCCCGTTCGAGACCCTTCAATTCGTCCAGCGCAAGTTCCATATCGGCCAGTTGCTGCGAAATTGCCCGGCTATAATGATAAAGTTCGCGCCCGGCATCAGTCAGATAAATTTTCTTGCCTAGCTGTTCAAACAGGGGCAGGCCGATGTTGTCTTCTAATTGCTTGATTTGCATGGAAACCGCCGGCTGTGTGAGGAAGAGATCTTCCGCGGCACGCGAAAAACTCAGATTGCGGGCGACCGATTCGAAAACTTTTAGTTGCCTGAGCGTGAGATGTAGCATGAGGGAATATATTGCAAACAATAAGCTTTATCTTATCATAATCATTAAAATTATTAATTTGTTCTTATGGTCAACTATCGATATAGTGAACATCAGGATTTCAAGCACTTATGCAAATGGTAATGTCTGTAACGCTCCCCTCGTTCCCATGGAAATGAGTGGAATTTAACTGGAGAAAATACTATGGCAGGGAAAACATATAACGCCGGCGTGAAAGAGTACCGGCAAACCTACTGGATGCCGGATTACACGCCGCTGGATACCGACATTCTGGCATGTTTCAAGATTACCCCCCAGCCAGGAGTTGACCGTGAAGAGGCCGCTGCAGCGGTCGCCGCAGAATCCTCCACGGGCACCTGGACCACGGTCTGGACGGATCTTCTGACCGATCTGGATTACTACAAGGGCCGTGCTTATCGCATTGAAGACGTGCCCGGTGATGATACCTGTTTCTATGCTTTCATTGCCTACCCAATCGACCTGTTCGAAGAAGGCTCTGTGGTCAATGTGTTCACTTCCCTGGTCGGCAACGTGTTCGGCTTCAAGGCCATCCGTGGCCTCCGCCTGGAAGATGTCCGCTTCCCCATCGCTTATGTGAAAACCTGCGGTGGCCCCCCCCACGGCATCCAGGTTGAACGGGACATGCTCAACAAATATGGCCGCGCTTTGCTGGGCTGCACCATCAAACCCAAGCTGGGCTTGTCCGCCAAGAACTACGGCCGGGCTGTATATGAATGTCTGCGCGGCGGCCTGGATCTGACGAAGGATGACGAAAATGTTAACAGCCAGCCTTTCATGCGCTGGCGTCAGCGTTTCGACTTTGTCATGGAAGCCATCCATAAAGCCGAACGTGAAACCGGCGAACGCAAGGGTCACTACCTGAACGTAACCGCACCCACCCCGGAAGAAATGTACAAGCGTGCCGAGTATGCAAAGGAAATCGGCGCACCCATCATCATGCACGACTATATCACTGGCGGCTTCTGCGCCAACACCGGCTTGGCCAACTGGTGCCGAAACAACGGCATCCTGCTGCACATCCACCGCGCCATGCACGCCGTAATCGATCGTAACCCGCACCACGGTATTCATTTCCGCGTACTTGCCAAGATTCTGCGTCTATCCGGTGGCGACCATCTCCATTCCGGTACCGTAGTTGGCAAGCTGGAAGGTGACCGTGCCGCCACTCTGGGCTGGATCGACCTGATGCGCGACAGCTTCATCAAGGAAGATCGCGCTCGTGGCATCATGTTTGATCAGGACTGGGGTTCCATGCCTGGCGTGTTCCCGGTTGCTTCCGGCGGTATCCATGTTTGGCACATGCCGGCACTGGTCGCTATCTTTGGCGATGATGCCTGCCTGCAGTTTGGCGGTGGAACCCTGGGTCACCCATGGGGCAACGCCGCCGGCGCGGCTGCCAACCGCGTCGCGCTGGAGGCCTGTGTCGAAGCCCGTAACCAGGGTGTACAGATCGAGAAGGAAGCCAAAGCTATTCTGACCAAAGCTGCGGCTTCCAGTCCGGAACTGAAGATCGCCATGGAAACATGGAAAGAAATCAAATTCGAATTCGATACCGTGGACAAACTGGACGTCGCTCATAAGTAAGGCATACATTCACGTGCGCACTAAACATGCGCCGTGATTCAAACTGAATAACACAGGAGTTAATAATGTCTGAGATGATAGATTATAAAAGCCGTCTGAACGATCCTTCCAGCCGCAAATTTGAAACCTTCTCGTATCTGCCTGCGATGGATGATGCAAGTATTCGCAAGCAAGTCGAGTACATCGTGAAAAAGGGGTGGAATCCTGCCATTGAGCACACCGAGCCCGAGTATCTGATGGATAATTACTGGTACATGTGGAAGCTGCCGATGTTCGGCGAGACCGATGTCGACCACATTCTGGCGGAGGCTGATGCTTGTCACAAAGCCAATCCCAACAATCATGTGCGCCTGGTGGGCTATGACAACTTTGCCCAGTCCCAGGGTACCGCTATGGTAATCTACCGCGGCAAGACGGTTTAAGCGGCGGCGGGAAATCTACGGCCCCCGTCGCCGAAGGGTGCGGGGGCTTTTGTTCGTCTAAAAAGTTAAACACTCGCTGCCCCGTTTGCGCGACGTGTTCATTTGTGCGCATTGCCGGAGAATCTGATAAACATGCCCAATATCATCGAACAGTACCATATTACCAAAGAACCCTACTACCGCCCTGTCGCCGACGAAGTCGAGCTATTTGAGGCCGCCTATTCCGTGCGCATGCCTATGATGCTTAAAGGTCCTACCGGTTGCGGCAAGACCCGTTTCGTCGAATACATGGCATGGAAACTCGGGAAGCCGTTGATTACCGTAGCATGTAATGAGGACATGACTGCTTCCGATCTGGTGGGCCGGTTCCTGCTCGATGCGCACGGCACACGCTGGCAGGATGGACCGCTGGCCATTGCTGCCCGCTATGGAGCCATCTGTTATCTTGACGAAGTCGTGGAAGCGCGTCAGGACACCACTGTGGTGATTCATCCGCTGACCGATAATCGTCGCGTATTGCCGCTTGAAAAGAAGGGTGAACTCGTACACGCCCATCCCGACTTTCAGATCGTGATTTCCTACAACCCCGGCTACCAGAGTTTAATGAAGGATTTGAAACAATCCACCAAGCAGCGTTTCGGTGGCCTGGATTTCAATTATCCCGAGCATGCGATCGAAACCGAAATCGTCGCGCATGAAACCGGTGTGACGAAAGACATTGCGGAAAAACTGGTCTCGATCGCTGAACGTGCACGCAACCTCAAGGGGCACGGTCTGGATGAAGGCATTTCCACTCGCATGCTGATTTATGCAGGCAGCCTTATTGTCAAAGGGGTAAACGCGCACGCTGCCTGCCGGGTCGCCTTGGTGCGTCCGATCACCGACGACCCTGACATGCGCGATGCGCTGGATGCAGCCGTCGCAACCTTCTTTTGAGAGCAGGCTGTAAGGAACATCTGAATGGACTCCCAAATTTTTACCAGGAGGCGCTTCTTCAGCGGCCCTTTAACACCCTCACCCAGAAAACGGATAGCAAATAGGGAAATGAGACGTGTATGAGCATTCATCTCGACGACTACAAAGAACTGCTGGAGAACCTGGAACCCGAGTCCACCGCCTTGTTGCATGGCGCCTGGCCCGATGCGGTCAAGATTTTCTCCCCGCGCGGACTGGATAATTATCTGAAAGGCACGGCCGCGCTGCAAGGTTTGGGGCGTGGGCGGGGAGTGGTGGATGCCTGGATCGATGAAACTCCGCAGGTAGCAAAAGAGATAGGCGAGGACGTGGTATCGGATCTGGCAACCTCAGCCCTGATGCTGGCCTCCAAAACCTCCGGTGCGGTGATTGAGCTCATGCTTGCCACCGCGCCGACAGCGGCCAAGCGTTTGGGCGATGCCCATCTATTCCAGAGCTATCTTCAATTCCTCAACACCCTGATCGCCCAGGCACCGCGCGGTGTGCGTCCCATGCTCGACAACCTGGACGTACTGTTCCGACAACTGACTTTGGGCGGCCTGCGCCGCTGGGCATTGTGGGGTGCTCACGCGCACCGCACCAATTACGAAGAGCAGATCAGATATTTCAGCCTCGATTCCAAGGAATCACAGGCCGTCATGCAGAAAGAGCGCAAGGGCACCCTGTTTGTCGATGTGCAGCGTCGCATCAACATGTATTTGCGTGCCCTATGGGCACGAGATTTTTTCATGAAACCCACTTCCGGCGACTTCGAAACACGCGAAGGCTACAAACCCTTCATCGAGAATTATTTGATACACCTGCCGGACGCTTACGATGCGTTTGGTGACGTTGCCGCCAGCGAGGTTTATCGCGCCGCGGCTGCCCACGCAGCTGCGCATTTGGTGGAAACAAAAAAACCGATTTCGGCGGAAGCACTGAATCCCTTGCAGATGGCGATCATTTCGGTGATCGAAGACGCGCGTGTTGAGGCGCTTTCGATTCGGCGCTTTCCTGGCCTGCGCCAAATCTGGTCAGTGTTGCACCAGGCTACACCAGAAATGAATACAAGTGTCGGCGATTACCTGAACCGCTTGGCTCGCGCATTGCTTGATCCTCGCTATCAGGACAATGATGCCTGGATAACCGAAGGCCGCATGCTCTTTGCCCAGGCGCAGGGCAGACTCGATACCAGCCAGACGTCGTGGGAAATTGGTGTGCAGCTTGCCCACGAGATCAAGGAAAAGGGGATCGCCTTCAATCCACGCACTGACCAGTTGACCGCACCTTATCTCGATGACAACCGCTATTTCTGGGAATTCGAGGAATTCGATTTCGAGAAATCACTCGCAGCCGGCTACGAGGAACCGAGGCAAGTCCGAAAATATGTTAGCGTCATGGAATTCGCCAATGAAGTGGAAGTGGAAACCGCGGGGGATGATGCCCAGGAAATATGGGTGATGGGCACGGAATTCTTCCCTTATGAAGACAGTGGCATTTCTTACAACGAGTCGGAAGGCAGGGAACCGGTTTCCCAGCCTTATCATTATTCTGAATGGGACTATCAGATTCAGCTTGAGCGCCCCGCCTGGGCAACGGTACAGGAAAAGCGCGCCAAATCGGGCGACATAAGATTCATTGACGACATTGCGGCACGATACAAGCGCGAAATTTCACGCATGAAGTTTTTACTCGACGCCATGCAGCCACAGGGAGTGCGCCGCATCCGTAAACTGGAAGATGGCGATGAGATTGATATCAATGCCGCCATTGGTTCGATGCTGGACATGCGCATGGGGCTGCATCCCGATCCGCGCATCATGATGCGCTCAGTCAGAAAAGTTCGCGACATCTCGGTACTGGTATTGCTGGACCTGTCAGAGTCCACCAATGAAAAGGTGGCGGGGCAGGATTATACCGTGCTCGAACTTACGCGCCAGGCCACAGTGCTCCTATCGGACGCGATTGCCAAAATCGGCGACCCTTTTGCCATTCATGGCTTTTGTTCGGATGGACGGCATAATGTCGAGTATTACCGCTATAAGGATTTCGAACAGGCCTATAATGAAGTGCCCAAGGCAAAGCTGGCGGGTATGACCGGACAGCTTTCCACCCGCATGGGCGCGGCGATCCGTCACGCAGGCCATTATCTCAAACTGCAAAAATCATCCAGGAAACTGTTGCTGGTGATCACGGATGGTGAGCCGGCGGATGTGGATGTACGCGATCCGCAATATCTGCGTTATGACACCAGGAAAGCCGTGGAAGAGGCGGGCCGCTCGGGTATCGTCACTTATTGCATGAGCCTGGATCCTCGCGCCGATCAATACGTGTCACGCATTTTTGGGGCGAAAAACTATATGGTCGTCGATCATGTGGAACGATTGCCGGAGAAGCTGCCGGTACTTTATGCGGGACTGACGCGATGATGAAACAACATTATGTGGGCGTTGACCAGGACCAGAATGGGGGATTGACTCATATCGGGCGCATGATATTCGATGCCTGGGTGTTCGGCATTCTGCCAGACTCGGAAAAATGTGCCGGCTGGGATGCGGCGCAAATACAGAATCTTTACGAGAAAGTCTATTCCGCATGGGAGCCCTACGCCCACCTGCCCAGCCGGTTGCCCGATGATCTGCGGCAACGGCATGCGCACATCTACGCACAGGCGGTCAACAATGCGAAGAGTAAAGGCTGGGATGCGGAGCTAAAAGACGACGATTAGCTGCTGGGAAACGGGCAAATATGCGTCCATGGGGTAAGTTGTGACGGAAAACCATAGTGTATATCCTGTTTTCTGCCACATCACCTGCTGCATTACTTTTCTGATCCAATCAGGAAACCTCGAGTGCGCCCCTGACCCCGGAAACGGCGATTAAACGCTGGATGCAGGAAACTTGATCACCCGCGCCGTGCCATCGAACTTCGCCTTTCCGGCCAAGACTTGCAATGCACGGGGAAATTCCGTCTGCAAGCGTGACATGATGCCCGCCGGGTCAGAACGATAATAAACCGCATCATACTCCACCGGCTGATCAAGGGAAGTTCGCGCCCGGGATCGAAAGTTGCGCCACGCGATGTCAATCCAGCATCTGCGCTCACCATCCAGAAAAACGAATTCCTCAGCATCCAGAATGGCCAGGTACTGCATAGAACGAATAGGAACGAATAAATGGCCGCTGGGACAACGGGCAAGCAGCGTAATCGCAAGATTGTAAGTGGCTGCGGGCAGATAGCGGGAATCATGTCCTACTTCATTATCGCGATAGCAGGTGATTTCCATTTTTGGTATCTCTCCTGGAGGTTGGGAAACGTGAAAACGTATTTTGATTGACGACTTTGTCTATTCTTTATGTACTCGGATATAAATGCAAGCTACCTCTGAATCTCACATGGCAGGCGCTGACGCGAAATCACGATATACTGTGTTCCATGAGTCATTTGAATTCTTTCTGGCACCTCCCGATTTGAAGAATCAAAAAGACCGGGGATGACAGATTTTGAGGATCTTGAAGACCAGTAGTTGACCTGTCAGCCAAGAAGCGGCGAAATATGGCGCCACAGGAGCTCTTGCAGCAGATTACCCTTGAATCCTGGTCCAGCCATTGACCCCCCATTTTCCAGTTTAGCGGTATGATTCACAAAGACTTTCTATGCTACTTGACCTTTATCTTTGTAGTGGATTCGTTACAAGGTGTGGTGCGCCCTGCCGTGCACCGAAAAACCCACGCACCCCACCCCGTCCAACTGCCGGATTCAGGTTGAATCCGGCAGAACTGGCTGAGTAATGCGTCCCACTCGCCTGGAAAAGCCATCGACTCATCGTAACGACTGGCAAACCATTCGCTCCCTGTTGCCCTATCTGTGGGAATTTAAAGGCCGGGTGGTGGCGGCATTGGCATTCCTGGTGATTGCCAAGCTAGCCAATGTCGCCGTGCCACTGGTTCTGAAGGAGATTGTCGATGCACTCGACCAGCCGCAAGCTCTGCGGGGCCTGCCGGTTCTACTGCTGGTCGGCTACGGTGCCCTGCGCCTGTGCAGCACATTGTTCGGCGAGTTGCGCGATGCGATATTCGCCAAGGTAACCCAGCGCGCGATCCGGCGGGTAGCGATCAAGGTGTTTGGCCACCTGCACGCACTGTCCTTGCGCTTTCATCTGGAACGGCAGACCGGCGGCGTATCACGCGACATCGAGCGCGGGACGCGCGGTATTTCCTTTCTGCTTAATTTCATGCTGTTCAACATCCTGCCGACATTGCTCGAAATCGGTCTGGTGGCGGCCATTCTCCTTTCCAGATATGACGTCTGGTTCTCGGTGATCATCTTTGCGACGCTTGTCGCCTACATTGCGCTCACGCTGATCGTTACAGAATGGCGCATGATATTCCGCCGGACCATGAACGACATGGACTCGAAAGCCAATACGCAAGCGATTGACAGCTTGCTGAACTACGAAACGGTCAAATATTTCAGCAATGAGTCCTGGGAAGCGCGGCGCTACGACGAACACATGCAGAAATGGGAGGCCGCGGCGATTCGCAATCAGACTTCGCTTGCCGCCCTCAACTCCGCGCAAAGCGCGATCATCGCGGTGGGCGTAACCTTGCTATTGTGGCTGGCGGCTGACGGCGTGATCAAAGGCAGCATGACCCTGGGCGACCTGGTGCTGATCAATGCTTTCATGCTGCAACTGTATATGCCGTTGCATTTTCTCGGGTTCGTCTACCGTGAAATCAAGCATTCGCTGGCAGACATGGAGAAAATGTTCAATTTACTGGCGGAGCATGAGGAGATCAAAGACAAACCCGGCGCAACCAGCCTCATTCCGGGAAACGCGGCAGTTAGCTTCGAGCGGGTAAACTTCAGCTATGAGCCCAACCGTCAGATTCTGTTTGATGTCAGTTTCGATATCCCGGCAGGCCGTAACATAGCCGTGGTCGGACACAGCGGCTCGGGCAAATCAACACTGTCCAGGCTGCTTTTCCGTTTTTACGATATCACCACCGGCCGGATTCTGATAAACGACCAGGATATCAGCCACGTGACACAGCAGAGCCTGCGTAAAGCCGTGGGCATTGTCCCGCAGGACACCGTCCTGTTTAATGACAGCATTTATTACAATATCGCCTACGGACGACCTGACGCAAGCCGCGAGGAGGTATTCGAAGCTGCCCGATCGGCACACATTCATGATTTCATCGAAAATCTGCCGGATAAGTACGAAACCAGGGTGGGTGAACGTGGATTAAAGCTATCTGGCGGAGAAAAACAACGGGTTGCGATTGCTCGCGCGATCCTGAAAAAACCTGCGATATTGATCTTTGACGAAGCCACCTCGGCACTGGATTCAAACTCGGAAAAGGCCATACAAGCTGAATTGAAGCGTATCGCGGTCAACCGTACCACGCTAACCATCGCCCATCGGCTATCCACGATCGCGGACGCCGATCAGATTCTGGTGATGAGCAACGGCAGTATTATCGAGCGTGGCACCCATCGGGAGCTACTCGCGGCAAACGGCACCTATGCGTATATGTGGGAACTCCAGCAACAGGAAGAACAGAACGCGTCTGCAGGGGATAAACATATGACGCAGAAACCGGATGTCCTGCCAACACCTGGTTGATATTCAACGAGCATTCAACGTCACCGACTTTATCAGCTTATGGATTGCAACCGGATCGACCGGTTTCACCAGATGATGCACGAACCCCGCATTCCTGGTTCGTTCGAGATCATCAGGCTGCCCATAGCCACTAAACGCGATCAATGCGGTTTTCTGGGTCTCGGTCATTTGTTGAAATCGCTTCGCCAGTTCCAGTCCATCAGGCTCGGGCTTGCTTAAGTCAAGCAGGGCGACATGCGGCAGGAACGACGTTGCTTCCCGCAGAGCCGACTCGAAATCATAGACTGCGCGCACCTCATATCCATAGGTCGCCATCAGCATGGCCATCGTATCCGCATTGTCCATATTGTCGTCCACTATCAGGACGCGTTCCGTACCCGCCGCGGGCGCCGTGCTTGCAACTGGAGCCGGTGCGGGCACGATATCCACCACGGGAAGCCGAAGCACAAACTCGCTGCCCTGATTAGGCCCCTTGCTCAGTGCCTTGATTGAGCCGCCGTGCAGGGACACGAGCTGAAATACCAGCGAAAGACCAATACCGAGGCCGCTGCTCGATTTTCTGATTGCGCGTTGCTCCTGCATGAAAAGCTCAAAAATCTTCGACAGCATGCGCTGGGGTATGCCGATTCCGTTATCCCTGACCGACATGACCAGCTCTTGCCCTTCACGATGGACATCCAGCGAAATCTTGCCGCCTTCTTCAGTGAATTTAATCGCATTGGTGAGAAGATTCTCGACGATCTGGGTCAGGCGGACGGGATCGCCGCTGACAAAAAGCGGCTCATCCCTGATCGCTATAGTCAGATGGTGCTTCCGGGCGTCCACCAGCGCCTTGGTTGATTCCACGACGTGATGCACGATAACCGCCATATCTACCGTTTCCTTCCGTAGCGTAAGCGTGCCCCGTGTGAGCCGGGCGATATCAAGCAGATCGTCTACCAGGCGAGTCATGTGATCCACCTGCCGGGTGATGGTCTCCCGGGCCCATGAAAGGCGTTTATCGTCGGAGTCAATGAATCCCAATGCCTGGGCGGCGTTGCGTATGGGGGAAAGTGGATTGCGAAGCTCATGTCCGAGTATGGCAAGAAACTCATCCTTGCGCCGGTCGGCGCTGCGCAGCTCCTCCTCGGCATCCTTGTGGTATTGGATATCGACGCTGGAACCGACAAAGCCGGTCACCTGCTTTCCCTCGAACCGTGGTTCACCGACAAAACGCATCCAGTTATACCTGCCATCCACCTTGCGCAATCTCAACTCGTAGTCGTAACCTCTGCGGTTGGCTTCCGCACCTGCACATTCCGCCAGATAACCCGTTAAATCGCCGGCAGGAACAAGATCATGCCACCCCGCACCCAATAAATCCTCGCTTGACTTCCCGGTCTCGTCGGCAAAACGACGGTTTACAAATTCGAGCTTGCTACCAAGGCCGCTGATCCAGATAAATACCGGCGCGGTATCGGCAAGCATGCGAAAGCGTTTCTCGCTTTCCCTGATCTCTTGTTCCGCATGCTTCAGCGCATCAATGGGCACAAAGGTAACCACGACCCCCTCAACCCGGTCTTCCTCAACGCGATAGGGCAATACACGGCGCAGATAGAAATTCCCCTCGGCCGTGTGAACCTCATCTTCTGCAATCGAGCCTGAACGCTGAACATTACCGGCGACCGTTATAAGATCCTGTGGCTCGAGCCGGGATGTGAAATCACTGATCGGACGCCCTATATCCGAGGGAATGAGACTGAAAAGCCGGCGGGACGCAGGAGTGAAGCGCTTTATGCGAAACTCGCGGTCGAGGAACAAAGTAGGCAAATCGCTGCTTGCCAGTAGATTGGTCAGATCGTCGTTAACCGTGCGCAGATTATTAACGGTGCGTTCCAGATCGCCATTCACGGTATTCAATTCTTCATTTACCGACTGGAGCTCCTCCTTCGACGTTTCCAGTTCTTCATTGGCCGACTGGAGCTCCTCATTCATGGACATCGCCTCTTCATTGGCAATGCGAAGATCCACGTTGCTTGCCTCGAGTGCCTGGATCGACGCCTCGAGGTCCAGCCGTGTCATGCGCAAGTCATCCTCGAGCTGCCGTTTCGCCCACGACTCGGCATCAGCGGCCGCCTGGTTCGGTTCTATGCCAAGGGATTCATGCTCGAATGTAATGAGCACGAGGCCACCGCTCTCCTCCCCGGCCTTGACGGCCCTGATGCGCAACTGGCGATTCTCTCCCTGTGGAGCAGGCAATATAATCTCGCCCGTCTTTCCCTCGTTGCGAACCGAATGGATCACCGCGCGAAGGACAATGCGCATCTCGTCCGACACCATGGCCATCAGATCCCGGGTCGCGGACCCTTCCGGTTGCCATAGGAATTCGCGCGTGGGGCCATAGAAATACAATACCTGCGAATCCCGGTCGATCAATACTGCGGTGGCGGAACGTTGCCTGAGCAGGAGTTCTCGCACCAGCTCGGCGTGAGTCGGGCGCGGAACCTGTCCTGCTATCAGATGAGAACCCAGTTGTGTCGCCGAGGTATCAGGCACCAACGGAAGTTTGACAAGCATCTTCCGCTTGGTGGGTAGAGCGCGATAAATACGGTGTTGTTTGTCGATCGGCATAAAGAGTTCGTGATGCTCGCCGATTGTTTCGGATTTTCCCAGAAATAGATAACCTTCCGGGTTCAGCGCAAAATGAAACATCCGCAGCAGCTTGTCTTGCACGTCCGGCTTCATGTAGATCAAAAGATTGCGGCAACTGACCAGATCCATATGGGAAAACGGCGGATCGGCCAGGAGATTATGCTGCGAAAACAAAACCGATTCCCGAAGTGCCTTGCGAATAACGAACTGACCGTCATTGTTCTTGATGAAGTAGCGGGTCAGCAACTCTGGCTTTAATACAGTGCTGATGCTTGCCGGATAACTGCCGGCCCGGGCAATGTCCAGGGATGTCTGGTCGAGATCGGAGCCGATAATATTCAATTTCAGGTTTACGCCTCCCTTGCTCATCAATTCAAATAAGGCGATACCCATGCTGTAGGCCTCTTCTCCCGTGGAACATCCGGCTATCCATACACGTAGCGGCTCGCCGGGAGCAAGACCCTGGATAATCCTCGGCAATACCTGCTGCTCGAGGGCTTGCCATGCCGGGGGTTCGCGAAAGAATTCAGTAACTTTGATTAAAAAATCTTTCCCCAACGCTTTGACCTCGGGAGGGTGCTCCCGCAGGTAAGCCGCATAGGATGCCAGATTGACCAGCCCCTGCAATGCCATGCGGCGCTTGGTGCGGCGCATGAGCATTCCTTCTTTATATCCCCGAAAATCCCCGCCTCCGCATGTGGACAGGAAAGCAATGATATCCCTTAGAATCTGAAGGTCTTCCGCCGATGGCGTGGAAGGCTCAGGCTGCCATAGGGTGGGTGGATCGATGTATTGCTTGAGTGCCCCGCCCATCTCTTCAATAGGTAACACGTAGTCAACCAGGCCGGTCTCCACCGCGCTCTCCGGCATATCCGGATGCTGTGCCGTCGCGGGTAACTGCGCCATGACCATCCCGCCTGCAGCCTTGATGGCTTTAAGCCCCACCGTGCCGTCATGATCAGCGCCGGTAAGAATGATACCTATAGCGCCTTCCTGGAGTTCTTCCGCCAGCGATATGAAGAGCCGGTCGATAGCTTGTGGCGACGGCCGCGGCTGAGGTACCTGCTGAAGGCGCAAATATCCGCCGTCCAGTATCAGGTAGTGATTAGGCGGGATCACGTAAACCGTATTACGCTCGACAGGCATATCGCCGCGAACCTGTACAACCCGCTGTGAAGTATTGTTTGCCAGAATATCGGGCAGATGACTGGGATAATCCGGTGCGAGATGCACCACTACGATGTAAGTGATGCCATGAGCGGATGGAAGCACCTTGAATAATCTCTGCAGCGCCTCCACCCCTCCTGCTGACGCGCCGATTCCCACGATCGGAAACAGTGGAGACTTCTGCCCCGTCGCGCGATCAACGAACTGGGCGTCTGGAAGATTTCTTTCTGTAAATGAGGAATTATTCGAGGCTACCGAATCAGCCCCGGATTTTTTTTTATCAGCTCGTGTCATAAAAATGGAGCGATAACGGTATGATCTTAGTTTAGCACGTGTTGAGATAAATACAGGGCATCAGGGCTTGGCAGTTACCGGTACTCGCTTCCTCACTGGTTGGATTCATATTCCAGTATTCCGTAAGCGATAAGCACCCTCCTAAACGATCATGCCGAGACTTAATTAACCCAAACCTTTATAATCTCCCACTATTTTTGCCCTCCAGGTACTTCAGGTGCTCACAGCTTTCTCAGTATTTCCTCAATATCTGCTGCCGAAGCAGGCACTCACCGAATTGGCGGGCAAGTTTGCCAAGGCCAATGCCGGCGCGCTTACCACTTTCGCCATTCGGCGATTCATACAGCACTACGACGTGGATATGAGTGAGGCGGTTAATTCCGATATCCACAGTTACCTGACCTTCAATGATTTTTTTACCCGGGCGCTACTTCCAGAAAAGCGCCCCATAGCCGAGGCAAGCTACATTTGTCCAGTCGATGGCGCCATAAGCCAGTTGGGAGTCATCCGCAGCAATCAGATAATACAGGCTAAAGGGCGCAATTATTCGGCTACCGCGCTCATGGGTGGCGATAGTGCGCTGGCTGAAAAATTTTATGATGGCAACTTCGCAACCCTGTATTTGAGTCCGAAGGATTATCACCGGGTACATATGCCATGCAGTGGCCGGTTGACTCGCATGATCTATATCCCCGGCACTCTATTCTCGGTAAATCCGGGTACGGTCCGGGGTATTCCCGGCCTGTTTGCACGCAACGAACGCGTGGTTTGCGTCTTCGAATCGGAGCGCGGACCATTTGTAGTGGTATTGGTGGGTGCGACGATAGTGGGCAGTATATCCACGGTGTGGCATGGTATCGTGAATTCCCGGCGGGCCGGCCAGGTTCGCGACTGGCGATACGATTCGCAGGCTCTGGTTTTCGAAAAAGGCAGGGAAATGGGCCGGTTTCTCCTCGGCTCAACCGTAGTAATGTTATTTCCCAGAAACAGAATAGTGTTTAATCCGTTATGGACGCCCGGCCGAACTATCCGCTTCGGTGAAATGATGGGAACGAAAGCTGATGAGCTTCGGTAGCAACCCATCAAGGACACATTCGACACATCAACCGGAAGGCTGGAAGTGAGTGGAATGAGTCGGGCGACGCTCTACTCATCTATAGAAAGTAAACTGGCAGTTGACCACTCATCTCTTTCGGTAGAATGCGCCCGCTGAATGATATACCTCTGATGTATCGCTGGCTCTTTGCCGACCCCCCTTATTTATTTATTCTAATGTCATTCTACATAAAATTATCCTCATAACTGCCGCATGTAGGCCACGAGATCCGATTTTTCCTCGTCCGTAAGCTTGAGCTGTAATACCAGATTGAAGAACTCAACCGTATCTTCGAGTGTTAGCAAACGGCCATCATGCAGATAGGGAGGACTGTCCTTGATGCCACGCAAGGTAAAGGTCTTCATCGGCCCGTCACCCGGCTCATTGACAAAACGTTCGAGTTTCAGGTCGTGCATCTGATGGTCAAGGAAAGCGGGCGGCTTATGACAGCTGGCGCATTGGCCTTTCCCATAAAAGAGTTTCTCGCCACGAAGCTCCTTCTCGTTTGCTTTTGAAGGGTCGAGGCGTCCTTGGCTATCCAGCTTGGGCGCAGGCGGAAAATCCAGCATGTTCTGTAGCTGCGCCATATGGCTAACGTGAATTCGATCAAAAATCGTGAGGCCTTTTTTCATCGAGTGGATTGCATCGCCATTGAAGTAAGCGGTGCGAAACTCAAATTCGGTGAAATCCTCCACCGACCGCAGGCTCCGTTTTGAGCCATGAATCTGCTGATTAAACAGGCCCCGCAAACTAACCGTATCCAGGCGAAAGCGCCGCTCCTGCGGTCGGATATCGGGACTGAGATGAAATTGTCCGGTCGTGTGACCATTCACATGGCAATCAAAACAGGTCACCCCTAGGCTGGGTTGCGCGCTTTTGCGGTCATCAGTCGGATTAAACTCCTCCTGTGGAAACGGGGTGAGCAGCATCCGCAGGCCATCAAGCTGTACGGGCGTGAGAAGATCCTTGAACAAGCGATAGTAATTATTGATCGAAACCACTTCTCCCCGCGAAACATCGCCCAGCTCGGGCCGATTCTGAAGAAAAATCGCTGGCGGAAATTCCGGCAGGAACGCTTCGGGTAAATCGAATTCGATGTCGAACCGCTCCAGCCGCGGAAACATATTGACCTGAACCTGGGGAAAAACCTGCCCGCCTGGCGTTTGCTTGGGATGAGGCAAGGCAGGATAGGGGAATGCGTTCTGGCTGCGTATTTCCGATGGAGACATGCTGGCGAGTTTCTGCCAGCTCATTCCTGCAACCAAGCGCGCGGTGGGACCCACCGCGAGCGGCTTGCCGCGCGACATTTTCGCTTCCCGATCAAGCCGGGGAGTCAGGTCGTAACGCCGGAGAAGCAATTCTTGCTGTGTTTTCATCACCCTGGCGCGATCGGCCACATCGGCTTTCATGCTTTCTTCGAACGTCTGCGTCGGTTTTTTGGCATTCAGGGGATCACGATAAAAATCGAATCCTAAAATCTTTCCCTTATCGGGCTGATTGTCAAAAGCGGGGGAAGAAGGTGCCGCGTTCGAGGCAGTAAAGATGTTGGAGCGGTCATGCTCGCTCTTTTTTTGTTCGGGTCGTGTAATGGGTGTTTCACGAACCGTTTGAGCATTGATGACGGCATCACGCGCCTGCGTGCTTCCGCTTCCCTGACGCGTTTCACTATTGTTTTGACCCGTGGCGCTATTCATTCCCACACCTAAGCCAGCGAGCCCCAAACCCAGGATCAGGATATTTACTCTTTTCATGATGATCTCCGATATCTAATTGCGCCTGAATACATACAATCACACGCAAGTCCGAAAGAATATTTCTTTATCTTTTTAATTCAGTTGGATAGCCCAGAAGATCAAGGACTCTGGTCCCGCAGCAATATTTATTATTCCGGCTTTACCGGAACGGGTCTGTACGAAAACGCACACTACAGCGGCGGATCATTGGATTCTGAGCGAGCCACGAACCGGATCGTCCCCGTGCCATACCGGCTGCGTGCGTCATGTGAAGAAAGGCCGCCACTTGACAGCGCCATCCAGGCGAATCCGGAGAAAGTGGCAGCCCGTTGATCAATGGCAGGATGCCGGTTAGAAACCTTGATCCGCCACAATCAGTGCCTGCGCAAAACGTAATAGGAGATTCTGGCAATCTCCACCCAGGTCAAATTCCCTTTTGAGGAGGCTTGCGTTGATGCGGTAAGCATTGCCCGCACTTTGGACTACTTTACGTACCCGGCTGGTTTCCGCCCCCAGGAGAACGGAGATGCCGGTCAAACCCTCATTGCCGATGGTTCCTATCTGCGTGAACGTACCATTTCCCAACTCATACCGGCGGGCAACAATACAGGTCGTCGGAAAATATAGATATCTGATGGGAAACCCGGGCTCGTGGATGATGTGACCTGCCTGCAGCGGTACCAATTCAAGAAATGGTAACAGCCGCGTGTAATCCACAGGAGCCAATGCTGCAAGTATCCTGTTCTGCCTGGGACCTCGGGATGAGGACATGATGATTTTCTCAATTCCGGAGTCGGTGTTTCAGGCCCTGATTTTCATGTCGAGGAACTCCTCACACAACCGCGTCGATAGGATAATCGAGCGGTGGAATCGTTTCTTTCACGCCTTGGCTATTTTTTGCGGCCTGGACTGACGGACCTCGGCCGTGGCCGTTTTCTTCCCATGCGCGGCGCCACCTTTTTGGCCAGCCAGGCTGGCTTCTTCGGAAGTGAACCGATGTGCGCTCCCTTTCTCGTGCGCGGCTTTTCCGCCCTTGCTGGCGATTTCCCGTTGTTTGTCTTTATCCATGGAAGCAAAGCCGCGCTTGCTATACTTCCCCCCACTGCTTTTACCCTTATCTGTATTCATGCCTGTCTCCGTGCGAACCTGCGTTTCCGTTTCCTCGTCTGCACTTTTAATACGCCTTACTGCGTATAGATGCCTTCAGAGGTCCGTCTCCGCGATAAAAAAGCGCGAGATGAGGCATATTAATAAGCAGAATGCCTCTGGACTGTACGGCGACACACATAAGGATCGGTGAAAGGCGTTGGAGGGAATGCACCCTCCTCGGAAGGTGCATTCCCGTTCCGAAGAGATGAGGGAGATCTTGCCCCCAGCGGCAGGGCAAGCGTTCCATGAAGAAGCGGATTTTTGGCCAGATAACGGAAACGGGAGGCTGATTCTTGTTCAGGCGGGCATGGGTTTGCCGTCATTGAGCGCAATCCAGCCGCGGACTATGCGATAAAGCACCCAGACACCCGCGCCCACCGCCACGATGTAAGCGAGCACGATACCAATCACCGTGATGAACAGCAATGCCGCGATCACCAGCCAAAGCAACGTATACCAGAATGTGCGTATTTGCCAACCAAAATGCGAATCGAGATAAGTCCCGCGCACCTCATCACGCTTTGCATAGTTGATAATCACCGCAATGATGGAAGGCCAGCCGGTGAGAAAAGTCGTAATGATAAGCGCTGGCCCGAGAATACCCATGAGGACGCTGAAACCGTGAAGCAAATAGATAATATGAGCAAGCCGGACAAGGCCGCCCTCAGGAACAACAGATGTGATGCGGGGATGACTGTTGACCATGGCTTATGCCTCGAAGCTGCACAAAAATTTCCTAAGCCTTTCCGGCATCTTCCGTATTCGGCCCATTCAGAACCTGATCCGGAGTCTCTCCAGGCTGCACTTTACCTTTATCCAGTTTACGCTGCCTTTTTTCTTCTTGTTTCTTTTTCTTGACTAAATCCCTTTGACGTTTCTCATACTGAAAATTGGGTTGTGCCAACTTGATTACCCCTTTAGGAGATGTTTTGATATAAAAAATTCGAAAAATCCACTCTTCCCGGACTGTAACAGTCACTTCAGACACAGTTCCACTTTTTGAAAAGACTGCGATGTGCTCGCGAACAGAATACCCGCTATTCGGGCCATTCGCCAGAGGCTACTTTAAAACACGGCACGTTAGCCGACATGAAGCGATTGAATTAAATTCGGAGTGCAACAGCAGGCGAATGCTTCGAGTGCGTGATGATTATCAGCGTAGCCATGAAGCCATGGAGAGGAAATAGGGGTGATGGAGTCCCGTTCTGACGCCAATCCGAGCCGCTAGAGGGTAACCATACTCATCCGTTTCAATTCCCCTACCACGCCCCTTAATGCTTTAAGGAAGTTTTCCACTTGGGCCAGCGTGTTGCCGCTGCCCAGACTTACTCGTACCGCACAACGCGCCAGCATCGATTCCACACCCATCGCCTCGAGTACATGGCTCTGGCCCGGATTCACGCTGGAGCAGGCAGCGCCACTTGCTACCGCAAAACCCGCCTTGTCGAGACGAACAACCAGCGTATCGCCTTCAATGCCCGGCAATGCAAAATAGCAGGTATTGGGCACGCGTGGTGCACCCAAGCCAAAAATAACCGCACCCATCTCGGCCAGCCCCTGCTCCAACCGCGCACGCATGGCCGCAATGCGGGTGGCGCTCTCCGCTATGCGTGATTTAACCAGCCCACAGGCCACACCAAATCCCACGATGGCGGGAACATTCTCCGTGCCTGAGCGCAATCCATTTTCATGGCCACCCCCGTAAATAAGCGGCTTGAGCAACAATCGCTTGTCTATGATCAATGCCGCCGCGCCTTTGGGGCCATAAATCTTGTGGGCGGACAGGGTCATGGCATGTACGTTGAGTAACGCGAAATCCACCGGGATCTTGCCAAACGCCTGCACTGCATCGGTATGCACCCACGCGCCGTATGCCCTGGCTTTCTCCGAAATCGCCGCCACGTCCTGAATTACGCCGGTTTCATTGTTCGCCAGCATCACGGATACCAGGCCGGGCTGCTGTTTCACCGTGGCATTGTCAAAATCCGCCACATCCACCCGTCCCAGGTTATCCACAGCCAACCGGCGCAAATTCCATTTCCCGTTTGCGCCCCGCGCCACCTCCTGAGCCGCCCGCATCACGCATGGGTGCTCAACCGCGCTGACAATGATTTGAGCAGGTTTCAGGTAGCCTGCCGCACCCTGAATGAACAGATTATTGGCCTCCGAGCCGCCACTGGTAAAAACCACTTGGGCAGGCTGCACGCCGACCGAATCCGCTACTTGCTCGCGCGCCTGATTTACGGCCCTGCGGGCTTCGATGCCACGGACATGGCGGCTGGAAGGATTGCCGAATTTTGTCTGAAAATACGGCAGCATTGCATCCAGCACGGCGTCGTCTACAGCAGTGGTGGCGTTATGATCAAAATAGGCATCCATAGCTCTTCCTCATTCTCATGGAGCGTCATTCCATATTGCGTCCAGGATCTGAAGAGCCCGTTAATTGAAAATCAAGCCAGGACTGTTTCTTCGGATTGCTTGCACGCTCTCATATCTTGCAATACGGCGATATCTTTCACTTTGGGACTTGCCACCAATTGTTCCAGCGTAACCAGCGCCAAGTAATCCCGTATCCTGACATTAAGACTGGCCCACAGATCATGAGTCATGCAGCGCTGGTCGTTGTGGCAGTTTTCCTTGCCCCCGCATTGGGTTGCATCAATCGGCTCATCCACCGCAAGAATAATGTCTACCACAGACACTTCGCTCATCGGTTTCGCCAGGCGATAACCGCCACCGGGACCCCGCACGCTGCCCACCAGTTTATTACGCCTCAACTTTCCGAATAATTGTTCCAGGTAAGACAGCGAAATCTTCTGGCGTTCGCTGATGCCCGCCAACGTAACAGGCCCATGGCCGCTGTGCAAGGCGAGATCAATCATTGCTGTTACCGCAAAGCGTCCCTTCGTCGTCAATCGCATTTTCTGCTCCTCATGAGAATTGATACAGAACCAAACACGGAATAATATCTTGTGCAAATCTCCTGAATTATTGTCTTTCGCCGTAATACCCGACAATGTTTGTCAAGTATATAAAGTCCCTTTATCCTAGTCAACTATTTTGTTCGGACGATGGAATTCAGCCTTATCCATGATATTTTCCGGCTAGGGCTTTGGAGGAATACAGCCAGACTGCTGAAAAAGCTTTCTGTGTATTTGATGGCAATTCCGGGGAATTACTTGTAGGAGGTTATTTGCGACTGGATCCGCTTTTCCACAGCGCTCAGAATTCCACGCAGTATATTGACTTCTTCTTTTTCCAAGCGCGCACGTGCAAACAACCGCCGCATCCGTTGCATGAGTCGTTTCGGCTCCAGGGGATCGAGAAAACCGCTGCTGACCGAGACCCGTTCCAGATGACGGTAAAGCAACTCAATATCGTTGAAATCCGCGGCGATGCCTGCCACGGGCGGAAGAAGCTCTAATTCGGGCAGCCCCATGCGCAATTCATACGCCATCACCTGAACGGCACTGGCGAGGTTGAGTGAGGAGTAGTCCGGATTGGCGGGAATATGCACAACAATCTGGCATTTGCTTACTTCCAGGGTGGTAAGACCGGACATTTCCGTGCCAAAAACCAGCGCGACGGGATACTGGCGCGCATGACCAAGCAATTCGCGCGCTCCCCGGCGTGCATCAAAAACCTCATGCGAGAGATCGCGTGGACGAGCGGTCACTGCCGCCGCCAGAACCGTGCCGCTCAGGGCCTCGTCAAGGTCCACACACACCCTGGCACTGTTCAATATGTCCCATGCGCCCGCAGCGCGGGCTTCCGCGTCCTTGTCCGGAAAAACCCGGGGATTCACCAGGTAGAGCGAATTCAATCCCATCGTTTTCATCGCCCGCGCCGTTGCGCCGATGTTGCCGGGATGGCTGGGATGGCTTAGCACCACGCGGACTTTATCAAGCGGGTGAAAGGACTTCATGTTGCGCCCGGATAATCCATCAGGCGGCTCTCCAAGCCTGCCCGAGTGCCGGCGGTCGGTTTGCGGCCATTTTCGACGCATGTGCGGCGTCCATGGGTCAGGCTATGGATTTCCTCCAACCGAAAAAACCGTCTCGTAACCTGTCTCACCATCATCTCGCGTCCTAATGGACTATCTGGGTTAAAATTGCACTCTGCTCAATTCTGAATCCAAAAAATGCATCCTATGCTCACCATTGCGGTAAAAGCCGCACGCCGCGCAGGCGGTATTATCAATCGGGCTGCGCAAAACCTCGATTTGCTGCATGTTTCGCGCAAAGCACACAATGATTTCGTCAGCGAAGTGGATGGCGCGGCGGAAGATGCCATTATCAAGATACTGCTGGATGCCTATCCCAATCATTCGATTCTAGCAGAAGAAAGCGGCGCCCAAGGCGAGTCGGAATACCAGTGGGTGATCGATCCGCTGGATGGCACCACCAATTTTCTTCACGGCTTTCCGCACTACTCGGTTTCCATCGCGCTGATGCATAAGAACATACCTGTCCAGGCGGTCGTATACAATCCTTCCGGCAACGAATTATTCACTGCCAGCCGCGGACAAGGCGCTTATCTCAACGATCATCGCTTGCGCGTAAGCAAGCGTACCCATCTGGGTGACTGCCTGATCGGCACCGGCTTCCCGTTTCGGGAGTTTTCGCATGTGGACGCCTACATTGCCATGTTCAAGGACGTCATGCCCCGGGTTGCCGGTATCCGCCGTCCCGGTTCCGCCGCACTGGACCTTGCCTACCTGGCTGCCGGACGCTACGACGGTTTCTGGGAACTGGGACTGTCTCCATGGGACATCGCCGCCGGCTGCCTCCTTATCACGGAAGCGGGCGGACTGCTGGGCGACCTGGAGGGCAACGCCACGTATATGCGCAGCGGCAACCTTCTTGCCGGCAATCCAAAGATTTTCGCACAACTGCTGCAGGTGATCGCACCCCATCTGACGAAGGAATTGAGGGCAGGCACAGACAACGATCAATGATCCCAAGGCCGAGCGCAACAGGAAAAGAGGAATAACGTCATTGTCTAATCAACCCGACGCGGAACAGCAGCGGCTCGAAAAACAGCGAACTGGCTGTGAAGACTGGCGTTTGTGGGGACCCTACCTATCCGAACGTGCCTGGGGGACTGTTCGCGAAGACTACAGTCCGGATGGCGACGCCTGGGAATACTTCAATCACGATCAATCCCGTTCGCGTGCCTATCGCTGGAACGAGGATGGCCTAGGGGGTATTTCGGACGAGGCGCAGCGGCTCTGTTTCGGCCTGGCGCTATGGAACGGCAGGGATTCCATCCTGAAAGAACGTGCTTTCGGACTCACCGGCAAGCAGGGCAATCGCGGCGAGGATGTGAAGGAATGCTACTTCTATGTGGACGCTACCCCTTCGCATTCCTGGCTCCACTACCTCTATAAATATCCGCAGTCCGCATTTCCCTATACGCGATTGGTTGAGGAAAATGCGCACCGTTCGCGTAAAGACCCGCCATTTGGCCTGATCGATAGCGGCGCTTTCGCCGACGGGCGCTACTGGGACGTAGAAGTCTGCTATGCCAAGGCGTCACCCGAGGAGTTGCATATTCGTATCCTCGCCAGCAATCGGGGGAAAGACGAAGCTGTATTATGGCTGTTGCCGCAACTATGGTTTCGCAACGACTGGGCATGGTCGAAGAACGGCGTCCCGAAACCGGCACTACGCGCCATGCCCGCTCCCGCTGACGGGGCCTGGGCGGTCGAGGCGGAGCACTCGATGCTGGGAACCTATCATCTCTACGGGCGACAGCAGGCCGACGTCCTTTATACCGAAAATGAAACCAACCGCGCGCGCTTGTGGAGAGCGGCCAACGGCGGTTCCTATGTCAAAGACGCGTTCCACCGCTATCTGGTGGATGGTGAACACGGCGCTGTAAATCCGGAGCAGCAGGGAACCAAGTTCGCCGCCGTGCACAAACTGAGGATTGCGCCGGGTGAGGCCGGCACGATCGACCTGGTATTATCGCGCATACGCCGCCCCCACCCCTTCATTCATCACGGGGATATTCTTGCCCTGCGCCGCTCGGAAGCTGACGCATTTTTTGAAAGGCTGCTGCCCGAAGCCAGCACCCAGGATCACCGTATCCTCCGCCAGGCATTGGCTGGCGCGATATGGAACAAGCAATTTTTTCATTATGACGTATCCACCTGGCTGAAGGGTGATGGGCTATCGCCACCCCCATCAAGAAAACATGGACGCAATCACAGTTGGCGTCATCTCAAGGCAAGCCATGTGATATCGATGCCGGACGCATGGGAGTATCCCTGGTTTGCCGCCTGGGATCTGGCTTTCCATTGCGCCGTCCTGGCACTCATGGATGTGGATTTCGCCAAGGAACAGGTTGAGCTGTTGCTGCTTGAATCCTATCTGCACCCCAATGGGCAAATCCCTGCTTACGAGTGGTCGTTCGGTGACGTGAATCCCCCGGTGCACGCCATGGCTGCGCTAAAGGTCTTCCGCGCGGAACGGGTGCAACGCGGCAAGGGCGATACCTCTTTTCTCAAACGTGTCCTGCACAAGCTGTTGCTGAATCATACCTGGTGGATCAACCGCAAGGATGCCAACGGCACGAATGTGTTCGAAGGAGGCTTTCTGGGGCTGGACAATATCTCGGTATATGATCGGTCCAAACCACTCCCCTCCGGCTATACCCTGAAGCAGGCCGATGCCACCGGCTGGATGGCGATGTTTTCCCTGCAACTTACTGTGATCGCGCTGGAAATTGCGGTTGAAGACCCGACTTACGAAAATATTGCCATCCAGTGCTATAGCCAGTTCCTGGCAATTGGCTATGCTATCGCCGGCCATACCGGCGCTTGTGTATCCCTTTGGGATGAAGCGGATGGCTTCTTCAAGGATCTCATGATCAGCCCGGATGGCGCGGTAAATCGTATCGACGTCTTTTCCTGGGTGGGCATCATTCCGCTATTTGCCTGCGAAGTGGTGGATGCACGCTTGCTCGAACACCGGACGCGCTTCAAGGCGCTGCTGTGGGAGCACAAAGGGGGAATGTTTGATGGAAGTACCATCTGCGCCTGCCCGGTGCATACCAACGAACGGGGGGAACATCTGTTGTCGCTGGTAACCGCATCAATGCTGGTAAAAATGCTGCCGCGTATTTTTGACGAAAAGGAATTCTTGTCCCCGCACGGCATTCGCAGCGTCTCCAAGCGCCATGCCACGCACCAGAATCCGGAGCATATCCCTGGTATTGGCGATACCTTCATCCGGTATGTGCCGGGTGAATCCGACTCACCCATGTTCGGTGGCAACTCCAACTGGCGCGGGCCGGTATGGATGCCGACCAATTATTTGCTGATTCAGGCTATCGAAAAACTGCATCGCTTCCTGGGTGATGCCTTTACCTTTCCGGCACCCTGCCTGAACGGCTACGAAATTACCCTTAAATATGCCGCCACGATGCTGGCGGAGCGGCTTGTTGACATTTTCCGTCGCGACGAATCCGACCTGATTCCGGCTTTTCCCATGGACAGCCCGCATCAGACCGACCCGCACTGGCGCGACTTGCTGCTATTCCACGAATATTTTCACGGTGAAACAGGCCAGGGCCTGGGAGCCGCCCATCAAAGCTGGAGTGGACTGGCTGCAAATCTGGTGATGCGTCGCTATCATCAGGATATCCCGGAATTCTGGAGGCAGCAGACGACTATTACTCCTCCGGAACCATAGTGTCTTCGGTTACGCACATGGATTTGGCTACCGGCCGGCATTGTTACACTGAGTCGCGAGGAAGAATTTTGCCGGGAATAGTGCAAAAAGCCATCGACAGACCCCGAACCATCATCCAGGCAGAAGAGAAATCCGTTGGATAAAAACCACACTCCCATGATGCAGCAATACCTGCGCATCAAGGCACAGCATCCCGACATGCTGATGTTTTACCGCATGGGAGATTTCTACGAACTGTTCTTCGATGATGCGGAGAAGGCCGCGAAACTGCTCGACATTACGCTGACCCGGCGCGGAACGTCGGCGGGCGAGCCCATCAAGATGGCGGGCGTGCCCTATCATGCCGCCGAACAATATCTGGCGAAATTGGTCAGGCTTGGCGAATCGGTGGCAATCTGCGAGCAGACCGGCGACCCCGGCACCGCCAAGGGTCCCGTGGAACGCCAGGTCACGCGGATTATCACTCCGGGGACGCTGACCGATGCCGCATTGCTGGAAGAAAAACGCGACTGTTTGCTGCTTGCCTTGTGCATGCATGAATCAATGTTGGGATTGGCGTGGCTCAATCTTGCCGCGGGGCAATTTTGCGTGATGGAGACTTCACCTGATAATCTGGCAAGCGAGCTTGAACGCCTGAAGCCTGCGGAAATCCTCTTGCCGGAGTCGCTGGATATGCTTGCCTGCCTCAATGGCACGGGTGCAAGCAGCCTTAAGAAGCTGTCCCTGAAGCGCCTGCCCCTTTGGCAGTTCGATGTGGATGCCGCTGTCCGCATTCTCGCCCGTCAATTTGAAACCCGCGATCTTTCCGGTTTCGGCTGCGACGGGTTGTATGCATCTTTGGGTGCCGCAGGTGCGCTGCTGGAATACGCCCGCCTCACGCAGGGCACGGGTATCGCCCATATAAAAACGCTCCGGGTGGAGCGGGACAGCACCTACGTGCGCATGGATGCCGCCACCCGCCGTAATCTGGAAATTTCCGAAACCATGCTTGGCGAAACGTCGCCCACATTGCTGTCACTGCTCGACACATGCTCGACCAACATGGGTAGCCGCTTGCTGCGGCAATGGCTGCATCATCCGTTGCGTGATCGCATGGTCATTCAGAGCAGGCTTGATGGCGTATCTTTTTTACTCGGGACGGCAGGACTGGGGCCGCACCTTCAGGTACGCGAATGTCTCCGGCGTGTGGCCGACATCGAGCGTATCACCGGGCGTATCGCGCTGGCATCCGCGCGCCCGCGGGATCTGTCAGGATTGCGTGATAGCCTGAAACGATTACCCCAAGCCATCACTGCCATTGCCGGAATTGCGGACTCCACCAGCGAACATATTGCCAGGCTGACGAAAATGATGGTACCGGATGCGGCACTTGTCAGTCTTCTGGAAAAATCGCTGCGCGAAGAACCCGGAGTTGTACTGCGTGGAGGCGGCGTGATTGCCGATGGCTATGATACGGAGCTGGATGAACTGCGCGCCATACAAAATAATTGTGGCGAGTTTTTGCTGCAACTCGAAACACGGGAAAAAACACGCACCGGCATCTCGAATCTCAAAGTGGAATATAACCGGGTGCATGGCTTTTATATTGAAATCACCCACGCTCATAGCGAGAAGATCCCCGAGGACTATCGCAGAAGGCAGACGCTGAAAAACGCCGAGCGCTATATCACGCCGGAACTCAAAGCCTTCGAGGACAAGGCGCTGTCCGCGGAGGATCGCGCGCTAGAACGGGAAAAGTATTTATACCATGCATTGCTGGATATGCTTGGACCCTACATCGCTCACTTACAACAGGTTGCCCGCAGCGTTGCCGAGCTGGACGTGCTGGCTGCCTTCGCCGAGCGCGCACTCGCACTCGATTACATTGCGCCGGTTTTTACCCCCGATGCTGTTATCGAAATTGAAGCGGGCCGCCACCCGGTGGTGGAAAACCAGGTAGAGAACTTCATCGCCAATGATGTCCGGCTCGGGGCTTGCGGCCCCGTCAGGCGACAAATGTTCGTCATCACCGGGCCCAATATGGGCGGCAAATCCACTTATATGCGACAGGTCGCGCTGATCGCATTGCTCGCCCATTGCGGTAGTTTCGTTCCCGCAAGAAGCGCTCGCATGGGTCCGCTGGATCAGATTTTTACCCGTATCGGCGCATCCGACGACCTTGCGGGTGGCCGCTCGACCTTCATGATGGAAATGACGGAGGCCGCCAATATCCTGCACAATGCGAGTGCGCAAAGCCTGGTACTGATGGATGAAATCGGGAGAGGTACTTCGACTTTTGATGGCTTGGCGCTGGCTTTGGCGATTGCCCGGTATCTATTGGAAAAGAACCGCAGCTATACCTTGTTCGCGACGCATTATTTTGAACTGACGCGGCTTGCGGAGGAATTTGCACAAGCCGTCAATGTGCATCTGGATGCGGTGGAGCACAAACATCACATCGTGTTTCTGCATGCCGTTACTGAGGGGCCCGCCAGTCAAAGCTACGGACTGCAGGTGGCGGCACTGGCCGGCGTGCCGGAACCAGTCATCAAAACAGCCAGAAAGTATCTGGTAAAATTTGAGCAGGAAACAGTGGACAAGCAATTGCAAGGCGATTTATTCTCGGGAATAACCGCCGCTGCCAAGGCAACTCCGGCAGCACACCCCGCCCTTACATTATTAAGCGCAATTCAACCAGACGAGTTAAGCCCACGACAAGCGCTGGAAAATCTCTACGCGCTGAAAAGGATGGTGGAGAAAGAACAGTCTTAGGGGGCTGGAACTTAATGTTCGTGACCATGTGCTCCGTGAACGTGGCCATGAGACAACTCTTCCGCAGTCGCGGGGCGCACCGCGACAACCGTGCAGTCGAAACGCAGAGCCTTGCCGGCCAATGGATGGTTGCCGTCTACGACGACTTTATCATCGGCGATATCGGTTACGGTAAAGATCAGGACGTCATCGGAGCCTTCTTCGCCACCTTCAAACTGCATTCCCACCACGACATTGTCGGGAAACGCGTCGCGTGGCTCCACTCGCACCAACTGACTATCGTAGTCACCAAAGGTATTCTCTGGCTCCATAAATACCGAGCAACTGTAACCCGCCTCCTTGCTATGCAACTCCTCTTCCACCATTGGAAAAATTCCGTCATAACCACCGTGCAAGTAGCTGATTGGTGAATCGGTTTTTTCCATGACCTCACCGGTCGAATCAAGAAGCTCGTAGGTGAGGGATACCACTGTGTCTTTTTCGATGCGCATATTATTCGGGTCTAATTAAGTTACTGCAATCGGTACGCGTACAATCGATTCTTGCACCCGTGCTTAAAGTTACCTGCTGACTCACCTGTTGCTATATCCTTCACGCATGTTGGCAGTTGTGAATATTATATTAGTAATATGAAACGAAATAAGGTTCCTTCTCAGGCAGGAGATTAAATTTTTATCCTTGGAGCTTTACCCTTTATTATCAACTCCCTGACCGGGGCAAAACTATGGCGATGTATCGCCGATGCCCCATGCACCCGCAAGGCCGCAATATGCTCCGGCGTGGAATATCCTTTATGGCGATCGAGGCCATAGTGTGGAAAGCGCTGGTGCAATGCCACCATCTCGGCATCGCGCGCCGTCTTGGCAAGTATCGACGCGGCGGAAATTTCCGGGATCAGACTATCACCCCTGACAATGGCGGT
This sequence comes from Nitrosospira lacus, assembly GCF_000355765.4. Classification (NCBI taxonomy): domain Bacteria; kingdom Pseudomonadati; phylum Pseudomonadota; class Betaproteobacteria; order Nitrosomonadales; family Nitrosomonadaceae; genus Nitrosospira; species Nitrosospira lacus. The sequence goes on along the minus strand of NZ_CP021106.3, from coordinate 1,238,804 downwards.
AACGGGACATCTCAGGCGGGGACTATGATTCCCGTCCACCAACACTCTACCAGGAACAAATGACAGGCGCTCCACTGCGCGCTTCATGGCAAGCAGGCTTGCCTGCAGAATATTTAACCGGTCGATTTCTTTTACGGACGCGGAACCGATAGCCCAAGCCACCGCGTATGTTTTAATGGCAATGGTCAACCTGTTGCGTTGACTTTCACTGAGCGTTTTTGAATCTGCCAAACCCTCTATTCTATGATCCGGATCAAGCACCACACAGGCGGCGAACACCGGCCCCGCTAGCGGTCCTCTGCCGGATTCATCCACGCCGCATACCCAGTTGAGGCCTTCCGCCGGCCGTTCCATCATCCTCAATTTTCAATCCCCAATCTGCAACCGCCAATACAACAAAGGAAACCGCGAGCCTCTAACCGCTGTGCGATGGCGCGCACATGGTGAACAATGACACTCACTCCAGCATAACCGCTACGACGGCTTGCTTCGCACGGTACACATCAACTCGGCCTCGGTAACAATACGGCCATCGACTTCCGCTTGGGTAGAATATTTCCAGATGCCGATTCGCTGCCGCTCGATGGTTGCCTTGAGTATCAGCTGGTCACCCGCCTGGACCGGCTGCTTGAACCGGGCTCTATCTATGCCGACAAAATAATATATCGAATTTTCATCGGCTTTCACATCCATGGTCTTGAGCGTCAGGATCGCCGCAGCCTGGGCCAGCGCTTCGATAATCAGCACGCCCGGCATAACCGGGTGGTGGGGAAAGTGACCGTTAAAGAAGGGCTCGTTGATCGTGACATTCTTGAGAGCAGCTATGTTTTTCCCCGGTTCACAGGAGAGAACGCGATCCACCAGAAGAAAAGGATAGCGATGAGGCAGATATTGCAGAATTTCATGGATATTCATAATCCTAAATCCGGTAGTTGGATGGGATGGGGCGTGCGGTTGTCACGGTGCGGCGCAACATACAGCGCCACAACCTTCAATATCTTTTTCCATATGGATTAACACAATGGCTGACACCTGTTGTGATAGCATCGGCCGGGAAACAATTGACTGCTATTTGTCTGCCAGCGCTTTGATAACCTTCTCGGTAATATCCATGCGCTGACTGCGATAAACCAGATCACGCAAAGGCAATATCAGGTCATACTTTTCTGATTCTGCGATAATCTGAATTGCTTTGGTGGCACTCAGCTGCAGCGTGGCGACTTCGTCATTCTGGCGCAGACTCAGGTCCTCGCGCATCTGCCGTTGAGCCCGCTGATATTCTCGATTGAGCGTAGCGAGATCGCGTTCTTTGTTACGCCGATCCGCCTCCGGCAGGGTCTTGCCTTCTTTTTCCAGAAGCTCCTGGAGTACCTTCGCCTGCGATGCCATCTTCTTGATTTCCTGATCGCGCGGCAGGAATTCCTTTTCTATCTTCTTCAATGCCCTGACCGCCGGCGCCGATTCAGCCAGTATTCTCTCGGTATCAACCACGCCAATCTTGACATCATCCGCATGGACGTCGAGGAATCCGCTGGCGGAAGCGATGATCATGCATGCCGCCGTCAAGGTTCGCCGCCATTGATCCTTATGTTTCAATTTCATCTCCCGCTTACGTTTAATTAGAACTGCTGTCCAAATTGAAACTGGAAGCGCTGCAAGTTATCCCCGGGATTATTATTTATCGGTTGGGCGACACTGACTTTAAGCGGCCCCATCGGAGAAATCCACGTAACGGCGATTCCTGTAGAATAACGCATACCTTCCAATTCCGGTCTCGTCCCACCGGGACCAAATACGGTACCACCATCCAGAAAAGCGCTCAGACGTACGGATCTGTCGTTTCGCATGCCGGGCATGGGAAACAGTATTTCGATACTGCCCACCACACGTTTATTGCCCCCCAGCGTTCTATTACTGGCGTCACGAGGACCCAACGAGCTGATGTTGTAGCCACGCACCGAGGTATTGCCCCCGGCAAAGAAATTCTTGAAGAAGGGCAGATCTTTCCCATTGTAGCCATCACCGTATCCAAGCTCTCCGTTCAGCATGAGCGTGAAGATGTTTGTGAGAGGATAATACCACCTGAGTTGATAATCCAATTTGTAATACGTAAGATCGCCGCCCGGTAAACCCGTTTCTGCAAACACCCGCTGTGTGGTACCCGAGGTGGTCCAGATGGCGCTGTCGCGGCCATCGCGCCGCCAGCTCAAAGTTAACGGTATGTTAATGGTGCTGCTTCCGAATTTTTGCACAAAATCGATGTTACGTTGCGGACTGTTGGGACCCAGGTCGAGTTTTGTATTTTCAATACCAAGACCGGTCATGATGCTGTCATTTTCATTCAGCGGAATGCCAAAACGCAAGCCAGCTCCTGTGGTATCGGTATTAAAAGTGCTTACCGAGGATAGCGAGCGTGTATTGAGCACACGCTTGTAAATATCAAACCCGCCGGTTATTCCGTGGCGCGTAAAATAGGGATCCGTGTAGGAGAGCGAGTAGGTCTTGTTGACGCTGCCGGTATTGACCATGAGGTTGACGAATTTTCCGGTCCCGAATATGTTGTCCTGAGCAACGGAACCGCTGAGTATCAAGCCCTCCATGTTGGAATAGCCCGCTCCAAACATGACGGCACCCGTTGCCTTTTCCTTGACCTCGACGTTTACATCGATTTGGTCGGTAGCATTGGGGACGGCCGGCGTTTCTATGTTGACAGCATTAAAATAGTTCAACCTGTCTACGCGCAGCTTGGATTGGTTGATCTTGGAGGTCGAATACCAGCCTCCTTCGAATTGACGCATTTCCCGGCGAATCACCTCATCCCGTGTACGGTTGTTACCGGTTATATTAATACGCCTCACGTAAACCCGGCGTCCCGGATCAATAAAGAATGTAAATGCCACCTCATGCTTTTCTTGTTCCAGTTGCGGTGAAGCATTGACATTTGCAAACGCGTAACCATCGTCACCAAGCCGGTCGGTAATGAGCTTGATGGATTCAGTCAGTTTCTCCCGTGCAAACACGTCACCTGGCGCCAATTTTATGAGCTTGCGCAATTCAGCTTCCGGCAGCAGCATTTCCCCGGCAAGCTTGATCTCGGACACGGTGTATTTGTTACCCTCGACGATATTTATCGTAATATAAATATCCTGCATGTCCGCGGTAATGGATACCTGGGTCGATTCGATGTTGAATTCCAGATAGCCGCGATTAAGATAAAAAGAGCGCAGGGACTCCAGATCGGCACCCAGCTTCTGTTTCGAATATTGATCTTCCTTGGTGAACCAGGTCAGCAAGCCGGGCGTTCGCAGGACGATCGCATTCAGCAGTTCCTTTTCCTTGAAATTTTTATTGCCGACGATGTTGATCTTGCGAATCTTGGCGGTTTTCCCTTCATCCACCTGAAAATTGATGCCTACACGGTTGCGGTCAAGCGGAGTTGTCGTGGTAGTGATCTTGACCCCATATTTCCCGCGGCTGAGGTATTGTTGCTTTAATTCCTGCTCGGCCTTCTCCAGCATCGAGCGGTCAAAGATACGTGATTCCGCCAGACCTGCCTGTTTCAGGCCTTCTTTCAGCTTATCCTTCTCGAACTCCTTGGCGCCGACAATAGTAATCTGAGCAATAGCCGGGCGTTCTTCCACCACTACTAGCAGAACACCATTGTCCGACTCCAGTCGAACATCTTTGAAGAAACCGGTAGCATAGAGTGTCTTGATGGCGGTTGCGGCCTTTTCATCGTCCAGTGTATCTCCAACCTTGACCGGTAAATAACTGAACACCGTGCCCGCTTCGGTGCGCTGTATGCCTTCCACCCGTATGTCCTTGACTACGAATGGTTCAAGGGCCCAAGAAACCGAAGCGCAACATGCAGAAACAAGCGCGACGAGATATTTGACTTTCATACTTGACATTCATGCTTTAACTGGAGATGAGCCGGGTGACATCGTTATATATGGCAAAAGCCATCAGGGTAAATAACAGCGCCATCCCGACCTGCTGACCAATCTCCGTAGCTCTGACAGAAAGCGGACTGCCCTTGACGATTTCGACGACATAATACATTAAATGGCCTCCATCCAGTATGGGAATAGGTAACAAATTCAATACCCCCAGACTGATACTGATGAGCGCGAGAAAGCCAAGATAAGCCGCAAGTCCCATTTGCGCCGACTTTCCCGCATAGTCCGCGATGGTGATAGGTCCGCTCACATTCTTCCACGATACTTCTCCCGCCACCATTTTCCAAAGCATCTGCAGCGTAAACACCGACATTTCCCAAGTTTTATTCATAGCCTTGACCAGGGCCGCTCCGGCTGGATAGCTGACCTTTATCAGCAATTTTTCGAATTCATCCTGATCGATTTGCGGTCCAATGCCAATTCTGCCGATTTTCTCCCCGTTTTCAGTGACGGTATCGGGAATAATCTCTATATCGGTAATTGTATTGCCACGTTGAATTTCCAATGCCAATGGGACTCCCGGGCTGGCTCGTATCCTTTGCACCACTTCTTCCCAGAGTACGGTCTTCGTGCCATTCACGGCAACAATCTCATCACCGGGCATTAAACCAGCGCGATTGCCTGCGCTGTCCGAAGTGACTTTCGCAATAATCGGCTTGATTGCCGGTTGATAACTGCTCAAACCGATCTTTCGCAAGAAATCCCCGTCCAGATCGCTGGGCTGCATACTGCTCAAATCCAGCCGCCGGGAAATGATCTCTCCGCTCTGGGCCAGCACATCGACGGTCACGGACGGTGATCTTTCGACCGCATGCGACAACAGTACCCAGCGCGCATCCTGCCAGGTAGCGACAGGTTCGTCTCCGATATTTACTATCGTTTCCCCCATCTCGAAAGCCGCAAATGCCGCGGGCGTCGCGGGAGCGACCGGCCCTACCACGGGTTTCATGCCGCTGACACCCAGCATGAACAGCAGCCAGTACAGCATGATCGCCAGCAAAAAATTCGCTATCGGTCCTGCTGCGACGATTGCAAACCGGTGTGCCACAGGCTTGCGGTTGAATGACCGCGTCAAATCCGCGGGCGCGACCTCACCTTCACGCTCATCGAGCATCTTGACGTAACCGCCAAGTGGAAAGACCGCCACGACCCATTCGGTTTGATCATTTCCCCAGCGCTTCTTTATTAATGGCTGGCCAAAACCGATGGAAAAACGCAGTACTTTCACCCCGCACCAGCGTGCCACCAGGTAATGGCCAAATTCGTGAAACACGATCAGCAATCCCAGGGCGACAACAAAAGCAATGAGTGTGGAAAAGAATGTCATACCCGCGCACAACTCCAGTAATCACGAGGCAAAAGAAATTTAGGTAAAGAGGTGATCTGCATTGTCGTCCCATGAAAGAAGAGAGCGAAACTGCGAAATCGGGAAAGAAAAGTCAGAGGGGTAGCAAGTGGAAAGCGAAAAAGAACGCGTAGATTCGTTAGTGGTGAAGCTGCCCATTTACCGGAGGTGCAGCAACGCCTCATTTCTCTCCTCGGGCCGCTTCCCCGGCATTCAGCCGGCGCGTAAAACGGCTGCCTGATCCATTCGGAAGCCAATAAGCCAAACACTCTATACTAGACAAGCCAGCCATTCATGCGCGGCTTCGCGCGCTGCGCTATCCGCTGTCAGCACATCATCAAGAGTGGCGATATCCTTGCGGCTGACCGCCTCCATAACATGTTCAATCATGGCTGGAATCGCGGTAAATGGCATCCGGCACCTGAGAAAGGATTCGACCGCCACTTCGTTGGCGGCGTTAAGGACTGCCGGTGTACTGCCGCCGGCAGCCAACGCTTGATAGGCGAGGCTTAAACATGGAAAGCGTTTAAAATCGGGGGCCTCGAAATCAAGCCGCGCTACTTTGAACATGTCCAAAGGCGTCACGCCAGTTTCGATTCTTTCAGGAAAACCCAACGCATGGGCAATCGGGGTGCGCATGTCGGGATTGCCAAGTTGTGCCAGGACCGAACCATCCACATATTCAACCATGGAGTGAATGATGCTTTGCGGATGAATGACCACTTGAATCTGCTCAGGCGCCGCGTCAAACAGCCAGTGCGCTTCAATGACTTCAAGACCCTTGTTCATCATGGTGGCGGAGTCAACCGAGATCTTCTGTCCCATTACCCAATTGGGATGAGCGCAAGCCTGCCCCGGCGTTACATCGCCCAGTGAACTGAGCGATAATTGCCTGAATGGCCCGCCAGAAGCAGTCAGCAGAATACGGCGCACGCCGGCAGCGCCCAGATCTCCGGAGAAATTCTGCGGCAGTGACTGGAAGATGGCATTGTGCTCGCTATCTATCGGCAGCAGCGTGGCGTGATTCTGTTTAACCACATCCATGAAAATCCGCCCGGCCATCACCATGGTTTCCTTGTTGGCAAGCAGAACATGCTTTCCCGCGCCAGCGGCGGCAAATGTGGGGCGTATGCCAGCGGCACCGACGATCGCCGCCATCACTGTATCCACTTCGGGCAGTGATGCCACCTTCTCCAGCGATTCGACACCGGACAATACCTCCGTGGGAAGGCCGGCCGCACGAATTTCCAACCGCAGCCCTTCAGCGCTGGCCGCATCCAGCATCACTGCATAACGCGGCCGGAAGTGACGGCATTGTTCCAGCATTTTTTTCGCATTGTTATTAGCGGTAAGCGCAACAACATGAAACCGGCCGGGATGACGTGCGACCACATCCAGCGTATTCACGCCTATGGTACCGGTAGAGCCGAGAATAGTGAGATGACGAATGGCTATCATAGTTCGGATTGCAAAAATAAGAGTGCCAAGGCAGCTATCGGCAGAGTTGACGTAAGCGCATCAATGCGATCAAGTATACCACCGTGACCGGGTAAAATAGTGCCACTATCCTTAACCCCAGCGTGACGTTTCATCAGTGATTCGAACAAGTCGCCAATAATGCCCATGAGAACAAGCACCAGCAGCAATGGAACCAGAAATACGCCATGAGCCTTTACTCCGGCGATATAACTCCACGCCACGGCATAAAAGGCGATCGCCACCAACGCCCCCGCCACCCCTTCCCAGGTCTTGCCAGGGCTGATGCGGGGCGCGAGCTTATGCTTTCCCCATGCACGGCCCGTAAAATAAGCCGCCGTGTCCGAAATCCATACCGTAGCCATGAAACCCAGCAGAAGCAGCGGGTCGATAGCACGCAACTGGAACAGGGCAAGGCAAGTAGGCAATAACAATATCCAGCCCGTCAATGCTAATAGAATTGGATTCCTGATGGGGCGATTGGATTTCAGTAAACAGGTCGCGCCCAATGCCCAGAATACCGCTGAGGCAACGTAAAACCAGAGAAATAACGGGGTATAGGGGTCGGCCAGAACTGCTTCACTCAATATAAACAATAACTCTCCACCTACTATCGTGGTAAGAAGCAGATAAGTGATGGAATAAGTGAGGGAGTATTTTGCCAGCCTGCTCCATTCCCATGTGCCGGCTACTGTCAGGGCAAGCAGCAATATCATCCAGAAAATAGCGGACAGGTAAAACAGCGCCGCCAGAAACAGGAACAGCATGATGACGGCGGTAAAAATCCGGGTCTTGAGCATGGAGTGGGTTAAACAAAAACAGCGCCGGCCACCAAATTATTGAAACTTAGCCATTCTTTCGGTGGCAATTTCTCTTAGCTCATTGGCGGAGGGCGCTATCTGAAGCTGCTCGCTGGTGCGTCCAAAACGGCGCTCGCGTTGTTGATAGGATTGAATGGCCAGATTCAGTGCGCGTGTATCAAAATCCGGCCACAGGGTATCGGTGAAATATAGCTCCGTGTAGGCGAGTTGCCAGAGCAGGAAATTACTAATGCGTTTTTCACCGCCAGTGCGAATAAACAGATCGGGTTCCGGAGCATAGTTCAACGAAAAATATTGCATTAAATCTTTTTCTTCGAAACAAGCCGCCAGTTCAGGATGCTGCTCCAGCATCCTGTGCACAGCTTGCATGATGTCCCAGCGCCCCCCATAGTTGGCCGCGATGGTGAGCGTGAAACGTGTGTTATTCGCGGTCAGTGTCTCCCCATTACGAATAAACTCGACTATTTTAGGCTCGAATTTCGACAGATCGCCGATTACTTTAAAACGGATACCGTTCTCATGCAGTTTGACAACCTCTTGTTCCAGCACAGTGATAAAAAGTTGCATGAGGAAGGTAACTTCGTCCGCCGGACGGCGCCAGTTCTCACTGCTGAAGGCAAACAAGGTGAGATATTCCACCCCGCGATCGACACAAGCCTTGATCGCGGTCCGCACCGTCTCAACTCCACGTTTATGTCCCGCCACGCGAGGCATAAAACGCTTTTTCGCCCAACGACCGTTACCATCCATGATGATGGCAATATGCCGGGGAATCATGCCGGTTTCAGGTATTTCTCGTGTTGAACTTGTGGTAAGGGGCATGGGGAAACACAATGAGTTAGGGATATCTCAAAATCCCGAATTTCAAATACTCGGTTTCGCGGATCGCCTGCCTACCCCGCGTTGTGGCAATACTTCGTGTACTCAGATTGCCATTAACTCCGCTTCCTTGATCTGTAGCAGCTTGTCTATCTCTGCGATGTGACGATCCGTAAGTTTCTGAATCTCATCCTGCCCCCGGCGCTCGTCATCCTCGGCGATCTTCTTTTCCTTGAGCAAATCCTTCAAGTGGGCATTTGCATCACGCCGGATATTGCGCATGGCTACTCTTGCGGCTTCAGCCTCATGCTTCACTATCTTGGTGAGATCGCGGCGGCGCTCCTCGGTAAGTGGCGGCATGGGCACACGGATTATTTCACCGACGGTTACAGGGTTTAACCCCAGATCGGAATTCCGAATTGCTTTTTCAATCACGCTCAACATCTTCTTTTCCCAAGGGGAGACAGTGATAGTACGGGCATCCGCCAAATTGACACCGGCAACCTGACTAAGAAGCGTGGGCGCGCCATAGTAATCGACCGTGATGTGATCGAGCAAGCCGGCATGAGCCCGGCCAGTTCGTACTTTGCCCAGATCCAGTTTCAATGCTTCAAGACTTTTTAGCATTTTTTGCTCAGTGGATTTCTTGATATCGGCAATCATGATATTTGTCAATTACGGTGAGAACAGAAATACTTTCTTTTATAATATAAAAACCTTGAATAAAATTCAAACCCGCACCAGCGTTCCCTCCTCATTGCCCATCACTACCCGTTTCAATGCTCCCGCCTTGAAGATGCTGAATACATTGAGCGGTAATTTTTGATCCCGGCAAAGAGTCAGTGCCGTCGCATCCATCACCTTCAGGTTCTGAGAGATTGCTTCATCGAACGACAGGTTATGGTAGCGGATGGCGCCAGGGTCTGTTTTTGGATCGCTGGTATACACGCCATCCACCTTGGTGGCTTTGAGCACGATATCCACATTCATTTCCATCCCACGTAACGCCGCGGCGGTATCAGTGGTGAAGAAGGGATTGCCGGTACCGGCCACAAAAATTACCACTTTCCCTTCTTCCAGATAACGTATTGCCTTACCGCGAATATAGGGTTCCACTACTTGATCAATACGCAATGCCGATTGCACCCGGCTTACCAGGCCGGCACGGCGCATGGCATCCTGCAATGCCAGCCCATTCATGACCGTAGCCAGCATGCCCATATAATCCGCGTTGGCGCGATCCATCCCGTCCCCCGCGGATGTCATCCCGCGGAAAATGTTGCCACCGCCGATAACCACTGCGATCTGGACACCCAGCTGATTCACATCCGCAATTTCGGCGACAATTCGCTCAATGACGATGCGATTGATGCCATAGCTGTCCTCACCCATCAGGGCCTCACCGGAGAGCTTCAGCAGAATACGCTTATAGACGGTACTCGTCATGAACATCTTTAGTTTGTCTGTGAGGCCTGATCTTCTTTCATCTGACTTACCTGCGCCATCACCTCGGCGGCGAAATCGCCGGATTTCTTTTCAATGCCTTCTCCCACGACAAACAGGGTAAAGCCATTAACGGTGGCTGATTTCGCCGCAAGTAGCTTTTCCACGGTCTGATCCGCGTCCTTGACAAAGGGCTGACCGAGCAACGTCACTTCAGCAAGATATTTGGCGATACGTCCATCCACCATTTTTACGACGATATCAGCGGGCTTGCCGCTTTCTGCTGCTTGCGCAGTATAGATCTGCCGTTCACGTGCCAGCAGTTCAGGCGAAACCTGCTCATGCGAAACGCAAATAGGTTTGCTGGCCGCAATATGCATGGCCAAGTCCTTGCCCAATGTTTCGTCACCGCCCGTGTAATCGATCATTACTCCGATTTTCGTGCCATGCAGATATGAAGCCAGACGGCCATCCGCCACATACCGCACAAAACGGCGTACGTTGATGTTCTCACCCAGCTTCATTACCAGCGCCTTGCGGAACTCATCCACATTTTCGCCACCCGGCAATGCGGCGGCTGCCAGCGCCGCTGTATCCGCAAAACTGATCCCAGCCACCAGTTGCGCCAGGCTGCGGGCGAAATTGATGAAATCTTCGTTTCTGGCAACAAAGTCGGTCTCGCAATTGATTTCCACCAACGCACCGCTCTTGCCGTCAGGCGCAATATATGCAGCCACCATTCCTTCCGCCGCAATGCGCCCGGCGGCTTTGCTTGCCTTGGCACCGCTCTTGATCCGCAGCAGATCTTCCGCTGCCTTCACGTCACCCCCGGTTTCAGTCAGCGCCTTTTTGCATTCCATCATGCCCAGGCCAGTCATGTCGCGTAGTTCCTTTACCATTTGTGCGGTAATATCCGCCATACTCTCACTCCAAATCCAGAATTAATTAAGACCGCGACCTTTTCGTGTTACCGGCAGTCATTATAAAATCAGCGCTGCCGGTAAGCGGTCCGCAATTCGTAGCCTCGACTGATTGCTACTCTGCAGTTGTTGTCTCATCCATCTCCGCATTGCTTGCTATGATTTCCTGAACAATCTGGTTACGACCCTCCAGAATCGCATCAGCTACCCCCCGTGCATACAAGCGTATAGCCTGGCTGGAATCGTCGTTGCCGGGAATTACGTAATCCAACCCCTCAGGGCTATGGTTGGTATCAACAACACCCACTATCGGGATACCGAGTTTTTTGGCCTCGGTTATTGCGCCTTTCTGATAGCCCACGTCAATCACGAACATTGCATCAGGAATTCCTTTCATATCCTTGATACCGCCCAGGCTGCGATTGAATTTTTCCAGTTCGCGCTGAATATCCAGCGCCTCTTTTTTGGAAAGCTTATCAAGGGTGCCATCATCCACCATTGTTTCCATATCGTGCAGGCGCTTGACAGATTGCTTTATTGTCTTGAAATTGGTCAACATTCCACCGAGCCAGCGCTGATCGACATAGGGGGCTCCGCAACGGAGCGCTTCTTCTCGTACGATATCCCGCGCCTGACGCTTGGTGCCAACGAAAAGAATGGTTCCCTTGTTGGCTGATAGTTGACGCACGTATTTCATCGCGTCCTGATACATCGCCAGGGTTTTTTCCAGATTGATGATATGTATCTTGTTACGATGGCCAAAAATATACTGGGCCATTCTGGGATTCCAGAAACGGGTCTGATGTCCAAAATGAACCCCCGCTTCCAGCATTTGCCGCATGGTTACTGACATGAATTTCTCCTTTGGGTTGAGCCTCTACCCGCCATAGTCGCTCTACAAAAGAGCACCCTTGGAATAGGCGGATATGTGAATTTAATCTGGTATTTAACTGGTTCCGGGAATGGAATCAGCCTTGCAAAACCAGATTAGCGCGGCATTATAGCATTGTTGCCGGGGGTCCGCTTAATTTGAACCTGAGGAAATCAGAGCACGCATTCTCGAAACATGTGTTTTTGTGCCAATTGACCCGATTTATTGATTCCAACGATTGCGAGTGTATAGTAACGAAAATATAGGCAGATAATCCAATATCTGCAAATCACTTGATTATGTGCGTCAACGTACATACCCAGATTGCCAATTGCTGGAAACTGATGTTTACTTACTTTCCATTAACAATAAGGAGTTAATCATGGCAACCAATACTTCCGAGACTACAACAGACGAAGCACAAACTGGGGCCCAGCGAGCGGCATACAGGGCGGGAAGCGCCGCCCGCTCGGCGGGCAAGCGGGCGAGCGCCATCGCCAGCGAGGAATTAGCCAATCTCCGTGCCGATTTGAGTGATCTCATCTCCCGTCTCTCAAATTTATCCGAAACCGAAGTGGAAGAGGCCAAGGAAAAGTTGCTGGAAAAAATTGCTTCCACCAGGGCAGCAGCCACCGAAATGGCGAATGACGCCCGCGAACAGTTCGACCAGGGCGTTGAGTGTTCCAGGGACTACGTAAAAGAGCATCCCATGCAATCGGTCGGCTATGCGGCACTCGCTGGTTTTCTGCTTGGCCTGTTGATTACCCGTCGTTAAATGAATTCTGGCGCCGGCACATTAGTCAAGTCATGTTTGAGACCATAAAAAAAGCCAGGCACCTTGCCGCCATTGCGCTGGAGCGCGTCGACGATTATCTTGAATTGTTAAGAATATCCTTGGAAATTCAAGGGCATAGTTTAAAAAAACGGATAATCAGTTTTGTGATAGTAGTGCTTTTCGCTGTCCTAGGCCTGATTTTTTTCGGTCTGGCCATCATCGTTACCTGTTGGGATACACCTTATCGGACGGCCGCTGCATGGGGAGTAGCGGCTTGTTATGCCTTGATCGCTTTCGTGGCTTATATCGGGAGTCAGGATAAGACACGCCCTGCTTCCACTTTTGATGCCCTGCGGGATGAATTACGGCAGGATGCGAAGCTGATGAAGGATGTAGTATGAGCGTTTCCCTCGAAGATGAGAAAAAAGCGCTGCTGGACCGGATGCATGCCAGCCGGGACATCTATCGATCCAAGTTCAGCCACGCGGACAAGAGTATCTCCGCCGGTACCTTGCATGCATACCCACGCAGCCATACGTTCAAATTTTTAACGCGCCACCCCTATGCCGCTGCCGTGGGACTGATGGCCGTGCTGGCGATAATGCCGCATGGATCGTTGCGCAGGGTGGCAAAAGGCGGCGCCGGCGTTACGGCAGGATTACTGGGCAGCCAGGCCAGAACATTGATGATACGGCAGGTTCTGCCCTCAATGGTGCATCTGTTGCGCTCGCATAACCCACGCTCGCGGGAATGATGCGAGCGGTGGGATGCAATTTAAACATGCTATTGAAATATAATGTCCAGGAATATTGTCTCAGGCCTCTTTTCGGGAGAACTACCATGGGTAAATATTTTCTCGCCTGGATTTTAGGCGTACCTGCGTTTGTTTTAGTAATAATTTATTTTTTAATGAATTGAGCCATCCTTATCCATATCCTCATCACCGGTGGTAATCAGGAGATACAGTGGATCGCTTCCCGGCGTTACAAAATAAAACGGTACCATTATCGGCGTTATTAATTGTCGGCATTTCTTCTCTGGTTCTTGCGGAAATGCCTGCGGGACCAAACGAAAAAGAAATGAACCCTTCATGGGGAATTATACGATGCGGATAAGGACGGCTACATAAGCCCGAAAGAAGCCGAAGAACAAAAATGCCGGCCTGGATTTTCAAAAGTCTGGACGTCGACCGGGATGGCAGACTGAACAAGGATGAATTCAGTACGGTACTACTCATTCAGCCGGCCTAACAAAGGAATCTTTCCCCTCTTCTCCGCCGTGTTACCGGTTCCATAAACCGGCATCTGGTCTTGATTTTTCTCCGTGTCAAATCATAATCGGCTCGTTGTACGATTTACCTCTCATTCTCATATCAGCCCTGTTTACAAAAAAAGCATGAGTTCTCGAGTTCAAACACGTTTTTGTCTGTGCGCGATCCAGAATATTTCCGCTACAATTGCGCGCATGAATTCCACTTATGCAACCCTGGCGTCAGAAAAAACCACGGATGACGCAAATGAAGCAAGCGGCAACATCTTCCTGGTGGGTATGATGGGCGCGGGGAAAACCACCATCGGAAAATTGTTGGCTCACTTTCTGGACAAAACCTTTTATGATTCGGATCGTGAGATCCAGAAACGCACCGGGGTCAGCATCCCGGTAATTTTTGAAATTGAAGGAGAAACGGGTTTTCGCAAGCGCGAAACGGAGATGTTAACGCAACTGCTGAAAAGCGAGAATATCGTGCTTGCCACAGGTGGTGGCGCAGTGCTAAATGTTAAAAATCGTGAAATGTTGAAGCGCGGCGGCACGGTAATCTATTTGAGGGCAACGGTGGATGACTTGTGGCGCCGCACCCGGCAGGACAAGAACCGGCCATTGCTTCAAACGTCGGATCCTCGCAGGAAGCTGGCTGAACTTTATGCTCAGCGTGACCCGCTTTACCGGGAGACAGCCCATATCATTGTCGAGAGCGGAAAACGAAGCGCCCGTCATCTGGCCCAATTGTTGGCACAACAACTGGCCTGTTCTGATTTGGTAATGGATAAAAAAACAGGTTAGCCGGAGCGGCTGACTATTTCCCGAAGGCGTCTTTCCCTACTCGTCCATCGGCGCTTGATCCGGAAACAAAACGTCGGTAAAGCCGAACGTACGAAAATCTCTGATTCGCATGGGATAGAGAATGCCCTCCAGGTGGTCGCATTCATGTTGCACGACACGGGCATGAAATCCGTCGACATCGCGCTTGATGGATCCGCCGTACTGATCCATGCCCTGATAGCGAACTCTGGCAAAGCGTGGCACCATGCCACGCATACCAGGAACACTCAGGCAACCTTCCCAATCCTGTTCCATTTCTTGCGTGAGGGGCGCCACTTCGGGATTTATCAGCACAGTATAGGGCACCTCTTCCGCATCGGGATAGCGTGGATTGCGCCTCACGCCGAAGATTACGACTTGAAGACTGATTCCAATCTGCGGCGCGGCCAGCCCCGCACCATTCAGCGCTTCCATCGTATCGTGCATATCCTGAATCAGGTCGTTGAGTTCAGGGGTGCCGAATTTCTTCACTTTGCGGGCCACTTCCAGCAGGCGAGGATCACCCATTCTCAATACTGGTTTAATCGACATCGAGTTCTACCACCCATTCGAGAATATTTCTGACACCCACCATTGCTTTTTCCAGAACAGCATGAGCATCTTCCAGACGGATGGCATGAGCACTCGTTGCACGACCTGCGGCATAGTTTGCCACGACTGCGATAGTCGCGTAGCAGAGGCCTAATTCTTTTGCCAATGCGGCTTCCGGCATGCCGGTCATACCCACCATGTCGACACCGTCCCGCTCCAACCTGTTGATTTCCGCCGCGGTTTCCAGACGTGGCCCCTGGGTGGCGCCATAGACACCGCCGTCGATAACTTTTTCGTTTGCCCGTTTTGCGGCTTCCAGCAGGCGTTCCCGCGTAATCGGGCAATAAGGTTCGGTAAAATCAATATGGGTAATTGGCCTGTCTGTGCCATCGTAATAAGTATACTTGCGGCTATGGGTGTAATCAATTATCTGATCAGGAATGGCGGCCATGCCCGGCGTAAAATCAGCGCGAATCCCGCCCACCGATGCCACGGATATCACTCGCGAAAGGCTCAACGACCGCAACGCCCACAGATTGGCGCGGTAATTCACCGCATGGGGAGGAATGGTGTGGCCATAGCCATGGCGCGCGAGAAATACCACCTCGTGATTATTGATTTTACCAAAAGTCAGCGGACCGGATGGTTCACCATAGGGAGTTCTCATAATCTGTCGATGTGATATTTCAAGACAGGCGAGTTGGGCCATACCGGTGCCACCGATGATTGCAAGCATACTTTCAGGAGCCAATAATGAGAAATTCTGAAAATACGGTTACCAGGAAACCGCAAAAAACCGGACCTGCGGAGGCAAACCCGGAATAATACGAAATATTGTTATTAATCATAATATTGATCTATTTAGCGACCGGCCGCCGGATTCAGGTTCCATCTTTCAACGCATAAATCGCCGGCAAATTTCGCCATGCACCATGTATATCCATTCCAAAGCCAAACGCGTAGCGATTTGGCAATACAACACCCACAAAATCTGCCCTGATCGGTTTGGGCCTGTCGAGATCCTTTTCCGCAAAAACTGCACTGTAAAATGCTGCAGCATCATGGCTCATGATCCAGTCGCGGATCGCCGCAAGAGTAATCCCTTCGTCGAGAACGTCATCCAGAACCAGGACCACCCTGTCCCGCACGTTTTCATGGGGGGGCACCTTCCAGTTGATCTTGCCACCCTGGATTTCATTATCATAGCGACTGACGTGCAGATAATCGAAGGTAAGCGGAAATTCCAGGAGCGGCAGCAGTTGTCCGGTAAATACCACCGCCCCGCCCATTACACTTAATACCAATGGATACTTGCCCGACAGCTCCAAACTAATATCCGCCGCCATGCGCCTGACAGTCCGTGATACGTCGGCAGCGGAATATATCTGCTCCGCCACGCCGAGTATTCTCGTTGCTTCTGTAGAAGATAATATCAATATACAATACCAGGCAAAATCACAGGAAACCTGCAATCAGGCAGAAGGGTTCCGGTGGCCGTACGTATCCAGATATTCCGCAAACTCCCTGCCTACTTCAGGATGCGCAAGCCCCAGCGCAATAGTCGCCTTGAGATAGCCTATCTTGGTTCCGCAATCGTAACGGATTCCGGAGAATTCGTAAGCCAGCGCCCGTTCTTCCTGTAACAGCGATGCTATGCCGTCAGTCAACTGAATTTCTCCACCCGCGCCCGGTTCAATTCGTTCCAGATGACTAAAAATTTTTGGCGTAAGAATATAACGACCCACCACGCCCAGGGTCGAGGGTGCTTTCTCAGGCTGAGGTTTTTCCACAATACCTGTAATAGGATGAAGTCGATTCATTCCCGGCCCGCATTTCACAATACCGTAATTCACCGTGTCGGCCGGTTCGACATTTTGTACAGCCAGTATCGAACAGCCATTTTGTTCATATACGCCGGCCATCTGCTGCATGATTGGTTCATCACCGGCCAGCAAGTCGTCCGCCAGTAGCACCGCGAATGGCTCGTTACCCACCGCGGGACGCGCGCATAATACCGCATGACCCAAACCCAGGGCTTCCGACTGCCGGATATAGATACAGGAAATATTCTTCGGGAGAATGCTCCGGAGTACCCTCAGCGTCTCGTGCCTGCCCCGTGCTTCCAGTTCCGTTTCCATTTCGTAAGCCTTATCGAAGTGATCTTCGATTGCGCGCTTGTTACGTCCCGTAATGAAAATCATTTCTGTAATACCCGCCGCAATGGCCTCCTCCACCGCGTACTGAATCAGCGGTTTATCCACGATAGGCATCATTTCCTTGGGACTGGCCTTGGTGGCTGGCAGAAAACGGGTACCCATACCCGCTACAGGGAAAACGGCCTTGGTTATTTTTGGCATAAGCTTACTTGATTAAGGATTTTCGGAAATTGAACGTCCATCAGTCTGTGAATCCTCCATTAATTGTAACAGCCCCGCCTCATCGAGAATGATTATCCGCAGCTCGACCGCCTTATCATATTTGCTGCCAGGATCGGCACCGGCCACTATATAGTTGGTTTTTTTCGAAACGCTCCCCGAGACCTTCCCCCCCAGAGCCTCGATCTTTTTCTTGGCATCTTCCCGGGAAAGATGAGGCAGGGTTCCGGTCAATACGAAAGTTTTGCCTCCGAGCTTGCCAAGGCTGACACCGGAGCCGGCCTCCGCCTGCTGCGTGCCCGAGCCTTCTTCCCACTGTACGCCCCCGGCACGCAATTGCTCGATGACTTCGAGATTGTGCCGCTCGGCAAAAAAATCGGCAATGCTCTCGGCCACCACCGGGCCGATATCCGGGACTTGCTGCAAGACTTCCCTATCCGCCGCCATCAATCGATCGAGATTTCCAAAATACCGGGCAAGGTCTTTGGCGGTAGTCTCACCAACGTTGCGGATACCCAGTGAATAAATGAACCTGGCCAGCGTGGTGTGCTTGCTTTTCTCGATAGCGTTTATTATGTTGCCCGCCGATTTTTCCGCCATACGCTCCAGGGCCGCAAGCGCGGTAATGCCCAGTCTATATAGATCCGCGGGGGTTCTGATAATGGCATTATCCACCAGTTGCTCTACGAGCTTGTCTCCCAGGCCATCGATATTCATGGCCCGGCGCGATGCAAAATGCAGAATCGCCTGCTTTCGTTGTGCCGGACAAAACAGACCACCGGTACAGCGCGTCACTGCTTCCCCAGGCAAGCGCACTGCTTTCGCACCGCAAACAGGACAGTGATCGGGCATGATAAAGGACTTGACATGGGCCGATCGTTTCTCCTTCTGCACCGCCACCACTTCGGGAATCACGTCACCCGCCCGCCGCACAATCACGCTATCGCCGATCATCACATCCTTTCGCCTGATTTCATCCTCATTGTGCAGTGTCGCGTTAGTTACGGTGACACCCCCCACAAATACCGGCTTCAATCGCGCGACCGGGGTCAACGTGCCGGTTCTGCCCACTTGCACATTGATTCCCAGCACTTCGGTTACTGCTTCCTGTGCCGGAAATTTGTGCGCCACGGCGAATCGGGGAGCCCGGGAAACAAATCCGAGCTGTTCCTGCTGCGCCAGATCATTTACTTTATATACTGTGCCATCTATGTCGTAAGGCAGGCATTCACGCCTTCCTCCTATCTCCTGGTGATATTCCAGCAATGCCGCCACACCATTCACCACGCTACGCTCACGCGCCACCGGGAAACGCAGCGACTCAAGATAGTCCATTACGCGGCTTTGTTTATCACGCGGCACATCTCCATCCGTACCCGCGCCAATGCCGTACGCAAAGAAAGTAAGCCTGCGAGTAACGGTAATACCGGGATCGAGTTGCCGCAGCGAACCGGCCGCAGCATTGCGAGGATTGATGAATTCTCGTTCATTTCTTTCACGCTGTTGCCGGTTAAGTTTCTCGAAATCCGCTTTCAGCATCAGCACTTCGCCTCGCACCTCGAGCAGGGCAGGCGGGGAATCGCTGCTCAAGCCGCCATGCAGATGCAGCGGAATAGACTTGACGGTACGCAAATTCAAAGTAACATCTTCGCCGATGTATCCATCGCCACGGGTCGCGCCGGTCGTAAATATCCCATTCTCGTACCAAAGGCTAACGGCAAGCCCATCAAATTTTGGTTCCACCGCGTATTCCACACTTTCCACCCGCAGAGTCTGACGCACACGGCGGTCGAATGCCTCCACCTCCGCCGCCTCGAATGCGTTACCGAGCGAGAGCATGGGGGTGCGATGAACAATTTTCGGAAACTCCTTGAGCGGCGCGGCCCCCATGCGACGGGTGGGAGAATCCGGCGTAATGAGCTGGGGATAGCGTTGCTCAAGTTCCTGTAATTCACGAAACAGCTTATCGTATTCCGCATCCGGAATGGTGGGTGCATCCAGCGCGAAATAATTGTAGTTGTGCAGCTCGATGGCATTGCGCAGGTTCCGGGCCTGGCGCCGGAGGCGATCCGGGATATTCATTCACGCAAACAGCCTCAGCGCAATCTCGCTGCCAGCCGGAATCTTGCGAGCCTGCATGAGGGCTTGAATGGCGCTCAACTGCTGTTTGATTTTGCCGATACCGCTATCACTCAGGGGCGTATGATTATCATCAACCATCATACCCCCCAAGGCATCGGAAAAAATCTCGGCAAGATGCGTCATCTCGTCAAAGATTTTTTCGCCGTTGGCGACGCGAGGCACATCAAGCAGAAAAGTAATGCCATGAGTAGTGATCGTTCGCACGCTATCGGGAAGAAATGGAGATGATTCATGATTGTTGAGGGAAAACAATAAGGAATTATTTTCATCGCGGTAACTGAATATACCATTCGTTCCCAATTTGAAACCCGATGCTTCCGCTAAAACCTGGATCTTGGCACCCGTAAATACACTATTATCCCGGCTGATAATATTGATGCCTATCATGACATCCACCTCCGCGCAGAATTGATCCAGCGATAGCGCCAGCGCGTATGCCTGGCGGACATTGGGACAGTCCGCGACCGCATTCACGCGCGTCGCGAAGTTTTGCACCATGTCATGGAACTCGGACAAACTTACTTCGCTCACGGGACCGGCACGATCTGCAAGTTGCAGGCAACCCTTCAAGCCAATAAAGCCACCCTTGCCGATTTTCTCTATCGTAATTTCTTCCCAAGCCGTATCTGCATTCCTTTGCCCCAGCCATCGCACCGGTTTGCTGAAATCGAATTTCCGCTGCAATACCTCTGCCAACTCCGCATCTGCGATAGATGTCTGGGCACGGATATTAGCGATATAATCAACCGTGTCCATGACATCGACATGACCGACAGGTATTTCATGCGATGCGGCCGAACCGGCTAATGTGATCGAACCGGCTGATGTAACCGAGTCATCGGGCCCTGCGGAGATAATGCTCAGATCCGGCTGGGGAATTTCCATCAACTGAGGTTCCGCCTCCGGCTCTCCCTGCAATTCCCGCAATAACTCCTTACCGAGTTGCGGTTCGACGCGTTCATCTTCTGCGACAGAAGTATCCGCTTTTAACAGCACATCCTCGTGTTTGCGCGCAAATGCCTCTTCCGCGCCCCGCCGGTAGCGGCGCTGCTGCATCCAGTTAAAGAGAACCACACCAAGTACCACCACGAAACCAATGGCGATCAGGCTGATCTGCAATTCGCTCATGTCCGCCATGCCGGTCAGGTCGCCATGGCTGCATCGCTCAGTCTGACGGCTTCTTCGATCTCTACCGCAACCACGCGCGAGACACCCTGCTCCTGCATGGTGACACCTATCAGTTGTTGCGCCATCTCCATCGTGATCTTATTATGGCTGATAAATACAAACTGGGTATGACGCGACATTTTCTTTACAAGATTACAGAAACGTTCGGTATTGCTGTCATCGAGCGGCGCATCCACCTCATCTAGCAGACAGAATGGAGCCGGATTCAACTGGAACAATGAGAACACCAGCGCCAGCGCTGACAGGGCTTTTTCACCGCCAGACAGCAAATGAATGGAGCTGTTCTTCTTACCCGGTGGTTGCGCAAAGATCTGTACCCCCGAATCAAGAATCTCCTCACCCTTCAATATCAGCTTTGCTTGTCCACCACCGAACATGGTGGGAAACAATTCGTTCAGATGCCCGTTGACTTTATCAACCGTTTCCAGCAGACGTTCGCGGGTTTCACGATCTATCCGTCGAATTGCATTTTCCAGAGTCTCCACCGCTTCTTTCAAATCCTGGGATTGGGAATCAAGATAGGTTTTACGTGCCTGGGCAGATTGCAACTCCTCCAACGCGCCAAGATTGACCGCACCCAGGGCGGCGAGCTCGATGTTGAGGCCGTTAATATCAGCCTGCAAGGAGGAAGGCCGCATTTTCCCAAGCATTTGCATCAATTCCTCTTCGTTTGCCCCAACCTCTTTTAATTGCGCGCTAAACTGATTCTCGGTAATCCTGGCTTCCTGCTCCTTGAGGCGAGCATTGTTAATGGATTCCCGCAACGGATGCAACTTTTGTTCGGCAGTCAGGCGCTCTTGCTCTATTCCGCGCAAATCATTGGACGCGCCTTCCAGGATATTACGTACCGCTGCCAGTTTCCGCTCCCGCTGTTCTCTCAATGACAACCATTCCTGGAGGCGATTATTCAGCGGGGTTTCGTCAAAACCGCTTTGATCATTCTGCAATTTTTCCAGATTGTCCCTGAGCTCAACGGTATTCTCGTTGATGCGTTGGACAGAATTCTCTACCTCGTGAATTTTATTCTGGCAGGTTTTTTCATGAAAGATGGTTTCCTGTACTTCCTTCACCGCATTCTGCGCGAGCTGGCGCTGGGCGTTTAGAAGCTGCTCCGCCGCTTCCGCCGCCAGCTGTTCGCTTTTCACCTGCTCCCGCAGAACTTCAATCTGGATTCGATATTCCGCCAGCTTTGTTTCGGCAACCCGCACCCGGGCGGTTTCCACGACCGCCTGGTGATCGATTTCCGCCAGTTCGCTATCGATTTGACTCCGGCGCTGGTTGGCACGCTCGACTAGCTCAGTAAGCTTCAATGCCTGTATTTGCGCATTATGATGCTCTTGCTGAAGTTGCCCAGCATCATAACGTAGGCGCGAAACAGATGATTCCAGTTCCCGGCAATCTTCTTGCGCGGCCTCCAGGGCGTATCCCTCGTCGGAGAGGATGGCCCTCAGCGCGTCTGTTTCGATTTTAATCTGAGCCATCTCCCGCTGCCGCACCAACACCCCATGTAATTGGGAATCGGGCGCATAATAAGTAAGGCTGTGATGCGTAAAAATATGACCCTCGCGAGTGACCAGCGTTTCACCGGGAGACAGTTTCGTTCGTTGCGAAAGGCCGTCCCGCACCCCTTCTATCACAAATATCCCGCTTAACCATTCATCCAATACAGGTTTTATTCCCGCATTGTCGCAAGTCAGATATCGGTGTAGCGGTATCCAGCCTTCCCTGTCCTCCACCATGTCGATTGCCTGCTCGCTCCGTACCGGCAATCTCGGGCACTCAAATAACGCCCACTTCCCGGGAGGCGAATCATCGACCCAGTCATGCGCCGCCTCCAATCGTTCTAGCCATGCACTGTTAAGGCGCTCGCGCAGCACCGCTTCGAGCGCGTCTTCCCACCCTTTCTCGATCTGGATGCCCTGCCATAAACGCGGCACCGAATCCAGTTGATGCTTGACAAGCCATGCATTTAATCCCTGGCTGCCCTCGAGCCGATGCTGTAGGCGCTGCAAGGCGTTGAAGCGGGCTTCCGCCTGAGTAATCTGTTGCTCCAACGCCTGTACTTTCCGCGCCAATTCACGCTGGACCTCGTTCGCGGCCAGCAACAGGTTTTCGGTTTGTGCGAGCACTTCCTGTTTCTGTTTCAGGCCGGTTGCGGTACTTTCCGTCTCCCCGTGTAAATGAGATAACTCTTCGGCATTTGGCTGGGGCAGGGCGCCTCGCTCCACCATTAGTTTCGTGCGGCGCATTTCAAGCTGCTCGAAGGTCTTTTCGGCATGAGCACGATGGCTTCCTTCCAATTGCCCGGCCTGTTCCACCAGAAGCAGGTTACGCTGAGTTTCTGCCAGTTTTTCCCGGCACAAGCGAAAAACGGAATCCGCCCGCGGCAATTTCTCATTCTCCATCTCGGCTTTTTGCTTGCCGGCCTCGCGAGCCAGGCGTGCGCGTTCAAGCTCTCCATGCCAATGATTTAAGCTGTCACCCGCATCCTCCGCTTGCTTTTCATGATGCTCAAGCTGGCTCCTGACCATACCGATCTGTTGTTCCATTCGCTGATGATTCTCGCGCAAATGCCGTATCTGCTGTTCGATATGAGCAACTTCTGCGTTGGCAGCGTAAAGCTCGCCCTGCGCCTCATGCAGGTTGTCACCGATGGCATAATGCTGAGCACGCTTGTCTTCCAGGCGCTTTTCCGCGTCGCGCAGGTTCGCGGTTTCGAATTCGAGGGCCGTTTGCAGAGACTGGGACTCTTTTTCAGCGGCGGTACGCTGCATGGCGGCTTCCTGCTTGCGAGCCCGCCACAATAGATTCTGCGCCAGGTGCAGCCGGGCCGTCATATCTTTGAACTGGCAGGCAACCCTTGCCTGCTCCTCCAGATGCAGCAACTGCTTTTGCAGTTCCTGGCAAATATCGCTCATCCGCAAAAGGTTTTCGCGCGTATCTGCCAGACGCGATTCCGTTTCGCGGCGACGCTCGCGGTATTTTGATATCCCTGCCGCCTCTTCAAGAAATACACGCAACTCCTCGGGCTTTGCCTCAATAATGCGAGAGATCATGCCCTGCTCGATTATGGCGTAGCCACGCCCGCCTAAGCCGGTACCGAGAAAAATATCGGCAATGTCACGGCGGCGTACATGAATGTTATTGATATGGTAAGTTGACTCGCCATCCCGCTGTAACACACGCTTGATACAAATCTCCGCATAGCTCGACCACTGCCCCGCCGCCTTGCCGAGACTATTGTCAAACATCAGCTCCACGCTTGCGCGTCCGACCGGTTTACGACTGGCGGAACCGTTGAAAATAACGTCTTGCATGGATTCGCCGCGTAATGCGGATGCCCGCGATTCGCCCAGAACCCAGCGCACTGCATCGATTACATTGGATTTTCCGCATCCATTTGGGCCCACAACCCCGACCAGATCCCCGGGAACGGGAATTTCTGTGGGATCAACAAAGGATTTAAAACCGGCGAGCTTGATATGAGAGAGACGCAATTTATCGTTCGCAAACAGTTATAATTGTGCAGCCCCAAGGTACAATCTTAACGTTATTCCCGAAAGATCTACCGGGGAGCAGACCATTCTAACCGATTTGACCGAGATAAGAGAATGCCCAGTCGTCCCACAAAAGAACTGGAAATCTTCCCCAACCCCACACCGGCGCGAGATTACCATATCCACATGGAAGTTCCGGAGTTTACCTGCCTCTGTCCGAAGACTGGACAACCGGATTTCGCCACTCTGATCCTCGACTACATTCCGGACAAAAAGTGCATCGAGCTCAAGAGTCTTAAGCTTTATATCTGGTCTTATCGTAACGAAGGCGCGTTCCATGAAGCAGTTACGAACCGTATTGTCGATGATCTGACCGCTGTGCTGAAGCCAAGATACCTGCGTCTTGCCGCCAAATTTTTTGTGCGCGGCGGAATTTTCACCACCATCGTCGCGGAACACCGCAAATCGGGATGGAAACCTTTACCGGCAGTAGACCTGGGTAAGTTTGAGGGTCAGTCTACAACACGCGGATAAATTTGCCATGGAGCAGCAATGGAGATTCCGCGTTTTATTCATACATATTAATGTCATCGGCAAACCGCATTACCGTACCCTATTTTGAAAATCACCCTACGCCACATTCAAGGTTACAAGTCTTACGGGATGGCCACATCACTCGCCCGAAGCCCGCGAATAAAGCAATCTGTAGTACTCCTGCTGACCAGCCTGGCGCTGTCAACCGCAAATTTCACGGCATATGCGACGGAACCCGCTGAACGGCCAATCTCTCAATCGATGCCGGCGGAAGCACGCGAACAATCCGAGAATGTTTCCGTCGCGGAAAGCAAAACCGACGCACCCTCCGACAACGCAAACAAAGCGGATGATTCTGCCGCCGCGATATCCGCGGCTCCGGCCGATCTATGGGAACGTATACGCAACGGCTTCGCCCTGGCTGAAATGGATAGCGATGAGGTGCGCAATGGGGAGGATTTCTACGTCAACCACCCGGAATACGTGAAGCGCATTATCGAACGCAGCAAACGCTACCTATTTCATATTGTTGAAGAAGTAGAGCGCCGCCGCATGCCTGCCGAAATTGCGTTGCTGCCCATTATCGAAAGCGCTTTCAACCCCAAGGCTTATTCTCGTAGCCATGCCTCCGGCATTTGGCAGTTTATTCCATCCACCGGCAAGAACTACGGCTTAAAACAAAATTGGTGGCATGATGACAGACGGGACATTGTCGCGGCGACCCGCGCCGCACTGGATTATTTACAGAACCTCTACGGCATGTTTGGCGACTGGGAGCTCGCGCTGGCTTCATACAACTGGGGTGAGGGGGCTGTGGGGCGCTCACTCATGAAAAACCGCGACAATGGGTTGCCGACGGATTTTCGAAATATCAGCCTGCCACCCGAAACCCAGAGCTATGTTCCCCGATTGATCGCCATTAAAAATATCATCTCCAATCCCGCAATCTTTGGTATTGAGCTCGAGTCCGTTCCCAACCAGCCTTACTTTGAGGAAGTCGCCGCAACTCGCCATATGGATGTAAAACTGGCGGCAAAGCTTGCGGACATTTCCGTGGATGAGTTTAACGCGCTTAATCCGGCCCACAATCGGCCTGTCATAAATGTGAATGGATCCCGCATTCTGTTGCTCCCGGTGGATAAAGTGGACACTTTTACCCAGAATCTGAAGAATCATGACAAGCCTCTGGTATCGTGGCAGGCTTACCAGGCAAAAAAAGGAGAAACCGCCGAAAAAATTTCGGCACGGTACGGCATCAGCGTGCAACGGCTAAAAGAAATCAACGATATTTACGGACACGCCGGGATAATACCGGGCCAGACGTTGTTGGTACCGTTTAACGGTCGCGCTGATGGTGCGGATATTTCCATCATGAACAACAAACCCGCTGCATCAAGAATATTCGAACGTGATCTCGTCTATACCGTGAAAAAAGGTGATGCGCTATTCGGTATCGCCCAGCGTTACGGAGTCACCGTGGCGCAAATAAAAGGATGGAATAATGGCACCAACCGACTCCTCATCGGCCAGAAACTCTTACTCAAGCATACCCCGATGCCATTCACTTCATCAGAAAAACGTGCCCTCCCCGCAAAGAAAAGTATGTGACGTGCTGCTAACTGCGCGCCGGGCTTGAAGAATCGAAGTAAGATAATAGCTGGATCGAGAAAGACGAACTGTGGGTGGCTGTCTGCAATGATTCATTTTGAAATTCCTCGGACAATTCCGCCACGAATCCCGGAAGAATGATTTTCGCGCACGTGAATTATCCTGCGGCTGCGCACGGCGCACATGCTCGCGAGGCCGAGGCAGAGAAGCATTAGCGTCGCCGGCTCCGGAATTACGCCCACTTCGACGGGAATGACAACACCCGGATCACCGCCGCCAGGATCACCCTCTCCTCCAGGTCCACCACCGCCAGGCCCGCTACCTCCTCCGGGCTCAATATTGCCGGGTCCGCCACCCCCTCCCGGTCCACCACCGCCGGGTCCACCGCCGGCTCCGGGCCCTCCCCCTCCAGATCCGCCCCCGCCGCCAGGCACCCCACCCCCCAGGCCACCCTCCCCCTCCAGATCCGCCCCCGCCGCCAGGCACCCCACCCCCAAGTCCACCACCGCCAGCCCCTCCGCCGCCCCTTCTGCCACCCACACCAGCCAGACCACCCCCTCCGGCGCAAAGGTCATCTTCCCGGAAACCAAACCTTTTCGACCGTCCATAATGCCGTGGCAGGCACTCGTTTCTCTGCCGTTGCAATACCGGGGAGGGATTGTCAGCGTGATGCGATTGGGCCTGCTGGCCAGCGCCTCCCGGCATTTCTACAACGGGTCTCCAGTCCGTCGGGTCGAGGCTCAGGGTGACAAGAAAGCCAACAATTGTATTTTCATCCTCGCTCCCTCCAATATCTTCATCGTTTGCGGCAATCTCGCCCAAGGGAAGATCGAAGGTTGTATAACCGGCGGCGGGCGAGCTCAGCAACGGCGTTGCAAAGGCTGAGTAGAGGCCATAAAGCAAATCGAGTCCGATAAAATTACCTAACAGATTATTTCTGTCGATATTCTCATTCCATACGGAAGGACTCACAGGAAATAATACGTTACCTGGCTCCGTGCGACCCATGCTGCCATCATTGTAATTCGGGAAAAAAGTATGTTCAGCTGCGACGCCCGCCACATCGGCTCGCAACATGGGCACAGCGTAGGCGTTTGCCGAAAATAAAACAACCGGCGAGGCCGCTAAGTACAATAAGAATTTTGCGGTGTTCATGATATGAATATCCCGATGCATGCTAGAGGCTTTTACGCTAAAACCCAGCGTTGAGCATGCTTGCATCGTAGCAACTTTAGCTGCGGACACAATTGGACGTTGGTACACCTTGCAGCCCGCCGGACTTGAATCCAGGCGAATACGCGATAGGGGTTAGGAAAACTTTGAGGACTTTGAAGGTCAGTGGTAGTTGATGGCCGGGAAAACAGCAAATATGGGACCAGACGGTTTGTCCGCCAATTCCTTTGAGTCAGGTCGCTAATGTATAGCCGACTTGGAAAATGCCTGCAAAACAACTACACCGGCAATGATAAGCGTCAGCCCAATGATAGCGGGGGTATCGAGCGATTGTCCAAAAACCAGCCAGCCAACGAGCGTGATAAGTACGATGCCGGCACCGGACCAGACGGCGTACGCGACTCCCACCGGAATAGTGCGCAAGGTCAACGACAGGAAGAAAAAGGCAATACCGTAACCCGCCACCACCAAAAGCGAGGGCCATAACCGTGTGAAACCATTGCTCGCCTTCAAGGCGGAGGTCGCCACCACCTCACTGACGATTGCGACGGAGAGAAAAAGCCACTGCTTCATTGCTGAGCTCCTGACAGACGGGCCCCGACCAAAAAACCGATATCACCTCCCCAACAAAACAGAGACTTGCAATAGCGGGGGACAAAGGTCACATTGAATTCATGTCACCAAGTTTCTTGGATTTAGCAAAAATTCGCAAGAAGTCTGCCACTTTCCTCGGCGACACGATGACCGCTGTTCACCTGAATGCTTTTTCATAAGCTGCGCACTTCCTGCTGAGCGGAGTAGAAACATCCCGCGATTCATAACAAAACAAATCATAGACTGCTGCGAAATCGGATTATCGGCCGGCACGAATAGGAAACCTGGCGCCGGCAATTTTAATTATTGGTAATACAACCATGTGTGGCAGCGTACCGACCAAATCCCATCTTTTCATTAGCATTTTTTAGTTACCGGTTCGCTTGAACCAAAAAAACCGTTTCCAGATCACTTAAGTCAAGGGGTGAAAAATGCCAAGAAAAAAAATGCTCGCACTCTCCGGGTTATTCAGGCCCTATGGTAAAAAGATGGCGGATGCTTCATGGTTTTTACCCATCATTGCAATCGTTCTATTTCATCCGTCCATTGCCAGCGCCGCAATACCTGATGATTCCTATATTGCGGGGTATGCTGCAGGGATTCTCAAACGGGATTTCAAACTCGATTTCTCTTCCCTTGTTGTACGAAATGGCGTTATTACTGTACCCGTAGGTGATTTAACGCCTGAAGACCGGGTACAAATTTTGCAGATATTATCGGAAATCCCTGGGGTTACCGGTGTGACAGCGCTGGAAGGCACCGACAAGCAGGTTATGACCGCAAATCCCCAAATCACGCAGGCAGCAGATAAAGGACTGGCGAGCACCAATCAGGAGGTTATAGCCGATTCTTCAACGCCTGGTATCCGGAGCACTCCCGAAGGTTCACCGGAAACAGTTTTTGCGACAGGCTTTCTACCCACGGGTCATTTGTTTAAACCATTACTGGCTGATCCGCGGTGGGCTCACTTCTCAGCCGCCTATCGCAACTATATCGGGAATAATATTGATGGAAATAACAATGGGGCTGTCAGTTTCGGTGAAACGATACCGTTTTATCGGGCCAATCTGGGAAAGTCCACCGTGCAATGGGAGACAGGTCTTCAGGCCGGCGTCTTCAGTGATTTTAACCTGGATGCACGCTCATCCGATCTCATCAATACAGATTTTATTGCATCGGTTTATGCGAGCGCTCGCGCGCGTCAATTCTCTGCTTTTGGACGTATCTTCCATCAAAGCTCACATCTTGGCGATGAGTTCCTGCTGCGAACCAGATTGGAGCGCATAAATCTTAGCTATGAGGGGGCTGATCTAAAGCTTTCGTACGAGCTTCCATATGGAGTGCGGGTTTACGGTGGAGGGGGTGGTATTTTTCATAAACAGCCATCGACAATCAAGCCTTGGGTAATCCACTATGGAATAGAATTCAGAAGTCCTTGGCGTATTGATTTTGCGGCAATGCGGCCGATTCTGGCGATCGATATGAAAAACTGGGAACAAAACAATTGGAACATCGACGTATCCGCCCGAGCCGGATTCCAGTTCGATAATTTCCAGGCATTCGGGCGCAAGCTTCAGTTCCTGGTGGAATATTTTCACGGCAATTCTCCAACCGGCCAGTTTTATAGGGAAAGGGTCGAATATCTGGGTATCGGAGCGCACTACCATTTTTAAGTCCAATATATATGGATGAATGAAGGACGAGGAAATCTTTCTCGTCGCAGGTTACTGGCAAGAGGCACGTATAAAGCGGCAGGCGTTATACTAGATGCTGGAAAAAGGTTTCAACATCTAGCGCATGCCCAACATCATCATTCGCAATTATCCGCCGCATGCCTTCGATGCGCTCCTCCGATACGGCTTACATCCGGTATTGGCTCGCATCTACGCCGCACGTGGCATCGAAGAGCCTGATCAACTCGACGTAGCACTGTCGCGACTGATTCCATTTGAGCGCCTCAAGAATGTTTCCATCATGGCGGCACGCCTGGCCGACGCAATCCTTGCCCGGAAGCGCCTGTTGATCGTTGCCGATTATGACTCGGACGGCGCCACTGCTTGTGCTGTTGGCATACGTGCGCTGAGGAAATTTGGCGCAACGGTGGATTATCTTGTTCCCAATCGTTTCGAATATGGTTATGGTCTCACGCCGGAAATCGTACGGCTTGCCGCCGCCACCGCGACCCGCCCGGACATCCTCATAACGGTAGATAATGGCATCGCCAGCGTGGAAGGTGTAGCGGAAGCCAATCGCCTCGGCATGCAAGTGTTTGTGACCGACCATCATCTGCCCGGGGATGAACTGCCGGATGCCGCCGTTATTGTAAATCCCAATCAGTGCGGTTGCGATTTTCCCAGTAAGCACCTTGCCGGGGTAGGAGTGATATTTTATCTGATGCTGGCGCTGCGAGCGGCGTTGCGTGCCAGAGGAATATTTGCGCCTCCACAAAAAGAACCTAATCTGGCCAGCCTGCTTGATATTGTCGCATTGGGTACCGTGGCCGATGTGGTGAAACTTGATGAGAACAATCGTATTCTGGTGCGGCAAGGCCTGCAACGCATCCGCAATGGACTTGGCTGCGCGGGTATCAACGCCCTGCTGCAAGTCGCGCGGCGTGATTTCCGGCGGGCCTCCGCCTACGAATTGGGTTTCATGCTGGGGCCGAGATTGAATGCCGCGGGACGGCTCGACGATATGGCGCTGGGTATTGAGTGCCTCATCACCGATGACGAATCTCGCGCCTCGCAAATTGCTTTGCAACTGGACGCGCTTAACCGTCAACGCCGGGAAATCGAAGCGAATATGCAGGACAGCGCGCTGGTCATGCTGGAGACCGCGCTTTCCGCGCAGGATGCGCCTGATACGGCGCAAATCGCTCCTGGCAAGACTCCGAAAACTCATAGCTTGAGCCTGTTCGATCCCGGTTGGCACCAGGGCGTGATCGGTATACTCGCTTCGCGCATGAAGGATAAATTTCACCGCCCCGTTATTGCATTTGCACCTGGCAGCAATGGTGAAATAAAAGGTTCGGGAAGATCCATTACGGGATTCCATCTGAGGGATTCACTGGATCTGGTCTCCAAGCGTTATCCTGGCTTGCTGCTCAAGTTTGGGGGTCACGCGGCGGCGGCGGGACTGACGGTACGTGCCAGCGATTTTGAAAAATTTCGCGATGCTTTCGAGCAAATCGCACAGGCGTTGCTTACCCCTGCTGATCTCACGCTTAGTATCGAAACCGATGGCAGCCTGGGTGAATCCGAATTGAGTCCGGAGCTGGCGCGGCATCTTACGGAACAGGTATGGGGACAGGGCTTCACCCAGCCCGCGTTTACTGCCCGCTTCCGGGTGGAAACGCAGCGCATAGTGGGGGAGAAGCATCTGAAGCTAAAACTGAGGAAACAGGAAACGCAACCCGCAGAGCCGGGATTGAACAAATCAGGTCTTCTCTATGACGCCATGTTATTCTTCCATACTTCCCCGCTTCCGGAAACGATAGATGCTGTTTACAGGCTGGAAATGAATGAGTTCAACGGCGTCTCCGCCCTGCAATTCATTCTGGATCATTGGTTTCACCCTGAATCCGATCCAAAAGTTGAAGCCTTATCATTGGCTTCCTGAAGCCAAGAACCTTGATGCGCGCCCATTTTACATTCACCCCTCGATCTTGATCAGCTGTTGATCACCTTTTCCTGCAACGGTCAGCCAGCCACCGTGTATCGTGATGAAGAAACCAGGCTGATAACTGACGTATAAACTTCTTTTCAATGTAGAGCGATGGCGTTTATCATTCGCTGCCCGTTGACAATAGATAATAGTATCCGCAGATGCCATTCAAGCTGACGATTCCCGCGCCCAGATCAACAATTCGCTATCCCCATTTTCACGGTTCTTGCGATGCGCTCGCTCTCGCCCAACTGGCACGGCAGGCAAAACCGGTAGCGATTATTACGGCGAGCGCACTGGCCGCACAGAGATTGCTGGAAGAAATACCTTTTTTTTCACCCGAACTAAGAATCCATCTGCTGCCGGATTGGGAAACACTGCCGTACGATACTTTCTCACCCCACCATGACCTGATTTCCGAACGGCTCTCCACGCTTTATCAGCTCATGAGCGGCGCTTGCGATATATTGATCGTCCCCGTCACCACTGCGCTATATCGTATGCCGCCGCGAGAATATCTCGCCGCACATACCTTTTTTCTCAAGAGGGGAGAAACGCTCAATTTAAGCGCGCTGCGCAGCCAGATGACTCTGGCGGGCTACACGCATGTCACCCAAGTGCTTTCACCGGGGGAATATAGCTTGCGTGGTGGCCTGATCGATCTGTTTCCGATGGGCAGTCCGCTGCCTTACCGCATTGATTTACTGGACAACGAAATTGAAACTATCCGCACATTCGACGTGGATACTCAGAGAAGCGTCTATCCCGTCAGCGAAATTCGATTATTGCCTGCGCGTGAGTTCCCTTTCGACGAAGAGGGCCGCGCTTGTTTTCGAAGCAATTTCCGCGAAAAATTTGAAGGCGATCCATCAAGAAGCCGCATTTACAAGGATGTAAGCAAAGGTGCCGCGCCTGCGGGTATCGAGTATTACCTGCCGCTCTTTTTCGCCCATACTGCGACACTGTTCGACTACTTGCCACACATGACACCGCTATGTCTTCACCATGATATCTACCCCGCAGTCGAGAATTTTTGGCACGACACCCAATCCCGTTATCAGCTGCTACGCGGCGACCATGACCGGCCGCTCCTGCCACCGGGAGAACTGTTTGTCACGACGGAGGCTTTTTTCGGCGCGCTAAAACCTTATCCTCGTATTGAAATCCCATCCGAGACTCAAGGCTCGAATCCCAATATCCAGAATTTGACCCGTTCGCTGCCGCCCCTGCAAATCGACCGCCGCGCTGATAATCCCGCGGAAAGACTTGCTGGATTTATTCCGGAATTCGCCGCCAGCTTCAAATTCCCCGCAGGGCGAACATTGCTGCTGGCGGAAAGCCTTGGCAGACGGGAGCTAATCCTCGATCATCTGAAGCAATATGGGTTATCTCCCGATATTTGCGATAGCTATGCACAATTTCTGACGAGCACCCAGCCTTTTATGCTCAGCGTTGCGCCGCTGCATAACGGATTTATACTTTCCGCTGAAGGCATGGCCTTCATCACCGAGAGTGAACTCTACGCAAGGCATCTGCATGGCCGCCGTGAACGTGATTCGCGCAAAACCACAGCGGTGGGTGATGCAATGCTGCGTGATCTCTCCGAAATCAAGTCCGGGGATCCAGTGGTACATGAACAACATGGTATCGGCCGTTATCTTGGACTGATAAGCATGGATGTGGGAGAAGGCGCAACAGAGTTTTTATCGCTTGAATATGAGGGGGGAGACCGGCTTTATGTACCGGTTTCGCAACTGCATCTTATCGGGCGATACAGCGGGGCGGCGCCCGAAGCGGCACCACTGCATAAGCTCGGCAGCGGCCAATGGGACAAAGCCAAGCGCAAGGCGATGCAGCAGGTGCGCGATACCGCCGCAGAACTGCTCAATCTGTATGCCCAGCGTAACGCTCGCCTGGGTCATGCATTTGGCTTCAGGCGGCATGACTATGAAGCCTTTGTCGAAGGCTTCGGCTTCGAGGAAACACCCGACCAGGCGGCTGCGATAAATGCAGTGATCGAGGATCTGACTTCAGGGCAACCGATGGACCGGTTGATCTGTGGCGACGTGGGTTTTGGCAAGACCGAAGTGGCATTGCGCGCTGCCTTCGTCGCTGTTGCCGATGGCAAACAGGTGGCAGTACTGGTGCCTACCACGCTACTGGCCGAGCAACATTTCCAGAATTTTTCCGATCGCTTCAGTTTGATTGCGGACGAGTGGCCAATAAAAATCGCGGAACTGTCGCGTTTCCGTTCAGTCAAGGAGCAAACCCAGGCATTGAACGGGCTGGCCAGCGGACAAATGGACATTGTCATCGGCACCCATAAACTGATCCAGAAAGGGGTAAAATTCAAAAACCTGGGTCTGGTCATCATTGACGAGGAACATCGCTTTGGCGTGCGTCAGAAGGAACAGCTGAAGAATCTGCGCGCTGAAGTTGATGTCCTCACCCTTACCGCGACACCTATTCCCCGCACCCTTGCGATGTCGCTGGAGGGCCTGCGTGATTTTTCCGTGATTGCCACCGCGCCACAGCGGCGGCTTGCAATCAAGACTTTTGTCAACCGTTTTTCCGAGGGGGTCATCCGGGAAGCGTGCCTGCGCGAACTCAAACGGGGCGGCCAGATATATTTTCTGCATAACGAGATAGGCACTATTCAGCCGATGCATGACAAGCTTGCCCGATTGTTACCGGAAGCGCGCATACAGATCGCTCATGGACAAATGCGTGAACGCGAGCTGGAACACGTAATGAAGGATTTCTATCAACAGCGTTTTAATCTGCTGCTTTGCACGACCATCATCGAAACCGGTATTGACATCCCCACTGCCAATACCATCATCATCAATCGCGCGGACAGATTTGGCCTCGCCCAATTGCACCAGTTGCGCGGGCGGGTGGGCCGCTCACATCACCAGGCCTATGCCTACCTTCTGGTACCGGACGACGAAGCGCTGGGCACGCAAGCCAGAAAACGTCTTGAAGCCATTCAAACAATGGAAGAATTGGGAGCGGGCTTTTACCTCGCGATGCACGACCTGGAAATCCGGGGCGCCGGGGAAGTACTGGGCGAATCCCAAAGCGGCGAAATACAGGAAATTGGCTTCAGCCTCTACTCCACCATGCTGGATGCCGCCGTTCGATCATTGAAAGAAGGGAAAGAACCCGATATCCAGCATCCGCTGGGGGTCGCAACCGAGATTAACCTGCATGTTCCCGCCCTGCTGCCGGAAGACTATTGCAGCGATGTGCATGAGCGCCTGGTACTGTACAAACGCTTGGCCAATTGCGCAAACGATGAACAACTGGATGACATGCAGGGTGAATTGATAGACCGCTTCGGCCTTTTGCCGGATCCCGTCAGAGCATTACTGGACTGCCACCGCCTGCGCATCGCCGCCAAGCCATTGGGGATCAGCCGGATAGAGGCAGGCGTTGAGTATATCCAGGTACAGTTTATCCCCGATCCACCGGTGGACGTCACCAGAATCATCGCGCTTATTCAACGCAGCCGCGAATATGAACTTTCAGGCCCCGATCGCTTAAAAATAAAGGCAAAGATTGCGGGGGTGGCGGACCGGGTAAGGCGAATAAAGAACTTGATCGTCGAATTAAGTAAATGAAAATCCAGTAAAATGAATATACATAAAACCCGCATCGCCTCCCCGTTCAATACCGGCGCATATTTCATTGAGAGTCGTTATAAGATTGTTTTCAGTGAAGAATTTCAAGCCCTCAATCGCCGCTTTCAGGAAAAACTATCCTGCGGAGTATGGCATCCCCCGTCTATTTTGATATTTTAGAAATATTTATTCACATGGTGTGGTTTAAAAGTATAAAAAGCAAAATAATGGTCTTCGCCATCATCGCCACGCTTATTCCCTCGTTGGGACTGGGATTGCTGTCGTTTCGGCAGAATGAGGCGCAAATCAGCGATAATGTCACTCGTGAACTCCGTACACTGACAAGCGATGCCAGCCGCGAAGTAGAACTCTGGATCGATAAACGCGCCCATGAGGTACGCGTATCGTCCACGTCCAGTGCGGTCATCGACGGCTTATCGGCGATTGCCCGCCCACAAACGAAAATCCGCGCGAACTCGGCCACTAAAAATCCGCAGGCCCTGGCGCACTATCTGCGTTCAGTCCAGGCAAAGCTTGACACGCTGCGGGAACTCACGGTAGTGGATGCCAACGGGCAGGTTGTCGCCAGCAGTGGGGTAACGGCCGCCACCGTAACGCTTCCAAACGAGTGGCCGCCAAACTCCCTTACGGAAGGCCTCGTGATCATACCTCCTCATTGGGATGAACGATACACCACCGCGACGCTCAGCATCGCGGTGCCGGTTTTATCATACGACAATCTGCTAATGGGTGCATTGGTCGCTGTGCTGGACCTGCGCACGTTACAGCCTCATCTGAAAAGCCCCATGAAATCGCCACCCGGCGAGGTGCTCCTGCTGGATCAGGAGGGAAGAATTCTTGTCAGCAGCCAGATTGATGCGGATAAACTGAAGCAACTGGATGGTCCGGTGCTACGACGCTTGCAGGCGCAGCCCGGCGAGTCCCTGGTCTTCCAGGGAATGACGCATCGGGAGGTTATCGGACTCGCCGACGTGCCCGAAAATCTGCCGGTCACCATAGTTGCGGAACGTGATCGCGCAGAAGTGTATAGCACCTGGGTAGAGCTGCGCGATATGTTTCTGGCGCTTGTGGGCGCGTTGGTCATAGTGGTGGCAGCGGTGGCCTTTCAATTGGGACGTTCGATTGTTGGGCCACTGCAACGGCTGATCGGCGCGGCTGACAGGATTGCCGGCGGTGATCTTGAGGTGCGGCTGACTGCGACGCGAAACGACGAGCTGGGGCATCTCACGCAGGTATTCAATCAAATGGCGGATAGGCTGCGCCACAGTCACGCCGAGATTATGGCAGCCAATCAAGCCATGCAGCAGCAGAATCAGGTGCTGGAAACGCTCTCCATAACGGATAGCCTTACCGGTTTGTACAACCGCAGCAAACTTGATGCGATCCTCAGCGATGAGCTCGCGCGTTTCAAACGCACCCATCGAGAATTTACGTTATTAATGATGGATATCGACTACTTTAAAACGCTCAACGATACATATGGCCACATTACTGGCGATGAGATCCTGACAGCGGTAGCCCGAATACTCATTCAGTCGATCCGCAGTATCGACTATGCGGCACGCTATGGCGGCGATGAATTCATTATTATTCTGGTGGAAACCTCGACGGACCAGGCGCTGAAAACAGCGGAGCGCATCCGCTCTCAGGTGGAAAACATGCGTTATAGTGCCAATGATTCGATAATTGCCGTAACGGTAAGTATCGGCGTCGTGCAGTGCCAGTCCGGCGACATGACACCTACAGCAGTATTCGCTCGCGCCGATAGCGCGCTCTATGAGGCAAAGCACGCTGGCCGTAATCGAGCTTTCTGTGTCTCCTGACGGCCTCCTGCCGGGCTCAGGAAATTGAAGCGGAAAGTAGTGTCTCGGTTCGAAGATTTGGTACGACCTTGAAGCATATTACTTGCCTACTTGCGCCTCGACCAATGTATTCAGCACCCATCCCGACAGCCGATCGGCTGTCTGAATTCGCAGCCAGTCACCCTGATACGCCTCTGCGATTATCGGGGAATCTTTCTTCACAACACCCAGCACCGCCGCGCTGAGCGCCGGATTCTGACGCAGATTGCTATTGGTCGCGGCACGCAACGGGATGGGTACCTCAAACGGCGTTATCACACGGCGCGAATCCGACATCTTGATAGCACGATTATTCTTTATCATATCGATAAATCCGCGGGCATATGCGGCATACTCCATGGCCACGACATAATTATCTTCCGCATAGGACGCGGCGGCGGTGTTCAAGAGACGCTGTGCCTGGCTCTGCACCACCTGCTCGGACTCTGTGAATTGGGATGACTTCAAGTTTTCCATGGCGACCTCGGCCTCCGCAATTGTCGAGGCGGCGGCGGGCCGTGTGGCCAACCGCCGAAGCTTCACCTGGGCATGAACAGCCTGACTGCTTGTCTCCTGCAAAGTCTTGGCCTGATCCTGCTGCCGGGCTTGTTGAACGCGGAGCTGCGCCTCTTTCTCCGCCACTATCTTTTGCAGGCGTTCGATTTCCTGTTGCTGCACTTCTTTTTCTGCCTCCTTTTCCATCAGCAGCTTTTGCATGCGTTCAATTTCCTGATGTTCCTTCAAGCCGGACTCCGGGGGGGCGACAGGCGGCGGCTCCGGCTGCGATTTCAGAAGGATACTGCATCCAATCATGTTCAAACCCAGCACCAGCAGAATTATCCAGCCCAGCACCCGCCTTGCTCCAATCTGTGGCAACCAGCATAGCCTGCCCATCTGTATCGAAAATCCTTTCACTTCCTTATCTCCCGGTTCCAATACCTAAAATACACAATGTATTATCGCGCAGTTCTCATTTCGCAGCTCAGCTTTATGTGATAGGCATCAGTACGCTAATGGACTATTTACAATAACGGTACAATATGCCCGGACTTTACCTTAACCGCGCGTTTTTAAGCGGTATTTTTTACCGCCATCACCCGGCTGGCCGCAAGTTTTGCACGGAATCTTGCCTCGACAGTATCGACACCATTCGCCAGCGCCACGCCCATGCGACGATTGATGAACGATTCCGGCTTACCGAATAGACGCAAGTCACTTTGCGGTACACGCAATGCTTCGTCCACGCCACTAAACGCGATAGCCTTCTGATCCAACTGCCCGTAAATCACGGCACTCGCACCCGGCGCGCGCAAATCGGTATTCACTGGAAGACCAAGTATGGCACGGGCATGAAGCTCGAATTCGTTCTGAAACTGACTGCACATCGTTACCATGCCGGTATCATGCGGGCGCGGGCTGACCTCGCTGAACCAGACATCGTCGCCTTTAACAAATAGTTCTACACCAAAAATACCCAGACCTCCGAGGTTATCAGTGATCTTTTCGGCAATGTAACGCGCACGTTGCAGCGCAAGCAGCGACATTGTCTGCGGTTGCCAGCTTTCCACATAATCGCCGTGAATCTGAATATGACCAATAGGCTCACAAAAATGTGTCTCGATGTCACCATTCGCATTCATCGCACGTACGGTAAGCTGTGTTATTTCGTAATCGAAATCGATGAAACTCTCGACAATTACCCGTCCCTGATCAACTCTGCTGCCACTGGCGGCGTAGTTCCACGCGGTCTCTACTTCTTCTGTACTATCAATTTTCGATTGACCCTTGCCGGAAGAAGACATCACCGGTTTCACTATGCAAGGATAACCGATGCCTTTTTCAATCGCCGCGCGCAATTCTTTCAGGCTGCTGGCAAAGGCATACGATGACGCTGGCAAGCCCAGCGTTTCAACCGCAAGACGGCGGATTCCTTCACGATGCATGGTGAGTTGCGCGGCGCGTGCTGTCGGAATGACGCGTGCTATGCCCATCCGTTCGATTTCTACCAGCATGCCGGTGTCGATCGCCTCGATTTCGGGTACGATAAATTGCGGCTGCTCCTGTTCTATCAGTTTACGCAGCCCGGCGCCATCCGCCATATTGACTACATGCGCGCGGTGCGCCACCTGATGGCCGGGCGCATTCACATAGCGATCAACGGCGATGGTTTCTATGCCAAGGCGTTGCAATGCAATAATGACCTCCTTGCCGAGCTCACCACTGCCCAACAACATCACCTTTGTAGCAGCGGGACTCAGCGGGGTACCGATAATAAGCGGTTTAGTCATGATTCACCTGTTTGAACATTTTCGTTATGAAGGGTAGAACATAAATATATCCCTATCACCATTCTCATGGCGCACGGCTATCTCATGGCACAGGGGTATCTTAGGGGCATCGTCAACAGTTGGGTTAAACAATTGACGCGCGTGGCATTCTCAGCTTACTGGAAACCTGGTATGGAAGTAAGCTGCGATTGCTGGCAAAATACGGGCTGTTAAAAAACATCAGTGTTCAAAACCACCCTCCACATTTCGGGGAGGATTGCTGCATGGGTAATCCGCTTACACCCATACCGCTCGTAAGTAGTGAGATCTCCTTATGACAATAACAAAACAGGCCCGCCGTTGAGCAACGGGTTTGAGTCCATCCATCGTACAAAAAACTTTTTTGATAATAATTGATATCTTCTATGAACCTCATTATCCAGGGCTCTGACATAGCTAACCATGATTTAAGAGAATTGGCAAAGCTTGCTGGCGCTAACCAGATCGAGCGCATCACCGGCGAAGCATTCCGGCTAAAAAATGCGAGCCAACGGGAGCACATCGCCGAATACTGTGCTGGCGCCGAACTGGACTTCGCTTTCGTTGAGCAAACGGCGCCTCTCGGGGATTTTGGCCTGGTGGCGATGGATATGGACTCCACGTTGCTTGCGATCGAATCCATCGACGAAGTAGCCGATATGCATGGTGTGAAGCCACAAGTATCCGAAATTACCCTGAGAACCATGCGGGGCGAAATCGTCTTTGCCGAGAGCTTGAGACAACGCACCGCATTGCTGCAAGGACTGGACCAGGATGCGTTGCAACGAGTTTACGACGAGCGCGTGCAATTAAGTCCCGGCGCGGAAAAGATGCTGCAACACATGAAGTCGGCGGGCCTCAAAACGATGGTCATTTCCGGGGGATTCACATTTTTTACCGATAGAATAAAAACAAAATTGGGATTCGATTATACGGCCGCCAATACACTTGAAATTGTGAATGGAAAACTTACTGGCAAGGTACTGGGTGAGATTATTGGCTCGCAGGGAAAAGCCGACGTGCTCAAACGCGTGCGCGAGGAGTTGGGATTGAAGCGGGAGCAAGTGATCGCCATCGGTGATGGCGCCAACGATCTTAGGATGCTGGAGGAAGCTGGCGTGAGTATTGCTTATCATGCCAAGCCCATCGTGCAGGAAAAGGCGACTTATGCGATCAATCATGTCGGCCTCGACGGAGTGGTTAATTTGTTTGGCTAATCTTCGCCGCTTGGTCTCGACTCTTATGCAAACCGAATTCACATCCAGATCCCCGTAGCAGGCAGCGGCAGATGGCCTCTGAATGGAGTACCATTTGCCGGCAGAGATGCTAACAGATTCATTCAGAGATTCCTTAATAGCTGAATGCGGCCTCGACAAGATAGGTGCGTCGCGGGTAGGGATGAAAAACAAATGCCTTATCATCATTCAGGTTGGTAATACCAAATGAAACCCTGCTTTTCAAACCATTCTGTAATTTGAATCGGTAGCTGGTTTTGAAATCCATGAAGAAGAAATCACTCTGGGCCCCGAACACGTTGTTTATATGATCCCGGTTATCGAGATCATTGAACGAATCACTGGTATAACGGCCCGAGAGTGAGATATCCCAAGCCTCGGTGGCATTGTAGGTGGTAAAGAAATTTGCCCGCCAATGGGGTAAACGTATGCGCTGCTTGCCAGTAAGATCAAAACTGTCTGGTCCCGGTTGACCTTGGGGTGGTAATGGATGATTCGGCGCCGTAAAGTTGATGAAAGGGCCTTTGTCTACTTTCGCATTCATCCACGTGCCATTGAACATGAAGTCAAACTTCGACCCCATGATTCTACGTTGATCCAAGATCAGTTCAACGCCGGTAGTGCTGGTCTGATCGATATTTTGAAATGCGCTTGTTGTGACTATGCCGGAGACCGTTTGCACTTGCTGGATGGCATCCTTGATGTCGTCGCGGAAAACATTCAAGCGGACATAGCCCCTCGGCAGTCCATATTCAATCATGAAGTTGTGGTGCACCCCATTCTCGGGCCTGAGGTGAGCATTGGCTTGAACAATAAAACGCGGGTCGCTAAGTGATTGATAAAGCTCTGCAATAACCGGGAACCGATGCGCCCTTCCGAATGAGTAACGAAGTTTCCACGGTCCTGGCTCATAACCCAGAGAAACCTTGGGTGAAAGCGCGGACTCGGTACGATCGGGAACCGGGGTACTTCCGACAATGCCCTTGCTGGCCGCCCACCATTCCTGTCGTGCCCCCACTGTAACGTCCCAACCCGGTAAGAAACGATATGCGGATTGGGCAAACATCGCATGGGTTGAGGTTTGCCCATCGTTGTTTCTGCCGGCTTGCAAGGGGCCACGCGTAAGGGTCGCGTAGTCCGTCAACGAGTACTGTCGGAAGTTTAAATTATATTGATCAAAATGATATCCCGTCAGGAACGATAATTTCTGATTACCGAGCACCGCAGGAGTGCTCAGCTTGAGATCGTAATTCAGCCAGCTGAATTTCTTGAAATCCTGAATCTGGCCTGTAGGATTCCCATTGGGATCGTTCGGATTGAAGAAAGCGGTGGCGCGCGTATCCTTGAGAACGTCAAAATTGCTGATTGTTGTATCGATATGCCAATTCTCGGTCAGTGCGCCGCGAAGCTGCAGACCGAGGTTCAACGTCTCACGCTTATCCGAACTGAACCCAAACCCTCTGTTTAACACATCGAAAGATGTACCATCCAGAGCGGCATTAGGCAGGATCAGGGGTTGAGACGCATTCTGAGGCCCGCCAAAGAATGTTTGCCCTGAAGTATCCTGCAAATAATTACGTGGATGGTTCTGGTTGCGTGTGCGATCCTCGTAGGCGACTGTAAAAATAGCCTGAAGTTCGGAATTAATGTCATAACCCAATTTGCCTTTGAACAGTTGAGTATTCACTTTCTCCGGCCCTGTATCGCCATAGATGATACTCGGCGTGCCGCGCGTGTCAGGTGTACGAATACCGCCAGTAACGTCCGTGAGTGGGGGAATAGGCGTCCCGGAAGGAGGCTGAGGCGCAGTAAAAGCGGGGGCTTGGCCCAATCCGGTGTTGTCAATAAAATAGGATTGCGGGTGACTCTGGGCTTCCAGGCGATTGTAGGCCAGGAATACCGACAGTTTGTCTTGAAACCGGTTGCCATAGGATACGTATTGCCGGTCGCCAATGAAGGTTCCTTTATCTGGGCCGTAAAGCTTGTACGGTTGAATAAAAAGACTGGTCTCGACATAGAACTCCTGCTTGCGTGGCATGCGCGTTCTAATATTCACCACGCCACCAATCGAGTTGCCACTGTATTCCGCCGAGAAAGGACCATACACGATATCAACGGCGTCTATTTCATTAGGACCCACCATTGACCAACGCGGAGCACCATTGAAAGAAGCCTGCAAAAAGTTATGTATCGGCAGGCCATCGGCATAAACCATATTGCGTGCTGTCGAGAACATATCCGCACCACGGATACCCAGCACACCGTTTGGATCGCCGACATAACGCTGGCGTATCTGTAAACTGGGTTGGTACTTGAGC
Source organism: Nitrosospira lacus (assembly GCF_000355765.4). NCBI lineage: Bacteria > Pseudomonadati > Pseudomonadota > Betaproteobacteria > Nitrosomonadales > Nitrosomonadaceae > Nitrosospira > Nitrosospira lacus. The sequence continues at coordinate 1,195,626 of NZ_CP021106.3, read as the reverse complement.
ACTTCTTCCGTTGTTTGCGCGTTCTGACGCTCGATCTGCGTTCGTGTGACGCGGGTGGAAGGCGAGGTGTAATGCGAATCACGTTCGACCTCGCCCGTCACCACCATCTCCTTGAATACCGTTTCCTTCTGGTTATCGGGCGCCGGCTTGTCCCTGCCTTTTTCGTTGGCTTTATCCTTACCCTTATTCTTCCCTTCGTCCTTGTCAGGTGCTTCGCTTACCGCCTCTTTTTCGGCAGCACCAGGAAACGGAACCGCACTCTGCGCAACCTGGCCCAAATTTTGCACCAGCGGGGTCGTTTTATTCGGCTGCACGATTAGCCCATTGATGCCGCCAGTCGACTGAAATATTTCAGCGGACGGTCTGCTTTCACGGGAACCCCTTACGGTATTTTGCGACAGAGTATTTTTTAGTTGCTCCGAATCTTCGGCCCAGACGGAAGAGACGAAAAGCACACTCGCCAAGGCGATAAAGATAGGTTTCATATTGATTTTTTCTTCGCCTGTTTTCTTATAACAACCAGCTTATAGCCGCTGTTTCTATTACGCATTTCAAATATTACTTTATCAACTTTTCAGTTTTTCCCCTACAACGGAGTAATTTATGGCATCGGATCAGACTGTATCTGGGAAACCTCCGAGCAAGCTCCCAGATCTGCCCGCAGGGAGGCACCAGCGGCCTTGCGGGACAAGATACTTTGATAGCGGCGATGGCACGAATGATCGCTTACCTTCGCCGGAGCCTGACAAAGCAGGCTCCGGTAAATCACTGTTCGTTCCCTCAGGGGTTATTGCAAAATTGGCTGCCTACCGGGTTATGACGTCTACCGCCTTTGCGACGCGGCTTATATCATCCCCCAGTTTTGTCCGCAGCATGTTTCGCGGAGGATTTATCCGAAGGCTTCCCGGCGGTGAGGCGGTCAAACGGCAGAACACGCAAGCCTTCCATTGCTGTATTCCACACTAACAGCACTTTGTTTCCATCAATCAATGGTATGGGATAATCCGTCGCTCCGGCGGATTCCATCAAACGCTGCGGCCCACTCCAGGACACACCGCTATCATTCGAATACATCATTTGTGCGGAATAAGAACTACCATCAAATTCGCGCCAGGTGAGGAGAACCGTTTTACCCTCCGCAGCTACCGATGCATGATTTGCCTGAGCTGCAGGATCGCCGATGGGCAGTGGTTGTGACTCCCAATCGCCACCGAGACGTTTGTAGAATAGTCCCTGGCGGACCGCGCCGTTGGTAAACCAGACCAGATGCAACTGGCCTTGGCGATCGGTCGCAATGCCGCCCCCATTATGGGGACATGCATCAATGCGCCATTCATCATCCGTGGCGCGCCGCATGCCGCCTTTATCCAGATTTGCAATGGCGAAATCACGCGTGTTGACACCAAAAATATTCCGCCAGAAGACTACGGGACCCTCCTGCGTCCAGGCGAGCGCAATCCGGCAGCACTCGCAAGTATGCGCTTGGAATCTTCGATTCGCACCGAAGCTGGCACCATTATCATTGGATTGCGCGATATAAACCGACACTCCGGCAAACTCTCCGCCTTGTTCCCTTGCCGCATCCCGGTCACGTGCATCAAGCCATGCCACAACGACCCTGCCCGCGCCATCAATAGCCAGTGAATCAAAACGATGGCTGGTAATGCGGCCGTCATCATTCAGGGTGACAGGTTTCGAGAAGGTCCGGCCTGAATCTGTCGAGCGTGCGAAACGAACATTGCCTGAATATTTCTGCGGTAGTGACTGGATCCAGGTCAAAAGGACGGTACCATCGCGTGCAACGGCAATCTTGGGACGATTCTCTCCGTCAGCCGATATATTTTCCGGCTCAGAGGTAACAACAACCGGATTGGAAAAACTTTTTCCTTCATCATCCGAGCGCGCAACCAGCAGCTGTTGATTCTCCACTTTTGCCAACCATAACCGGCCGCTTTCATCCAATGTTACGCCCACGCCCAATGTCGTCTTGGGAGGCCGGGGTTTCGCATGCGCTTGATCTTCCGAGGCCGGATCCGGGTGGCTCGCGTGTATGGCGGCTGAAGTGCTCAGCAAGAGCATGGCTGCAATATGATAGATCTGTTGCCGCCGCATGACTTCCTCCCATAAACTGTACCGGGTTGTGAGGATAATCCATTTCGGGAAGCATGAGAATGCGACAAATTGTCGCATTCATGCCATGTTTATCTGCTTGAGTTCGGTTGGCGCGGACGCGGTTATTGATCTTTGCTGGCCACTGCGAGCAGGCGACAATAAAACATCCTATCCTCTCATTTCCAGTTTATGCCGTTGCCATGCCGCTTCTTTCTTTAGCACAATGTTAACCACCCGCATGACGCCGGCTATATCAACGGGCTTCTTGCTGTGTTCAATCCGTCCGGTCAGCGCAATATCCGGATGCAGCTTGCCGCTTTGGTAGAGTGACCATATTTCCCTGCCATAGTCAGTGGCGGGCAATTCGGGCGCAAAGCGGCCAAAGTAGGCAGCAAGGTTATCCATGTCGCGGACCAGCATGCTGCGGGCGTTGTTGTTGGCCGCCGCGTCAATGGCCTGGGGCAGGTCGATGATGACCAGTCCGTCGCTGCCGGCAAGCACATTGTATTCGGACAAATCGCCATGGACGATCCCGGCGCAAAGCATGCGCACCACCTCCCTGACAAGGGTGAGGTGATGCGCGCGCGCCTCTTCCGCCGTGAGCGCCAGATCATTGAGCCGGGGGGCGGCCGCGCCATTGACGCCCGTCACCAGTTCCATCAGCAGCACACCCTCGAAGAAATTATAGGGCTGCGGCACACGCACGCCGGCGGCGGCAAGACGGCACAGGGAATCCACTTCCACGCTGCGCCACGCATCTTCCTGCGCCTTGCGTCCATAGCGGGTGCCCTTCTCCATGGCGCGGGCGCGCCGGCTGTTCTTCACTCTGCGGCCTTCGGTGTAATCCACGCTCTGGCGGAAGCTGCGTGCGTTGGCTTCCTTGTATACCTTCGCGCAACGTATCGCTTCTCCGCAGCGGACCACGTAGACCATGGCTTCCTTGCCGCTCATGAGCTGGCAGATGACTTCATCGACGAGACCCTCCTCGACGAGCGGTTCAATTCTTTTCGGGATTTTCATGGATGCTTTTGCGAGCGCGCAATACTTGCCACTAGCTGCTCATCTCCTTGTCAAATTGAATTAAACGGAATTTTCCCGCGCTGTTACTGGCAATAACTCCAGATTCAGGTTGGATTGTAGAGAGGAGAAATCAGCTTGGGAATGTGACATATTGCCGCGCGGCAATATGTCACACCGCTTTACATGCTTCGGAGAAAACGGCTCTTCAGCCATAGAATCTTGCCGATAAGGCGTAGGGAAGGATCTGACCGGTATTTCACTGGCGGATGGCAATTCCTCAGGACAAGACTTTCGTTGCGGCCAGTACAAGAACGTATGTGAGGTGAGTTATATCAATAGTGATGTGATGGAGTTGATAAAAAACACCCGTCACGTAAAAAACACGAGAGCTGGTCTTTAACTGATCTGCTTATCCGTTTTAAACACAACGGCGCAATCCATTTATCCGTGAGCATAATCGCTAAACGCCACTTTTATCATGATGCGTACTTTTGACCCACTCTTGCACCACCAGACTGCCCACCATATCCCCTTCAACGTTAACAGCCGTGCGGAATGCATCCAGCAAGCGATCAATCGGAAGTAGAATAGCGATAGCCTCCGCGGGCAGACCAACCGATTGCAACACCAGCACCATGGTTACCATGCCGGCGCTGGGAATGCCAGGCGCACCCATTGCGCCGACCATGGCGGTGAAAAACACGATCATCTGCTGCATGAGATTAAGTTCAATACCCACCAGATTGGCGACAAACAGTGCTGCAGCGGCCTCGTATAATGCGGTCCCATCCATGTTAAGCGTGGCGCCGAGCGGTACGACGAAGCCCGCAATATCGCGTTTGACATGGAGATGCTGTTCCACACAACGCAAGGTGACAGGCAAAGTGGCCGAACTGGAACTGGTGGCAAAAGCAGTTACCAGCGCCTCGCGCGCGCCGCGCCAGAATTTGAGCGGCGCCATGCCGGTTACCAGATAAAGTATCAGCGGCAGCACCACCACGCCATGCAGTAGCGTGGTACCCACCACCACCACGATAAATTTTATCAGCGTCGCAAGCAGGGCAGTATCCTGGGTGGCGACCAGTTGCACCAGCAGCGCCATGATGCCCAGCGGTGCCAGCCGCATAATCCAGCCCACCAGCATCAGTATCAGTTCCAGAAATTCCTGCAGCAAAACAATAATATTGGCGTAGCGCTCCCCACCCACCACCAACGCAATCCCCAGCAAAAGTGCGAAAACCACTACCGCGAGCACATCACCCTGAGCTAACGCCGTGATGGGATTTTGAAATAGTGAATGTAGAAAATGGGCAAAGAACTCCGGCAGAGACATCTGTCTGGCCTCAAAACCCCGCATGGCATCCTGAAACATTGCAAGCTGAAGTCCCTCGCCAGGCCGAAAAAGATTGGCAGCGGTCAATCCCAGCATCACCGCAAGCGCCATGGAAAATATAAAGAAACCCAGTGTGGCTTTCCATACCTTATGCATCTGGCGGTGCGCACGCAAGTTGGCAACCCCAACCGCGATGGAGGTGAATACCAGCGGAATCAGCACCATTTTCAACAAGTCAATAAACAATGTGCCGATCAGTCCGGCGATATATAGCCCGGTTTGCGCGACGGCCGATTCTTGTCCAAGTCCGGAAATTCCCCAACCCAGCAAGATTCCAGCCAGCACACCGAATAAAATCTGCGTGTTAAGCGATGTTTTTTTCACCAGCTGATTCTGTTTATGAAATACAATTTTTGGCGAACTACTCGAAAGAATACTGTTTGCAACGGGATCAACTACGAATATTTGATACGGAATGCTTGAAGTACCTAAGTACCTTACAGGTTCTTACAGGTCCGCAGGATAACGATACCAGATTTCCTGATCCAAAGAAGCAGAGGGATACCTGCCCTGGCGGAGAATCTGATTAACCGGGACAAATCCACGGTTCTTTTTATAAAGGACAGCCCGCTCATTGCTTGCCATGCATAGTCTCCAATGAGCAAACACATGCTGTTAACATTGTCCTTGCGGAAACCGCCGCATAATGTCCTGGACAGTTATATTTCAGTATGATTGACGGTCTCTCTTTTTCCCTTCTCACCCCACCGTTAATAGCGTTTACGGTGACGCTTATCCTGACTGGATGGTTGATAAAAAACAACGTCCTTAAGGTACTGGATCATCCCAACCCCCGTTCCCTCCATACCAGGGCCGTTCGCCGCACCGGCGGGCTCGGCATGATGCTGGGCGTAGCGATTTCATGGGCATCTATCCCCGCGGCCCTGCCAATTTCTGTATCACTGGGTGTTGCGCTCCTGGTGCTGGTATCTTTTGCCGACGACATTTTCGGCCTGCCTGTGCTCGGGCGGCTATTGATGCATGGCGCGGTGGCTATCTGGTTCTCGGTCGCACTGTTATCCGAAGCACGTGGATGGATGGTCGCTACAATAATCACCATTTCGGTCGTCTGGATGATCAATCTTTATAATTTCATGGACGGCTCGGATGGATTGGCGGGCGGCATGACACTGATTGGTTTCACTTGCTACGGTCTGACTGCATTGCTAGCGGGGAATGAGTCATTTGCCGTGATAAACTTTTGTATTGCCGCCGCCGCGGCGGCTTTTCTGATATTCAACTTTTATCCCGCGCGTATTTTCATGGGAGATGCCGGCGCGATTCCCCTGGGATTCCTGGCCGCGTCACTGGGTATGATTGGCTGGACGAAAGGTTTGTGGCCACCGTGGCTGCCGGTGCTGGTTTTTTCTCCATTTATCGCCGATGCTTCTGTTACGCTCGCAAAACGTTGTCTGAGCGGCGAAAAATTCTGGCAGGCACATCGGGCTCACTATTACCAGCGTATGGTGCGTAGCGGTCTGGGTCATCGCAATACGGCACTGCTGGGTTATATTCTAATGGTGAGCGCCGGGGTCAGCGCAATGTGGGCAGCGCATGAGGATATTGCTGTCCAGCTTGGAGTCGGCATAGTCTGGGGCGGAATCTACTTGAGTATGATGATCGTGTCCGAACGATACCTGGAGCGCTGTCCCGGCGACTGACAGAATGTCCTTACCCAAACTCAACATACGCACGGTAATCGCTTTTGTTCATGACATTGCCGCAACGGTCATGGCATGGGGACTCGCTTATTCTTTCCGCTTCAATTTTGAAATACCTTCCCTGTACCTGGAATCGTTAAAAGAAATCCTGCCCTGGGTCATTCCGATTCATGCGGCGTCATTTTTATGGTTTGGCCTGTATCGCGGACTCTGGCATTACGCAAGCTTACCCGACTTGCGACGTATTCTGCTTGCAGTGTTGACAGCGGCAGCGACGGTGCCGCTGGTGTTATTCATGTTACAGATACTTGCCGGCACACCGCGCACCGTGCTGCTGCTGGCCCCCATTCTGCTTCTGTTTATCATGGGAGGCAGCCGCCTGGCTTACCGCTTATGGAAGGAGCATCGACTCTATGGACTGAGTAAAATCGAGGGTAATCTCGTCCTGGTATTGGGCGCGGGCGACGGTGCAATCGGTCTGGTGAAAGAACTCGCTCGCAGCGCGCAATGGCGAGTAGTGGGATTGCTGGATGACGATCCCGCAAAACGTGGAATGATGCTGCATGGTTTCAAGGTACTGGGCCGAATCAATGAACTTCCTGTCGTAGCGGAAAAACTGGGTGTGGCTCATGCCATTATCGCCATGACGCCCACCGCTATCGATCGCCGAAATGCCCTCCGTCCTCAACTCGACCGCCGTCATCCCGACCGCCTTCACCGCGACCGCAGGCGTGCGCTGGAAATGTGTTCAACCGCTGGCGTGAAGGCTCTGATCGTGCCTTCTTATGACGATTTAATAAGCGGCAAAATCACTGTATCGCAAATCCGCAATGTCGAACTGGATGATTTGCTGGGACGGGATCCGGTAGTGCTGGATAATGACAGGCTGCAGGACTTGCTGGCGGGAAAAACCGTGCTGGTTACCGGAGCAGGCGGTTCAATCGGATCGGAACTATGCCGGCAGATTGCCAAGTTTGAACCGCGTCGCCTGGTCCTGTTCGAATTGAATGAATTCGCGCTTTACAACATTGAACAGGAACTCAGGATCAGTTTTCCGGAAATGCCGATGGTATTCATGATAGGCGATATCAAGGATCAGGCCCGGCTGTCCCAGGTATTTTCGCAATTCCGGCCCGCTGTTGTTTTTCATGCGGCGGCTTACAAGCATGTCCCGCTGATGGAGCAGGAGAATGCCTGGCAAGCCGTCCTGAATAATGTATGGGGAACTTACGTCCTGGCGCGGATGGCAATCAAGCACGGAGTGGAAAAGTTCGTACTGATCTCGACCGACAAGGCCGTCAATCCGACCAATGTCATGGGTGCCAGCAAACGGCTGGCGGAGATGGTTTGTCAAGCATTGCAGCAAACCGTTTGCCGGCCGGAGAAAAAGAATCCGGGTGATACGGTGCGGAAAACAGGTTTTGTCATGGTGCGTTTTGGCAACGTGCTCGGCAGCACGGGCAGCGTGATTCCAAAGTTCCGCGAACAGATTGCAAAAGGGGGGCCGATTACCGTTACCCATTCCGAGGTTACGCGCTACTTCATGTCCATACCCGAAGCCGCACAACTGGTGCTGCAAGCCGGCCTGATGGGAGGAAAGGAAGGTGGGGGAGAGATTTTTGTGCTGGATATGGGCGAGCCCATCAAAATTGCCGATCTCGCAAAAGACATGATTCGCCTATCAGGCCTGAGCGAGGGGGATATCAAGATTGTCTACAATGGACTGCGCCCAGGGGAAAAACTCCACGAAGAATTATTGGCGGACGATGAAAATACTTTGCCTACACCGCACTCCAAGCTGCGCATAGCCCAGGCTCGCCAGGTAGACGCACAATGGCTGGCACATCTCGTGGCATGGATGAAAGAGCATCCGGTACTGAGCGACGAGGAAGTCAAGGAAGGATTGACAAGATGGGTGCCGGAATACAAACAGGAAATCGCGCCGCTGAGCAACCAATGATGATGGGGTTCAAACAAAAGTCCGGACAAGCCGGGCGTAAGCGCCTTCCTTTGCAAGTAATTCCTGGTGATTGCCAATATCGGTGATGCGTCCCTTTTGCAGCACCACAATGCGATCTGCTCTTTCCACGGTGGATAGGCGATGCGCTATGACGAGTGTGGTACGTCCTTGCATCAGGGCTTCCAATGCTGCCTTCACATGATGGCTGGTTTCGAAGTCCGGCGTCTGAAATGTCTCGTCCACGATCAGAACAGGTGAATTTCTCAGCAGTGCCCGGGCAATGGCGACACGCAGCCGTTGTCCGCTGGAAAGTCTAATGCCTCGTTCCCCTACTATGGTTTGCAATCCCTGCGGCATTTCCCGAATGAATTCCATTGCATGAGCGGCCTGCGCCGCTGCGGTGATCCTGGATTCTGTTTCACGACCCATGGCGCCATAAGCGATGTTGGCTGCCACCGTATCATTGAATAGTGTCATGCCTTCGGAAACCAGCGCAATATTGTCACGTAGACTGGTTAACCTGAAGCTCGCCAGATCATGACCATCAAGCAGAACCCTTCCTGCTGTGGGGCGAATGAAACGCGGCACCAGATTCACAAGGGTGGCCTTGTCGCGCTCGGAGAGGCCTACCAGCGCCACGGTCTCCCCTGGTTGTATGGTCAGCGTAATATCCACTATCTCGCCTGCCCCGGGGCTTGTCCCGGAATTTACGGGGTCGCGGCAGAAACTGACCTGCTCGAATCGCAGTTCCCCGCGCGCCCGGTCGATGGCAATTGTTCCCGTACCCCCCCCCGTATTCGGTTCAACCCCCTGGTCCAGCAGTGAGAATACGCTTTCGGCGGCAGTAGACCCCTGCTGCCAAGACTCTTTCAAACTGGCAATACGCTTCAGCGGCGCACTCAGCATCAGCATGGCCACGACAATGGATACAAAACCGCCCACCGTGGTCTCATTGGCGAAGGCCTGCTGCATTGCAAGATATAATGTGACTACTATCACAACGGAGGTCATGAGTTGCACCAGCGGAACGCTTAAAGCCGCAATGGCCACCTGTTTCAGGGTAAAGTCGCGCACGCGGCTTGCCTCCTCTCCCATACGATGGGTTTCATATTGCTGGCCCCCGTAAAGTCTGACCACTCTGTGGTTTTCAATGGATTCCTTTAATACCTGAGTGATGTTATCCGCTGTTTGCCGCGCTTCCCGCTCCGCGCCTTGCAGCCGCTCGCCCGCGGACTGTATGATCAGCATGAGCACAGACACCATCAATAAGACCGGTACTGAAAGCTTCCAGTTGAGATAAAGCATCCATACCAGCAATCCAGTAACCGTCAACGTGTCCCTCACCATCACGGTGATTACGTCGACGGCGGCGCGAGCGAGCTGGGTTATATCGGACGTGAGTATGGCAACAAGGCCGCCGCCGGGCTGGCCGGAATAATAGCAATCAGGCAGGATCAATAATTTATCGAACATCTCCGCGCGCAGATCCACCGCCAGCTTGCTGCTTACCCAATTGATGGCATAGATGCTGATATAGCCTGCCACACCGCGCGCCGCAAACAACACAACGATTGCCAGCAGAACCAGTTGCATCGATTCCACGTCCTTGTTGACAAAAGCGCCGTCCAGCATCGGCACTGTCAATGCGGCGATCATCGGCGCGGTTACCGCCATCGCAATCATACCCATCAGCGAAAACGCGAGCACCTCCCAATAGGGCACGATATATTTCATCAGGCGCGCGTACAACCGGCGGCTGTTCATGGCGTAGGGATCTTGCATGAATGGAAGGACAAGAGACGGAAACCAGCGGACTTTAGCAGCGTGAGCGTTACTAGGCAATGTGCGGGCTTCGGGATGTGGCAATTTGGGCGAGGCGGTACCGCGGCTATCACCTCAATTGGAGCCTCCCATCAATGGCAAATACAGCTATCAGAATGTATGAGAAATGCTTGCCCAGACCGTCCGCGGAATCCCGTTAAACCCGACTGCCGGCTGGTATTTCTTATCGAGAAAATTATCGATCTGGACTCGCAGGGTGGGGCCTTGCTGAAGCTTGTAGGATGCGCTGAAACCCACGATGATCATCGCCGGCAGTTTGTGGAGATTTTCATTGTCGTCATATCTCGCACCCTCGCCTCTCGCTATGCCCTCCACCGTGAAATTTCCCATTGCATATCTCATCGCCACAGTGCCGAACATCCTGGATCTGCGTGGAAGAATCGTATTGAGCTGCTGATTACGCGGATCCTGGAAAGTCATGTTTGTCCGTATCGTCCAGTTTTTGTCAATAGGCTGGGTTCCACTCACTTCAAATCCATCGATGCGGGCCTGGGAGATATTCTCGACTTGCGAAAATATACTGTTAATCACTATGGCATCCTTGATGGTATTCATAAAATAGCCCAATCGATAGCTTGCACCACTACTCCCGTCATATGACACAAACGCTTCATGCATCCGGCCGCGTTCAGGCTTGAGATTAGGATTACCGCCGAATCCGAATAGGGTGGGAAAATAAAGATCGTTGAACGTCGGCGCCTTGAATGACGACGAAGTCAGCGCTCCCACCCGCCAGGAATCACCCAATTTCCGCGACAGGGAAATTGAATAAGTGTTGTAGTGCCCGAACTGGCTGTTCTCGTCATGGCGAAACATGCCCTCCGCCACATGCCGGCCAGTATCCAGTTGCGCTCCCACAAATGCCGCTACATTGCTCCTGCTTGTGGAAGTAAATTTCGTTGTGCTGTCTACGCCCTGAATCTCATGATCCATTCCCGTAAAGATCCGGCCAATATTGAGTTTCTTTTCCAACTGCACCGACGCCTGCAGGGAATGGCTATTGAATACGGCGGGAAAAGCGCCTCGCACCGTTGATCTGTCGACGGATCCGCCATATGTGGCCATCACGCTGAAATCACGGGGAAGCGAATAGATACCCCTGACGTTGGCCATGGCGATCGATTGTATGTTCATATCGGCAGTTGTCGGCGAAGCGTCAAATGAGGTCTTGACTTCGGAGCCCAAGGCGGTGGCTTCCACCTGAAAATCCGGTGTTATCCAGCCGCCCGCCTTGGCCACGATTCCCACTCGTTTCCGGGGGTCGTTATCCGGATTGAAGGCGAACGTGTTGCTGCTGTTCGTTGCCGAGCCCTGACGGATGATATCCTGCACCACGCGCACGCCCGCGTAGTACGAATCTCCCCTTATCCCGAGGCTGCTGGCGGCTCTCTCGGAGAATCTCGACCCGCCGCCAGCCGAAAACATCACCCCTTTCGGTATGTCGATGTTTCCCCTGATTACACCCCCGACCGCGTTCGATCCGAACGCTGCTGACGTTCCGCCTTGAATGACATCAACGGACGACAACAAGCCCGGCGCGATTGCGGCAAAATTTGCCATTCCGGCGGTGGCGGAATACATTTTGACGCCGTCTATCAGGAACAACGCCTGGTTCGAGTTGGAACCCCGCATGAAAAGAGACACCGGCCCCCCCGGACCGCTCTCATTTACCTGTACCTGTTCTTGCAGCACGGTTTTCCAGTCGTTATCTTCGACCTTCAATTTCACTGTGTTAATCCGCAGATTGGTCAGTTCCCGGGTCATGGGAATCCGGTTCCCGCCATAAATGGTCAGTTCCGGAAGGACCGTCTTGGGAACGTCGTTTGCCAGAGCCAATCCAGCCTGATTCAATATCAACCCCAGGACCAGCAGGCGGCCTGATTTCATTCATCACTCCTTGCGGATATTAAATATGCCTATTACATCAAATCAGGACGCGTATTTCGACATGGGGCATCGTCCGGGGAGCGCCTTTACCGTTGGCACGCTCGCGTTTATCGATGCATAATCCCAACCGGAACGTACGGATGACAAAAAGCAGCCGCTTATCTGAAATGAAACATAATTTGGTGTTAAGCAGACGCCCCGTCCACTGTTTTGATAAACGAGGAATTGCCGCGCAGAAGTCTTGAGCGAAAAAATCGATCAGGATACCGCCCCACGCGATAGTTCCCCATACCGTATACGTTCGAGGCCGGTATCCGGGCTCGCAAGATTTGACGTATCGCCTTCCCATGAACTGGAGAATTCACAGTGGCACCAGGGGATCCCTGAATAAATGAAGGACTTATTCAAACGTTCCCTGATTGATACGCCCGCACTTGCTTACCGTTGCGGGGGCAGCCCAGGCATCAAGGGATCTCTGAATAAGTCATCCGTAAATCGTGAAGGACTTATTCAAAGGTTCCCTTACCTGGTTCCCGTTTAACTCGGCCGCACAGCGGCCAAAGCACCTTGAACGTGGCAGGAATTCTACCAGAATCAGACCGCCTCGACTCAACCTGAATCCATCAGTTAACCGCTTTATTTTACTGAGCTCGCTATAACTGCCAAGCCCAGGCTGAATCATTCGAATAGCATTTTCATCATGCAGGGCCGGCAAGTGAGATGGACGCGGCGAACCTGGAAATAACATTTGAACAGCTCCCTTACCAGTTGACTCAACAAGGATTCCCGAACTATAGTGGGCCGATGGAATCCGAGCTCAATTCCCTGGAAGAGAAAATTAATCAATTTGTGCGATTGTGCCAGCAGTTGCGATCTGAAAATATCCAGTTACGCCAGCAACTGGCGAGCGCGGCCAGCGAAAATAAGCACCTGTCGGAAAAAATAAACGCCGCAGCCGGCCGTCTGGAAGCCCTCCTGACGCAACTTCCTGGAAACGAAGAATGAAAACCGCCACTACCATGGACGTCACGATCATGGGGCGCGAATTCCGCGTCACCTGCCCTGACGAGGAACGTGAGGACCTGCTGCAGGCGGTTGCTTATCTTGATAAAAAGATGCGCGAAATCAGGGATAGCGGGAAGGTGCTGGGTTCCGAGCGCGTCGCCATCATGGCGGCACTCAACATCGCCCATGAATTGCTCGCCACAAGAAAAAGAGGGGGCTTTGACATGGAAGAATTTAAGCGTAGAATCGTTCACATGCAGGTGGCGCTTGATGCCGTAATGCCGGAGCAAGACAAGCTGTTTTAATCCGTATTGCGAGGCTCTCAAGTCAGCCGGGTTGGGTTTCCAGTTTGCGCTCAAGGCGGAAATGCGGTTAACGGATTATTCTGTCTGAGGCGAGAACGGGTAAGAGTTGTTCCCTGCGGTGTTCGTTTAGACCTATATTCTTTGAACCAACTTTTTTAAGAATCGGTTACGAACCAGAGTGACGCTGTTGTGCGCATCCTAATTGGAAGCGCCTGATGCGTCCGGCTAGTGACCACCTTGGACCTTAAGGTTCAAGATAAATGGTCTGACGGCATCTGCGGGGACTTTATTTCGGAAAACAAAAGAAGCGGCCTTGCCGCTTTTTTTGTCTTCCATCTGCTTCGCTGCTCCAGCCACGCAGCCATATGCGACGAAATGCATGATCCGGCCGTAAAGTGAAGAGAAATCTCTTCGCCCTGTTCCATATAGAAAAAGATCTGCCTATATGATGAATTCGTCCGACTCCCACATTGATCCCGACGGCACCCGTCTTCCTATCAAACTCGACACGACTTCGAACGGAGAGTTCGAACCGGTGCCGTTATCGCCCGTGAATAATGCCGCAAATCACCTCGCCCACGAAGCGGCGGCTTTCAACGCGAAGCGTTTGGCTGTTTCACGAAGAGATTTCCTCATCTCCGCGTGCGGCGCGGCCTCCACGCTTCTTGCCTTCAATGCGGCAAACGCTGCGGCTGGCAAGTCAGGCGGATTTTTCGATCTGCCGCCTGAAGCTGCGCTTGAGCCGGCGCTCGCGCAAGCGTCTATCGGCGGCGGCAAGGAAGAATTCATCTTTGACGTGCAAGGCCACTTCGTGGACCCGAGCGGCACATGGCTGCGAAAACTCCCCGCCGGCAGCAATCCGTTAAGCCAGATGCCCAAGGCAGGCTGTGCGCTCGCGGCGGAACCCGGCTCGCGCAGCTACCTGCGCTGCCTCGGGCCCGAGGAATTCATCAAGGACGTATTCCTCGATTCCGATACCGACATGATGGTGCTCTCCTTCGTCCCCTCGAAACCCGATGCCGAACCGCTCACCATTCAGACGGCAGACGCGGTGCGCAAGATCGTCGACCGGATGGAAGGCATGCATCGCCTGCTGCTCCATGGACGCGTCAACCCCAACCAGATGGGCGATCTCGACGCAATGGATGAACTGAAAGAGCGCTGGGGTGTGTCCGCGTGGAAAACCTATACCCAATTCGGTCCGGCCGGCAAGGGCTACTTCCTGTCGGATGATATCGGCACCCGGTTCATCGAGAAGGCACGCAAACTCGGAGTCAAGGTCATCTGTATCCACAAGGGGCTGCCCTTCGGCCAGCAATCCTACGAACACAGTCAATGCGGCGACGTCGGCGTTGTCGCCAAACGCTTCCCCGACGTTGCTTTCCTGATCTACCACTCGGGTTTCGTCACCAGCGTCCCCGAGCGTGCCTTCGAGGGCAGGGGCGGGGATGACGGCATCGACACCCTGATCCGCTCGCTCATCGAGAACGGGGTCGCACCCAATAGCAATGTTTACGCCGAGCTCGGCAGCACCTGGCGCTACCTGATGCGCGACCCGGACGCTGCGGCGCATGCGCTGGGCAAGCTCCTGAAGTACTGCGGCGAGAATAACGTCCTCTGGGGCACCGACTCCATATGGTATGGCTCCCCACAGGACCAGATCCAGGCGTTCCGGGCATTCCAGATTGCGCCCGAACTACGAGCCAGGCACGGTTATCCTGAAATTACGCCCCAGCTACGCGCCAAGATCTTTGGACTCAGTGCAGCGAGGGTATATTCGATCAGCCCGGAGGAAGTGAAACGGTATACCCAGCGCGACCGAATCGCGCGCGAGCGGCTTGCCTACCTTGAGCATCCCGAGCCGCACTTTCTCACCTATGGACCCAAGACGCGGCGGGAGTTTCTTAGATTACCCGGAGCCGGACAACCCTGATCCATCAATGAATTGCACAGAGTTCTCCATGGAGTACCGGTCTCCATCAACTATCCGTCCACCCTCTCTACCACCGTCATTCCCGCGCAAGCGGGAATGACGGAGAAGTGATGTTAGCCATCTGTACATCCCTTAAAACCGCCCTCACATCTGCGCAGATTTATTCGAAACCCTCTCAATGTGCGTTAATTTGATGCCACCCATCGCAGCATCAAAGAATTATCGGCGTTAAGCTCCACCGAGGTTCCAAATTTTTTGCCTTCCCTGTTGAGGATATCCCTCAGCCAGGCGGCATCATTCGCAGATGCGCGATTTAGCCTGAACTTCTTAATCCGCATGGGCGTCATATGCAAGCTGATCAGATTACCGGTCGAGGACTCCGTCCTTGCAAAATACATCAGAGACAAATCTCCCCGGTATGCCTCATGCCCCGAAATCCCTTCATAGTCATTCAAGAAGTCGCCGCAACCATAAAGTATCAATTTTTTCTTATAAATTTCGATCCCTTTCACGTGATGGGATGAATGACCGTAAACGACATCCACACCGGCTTCATCAATCAATTGATAAGCAAATTCCTGTTGCTCATGCGGAACCTCGTAACCCCAGTTGTTGCCCCAGTGAATCGAAGCAACCACAATGTCGCCAGCGAGCTTCACGGATCCGATGCTATCGTGAATGCCCCGAACCGTTTTGGAAGAAAAGTCGCGCAACAAATTGACTCCTGGTCTTTCCGGCGAAGCGGCCCAGCTCCAGGGTATGCCGCTGGTTTCAGAACCGAACGAGAATACAAGCACCCTTCCCTTCCCACACACGGCTGACACCACGGGAGCCCGCGCCTCCTGAACATTCAAGCCTGCTCCCGCCATTTTGATGCCAGCCATTTTTAAGGTTTTCAGTGTCTCGGCAAGGCCCGAATATCCCCAATCCAGAACATGATTGTTTGCAAGCGTGCAGCAATCGATACCTGCCGCGGTAATACAAGGAATATTGTCCGGATGCATCCGGTAATTGACTGCCTTTTTCTCCACGTCATCGCTGCGGGTGACCGCGGTTTCGAGATTAATGAGGCGCAGGTCGGGCTTCCTTCGCTCCAATTCGGCAAGGGCGTCTCCCCAGATATAGGAAAAATCCACCGGCTTGGGAATTGGGCCGTTCACCTCTTCTGCAAGCTCCACGTAGCCATTGGCGCTTTTCATGTACCGCTCGTAAAGAAGAGGGTTGCCGGGATGGGGCAGGATCTGGTCAATCCCCCTGCCTGTCATGACGTCGCCGCATAGAAATAGCATGATGCCTGCAGCATCATGCTCGCGATCCTCCGCGTCGATTCCGGCTTCACCGGTGCTGGCGGTCATGCTGTGGATCATAATCGTCTGGGCTTCAATCGGACGAGCCATCATGGCGAATCCTGTAACAAGTGTAGAAAGGAGAAATTCGCGACGCTCCAGTCGTCGGCCAGTTGGAGCTTTTTTGGGTGTTCTCATGACAGTAATCAACAATCGCATGACTGTGATCTTTATGTTAGACGATAAACCAGAACAAGTTCGATATCCGCGAAGATTTGGCTTTGGCCTTTGATTGGGATATGCTTCCTTGCTATGCGCCTCTGGACCCTCCACCCCCGCTATCTTGACGCCAAAGGCCTCGTTGCCGCATGGAGAGAGGCGCTGCTGGCTCAAAAAGTGTTATCGGGATTAACTACCGGCTACCGGCATCATCCGCAACTTATCCGGTTCCGTTCGCATCCTCACCCGCTCCAGGCAGCAGGAGCATTCTTGTCGGGCCTCGGGGAGGAAGCCGAACGTCGCGGCTACCATTTCGATACCACAAAGATTTTAAAACCGGGGGTTGCAAGCCCTATTGAAGAAACGGAAGGGCAGCTACTCTTCGAATGGATTCACTTGAAAGAAAAGTTGCAAAAGCGCGCACCAATTCTCCACCAGCAGTTTCGCAGCATCATCATTCCGGAACCTCATCCATTGTTTCAAATCAACCCAGGGGAAATCAGCGAGTGGGAGAGACGATAACTTCATAATCCGTGATTCTTCGAGAAATTTTCCTTTTTAAATCGACAGCTATCATTTGTGGCAGCGTGTTATTGACGTGTTAGTTGAAAATGCAATGCGACCCCACCGAGAATGACATGATCCAGCTTTGATGGACGACGCACCCTCCTCACCGCGCTCTAGCGAACTCACGTTCTCGAAGTCGCGCCGCCGTGCCGTGGCGGTTCCGTTATACTATCTCAGGCGTGACACTGGAATGAGTGGCGATGTGACCTTAGGTGAATAATTTATGCGTTACTGGCTAATGAAATCGGAGCCTTCCGATGTAAGCATCGACGACCTTGCGTCGATGCCCAAGCAGACCGTCGCGTGGTATGGCGTACGCAATTATCAGGCACGCAACTTCATGCGCGACCAGATGCGCGTCGGCGATCAGGTTTTCTTCTATCATTCTAGCTGCGAACAACCGGGAATCGTGGGGATCGCCGAGGTCTGCAAGCGTGCGTATCCCGACGCCACCCAGTTCGATCCTGCCAGCAAATATTTCGATCCAAAGGCAACGCCGGAAACTCCACGCTGGTTCAATGTGGATGTGCAGTTTGTCAAAAAAACCCGCCTGGTCGGCATCAAGGAATTACGGAGCTACCCCGAACTGGCCAGCCTGCGCATCCTGCAAAAAGGCAGCCGCCTTTCCATCACGCCGGTAGACCCTGCAGAATGGAAATTCATTATGGGAATTTTGTGATGACCTGCTTTCAGCTACTGAAACCGTACAGCACAATTTGACGTGGAGTGGTGGCCAGCGTATTTGCTGTTGGGCACGATTGTCGGCTTCTTCGCCGGATTGCTGGGCATCGGCGGCGGATTAATCATGGTGCCGGTGCTTACTTTCATTTTCGGCGCCCAGCATTTTCCTCCTGATCGCATCCTGCACCTTGCCCTCGGCACTACCATGGCAGCGATCGTATTCACTTCCGTTTCCAGCTTGCGCACTCATCATGCTCACGGCGCCGTAAACTGGCAAGTCGTGAGATATATTACGCCGGGAATCATTGTCGGCACACTGGCGGGGTCAACACTGGTCAGCATGCTTTCCAGCCAGCTTCTGAGCATTATTTTTGTCGCATTCATTTATTACGCGGCTACCCAGATGCTGCTGAGAATTACTCCCAAGCCCAGCCGCACGCTTCCCGGCACGCTGGGAATGTTCGGAGCCGGCAGTATTATCGGTGCGATTTCCAGCTTTGTCGCGATCGGGGGAGGGTTGCTGACGGTGCCATTTCTTTCATACTGCAACGTCAGGTTGCAGCATGCCATCGGCACCGCCGCCGCGGTAGGCTTTCCCATTGCGGTGGCGGGAGCCATCGGCTACATTGCCAATGGCATGGCGCAATCCCAGCCGCTGCCGGAATACAGCCTGGGGTATGTTTATTTGCCGGCATTGGGGTGGATAGTACTGGCCAGTACATTGACCGCACCGTTGGGTGCGAAAACGACTCACGTTGTGCAGACCGCCACGCTCAAGAAAATTTTTGTGGTACTGCTTTATCTGCTGGGAACAAAAATGCTGATCGGATTGTTTGAATGAGCGTGCACACGGCTTGACAAGCGCTCAGACACTCAACCGCTCAGTCGACGAAGGGCTTCCTGATATTTCTCCGCGGTCTTGGCGAGAATATCCGGGGGCAATGGGGGAGCGGGCGATCTTTTGTTCCAGTCCTGGGTTTCCAGCCAATCGCGCACGAACTGCTTGTCATAGCTGGGCGGGTTTTTTCCCGGTGCATACTGATCCGCTGGCCAGAAACGGGATGAATCGGGAGTAAGCGCCTCGTCTATGAGATAAAGCTTGCCTGCGTCATCCTGGCCGAATTCGAACTTGGTATCCGCGATAATAATGCCTTTTGTTATCGCATAATCCGCCGCCTCGGTGTAAAGGGCGATGGCTTTATCGCGCACTTGCACCGCCAGATCCCGGCCCAATAGTTTCTCCATTTCTGAAAAGGAAATATTTTCGTCATGCTCACCCGCCGCAGCCTTGGTGGATGGGGTAAAAATCGCTCCGCAGGGCAATCTTGCGGCTTCCTGCAAGCCGGATGGAAGCGCGATACCGCAGATTGCGCCGGTTCTCTGATAATCTTTCCACCCAGAACCCGCGACATACCCGCGTACGATGGCTTCTATCGGCAACGATTTCAGCCGCTTGACCACAAATGCACGACCGGCCACCTGCTCGCGTTCCGCCTCTGTTACCACCGATTCGGAGACGATACCGGTGAGGTGATTGGGAATAATATGACCGAGCTTTTCAAACCAGAAACTGGATAATGCGGTCAGCAACCTTCCCTTGCCTGGTACCGGGGTTGGCAGAATGACGTCGAACGCGGAAAGCCTGTCTGTCTGAACAATCAACAGTTTGTCGTTATTCACCGCATAAATATCGCGCACCTTGCCCCGATGCAGCAGAGACAGGCTTTGTATGCTTGTTTCAAACAGTGCGGTTTGATCAGTCATGATTTCTGGAGATCCATGCCAGCCAGCGCCTGCTTGATTTCCAGCGCAAGCTGCAACGCCGCTTCGGTGGTATCGGCCAGCACGGTATAGTGGCCCATTTTCCGCCCGGGCCGGGCGGCAAGCTTACCGTATAAATGAAGCTTGACCGAGGGATGCCGCAGCACCTCCTCCCATTTCGGCTCCCCCCGCTGCCATAGATCGCCCAATAGATTCACCATCACCGCCGCACCGTGCATGGCGGTACTCCCAAGCGGTATGCCGCAAAGGATTCGCAATTGTTGCTCGAATTGGGAGGTGATACAGGCATCAATGGTGTAGTGGCCGCTGTTATGGGGTCGCGGCGCAATTTCATTGACCAGCAATTTGCGATGGGAGCCATCGGCGACCACAAAAAACTCCACGCACAACACACCTCGATGATCAAGCTTCTCCGCTATATCGACCGCGATCTCTTTCGCGCGATGAATAATCTCCGGTGATATTCTGGCAGGAACAATACTGACATCCAGGATACCATTGCGGTGCTGATTCTCGGACACGGGGAACGTAGCCACCTCGCCATCGAATCCACGCGCCACAATGACTGACACTTCACTCTCTAATGGCAACAATTGTTCCAGCACGCATGGCTCACGGTTAAAGCCGTTGAATGCGCCATCAAGCTCCGCCGCGCTATTGACTCGAATCTGGCCTTTACCGTCATAACCGAAACGGCTCACTTTGAGAAGCCCGGGGAACAATTCCGGATGCGCTTGCAACAACGCTTCGTTCGAGTTGTGCGAATTCTGAATTACCGCATACGGCACAGCCTCAAAGCCATTGTTCACGATAAATTTCTTTTCGAGAATGCGATTCTGGGCAACGGCTATACTGCTTGCGGCGGGACTTACCACGCCATGTTCAGCCAGGGTCCTGATGGATTCGGCCGGAACGTTTTCGAATTCCGTGGTAACACCCGCGCAGGTGGATCCCAGCTTATAGAGGGTATCGCTGTCGAGGTAATCGGCACGCAAATGCCGGTCAGCTATGGTGCTTGACGGGCTGTCTTTGGCAGGATCCAGTACAGTGACGCGGTAACCCATGCTGTGCGCGGCCATGATGAACATGCGCCCGAGCTGGCCGCCACCCAGGAGCCCCAGCATCGCGCCAGGCATGATACTCATAACTTGGGCAACGTCATGGCCGCCACCCTTTCTGCCTGGGTTTTACGGAACTCCGCAAGAAGCGTGGCGAGACTTATATCCTCCACCGCTAACAGCGCCGCCGCGAACAGGCCTGCGTTGAATGCTCCCGCCTCACCGATGGCGAAGGTAGCAACGGGAATGCCTCTAGGCATCTGCACGATGGAAAGAAGCGAATCCATTCCCAGAAGCTGTTTGGACGTAATCGGCACGCCGAGCACCGGCAGAACAGTTTTGGCGGCAATCATTCCGGGAAGATGCGCCGCGCCACCCGCACCGGCGATAATGCATTTCAGGCCGCGCTCGACCGCGGTTTCAGCATATTCGAACATGCGGTCCGGTGTGCGATGGGCGGAAACCACCTCGGCTTCGTAAGGCACATCAAAATCCTTTAATATACCCGCCGCATGCTTCATCACTTCCCAGTCGCTATTGCTACCCATGATAACGCCAACCAGGGGTTTTTTCATTTAGTACCTTTCAGTAATCAGTCACGCAGATTGTTCTTTTTGGGGGCGGCGTCCGCCAGATCCTCCAGATCCTCGAGGTAGGGATAACGCACATGCCCATAGCGAATAACCAGCACCGCCACCGCGACAAGCACTATCGAGCCGGATACGCCCAGCAACCGGATATTATCCATTTCCTTGATGTCCACAATCACATAGCGCGCCATGGCCACCATTGCAATATAAAGGGGAAATCGCACCGGCAGTTTGCCTGACTCGAAATATAAGCCCACCATGGTCAGGATTTCCAGATAAAGAAACATCAGCAACAAATCCGCCAGACTGACTCTGGCGTTGTTGATCATCAACATGGTTTCCTGGTAACCCGCATATATCGTGGCAAGCGCGATAACGACCAGCCCGGCGCCTTCAAAGAAGTACAGGGTTCGGCGGGAATAGGTAGCGGTACGAGGATGCAGCATATTTTCTTGGCGGAGACTGTCAGGATAAGAAAATGACAATACTACCTTTTCCATATGACAATTCCAATTTCGGCTTGAAGCTGACGAATTGTCTGAGTTTATTTAGTCCGTGAATATTTCACGCTGAGCTTTCAGCCTTGCCAGCAGTTCCGTATCCACCCATCCGCCGCCACCGGTATCCCCCTCGAATACTATAAATGGCTGCGTTGGCTCGCCCAGATCCGACAACACTACCGCTGCACCCGTGAAATCCTGCGGGCGAGTGTACTCGTTGACCGTAATCACGGTATCGAGGCCCGCGGCAAGTGATGCCCTCAGTCCGTTTTCCGAATCCTCCACCGCGATGCATTGCTCCGCCGGCAAACCCAGTTGTTCCAGCACCCAGTGGTAAATATCCGGCTCGGGTTTTTTCCCCGCAACGATATCACCCGCGCCGATGACGTCAAACCAGCTAGGTGAATCTTCACCCAAGGTGGATTTTAACAAGGACGTTACATTTTCCGGCGTAGTCGTGGTTGCAATGGCAATTTTTATTTTAGCTTCGCGCAACTGGTGTATCAAACGGGCGACACCTGGGCGCAATGGTGTTTCCCCGCGTTCAAGCAGGGCCACATAGTGTCTCGTTTTGGCCTTGTGCAAACCGGCGATCCAGCTATCCAGTTCAGCTCTGTTCAATTCAGCTGGCGCATATTTTTCCATGTAATGACGGATACGCTCTTTGCCGCCAGTGATGGCCAACAACTCTCCATAAAGCTCGACATCCCATTCCCAGTCAAGACCGAGTTCCTTAAACGCGGCATTGAAAGCGAGGCGATGGCCATCCCGCTCGGTATCAGCCAGCGTGCCATCAACGTCAAACAGTACCGCGCGGACGGAGTTATCTCTATACGACTTCATTTGTAATATTCCTATCCTCTTGCGACGCGTCGCAATCATCAATTTTAACCTTGAAACCCGGGGCGCAGCTCGCACGCTGCAAGCGATCCGCTATTGCCATCCAGGCGTGGTCATCGGGAGGCGCTTCGATCAATAAGCGGTCGAAGCGATCGTGATCCAATCGGCGCAAGGTTGCATACAACCGGCTGCCGTAGATTTTGGGTTCCGCAGGCATGGCAAAGTGGAGCAAATTTTTCCTTTCCGGAAGGTTGGGATTCTGACCTGACCACGTCATTATTCCCATGCGCATTCCTTCCGCCTCCAACTCGAGCGCGCGCCGCCACAAGGACTCCGTGGGCCAGAGCTCCAGCGGCGTTAACGGCGCGTAGTGGGAGGCAAGGGAGCCCGGCACGCGCACAGCTTGATTCTTCTTCCCGGGCACGATGACTTTGCCACCCAGCACCTCCGCCAGCGCTTCCAGGGGAATGCCGCCGGGCCGTAATACGAGAGCGGCTTGATCGTTAAAGCCGACAATTGTACTTTCCAGGCCAACCTTGCAAGCCCCGCCATCCAGAACCATGTCTACGGCGTCGCCCAATTCCTCGCGCACATGGGCTGCCGTGGTAGGACTTAACCGCCCGAACCTGTTGGCCGAAGGGGCGGCAAGGGCTCCCTCCGGTCCCAGCGCTTTCAACAGGGCAAGCGCAACCGGATGATCCGGCACCCGGAGTCCGACAGTGTCCTGGCCCCCTGTTACATTTTCAGGCACATGGCGGCTACGCGGCAATATCATAGTCAGGGGTCCTGGCCAGAAGGATTCAGCCAGCCGCCAAGCCTGCTCCGGTATCTCTCGCGCCCAGTGATGCAATCGGGATGAATCTGCAAAATGAACAATTAGCGGATGATCCACAGGCCTTTTTTTGATTTCAAAAACCCGCCGGACTGCGGAAAAATTGGAAACCTCCGCTCCAAGCCCATAAACCGTTTCCGTCGGGAAAGCCACTATCCCGCCAGCCCTGAGCAGGGCAGCGGCGGCAACAATCTGATCATCGTCGTTCGGCGTCATCTGCGGATCATCCGTGCCGACAGGACTGCGTGATCGGAAATTTTGGACCAGGGGCGGCCCTGGTGCACCTGCGCGTTTTGTACGTGGAAGCCGCGCACATAAATGCGATCAAGGCGGAATAACGGCAAAACGGCGGGAAAGGTGCGCGCAACCCTCCCTCCCGTCAACTCGAATGCCTCGGTCAGGTGTAGCCGCTTAACCAGAATGCGGCTGGCCATCTCACGCCAATCATTGAAGTCCCCGGCGATGACAAGCGGCGCATTCTGCGGTACCAGTTGCTCGATATGCTGTTCCAGGGCCTGCAATTGTTTTGATTGCCCCCGTTTGAATAAGCCCAGGTGAACACATATGCAATGCAGATTCTCCGGCCAGCCCGGAATACCAATTTCGCAATGAAGCAAACCGCGGCTCTCGAAACGATGCGCGGAAACGTCCAGGTTATTCCAGTGCATTATCGGGTAACGGCTTAGAATCGCATTGCCATGATGCCCTTCGTCGTATATCGCGTTTTTTCCGTAGGCAAAATCTGACCACACCGAATCGGCCAGAAATTCATGCTGCGGACCGCGTGGCCAATTTTCGAAGCGGGCCGCATGCCCGGTATGCTGTCCGACCACTTCCTGCAGAAAGATGATATCGGCGTCGAGGGCCCGCAAATTTTCGCGCAGCTGGTGCACCGTCATGTGCCGCTTGAAATGCGAAAAACCTTTATGAATATTATAGGTGGCAATATGCAGCTTATCGGGCATGTGATGGGCGTCGGGCTTGGCCAGGAAGATTGCCCGGAGGTTTGGTATCAATGTCGCGCGGAAACACCTGTTTCCATTCAATCCTCGAAGAATGGTGCCTTTTCATCCCGGATAATCCATCAGGATGCGAGATGATGGCAAGGCAGGTTGCCTGGCAGCTTTGGCGGTGGGAAGAAATCCATAGGGCAAGCGGCGAGAATGGCCGCAACCCGGCCGACAGGGCTCGGGTAGGATGGAAGAGCCGTCGAATGGATTATCTGGGTTCATGACTATGAAGCCTCCAGCATCCGTTCCAGTGCAAGCTTCGCAAGCACCGCCTCGGCCACCGGCACCTTGATCTGATTCACCACCTTTCCCGCCACAAGATTTTCCAGCGTCCAGGCCAGATGCTGTGGATCGATGCGGGCCATGGTGGAGCACATGCATATCGTCGGCGCCATGAACTGTACTATTTTCCCTTCCGGCTTGAATTCCTCGGCGATGCGGCCAACCAGATTCAATTCTGTACCCACCAGCCAACGGGTTCCTTTTTCCGCATCACGAATGGTATTAATAATATATTCGGTGGAGCCGACGAAATCGGAATTCTTGCATACCTCGAAACTGCATTCCGGATGTGAAATCACCTTTCCATCGGGGTACTGGTTGCGGAAGCGCAGGATATGCTGCGGCTGGAACATCTGGTGGACGGAACAATGTCCCTTCCATAATAAAATTTTGGCTTTCCTGATTTGTTCCGGCGTCAGCCCACCCATCGGCTCATCAAAATCCCATACCAGCATTTCATCCAGCGGGATTCCCATCTTGTGACCGCTCCAGCGCCCCAGATGCTGGTCGGGGAAAAATAACACCTTCTCACGCCGGGAAAAAGACCACTGCAAGATCTTGACCGCATTGCTGGAAGTACAAACGATACCGCCATGCTCACCACAAAAGGCTTTCAGGTCGGCGGCGGAATTGATATACGTCACGGGCGTGATCGTCTCGTCGGGCTCAAGCACTTCCGCCAGTTCGCGCCACGCTCGCTCCACCTTGGAAAGGCTGGCCATGTCAGCCATTGAGCAGCCGGCGGCCAGGTCGGGCAGGATGGCGATCTGCTCCGGCTTGGATAGAATATCGGCTACCTCAGCCATGAAATGCACGCCGCAAAATACAAGATAGTCCGCTTCCGTCGCGGCAGCGAGACGTGAGAGCTTCAGGGAATCACCGGTGAGATCGGCATGCTTGTACACATCCGCCCGCTGATAGTGATGCGCAAGTATGACTGACCGCTTACCCAGCGCGGCTTTGGCCTCAATGATGCGTTGCTCGCAATCATCGTCCTGTAAAGTGTCATAACGTTCAAAAGCAATGGCTTCTGCTTGCATGGCTACTCCCGTTTATTCCTTGCCCATCGGAAAATACATCGAACCCTATAAGACCGGCACACCGGCTATCGGTTCTATCGGATTCCTGTTTTCCCTTTATTCATCCCCTGCCCTCTCCCGTCCATCCATCCGCCGCCAGCTTCCGTATCGCCTCCGCATTACTGGGAGAAAATACCTTTTCCGCCGCTTCTCGCCAAGGCAGCCACACAAAATTCAAATGCTCTCGTGCAGCCACCGAGACGGGAACGGGTTCGGGCAATAGCAAGGTGAAAACATGCTCGGTATTGCGCGTCACTTCCGGCGCGTAGCGCCAGCGCCACTCCTTATAAATTTCATATTCGTTCTGAATGTTGCAATCGCTTAGCGGGTAGCGGGTTGCATCCAGTCCCGTTTCTTCGGCCACTTCCCGCACAGCCGTTTGCACAAGTGTTTCACCCGGATTCTGGCTACCCGTCACCGACTGCCAATATCCGGGATGATCGGTTCGCTCCAGCAGAAGCACCTGCATATCGGACGTATGGATCACTACCAGAACGGAAATCGGGATTTTATACATTTTCACCCCGGATGCAGAGATTCAAGTTAAGCCGGCAAATGGTTCCTACCGTCCGGATTCCAGCAGTTCAACCTTTAACCCTTAACTCCTAGCCTTTTAGCGCTTCCACGTGCCGCAACTTGATATGCAGTTCCCGCAACTGCTTTTCACCCACCGCACTGGGCGCGTGAGTCAACAGACATTGGGCGCGTTGAGTCTTGGGAAAGGCTATCACATCACGGATCGATTCTTCACCCGTCATCATGGTAACTACGCGGTCCAGACCGAACGCGATGCCGCCGTGAGGCGGTGCGCCATATTGCAGCGCTTCCAGCAGAAAACCGAATTTTTCATGTGCCTCTTCGGCCCCGATATTCAAGGCACGGAATACTTTTGACTGCACGTCCTGGCGATGAATACGCACCGAACCGCCGCCGATCTCCGATCCGTTCAGTACCATGTCGTACGCCTTGGATAAGGCTCTTCCGGGATCGGTTTCCAGGAGGTCTTCGTGACCATCGGCGGGCGAAGTAAAGGGATGGTGCAAGGCTTTCCAGCGATTTTCCTCATCATCATGCTCAAACATGGGAAAATCGATCACCCACAAGGGCTTCCATCCGGATTCCGCAAGCCCCCGGTCATGTCCGGCCCTGGCACGCAGCGCTCCCAGCGCCTCATTCACCACATGTGCCTTGTCCGCGCCAAAGAATATGAGATCGCCATCTTTTGCCCCGGTACGCGCCAGGATGACGTTTACCACCGCCTCCGGCAGGAATTTGAGTATCGGCGACTGCAAGCCCTCAAGACCTTTTTCCAGCGCATTCACTTTAATGTAGGCAAGCCCTTTCGCGCCGTATATCGCCACAAAACTGGTGTAGTCGTCGATCTCCTTGCGCGATAATTCCCCGCCCGCCGGAACCCGCAGCGCCGCCACACGCCCGCCCGGTTTCTGTGCCGCCTCGCGGAAAACCTTGAATTCCACCTCCTTCATCACGTCGGTAAGCTCCGTCAAAACCAGCGGCACGCGCAAATCGGGCTTGTCGGAACCATACCGGGACATGGCTTCAGCGTATGTCAAGCGCGGGAAAGGGGTCGGAAGATCGATATTCATTACGCTTCTGAACAAACCGCAAATCATCTCTTCCATCAGTGCCATGATCTGAGCTTCGTTCAGGAAAGACGTCTCGATATCAATCTGGGTGAATTCGGGCTGGCGGTCCGCGCGCAAATCTTCGTCACGAAAACATTTGGTGATCTGATAATAGCGGTCGAACCCTGCAATCATCAGTAATTGTTTGAATAACTGCGGCGACTGCGGCAATGCAAAGAAATGCCCGATATTGACGCGCGAGGGTACCAGATAGTCGCGCGCGCCCTCCGGTGTCGATTTTGTCAGCATCGGCGTTTCGATATCGATAAAGCCGTGCTGATCGAGAAATACGCGAACCGCCATTGCCACCTTGTAGCGCAAACGCAAGTTTGCCTGCATCTGCGGACGCCGTAAATCGAGATAGCGGTGTTCCAGACGCACGGCCTCACTCAGGTTTTCGTCATCCATCAGAAACGGTGGCGTCAGCGAGGCGTTGAGGATCTCGATAGACTGTACCAGCACCTCAATTTCACCGCTGACGAGATTGGGATTAGCCGTGCCGGCGGGACGATGCCGCACTGTGCCCATAATTTCCAGCACGAACTCATTACGAATCTTTTCCGCACTTTGGAAAGCCGTCACATTGTCCGGGTCACACACCACTTGCACCAGACCCTCGCGGTCGCGCATATCAATAAAAATAACGCCGCCGTGATCGCGGCGACGATGCACCCAGCCGTAAAGAGTGACTGTCTGGTTCAGATATTTAGCATCAATGAGGCCGCAGTAGTTGGTGCGCATGGCGTGTCGGAAAATCAGGGAAAAATAGGAATCAGGATTTGTCGCTTGGTGAAGAGCTGGCGGAACTGGCGGAGCTGTTGCCGTGCAGCAATGCCGCTTGTGACTGAACGGGATTCTTTTTTCCATTACTGGGTGTTACGACACCCATGGAAATAATGTACTTGAGCGCCGCATCCACGCTCATATCGAGTTCTATCACATCGCTTTTCGGCATCATCAGGAAAAATCCGGAAGTGGGGTTGGGCGTGGTGGGCACATACACGCTCACATACTCTCCCTGAAGATGGTTAACCACATCCCCGCCGGGGTATCCGGTCATGAACGCGATAGTCCATGAACCCTTGCGCGGATATTGCACCAGCAGCGCCTTTCGGAAAGCCTCACCCTGACTGGAGAATAACGTATCGCTGACTTGCTTGACGCCGTAATAAATCGACTTTACCACCGGGATGCGCCATAACACGCCTTCCCAGAATAACACCAGCCGCTGGCCGATAATATTGGTCGTCAACAAGCCGGTGATGAACACCACCAGCAATGTCAGCACGGTGCCGACACCGGGGACATGAAAACCCACCAAGGCTTCAGGATGAAGCCTGGCCGGCAATAGCAATAGTGATTGGTCCATGGTTCCAATCAGAAACTTCAATGCCCACGCGGTGATGCCGAGAGGTACCCAGATAAGAAGCCCGGTGATGAAGTAACGTTTCATTGTTGGAAGATAACCGCGCCGGGGAGTCAGTCAGCGGCGCAAGCCGGGCACGCAGAGTCGGCGGCGGGTGTCGCTGTACCGGCAGCCTCGCTCTTTGTAGCCGCGGCTGCGGTATCCGGACTGGGTTTCGGCTTCGCGCCATTCTTGAAATCGGTCGCGTACCAGCCACTGCCCTTCAACTGAAAACCTGCAGCGGAAATAAGTTTCGTGTAAGCATTGCTGCCGCATGCGGGACAAGCCGCAACCGGCGCGTCATTTACTTTTTGCAGATATTCTTTTTCAAACCCACAAGACCCACAGCGATATTCATAAATCGGCATGACAACCTCCAGCAAAGCGGAATTTGAAAGAAACAGGATTATACCTCAACCACTTGGTTTTACCGGATATATGGACTGCAATTGAGATTACAAGGGGAAATATGGCTACGATGGCCCATCAAAATATAGATACGAGGGAAAGGCGTCATCCGGCGTAATGCGCTTCGCTTATTGTCGCCCTACCGTTTACGCGAGTGCGCTTGCAGCACTCCCGTATAACGGATGTTCTGGGCTTGAATATTCCCCGGCTAAGGAAGAGGCATAGAAAACACAGACATTAAACCGGAAAAGTTGGCCAGGAACCGCTTCTTTACTAGGACTTATTAATTGCACCTCTATTTCGTACCCGGTTTTGAAATTCCTTATGGCCGTCTGTGCGGGCTTTCCTAACCCGATGTTTTTGACTTCCACTAGTGGTGTGTGGTATCCGCGTGCCTTGCGCCTAGCAAAGATCCTTCACCTCGGCCTGTTTCCACTGCCTACAATATCCATAATCTGGCTTTCGCTAAACCTGCGAGGGTGTCCTTCGCATTTGAGCCTGATATCTGCTCTGTGTATAGCAAACTTACCCTCCAATTTCTTTTGTTACCACGCTTCTTACCACGATTTTTACGTCGCTACGCGTCTAATTAGGAGTTAGGCACAACCTAGAACACAACGCTTGAGTTACGTTGGTTACAGACAATGATCAGGCCAGCTGGGGAATCGGTGAATGGTTTGCGCCACCGGCATTCGAGTTTGTCGAATGCAGTGAGATGGCAGGACCGTATTTCACGCTACGAGACAAATCTGGTAGGAAACGCAAAAAGTTCACTCACCACTATTTTTGGGTAGATCACCTGCGCTTTCATCCGATAACCGCCCAACTGGTCGAACAACGGCTTCCTCCCATAGGGCCGCCATAACGCCTTCGAGCTTCTGGTTCAGTTCGATCCGCGCGTCAAACCAGTCGCGGATGATGCGTGCGACGCGATCTTTGAAGCCAGGTCCTCCACCCCACTGGTTGGCGCATTTGGACCAGAGTTCCTCGTCCGCCTCGAGCGGCCCACGATAAATCTCAACCGCCGCCGTGCGCGCGGACTCAGCAAAGGTCCGCCGCCAACCGTCTGCGCTGGCCTCGACTTGCTGGATCGTCTTTTGTGCCAGCATGAGGTCGGAATCCTGCTTCAAAGTGTCGAGGACGCCCTGCAGTTTGTCGAACCAGGTCTTGCTGCGGAGGAGCGCGTCCCTGGCGCCCCCGGCACCGACCTGGTGGCTAACGCTGAAATTGTAATACTCACCATTACGACGGGTCATCGCCCAGATCGTCGAAGCATAGCGGATTTTGCTCATGGCATCGATGAGCTCCTGGGAGGGTTGTCGGATACGAGGCGGTAAGGATGTATGGGCATCTAGAAAGTGGGCAAGGCGAGCGGCGACCTCCTGCACCGCTGCCGAGAAGGCTTGAGTTTCATGGTTACGGACCACCTCGTCGGCTGCCGCACATTCGTCGAGCAGCCGCTCTTCGTAAGATTTGCGCAACCAGACGATCTGTTCGAGTAACTGTTCCCGAACCCGGGCTGCGTCGTCCTTCTTCGCGTTGAAAAAAAGGATTGGAACTTCGCTCAACGCCCCGTCAGCGCCGACTAGCGTCCGAGTGATCTGATCGCGCTTCAAATCATAGCCGTCCTTATCATCAATCGGAGGCTCGCCAGTGTCGTCCTTCACTGCCATCGCCTCATTATCGCGTGGGAGGGCTAGCACCGACACCTTTCCGCCGCCCACATGAATCCCATGTGCATTGCGAAGATGGTTGAGCAGGAGCTGAACAGAGGTACTTGGGGCCTGATTAAAGGTTGAGCACAGGACCACATGGGTCCGCGAGTCCTTCAGCCGGGCGTCGAGGTCGGCGCGTACCGCAACCTCGTCAAGCCCCTTAGTATCCACAACCGAAATCGTCATTCCGGGCAATTCCAATCCGAACCCAGGAATAAGTAGGTCGATCGATGCGGGGAGTGGTACATCGGAGAGACGGCCATTGTTGATATCGCGAAACAGCTTGCGTAGCTGCTGCATGGCAGTCTTTCCACCAGCATCCTCAATCCATATTTCTCGACGCGTCCGCTGCTCGAGATTCATGGACTCGATGACTCGCGCTCGAAACTCTTCCTCTGTGGCACAGTGGCTGGCGAGTTCGAGTGCCTGATCGCGTGAAGTAGTCTTTCCTTGCATATCACGTTCACGTTTGACCGTAAGGCCCGATATATTGCGCAGAGCGCGCTGGACCTCCTCGCTTACATTAACGCTGTCGTTCTTCTGTCCATCGCTGACCGTGCAGCGCAGCCAAGTGGCCGCGCAGAAATCACCGATGAGTTTTCGCATTTCCTCGTCTGACTGAGCCTGGACCACGATCCCAAATCCAGGGCCGCGCCGGATATTAACTTCGCACAGCGTGGTATGGCCACCACCAGTTTCAAGGACAACGCGCTCACGGAGATCGCTCGCCGATGATACTGGGTCCAGCAGTCCGTAAAGGAAACTGATTGCGGTGGATTTGCCGACACCTACTTCCCCAATAAACGCGATCTGGTGACTTGCCTTACCAAGGTATGCAGCCGAGGCCTCGATGCCAGCCCGCTGCCGCTCGAGCTGCCGTTTGAGCGGCCAGGGCCTTTCCTCGGCAAGGAACTCTGCAATCTGCCGAAGCCCCTCCTCGGCAAGTTCAAGGATGTTTCGCTGGGGATTAGAGAAATCGGGTCGCTCGACATGCTGCCAGTCTTTGACAAGGAAGGCTCTGTAGTCATCAGCATCCTTCGATCCCAAGGATTTTAGCGCGACGAGAATGCGTTCTAGCTCATCATCAGTACCTGCTTCCCCATTCTCGATTCGTGAAATCCGGCTTTGGTCGACGCCCGATTTCGCAGCTAGCTGGCTCTGGGTGGCGCCGAATTCAGCACGAAACCGCGCGATGTCCCGCCCAACAGTGACCGGCACTAATTTAATCAATTCCATCTCTTCACTCCTGTCTCCTCGGCTCAATGTAGCCGTTCAAGGAGTATATGGAATAATCGTCATATATGCAATAAAATACAATAAATAAATTGCATATATGATATATACCACACACCTACTCTCCCTACTCATATTTAAAATCGGATAACCGGCGGTTAACGGTTTCCTGACCAGTTTCCCCGTATTAGGAAGTTGGTCCAATTGCGCATGTGCCGGAACAGGCTCGGCACGTTCTCGCGCAACTATGTGCGTATGGCGGCAATGGCGCGCTGCACAAGGTGTTATGTCTTGCGTCCCTTCGCCGCTCGCCCTGCTATTCAGCGCGTCCGCGCCTTCACTGCATGGCGCAAGGGTGTTGCTGCACTCCGTTAGCGCTTCGCTATCGGGATCGACAGTTGCATCAACCCATTCGCTCCGAAAAGCCGTTTGCGCGCCCCATCATCGAACTTGCATAACTCGTTTGTTCTTGGCTGGAGATTGTCGGACAATAGCGGCTTTCCTCGGATGTTTGTTTGTTGGCAGCTCCGAACGCCCCAATATAGCCAAGTTGCCCAACAAGAATACAAAGGGAGTGCCTCACTGATGGCCAAGACCACCTTCGACACCAATCCAGTGTTGCTCCAGACGCTGCTCAAGACCTGCGAGGACGGCAAGCTGCAGCTGCCGGATTTCCAGCGGAGCTGGGTTTGGGAGGAAGAGCGAATCATGAGTCTCATCGCCTCAGTCTCGCGGGGTTTTCCAATGGGAGCGCTTATGTCGCTCAAGTCGAAGATCGACACGGGTGTGGTCTTCGCCTACCGCCCGATCGAGGGCGTTCCGGTTGAGGCGCAGAGGAAACCCGAACAACTGCTGCTCGATGGTCAACAGCGAATGACCTCGCTGTACCAGAGCTGCATGCGCCGCCAGGTCGTTTCCACCATTACCGCCAAGAAACGGCTGGTCAAGCGGTGGTTCTACATCGACATTCGCAAGGCGCTCAATTCCGAGGCCGACCGCGACTCAGCAATCTTTGCCGCGCCGGAAGACCGCAAGATCAAGGAGAATTTCGACAAGGACATTGTTCTCAACCTGTCCTCGCCACAGCTCGAATACGAGAACCTGATGTACCCGCTCAACCAGGCGTTCAACTGGGACAGCTGGCAGGAGGAGTTCGGCGACTACTGGATCACCAAGGGCAAACCCGAGATGCGCGACGTCTTCAAGCAGTTCAAGAATGACGTGCTCAAGAACTTCGCCGAATACCAGGTGCCAGTCATCGCCCTCGGTGCCGACACCTCCCACGAAGCCGTCTGCCTCGTCTTCGAGAAAGTCAACACCGGCGGCAAGGCGCTGGATGCCTTCGAGTTGCTCACCGCCATGTATGCCGCCCAAGGTCACAAGCTGCGCGACGATTGGCTGGGCGACGAGAGGTCCGACAGCCCCGATCTCAAGCTCGGCATCCAGAAACGTCTCGCCAACTTCGGGCGCGCCGCCGGCCAAGCTCAAGGCGTACTTGCCAACGTGGCCTCGACCGACTTTCTGCAAGCCATTGCCCTGCTACACACCAAGGAGCTGCGCCTCACAGCGATCGCTGATCCATCGAAAAAGGAAAGCGACTGGCCCGCCGTCCGGGCCACCCGCCAATCGCTGCTCGATCTACCGCTGCCCGCCTACAAGAAACATTGCAACGCGGTACGGGCCGGCTTCGAGCGCGCCGCCAAATTCCTGCGCCAGCAGCAGATTCACCGTGTGGTCGATCTGCCCTACCAGACCCAACTCGTTCCGCTCGCCGCCATTTTTGCCGAAATCGGTGACAAGGCCGACTACGCCACCAACAACGACAAAATTGCCCGCTGGTACTGGTGCGGCGTATTTGGCGAGCTGTACGGTTCGGCGGTTGAAAGCCGCTTCGCCAAGGACATCCTCGAAGTGCCGGCTTGGCTCGACGGCGGCTCGGAACCCTCCACCGTCACCGATGGCGTGCTGCGCACCGACCGGCTGCTAACCATGCGCTCGCGCCTCTCTGCCGCCTACAAAGGCTTGCAGGCACTGCTATTGCGGCAAGGAGCCATCGACTTCCGCAGCGGCCAAGCCTTCGACCAGACCGTGTTCTTCGACGAAGGCGTCGACATTCACCACATCTTCCCGAAGAAATGGTGCGAAGACCAGAAACTGCCGGCCTCGCTCTTCGATTCCGTGGTTAACAAGACCCCGCTCGGCTACCGGACCAACCGCATCATCGGCGGTGTCGCGCCCTCCAGCTATCTAAAGAAACTGGAAGAGGGCAGAGCCGGCCCCAACGGCCAGATCATCGAGCCACCCATTGACAAGGCCGCGCTCGCCAGCTATCTGCAAACCCACTGCATTCCGGTGCCGGAGCTATACGCCAACGACTTCGACGGTTTCATGAAAACGCGCCAGAAGCTGCTCATGGAACTAGTCTCGCGTATCACCGGTCATGCGGCGCCGACAACCGCTGAAGCCGCCGAAGAAGGCGATGACATCCCCACATCAATGGCCCACGACAGTGGCCTCGAACTCATTGAGCCAGATTAACCATGCATTGGATAGCCCCTTCCGAAAAAAACGCCGCTTCCACCTCGCTCGAAAAGCGCCTGTGGGATGCCGCCGACCAGTTCCGAGCCAATTCTGGCCTAAAGGCGCAGGAATACTCCGGACCTATCCTTGGCCTGATTTTCCTGCGCTTTGCCGAAGTCCGCTTTGCCATCCAGCGCAGCAAGCTCGAAGGCGCCAGCGCCTCATCCCGCCGAGGCAGCCGGGTCGATGAGCCCGCCGCCTACCACGCCGAAGGCATCCTCTATCTCAGTCCAGAGGCGCGCTTCGACTACCTGTTGACGCTGGCCGAGGTCGCCGACATCGGCGCCAAGGTCAATGCCGCGATGCGCGAGATCGAGAAGCACAATCCGCAACTCGCCGGCGTGCTGCCCAAGACTTACAACCTCTTCACCAGTACTCTGCTCAAGGAACTGCTAAAGAAGGTATCCGAGATTCCGGCCACGCTCGATTACGACGCCTTCGGCCGCATTTACGAATACTTCCTCGGCGCCTTCGCCATGACCGAGGGCCAGGGTGGCGGCGAGTTCTACACGCCCTCCAGCATTGTCAAGCTGTTGGCCGAAATTATTGAACCCTTCCACGGCCGCATCCTCGACCCCGCCTGCGGCTCCGGCGGCATGTTCGTGCAGTCGGCGCGCTTCGTCGCCGAGCACCAGAAGAACCCCGCCGCCGAACTCGCCATCTGCGGCGTCGAAAAGACCGACGAAACCGGCCGCCTGTGCCGTCTCAACCTAGCCGTGCATGGGCTGGAAGGCGACATCAAACACGGCGGCAACATCAACAGCTACTACGACGACCCGCACACTGCCACCGGATCGTTCGACTTCGTGCTCGCCAATCCGCCCTTCAACGTCAATGCGGTGGACAAGGAGCGGCTCAAGGACATGGTCGGCGCCGGTCGCCGTTTTCCCTTCGGCCTGCCGCGCACCGACAACGCCAACTACCTGTGGATTCAGCTCTTCTACTCGGCGTTGAACAGCCAAGGCCGCGCCGGCTTTGTCATGGCCAACTCGGCCTCCGACGCCCGTTCCTCCGAGCAGGAACTGCGGCAGAAGCTGATCGAAGCGCGGGCGGTGGATGTCATGGTCGCCGTTGGCCCCAACATGTTCTACACGGTTACCCTGCCCTGCACCCTGTGGTTTTTCGACAAGGGCAAGGCCAAGACCCCGCGTGCCGATACCGTGCTGTTTATCGACGTCCGCCACATTTACCGGCAGGTCGATCGCGCCCACCGCGACTGGACGCCGACGCAGATCGGGTTCATCGCCAACCTGGTGCGCCTCTATCGCGGCGAGGCGCTCGACACAAGAGTCGGCACTGGCGAGACGATGGCCAAGCTCAAGGAAGTCTTTGGTGACACGCCCGCCTATGCCGACGTGCCCGGCCTATGCAAGGCGGCGACGTTCGCCGAGATCGAAGCTCAGGGCTGGTCGCTCAACCCCGGCCGCTACGTCGGCGTCGCGCCAGGCGAGGACGTCAGCGACGAAGACTTCAAGGAGCAGCTCGAAACACTGAACGAAGAACTGGAATCGCTCAACGCCCAGGCGCGGGAACTGGAGCAGACCATCGCCGCGAATGTAGCGAGGATTTTGAGCGAATGAAAACGGTTAAGTGGGAGCGTATGCCCTTGGGAGCAGTGACAAATCTCTGTCTGGGCAAGATGCTTGACCAGAACAAGAATCGTGGGGAACCGCTTTCCTATCTTGCAAACGTAAACGTCCGTTGGGGCGAATTTGCGCTGGACAACCTTCGAACCATGCGCTTTGAGCCTAAAGAAATGGATCGCTACGGGCTTAAGTTCGGCGATATTGTCATGTGCGAGGGTGGTGAGCCTGGACGTTGTGCGATATGGAAAGCTCAGATTCCTGGAATGATGATCCAGAAAGCTCTACACAGAATCAGGCCAAAGAAGTTTCTGGACTACCGCTTCCTCTTCTACAGTTTCCTGCATATCGGCCACTCGAAAGGTTTCGATCAGTACTTTACAGGCGCGACCATCAAACATTTGCCGGGAGAAAAGCTGGCAAAGGTCGAAATTGATATTCCCCCGCTTCCCATCCAGCAACGCATCGCCGGCATCCTCTCGGCCTATGACGAACTCATCGAGAACAGCCAGCGGCGCATCAAGATTCTGGAGTCGATGGCCCGCGCCCTCTACCGCGAGTGGTTCGTCCATTTCCGTTTCCCCGGCCACGAAGACCACCCTCGCGTCGCTTCCCCCCTCGGCGATATTCCACAGGGGTGGGAGGTGAAGAAGCTAGGTGACTTAATCAGCATAGACAAAGGGGTTTCATATAACGGTGCCGGCTTGACCAAGGATGGCAATCCTATGGTCAATCTCAAGAACATTCTCACTGGAGGAGGATTCCGTCGAGACGCCACGAAGCCCTATTCCGGTGACTTCAAGCCTCGGCATACTGTGAAGCCTGGCGACATCATCTTGGCGAATACCGATCTCACACAGGCCGGCAACGTTGTGGCCAGCGCGGCACTGATTCCACGTTTTGCAGATGATCGTCCGATACTTATTTCTCACCACCTGTTTGCCGTGCGACTTCCCGAAGGTTTGCCGGCGTCGTTCATTTATCACTTGCTCCTCGAAGATGACTTCCGCGGCTTCGCAAAGGGGTATGCGATTGGCACAACGGTATTGGGGCTTCCGAAAGAGGGTGTGCTCAATTTCGCCTTTGCTCTTGCGTCGAAGAACTTGATGGCTGACTTCGTCAAGCATGTTGCACCGATGCATCGGCATATCGAAACACTTCTGGAACGAATAGAAAACCTCCGCCACACCCGCGACCTACTGCTGCTGCGCCTGCTTTCCGGCCAGATCGAGATCGAGGCCACTTGATCCATGAGCACCCACGCCTACAGCGAAGAGCAACTCGTCGAGCAGCCCGCCATCAGCCTGTTTGCCACGCTCGGCTGGCAAACGGTGTCGGCGCAGGAAGAAACCTTTGGTGCGGGTGGCACGCTGGGGCGCGAGACCAACGGCGAGGTGATACTGGTGGAACGGCTGCGCGCCGCTCTTTGCAAATTCAACCCAGCGCTGCCGCTAGATGCGATCAGCAATGCCGTCGATGATCTGACCCGCGACCGTTCGGCCATGAGCCCAGAGGCCGCCAACCGCGAGGTCTATCGGCTACTGAAGGAAGGAATTACGATATCAGTGCCCGACCGCGAGCACGGTGGCCAGAAGACCGAACGCCTGCGCGTGGTGGATTGGGAACACACCGAGAATAACAACTTCCTGCTGGTCAGCCAGTTCAGCGTTGTCGGCAGTCTCTATACCTGCCGGCCCGATCTGGTCGGCTTCGTCAATGGCCTGCCTTGGGTGGTGATCGAACTCAAGAAACCCGGCGTGTCGGCACGCGCCGCCTTCGACGAAAACCTGACCCATTACAAGCAGCAGGTTCCGGCGCTGTTCTGGAGTAATGCCCTGCTAATCGCCAGCAACGGCACCGACAGCCGCGTCGGCTCGCTCACCGCCGACTGGGGCCGTTGGGTGGAGTGGAAGCGCATCGAGCGCGAGGACGAAGTGCGCCGCGTGTCACTGGAAGTGATGCTGCGCGGCACCTGCGACCGCACCCACCTGCTCGATCTTGTGGAGAACTTCTCGCTGTTTTCCGAGCACAAGGCCGGGCTGGTCAAGATTCTCGGCCAGAACCACCAGTTCCTCGGCGTCAATAATGCCATCGCCTCGATGCTCGAAGCGCGCAAGCTCGGTCACGGGCGCGGCGGCGTGTTCTGGCAGACGCAGGGGAGCGGCAAGAGTTTTTCTATGGTCTTCTTCGCGCAAAAAGTACTGCGCAAGCTTGCCGGCAACTGGACGTTTGTGGTCGTCACCGACCGCGTGGAACTGGACGAGCAGATCGCCAAGACCTTCAAGACCACCGGTGCGGTGTCGGAGGCCGAGGGCGACGAATGCCATGCCGCCAGCGGCGCCCACCTGCGGGAGTTGCTGCGCGGCAATCACCGCTACGTTTTTACCCTGGTACACAAGTTCCAGACGCCGGAGCTGCTTTGTGACCGTTCCGACGTGATCGTGCTGACCGACGAAGCACACCGCAGCCAGTACGACACCCTGGCGCTCAACATGCGCGCCGCGCTGCCCAAGGCGATGTTCCTCGCCTTTACCGGCACACCGCTGATTGCAGGCGAAGAGCGCACCAAGGAAGTGTTCGGCGACTATGTCTCGATCTACGACTTCCAGCAGTCCATCGAAGACGGCGCCACCGTGCCGCTGTTCTACGAGAACCGCACGCCGGAGTTGCAGCTCGTCAATCCCGACCTGAACGAAAACATCTACCGTCTGATCGAGGATGCCGAACTCGACGCCGAGCAGGAAGCCAAGCTGGAGAAGGTGCTGGGGCGGCAATACCACCTGATTACCCGCGATGACCGGCTGGAAACGGTGGCGCAGGACATCGTGCGGCACTTCCTGGGGCGTGGCTTCCTGGGCAAGGCGATGATGGTTTCCATCGACAAGGCCACGGCATTGCGCATGCATGACAAGGTGAAGGTGCATTGGGCGGCGGAAACCGAGCGGGTACAGAAGGAACTGGGCGAATTGCATTACCGGCCCCCTCCAGGCGGATCCAGCATGACGCCTGAGCAGGCACGGCGCGATCTGCGTATGGCGGAGCTGAAGGCCCGCCTGGAAGTGCTGACCAGTACCGACATGGCGGTGATTGTCTCGCCGGGGCAGAACGAAATCCAGCAGATGCAGAACTTGGGTCTCGATATCGAGCCGCACCGTAAGCGCATGAACGAATCGCAACCGGGGCTGGACGAGAAGTTCAAGGACACGGATGACAAGCTGTGCCTAGTCTTTGTCTGCGCCATGTGGCTGACCGGCTTCGACGCACCGAGTTGCTCGACGGTGTATCTCGACAAGCCAATGCGCAACCATACGCTGATGCAGACCATCGCCCGCGCCAACCGCGTCTTCCCCGGCAAGCACAGCGGCGTGATCGTCGATTACGCCAATGTCTTCGCCTCACTGGAAAAGGCGCTGGCGATCTACGGGACAGGAAAGGACGGGAAAAGCCCGGTCAAGGACAAGCAGCAACTGGTGGAGGAACTGCGCAAGTCGGTGGCGGATGCCACGGCCTTCTGCACCGCGCACGGCGTGATGCTGGCCGAGATCGAGGCTACGGCGACCGGCAGCATAGAGCGTCTGTCGCACATCGAGGACGGCATGAACGCGCTGATCTCACCGGACCCGTTGCGTCGCGACTTCTTTGCCCATGAGCGGTTGGTGAGCACGCTCTACCGGGCCGCGAAGCCCGATTCTTCAGCGCTGGAATTTGCGGGCAAAGTCGCCTGCCTCTCCGCGCTCGTTGACACCATTCGCGCCAAGCTGAACCCGAACCAGCCGGATATTTCCCAGGTGATGGGGCAGATCAACAGCCTGCTCGACGAGTCGATCACCGGCCACGAAATCCGCCAGTCAGGACCGCCAGCGCTCAACCTGTCGAAGATCAACTTCGAGGCATTGGCCAAACGCTTCGAGAAATCTAGGCACAAGAACACCGACCTCGAAGTGCTCAAGGCGGCGATCCGTGCCCAACTGGGAAAGATGATCCAGTTGAACCGCACCCGCGCCGACTTCGCCGAGAAGTTCGAGACGCTGATCGAAAGCTACAACGCCGGCAGCCGCAGCATCGAAGAACTGTTCGAGGAACTGATGAGGCTGTCAAACAGCATGAACGAAGAACAGGAACGGCATGTGCGTGAGAACATGAGCGAGGAGGAGTTGGTCATTTTTGACATCCTCACGCGGCCGGCGCCGGAGTTGTCGGCGGAGGAACGGGCTGAGGTAAAGAAGGCTGCCCGCGAATTGCTGGCGCGGTTAAAGGCGCTGCTGGTACTGAATTGGCGGCAGAAGGCTGCGGCGCGATCACAGTTGAAGCTAACCATCGAAGACACCCTCGACGCTGGAT
The DNA here is from genome assembly GCF_000355765.4 of Nitrosospira lacus. Taxonomy (NCBI): domain Bacteria; kingdom Pseudomonadati; phylum Pseudomonadota; class Betaproteobacteria; order Nitrosomonadales; family Nitrosomonadaceae; genus Nitrosospira; species Nitrosospira lacus. The sequence goes on along the minus strand of NZ_CP021106.3, from coordinate 1,154,871 downwards.
TGCCGCGTGCCTACACGCCTGAACTTTACAGTCAGAAATGCTCGGCGGTGTTCGAGCATGTGTATGAGAGCTACCCGGAGCGAAACGCGGGGGTGTATGCATGATGTGCGCCAATCCACCGTGCCGCCAGTACCGACTATTACCAATCGTCGGCCGCAATCAGCGGCGAGGAATCGAATTGCAATCAGGAGTATCAAATGAAATATCGCCACGCCGCCGCACAGCCGCTGGAAAATCCCGAAGTGGTCATCAATCTCTGGGCCTATTCAGGCGAAGACGGCACCATTCTGCGCCTAGCTGGTAAGACCTACGTTATGCAGGGAACAGATGCCGAGAAGTTGGCACTACTTCGCCGTCTCGCTGCAACCGACTTTCTCTCCGCCTCCTGGCACAAGGTGCCGGCGAACTTTACGATCCAGCACACCGATTTTGGTGAGATGAAGGGGGCGGCACACGCATCCATGATCAACGAGCAGCATTACCACGAACGCCTATTCGGCCCGCTGATCGAAAAGCTGGCGCAGTCGATCCCCGAGCAGGCCCGCAGCGTAAACGGCGAGTACCAGAAATTCAGGCTGGAGTTGCCGGAAGCACCTCTATGCATTTCGACCATCGTGATGGAGTACGAAGACGGAACGCTTGCGCCGATGGTGTCGGCTTAATCCACGCCAGGCTTGTCGGTGACGTGCCGACACTCCATTTTTGCGAAACAGATTCAGCCATACCCGCCCCGGTCATCAAGCGGATCAAGGCCCAACTTATCCAGCCGTAAGCCGTTCGGCCATGCCCGCCCCTGAGGTGTTGGCGAAAGCGGCATACTCGGCTTTGAGTCGTTGATAGGTGCACCGGAATCCGAAACCCTGTTTAGACATTAAACCGAAAATGCATCACATCCCCATCCTTGACCACATACTCCTTGCCTTCCAGCCGCATCTTGCCCGCCTCCTTCGCACCCTGTTCACCGTTGCAGGCGATGAAATCATCATAAGCGATGACTTCCGCGCGGATGAAACCTTTTTCGAAATCGGTATGAATCACGGCGGCTGCCTGCGGAGCGGTATCCCCCTTGGATATGGTCCAGGCGCGCACTTCCTTCACGCCGGCGGTGAAGTAGGTTTGCAGTCCGAGTAGCTGGTAGGCAGCGCGAACCAGCCGATTAAGCCCCGGCTCTTCCAGATTCATGTCGGCCAGAAAGACCTGTTTATCCTCATCCGGCATTTCCGCGATTTCCGCTTCCAGGGCTGCGCAAATTGCCACCACCGGCGCACCCTCTTTCGCGGCGTATTCCTGCACGCGTGCCAGCAGAGGATTTCCGGTGAAACCCTTTTCGTCAACGTTGGCGACATAGATGGCGGGTTTCGCGGTGAGCAGGCAGAGCGGCTTGAGCAATTGCTGTTGCTCCTTGTCCAGCCCCAGGCTTCGAGCAGGCTTGCCCTGATCGAGATGAGCCCTTGTCATTTCCAGCAGCGCCACCAGCTTGATCGCGTCCTTGTTGCCGGACTTGGCCAGCTTGGTTTCGCGTTGCAGCGCCTTTTCCACCGTCGCAAGATCGGCCAGGGCCAGCTCGGTCTGTATGGTCTCGATATCAGAGACCGGGTCCACATTGCCGCTGACATGCACGACATTGTCATTAACGAAGCAGCGCACCATGTTGACGATGCCATCGGTTTCACGGATGGTGGCGAGAAATTTGTTACCCAGCCCTTCGCCCTTGGATGCACCCGCGACAAGACCGGCGATATCCACGAACTCGACGATGGCGGACTGCACCTTTTGCGGGTTGACGATCGCGCTGAGTCTGGCCAAGCGCTGATCGGGCACTTCAACGATGCCGATATTCGGCTCGATGGTGCAGAAGGGGTAGTTTTCTGCCGAGATGCCTGCCCTGGTCAGCGCATTGAACAGTGTGGATTTTCCTACATTGGGCAGACCCACGATACCGCATTTCAGGCTCATAAGATTATTTTAGTGGATTATAAATAGCAGATCCGGGCCACAAATGGCACGAGATGAAAAATGAGATGGACACCTTCCTTCATTTCATCCTAAATCCGGTAGTTGACCGCTCATTTAATAGACCAGTGTTATGATAAAAAATAATATTTCCTATTATTTGGCTCTCACCTTCTGAGTGAGACCGCTACGTGATGAATTGCACAGTTTTTGCGGCACATGGCTGCGTTGCAACTTCTTGGAATGGAACGAACGACCATTCCGCGTCGTTGCGCCTTGCCCTGCACCCCCAAAACCATACACTTCACCCCTTTCAACCACCGGACTTAGGATCATCCTTGATTACTTTTGTATGCAGCTTCAGCATGGCCGCCTGGCAATTGCCTTCCGCGATAAGCGGCCAGACCTCCAGGCTGCGATGGATCGCTTCGTCTATCAGCGGCACTTCTTCCTTGCGCGGCGGCTGCAGCACATAACTTACCACGGCATTTCTGTCGCCGGGATGGCCAATGCCAATGCGCAGGCGCCAGAAATCCTTGGTGGCAAGGTGGGCGGCGATATCCTTCAAACCATTATGCCCGCCCAGCCCGCCGCCCAGTTTCAGTCTGGAAACGCCCGGCGGCAAATCCAGTTCGTCATGAACCACGAGAACCTGCTCAGGCTGAATTTTGTAATAACGGCATAATGCCGCAACGGCTTTCCCGCTGGCATTCATGTAGGTCTGCGGATTGAGCAGCCACAACTCTGCATCGCCTTGACCGGTACACGCGCACAAACCATGAAATCTCGCTTCGGCTTTCAGCGTCATGCGCAACTCGTCCGCCAGGCGGAATATCCACCAGGCCCCGGCATTGTGACGCGTGGCGGCATATTCCCTGCCCGGATTGCCGAGACCGACGATGAGTTTCATCGAACGAAACAGAATAGTCTTACATGCTAAAAGAAAAGCCCGCCGGAAGCTATATACTCCAGCGGGCTATATTGAAAAACCGCGGGGATTATTTCTTCTTCCCGGCGTCTTTTTTCTCACCCTCTTTTGCAGCACCCTCTTTCTTCTGTACGGTCGTCGGGATATCCGCCGCAGCCACTTGGGCAGCCGCTTCCTCGGCGGCCACGGCACGCGGAATGACGATAGTCGCCACCGGCAAATTCTCGCCTCTGCCAAGCGTGGGAATCTCCACGCCTTCCGGCAGCTTGAGGTCGCTCAAGTGCAAGGTATTGCCAGCGGCAAGATCGGTCAGATCAACCGTGATAAATTCAGGCAGATCTTTCGGCAAGCAGGAAATATCCAGTTCAGTGAGCACATGGCTGACGAGACCGCCCGACAATTTCACCCCGGGCGCGTTCTCCGCGTTGATGAAGTGCAATGGCACTTTCATGTGTATTTTCTTGTTCTTGTCCACACGCTGGAAGTCGATGTGCAGCACTTGCAATTTGAACGGGTGCATTTGTATATCACGCAACAGCACCTGCTCTTTTTCCCCATCCAGATCCATGGACAGGATGGAAGCATGAAAAGCCTCCTGTTTGAGCTTGTGATAAAGACCATTATGATCCAGCTCAATCGCTTGCGCCGGATTCTCTCCGCCATAAATAATGCCCGGCACCTTGCCGGAACCACGCAGGCGGCGGCTCGCACCTTTGCCCTGTAACGTGCGCTTGTTGGCGCTGATTTCAATTTGCATCGTGCTTTCTCCAGAATAGGGAGCATCCGCGACCAGATGGCTCCGATTAAAAAACGCTTACTCCATGAACAATGAACTTACCGAATCCTCGTTACTGATCCTTAACATCGTTTCCGCCAGCAGGCTCGCCACGCTCAACTGTTGAATGCGAACGCAGGCTTTGGCATCCTCACGCAGCGGAATGGTATCGGTGACGACGAGCTTGTCGAGCGAGGAATTCTCAATCCGCTCCACCGCTTTGCCCGACAATACTGCGTGAGTGCAATAGGCCAGTACACTTTCGGCACCCTCTTCCTTTAAGGCGCGGGCCGCTTCACACAAAGTATTGGCGGTATCCACCATGTCATCCATGATGACGCAGGTGCGTCCATCCACCTCGCCAATGATGTTCATCACCTTGGCAACGTTGAATTTGGGACGGCGCTTGTCGATGATCGCCAGATCGCATTCCAGGCGCTTCGCCATCTGCCGCGCGCGCACCACGCCGCCCACATCGGGCGAAACCACCACCAGGTTCTGATAATCGCTTTTCCATACGTCTCCCAGCAGGATCGGCATGCTGTAGATATTATCCACCGGAATATCGAAAAATCCCTGAATCTGGTCCGAATGCAAATCCATGGTCAGCAACCGGTCTATCCCGACGGTGGTCAGCATGTTCGCCACCACTTTGGCGGTGATGGGCACCCGCACCGAACGCGGCCTTCTGTCCTGACGGGCATAGCCGAAATAAGGCATTGCCGCGGTAATACGTCCCGCTGATGCCCGCTTCAACGCATCCACCAGTACCAGTAATTCCATCAACGTGTCGTTAGTGGGCATACAGGTGGATTGCAAAACAAATACGTCCTTGCCGCGGACATTCTCGAGGATCTCCACCATCACCTCGCCATCGCTGAAACGGCCCACCGTCGCGCGTCCCACGTGGATGTTGAGATGACGCACCACATCCTGCGCCAGCTTCGGATTGGCATTGCCGGTGAAAACCATCAAGCTATCGTAGGCCATGGGGCAAGTGATTATTTGAGATTCTTAACCGACGCTGAAAGACAAAAGAGATACAAGCGGCATCTCGCGCATCTTGTATAACTGACCTGACACTTCAAAACCTGGCTGGGGAGGTAGGGATCGAACCTACGAATGCCGGAATCAAAATCCGGTGCCTTACCACTTGGCGACTCCCCAAATTTACTGCTCTGCAAAATCATGCATGGGATGGCGATCCAATCCTTGCACCATAAAACCAGTCATATCGCCTGGAACCTGCGCGAGCGCGATTTGTGCCGCCGGCTCCGTGGCGAACTCGGCAAATACACAAGCACCCGAGCCCGTCATCGCCACCTTCCGGGTGTTATCGAGCCGCCCGAGCCACTGCAGATGACGCGCCACCTCTGGATAAGTCCGGCATACCACCGGCTCCAGATCGTTATGCCCATGCTCGACGGAAAAGGGCGGTATTTTGATTGGAATCGTGTTTCGTGTCAATTCTTTACTGGCAAAAACCTGCGGGGTGGACACGTGCACGGGTGGCATCAGGATGAGATACCACGCAGGCGGCAGCAGGATGGATGAAAGCTTTTCGCCTACCCCTTCCGCAAAAGCATTTTCACCGAAAATGAATACGGGTACATCCGCGCCCAATTCGAGCCCAAGTGCCAATAGCCGGTTTCTTTTCCAGCCCAGTTCCCATAAACGGTTGAGTGCCAGCAGTGTCGTCGCCGCATCGGAACTGCCGCCCCCCAACCCGCCACCCATCGGGATGCGCTTTTCCAGCAGAATATCGACACCCAGGGAAGTGCCGCTTTCCCGCTGCAGCAGTTTTGCTGCACGTACACAAAGATCTTGATCTTCGGGCACGCCAGCAGTGGGCGTATGAAGTTTGATCGCCCCGTCTTCGCGCAAAGTAAAATTTAACCGGTCCGAAAAATCCACGAAGCGAAAAACCGTTTGCAATAAATGATAGCCATCTTCTCTACGCCCGACGACATGCAGGAACAGATTGAGTTTGGCTGGGGCGAGGCAAGCGAGCTTGGTCATCAGTTCAGAGTTGGCTTCATTGATTGCCCGGATTCCAGCTGTCTATGATGAGTTTTATTTGAAGACCAGGACGTTTAAGCATCAGCAATCTTGGACGCGCGCCTTGCGCCTGTACGGTTTCTATTCCCGGCATGGGAAAACGGCTCAAATAACTGATCTCCCATCCGTCCTGACGAATAGCCATAATGGTCCCATCGATATCCCTATCTATTTCGGCTACCGTCGCGGGCGAATTCACGCTTTGTACCCAATATTGCAACCCCATCAGTGGCAGCCGCCAGCCCAGCACCCGTTCCGTCAGGGTTTCCACATCGAGAGCGTAAAAGGTTTCCTGCTCGGAAGTCGTCAGATACACGCCTTCACGATCGCGCCGTATCTGTGCCACAGCCTGGCCAAGCGGGGAAAGGAGAAGAATTTCATCACCTGCATCGGCGTGATGCCATTGTACGCCGCCGGAGAAGCTATCCTTGTCGCCCGTCACCGAGACTCTTCCAATCAGCCTGAAAGCCGCCAGCTTTGTTTCCGCGGTACCCGTCATGGGTTCAATGACGATGGTACTGACAGCAGTTCGTTTATGAACGGGAGTGGTGCAACCAGGGGAGAAAAACAATACACATAAAATCAGACCCCACCACGGAACATTACCCCGCTTTATAAAAAGCGGAAACGGCCAAGACCCGGATTGTACCGGCGCTACACCAGCATGAACCATCATCTGACTACTTCATGAATTTCTTCATGGTGCTAATCAATACCTCATTGCCGGGATTATTTTTGAGTGCGGTTTGCCAGATTTCTTTTGCTTCATCCTTTACTCCCTGCACCCAGAGAACCTCCCCCAGATGGGCGGCAATTTCCGGATCGGGATTCATCCCGAAGGCCTGCCTGAGATAGCTGAGCCCCTGATTGATGTTGCCCATACGGTAGTGAACCCAGCCGAGGCTATCCATGATGTAGGGATCATTAGGCGAAAGCGTGATGGCCTTTTCGATAAGTTCCAGGGCTTCCGGAAGTCGATTGCTGTGTTCCGCGAGGCCGTATCCCAGCGCGTTATAAGCGTGAGCATGATCGGGCTTCAACTGTATGAGTTTGCGCAAATCCTGCTCCATGATATCGGATTTGCCGATTTTTTCCGCTGCCAGCGCACGATCATAGAGCAGGTCGACATGATCCGGCAGTTTCTCCAGACCATCACTAAGCAGCTGAAACGCTTTCCGGGAGGCTCCTGTCTCGCGCAACAATTGGGCTTCGGCAATTATCAACTGAGCACGTTGCTGATTATTCGTAGCCGGCAATTGCTGCAGGTACTTGAGGGCCTCATCCGTTTTACCCTTCTTGGTCAGCAGAACGGCATACCGTATCTGTGCGGGAATGTATTGACTTCCCCCGGTTACGGAACGGTACCATTCCATCGCCTCATCGGGACGCTGAGTTTTCTCATATATTCCACCGAGATAATAGCGCACCATCCCGGGGTCCCTGTAGTCCAGTTCCAGCGCTTTTTTAAAATTCGATTCGGCAATGCTGTACTCGCGCAGCTCCATGGACAGCAAACCCACCGCCAGGGCGACATCGGCGTTACCCGGATTCTCCGCCAGCAATTTTTCGAATTGTTCGCGTGCCTTGACATAATTCTTCTCGACTAGTAATAGCCGGGCGTAAGTTATGCGTGTATCGTTGGCTTTGGGGTAGCTCTTGAGATAGTCTCCGTAAAATTCCATTGCGCTGGCATTGGAAGTTCGCGCCAATATCCGTCCCTGATAAATTGCCGCCATTTCCCACTCCGGACGGAGCGCCAAAGCCTGCTTCATTTCGGCCAGCGCAATATCAAAGTGATTGGCAAACCACGCCGCCTGAGACACGGCGAAGTGCGCTTCCGGGAGTGCGGGATAAGGTTGAGCAAGCTGCCGTACCAATTCGAATATCGCATTCTTGTTGGAATTGCGTACCAGCAGGCTGTTCAATTGCATGAAAGCCTCGTCGATACTGCCTCCCTCCGAGGCCAGCAGTTTCTCCAGATGAGGGCGGGCCTCATCCAGCCTGTCCATATTCACCAATAGCGCCGCTATAGTCTGGCGGGCAGTCACCGAATTCGGATCGAGCTCCACCCAGATTTTTGCTGCTTCAAGCGCGGGCGCAGCTTGACGTGAGTGAAGCGCGATTTCGGTGGCTCGCTGGGCGACGCGTGGATCACGAGTGGCTCTCGCCAGCTTGAGGTAGGTACGGGTGGCGATTTCCTGATCACCGCGCTGCAGAGCCGTTTCACCCAGTAAAAAATCGAACAGGATGGGCGGGGTCAAATCCTGGCTGGGTAATTTTGGCTGGCCAGCGTCAGCTTGCTGGGCCGGCTTACTCGCATTGGCAGCGGTCTTGCCTGGAATCTGCGCACAGGCGGCGAAAAACAACAGCAGCAGCAATGCGCCGGGAATTTTAAGATTCATGGAAAATTAAGACAGGGTCCGAAAATAAGGCTAATAGGGAAATATGGGGCGGAATCGAGCTTCAGCACAGCCCACATATTAGGTATATTTTACACTTCTCACAAGTGGACGTTGCCAAGCAATGGGTGCTGGGGGCACGCGTTTGCGGTGCAGCCTTATAAATTCAAAGTTCCAAATGGCTTTACCTACGGGATGAAACAAACGCGGAAGACAATTCTCGGGGATACCACCACCGGCATCGGGCATCCGGCTCCTGATCCCGCATTGGGATCATTATTGATGCAAAAAGTCTTTGTGAATCATGGTACTAATCTGGAAAATGAACGGTCAACCGACGGATTTAGGTTTATAGTGATGCTCTTTCGCACATGTTACCCAGTCAAACCACTGGATTCAGATGACTGAACAAATTGCCTTATCAACCATTTCCGCATGTGGCTTATCCCGCTATTTCGGTAGACGCGCCGCGGTGCGCGAAATCAATCTGGAGCTGAAGCATGGCGAAATCCTGGGATTTCTGGGCCCCAACGGCGCGGGTAAGACCACTATTATGCGCATGCTCACCGGCAATCTCGCCCCGAGCGCCGGCAGCATTGAAATCTGCGGGATAGATCTGCTGGACAAACCACGGGATGCCAAGGCGCGTATCGGTTATCTGCCGGAAATACCCCCACTCTATCGGGAGTTAACGGTAAACGAATACCTGCAACTCGCGGCCAGGTTGCACCGGGTCGACAACGCAAGAATCCCTTTTGCGCTGGACAGGGTGACACAACGTTGCGGGCTGAATGATACGGGCAAACGTCTGATTGGTTCGCTATCGAAAGGCTATCAGCAGCGTGTGGGAATTGCCCAAGCTATCATTCATGATCCAGATGTGATCATTCTTGATGAACCAACAGTCGGCCTCGATCCCAACCAGATACGGGAAATTCATACCCTCATCCGTGAACTGGGTACGGAGCGCAGCGTCATTCTCTCGACCCACCTCCTGCCGGAAGTCGAAAGCGTATGCGACCGGGTGCAGATCATGCATGAGGGCAGCACGGTATTCAGTGATTCCGTCAATGGACTAAAACAGAGAGGAATCAGCCTGGAACAAATATTCATGCAGTTCACCATGGATACGGAAAATTCCACAAGTTCTTCATTGCCATGATTCTGGTTATTGCCCGGAAAGAATTAAAAATCTTGTTTGGATCGCCGCTAGCCTGGATATTGCTTGCGCTGGTGCAATTAGTGCTGACCTGGATTTTTCTGGCACATCTCGATACTTTTCTGCAAGTACAGCCGCAGCTTGTGAGAATCGCCAATCCGCCGGGTGCGACGGAAACGATTATTGCACCAGTATTCGCCATGGCCGCGATAGTACTGCTTATGATCACCCCTCTTTTAACCGCGCGCCTCATTGCCGAGGAGCGCCGCAATCACACCATGACCTTTCTCATTTCGGCACCTGTTTCGATGATCGACATCGTTCTGGGAAAATTTCTCAGCCTGATGATTTTCTTTTCCGTGGTAATTGCGCTGGTCGTAACACTGTCAATGTCTCTGCTGGCGGGCGGCCCACTGGATCTCGGCTTGTTGCTGAGCAATGCCGCCGGCCTGTTCCTGATAACCGCTTGTTTCGCCTCTCTCGGGCTTTATTTTTCCTGCCTCAGTGCCCATCCGGCGATTGCGGCTGCCAGCGCTCTGGGCGCATTGCTGATTCTGGGAGTACTGGATATCGCGGCGGGGGACGACCCGAATAGCGTCACATGTGATTTCTCCCTGCTCGCACATTACGAAAATTTCAATCGCGGCATGATCGATACCTTCGATCTTGCATACTTCTCGCTGTTCACTCTTGTCTTTCTGGTGCTGTCTGTGCGCCAGCTGGACAGCAAACGGCTGCGCGGTTAATCCACGCATGACCATGGTCACTCAGAAACGGCGCACTTACTGGTTAATGCAAAACGGCGTGTTCATGGTGCTGCTGGTATTGTTGACCGGACTGCTGGGCTACCTTGCGCGTGAAACCCGTGTTCAGTGGGATATCAGTCAGAATGGGCGCAACAGCCTGAGCCAGGCAAGCGTGGATGTACTGGAAAAAATCAACGGCCCGCTTAACGCCACCGTCTACGTCACGGCTCAAGACGCGCAATCAGGAAATATTCGTAAAATTATCCGTGAATTCCTCTCGCGTTATCAGCGTGTCAAACCCGACTTCACGGTCACATTCATCGATCCCACCGAGCAGCCGAAACTCACCCAGGAAGCGGGCGTCCAGGTCAACGGGGAAATGGTGGTCACCTTTAATGGCAGACGTGAACACCTCAGCACATTCAACGAGCAGGCGTTTACCCATCTACTGATGCGGCTGGCGCGCCCCCGGGAAAAACGAGTGACGATGCTCAGCGGCCATGGGGAGCGCAAGCTGGATGGTATCGCGAATCATGACCTGGGAGAATTCGGCAAGCAATTGATGGCGAAAGGATTCAAGACCGGGACGCTGCGTCTCTCCATTGTCCCCGATGTACCGATTAACACGAGTGTGCTCGTGATTGCCTCTCCGCAAATTGACCTGCGGGAAGAAGAAGTGGACAAATTGCTTGCGTATATCAGCCGCGGCGGCAACCTGCTGTGGCTTATCGACGAGGGTCCCTTGCACGGCTTGCAGCCGCTCGCCGAGAAACTGGAATTGACGCTTTCACCGGGCGTGGTGGTTGATCCCCAGGCCCGGCAGTTGAAATTGCCTGTTACCGTCGCGTTAGGCGCCAATTATGGACAGCATCCGGTCATGCGCAATTTTGACTATATCACGATGTTTCCTTTTGCCCGTCAGATAATCGTCAATGAAAATGAGGTATGGCATAGCATTTCGCTGGTGGAGACTGCATCCAGCGGATGGGTGGAAACCGGCAAGCTGGATTCCCCCATCGTCTTCGACAAGATGTATGATGTGCCCGGTCCCGTAAGCATCGCCGCCACTCTCAGCCGCACCCTGCACGACCGCGAACAGCGCATCGCGGTCATCGGCAGCGGGAATTTTCTTGCCAATACGTATCTGGGCAACGGCAATAATCTGGATTTTGGCATTAATCTGGTCAACTGGCTTGCCGGCGACGAGAATCTCATTATTATTCAACCCCGAGCCACCCTCGATAACAACCTGGTATTAAGTGAATCGGTGCTTATCATCATCGCTGGCGGATTTCTCATCCTCCTGCCGTTGGCTTTCCTGGCAAGCGGATTAATTATTTGGTGGCTGCGCGCAAGAAGATGAACCCCGAACTTTGCAGAGGTATTCCAGTTGCCTGAACTACCTGAAGTCGAAGTTACCCGTCGTGGCATCGTCTCTCACCTGGAGGGACACCATTTCGTGGGTGCCACGCTACGAAATCCAAGCCTACGCTGGCCGGTACCTCACGATCTTGGGCACACACTTCGCGGGTTGAAAATCAATGCCGTAACCCGGCGAGGCAAATACCTCCTGTTCGACTGTGGCAACGGAACGCTGATCCTGCATCTCGGCATGTCCGGCAGCTTGAGGTTGCTTCCCGCTGCCACGCCACCCCAGAAACACGATCATGTCGATCTGATACTGGATACCGGCATGATTCTCCGTTTCAAGGATCCGCGCCGTTTTGGCGCAGTGCTGTGGGCAACCGGTGATGTCACGCACCATGCTTTGCTGGCCCAACTTGGGCCTGAACCGCTTACTGAAGCGTTCGACGGGAGATTGCTGTACGAAAGGACCCGAGGCCGCAGGGCCAGCATCAAGGATGTGCTGATGAACAGCCGCATTGTCGTCGGCATTGGCAATATCTACGCAAACGAAGCGCTCTTCAGCACGGGCATTAGTCCCTTGACCCCCGCAGGGCGGATCAGTATGCGCAGGTATGAGAAACTGGCACAAGCGATAAAGGAAACGCTTAATCTCTCGATCGAAGCGGGCGGCAGCAGCTTGCGCGATTTCGTCAACAGCGACGGGAGTCCCGGCTACTTCCAGCAACAGTATTGGGTGTATCAGCGAAATGGGCAGCCGTGCCGGAAGTGCGGTACCGCAATCGAGCAAACCAGGCAGGGACAGCGTTCAAGTTTCTATTGTCCGCATTGTCAACGGTAGCCCCTGTAAGGGGCAGAAAACGCATGTAATAAGCACAGCGCATTGCGCCGCGCCTGCCAGGTGAAGATCAAGTAGTGTGCAAAAGTGCTCATGTAGCATAGCGCCAAATCGGGAAATGTGCGATCAACTACCTGATTTAGGATAATCAGGTAAGGCACTGATATGAGAGAATCTCATACGGCGTAATGCGCTTCGCTGTGACGCCCTGCACTCGGCTGGATCATCCGGCGAAATGTCTGATTTCACATCACAGGACTCCCATGAACATTACATTTATCGGCGGCGGCAATATGTCATCCGCCTTGATCGGCGGGCTGCTGCAGCAAGGTTATTCACCCGGACAAATACGGGTGGTTGAAATCAGCGCCGAAAGGCGTGAGAAAATAAAACACGCATTTAAAGTGGAAACCGTTGCGGAACTTGCCAAAGGCGTATCCGGCAGCGACGTCATCCTGCTGGCGGTAAAGCCGCAGCAGCTTTCAGGCGTGGCGCGGGAGCTTGCGTCACAGCTCAGAAATCAGCTGGTCATTTCTATTGCCGCCGGCATTCGCGCCACCGATATAAGCCGCTGGATGAGTGGTTACGCCCGCGTGGTACGAGCCATGCCCAATACGCCGGCACTGATTCGCGCGGCTGTCACCGGCCTCTACGCGCTACCGGGGGTGAGTATGGAGGAAAAGCATAACGCCGAGGCTATACTCGGCGCGGTCGGTTCCGTGCTATGGTGCGATCGCGAGGAATTGCTGGATGCGGTTACGGCCGTCTCCGGCAGCGGCCCGGCTTATGTATTTTATTTCATTGAGGCCATGCAGAAGGCGGGACAGGAGCTGGGGCTGGATGCAAGCCAGGCGCGGCGGTTGAGTTTGGCTACTTTTCTCGGCGCGGCGGAACTCGCGAATCAAAGCGGCGATGACGTCGCCACGCTCCGAGCTCGCGTAACTTCCCAGGGGGGTACCACGGAGCGCGCGATACAGACCCTGGAAAACGCCGGCGTCAAGCATGCGATCGTGCATGCGATACATGGGGCAAGCCAGCGCTCGCGTGAATTGGGCGACGAGTTTGGCGAGACATAAAATCCGCCGTACAGGTTATTGTTTTCCAGGAACGTATATGCTCAACCAGATACTGATATTTCTGCTCGACACCCTGCTGGGTCTATTTTCCCTGGCGCTATTGCTGCGTTTTTACATGCAGCTGTTACGCGCACCCTACCGCAATCCGCTGTCCCAATTTCTCGTGGCACTTACCGATTTTGTGGTACGGCCCGCACGCCGGGTAATCCCCGGATATAGCGGAATGGATCTTTCCACGCTGTTATTGGCATGGCTCGCGCAATGCATTCTGCTAACCGGCGTGCTCATGCTTCAAGGGTATGAGTTCAGATCGACTGTCGGTATTGCGATCATGGGACTGGCGCTGCTCGGATTGATAGAAATTATTAAAATGACGCTCTATATTATTTTGGTGGCGATCATCATGCAGGCGGTACTCTCCTGGTTCAACCCTCACACTCCCTTTGCCCCAACGCTCGACAGCTTCACACGGCCATTCCTCGTCGTTATCCGCAGGCGTATTCCACCCATCGGCAATGTCGACTTGTCCCCCCTGTTTGTGCTGGTGATTATCCAATTACTGCTGTTTGTCGTAGCGGGTGCAGGCAAGGAGATCTCTCTCCTGTTCTGATGTATGAGTATGTCGAAGCATTGATACTTTACGGGAGCTTCTTCATGTCGCCAGCATTGCTGCACAATACCTGGCACCGCCGCACGGATAGCGGTCGGCGGCTCATCCTTACTCTTCATATACAACCCGGCGCTAAACGCACCGAAGCCGTTGGGCTGCATGGCGACGCGCTAAAGATAAGGCTTGCCGCCCCACCAGTGGAAGGTGCGGCCAACACCGCACTGCTGGAGTTCCTCGCTATGATTTTTAGCGTGCCGCTACGTCAGGTAACACTCAAACACGGAGTCAAATCCCGTCGCAAAGTGGTTGAAATCCGGCAAACGGTGCTGGAACCGGATGTATTGTTTAAGACAGCCAATTCCGAAACGGATTAACTCCTGCCCAACCTTGCCCGCAAATGCGATGCAGTCCCGCCGACAAAAACCATGTCTCGTTTGATTCTTTTCAATAAACCTTACGGAGTTATTTGCCAGTTCACGCCCGAAGCCGGATACAAGTCTCTCAAGGATTTCATACCGCTGCCCGGTTTTTATCCTGCCGGACGACTCGATGCCGATAGCGAAGGCCTGGTACTCCTCACCAATAATGGCAAATTGCAAAATAGAATCAGCCATCCTGAGCACAAGCTACCGAAAACGTACTGGGTGCAGGTAGAGGGTGTGCCCGATGAAGTTGCGCTGGATAAGCTGCGCCAGGGTGTGATGACGAGAAATTTCAAGGCAATGCCCGCCCGGGTGCGCCCTATGGATGAACCGGATAGCCTCTGGCCGCGCATACCGCCCATTCGCTTCCGAAAAAATATTCCCGTTTCATGGATTGAATTGACACTCATGGAAGGCAAGAACCGTCAAGTGCGCCATATGACGGCAGCTGTCTCTTTTCCGACGCTGCGGCTGATCCGCCAGGCTATCGGCACCTATTCCCTGCACGGCCTCGCACCGGGTGAATGGCGCTTTTCAAATATGCAGCCGCCGCCTTAGAGTACCTAAGGAACGCCTCTGTCAGTCACATTATGGGGAGATCGAAAATCCTGTATGCGTTGTCCCCTGCTTGCTCTTTCCCGGTGATGCCCATCGTTCGCAGCAATTCTCGAAGAGAACGGATTACTTGGCAATCGTGATACTGGGTACGCCGGTGCGCGGCAAATCGGTGATGGTCATTTGAAACAGCAAGTACAACATCTGGAAAGCATCCCGGTTCCAACGAGCGAGCGGACCAACGGTATCCACCGAGTAGTACCGATTATGCGAACGGATCGAAAGATCGGCTTCCGATGGTGGCGAATCCGACACCACGAGTCCCATGGTGGCGATCGGATTTTCGTCACCTTTAATGGCGGGGGTCCGCATATCCTTCTCGACATGGTACTCCGGCTCGTCGCCGAGAGAATGGCCGAGGAAATTGAGAATTTTGTGGAAGCTTCTGAGACGGAAAGTTCCTCTCATTGGCCATCCCCCCCCAGGATGATCAGGACGAATATCGAAAGCAACATCGTGGATGTTCCAGGTTCCTGCTTCATTGTTTAACTGCGCACGTTCCTCCGGGGACAGCGTGTCCGGATCATAGTTGGTGATGAGAATCGGGCCCGGCACTTGTTTACGAAGCGTATAGGTACTGTCGTGTTTGTTATAGAGCACAAAATACTCTCTCTCCAGAGCCTGAAAGCCTTCTGCCGAAACGGCACCGGCAGGAATGATCCAAGTACGTTCCAGATTCAACGGTTCGGCATAGAGCTGGTTCTGGTCTTGAATGGCCGAAAGATGCAGCACCACGCGACGGAATACTTCGTAGCCCGATGAATCGGAAGGCCTGTTTCGATACGCGCCCTGTTGTGTGGAACCCTCAATGCGCACTTCCTGCGCCATCAACCTCAACAGGAGATCGATATCGAAGCGTTGACGGAGCAGAAGCATGAGTTTGCTTTGCTGAAATGGGGTCAGCAGCCGCTTGGTAAATTCCTCGCCTTCGATCGGGACAATGCTGATGGTGGGGTTTTCCGCGACGCTGCCGCCAAATATCGGCATCAATACCTGCCCGGCGAGCCCTCCCAGCGCGGGAGTGGCACCTGCGCTGAAGCGGAAATCGAAGGTAGCCGCGACGTTCGATACCCCCGTAAAATGTATCGGTTGATGGTGATGGGCACGGGCGATATTAGTCAATAGCTGTCTGGAGGCAGCACTGGTAATGGCCTCATCATAGGCACCGACTGCGCGATTGAGCGCAATGGGCGATACACAGCCTGAGAGCGCGAACGCGGATACAAGACACAAGGTCAAGCATAACCGGTATGGGGGGCAAAGGATGCCTATATGCAATGTTTTCATCTCAGCAGGGAAGCAGCGGACAAGTTTTTGTCATATCGAATAAATATAGGCATGGCGCTTATATAGAGCGGCCGGTTCGGCTCGTAGCATAGCATTCGCCAAATTTGTAACGGGGTTATGTGGAGCTTGTTTATTCCAGCCTGTAGACGCTTGGCGGCTGGCTGGTCTATATTTCGCCGCTTTTTTTGGCCGATGGAACAACTACCGCTTTCACTTTCAGAAAATTCTCAATATCTATCGTGGCCCGGCCCTTCTTTTCGCTTCGATTCTTCAAATCCCCGGGCTGCCAAGCCGATGAAATGATCAAAGCATAGGAACTCCAGAACCGCTTTTCAGTCTATCACGGCGTGACACTACATCTTGCCAATCCTTGTCATCAAGACATTTTAACCATTGATAACGGCACAAGGAAATAAATACATTCGTGCCCCGCGACGAAAAGCACATCAGATAGACTAAAATGGGCGACTGCGCATTTTTTTGCTATATTGGGATAAATAATAAGATTGATGCTTAAAAGAAAGAAGGTGACGCGGAATCTCTACAGAAAGGAGGATCACATGAAACACCTATTGATCGCATCTGCGTTAGTCTTGAGCTTGATCTCGGCCGGAACCTCTGCTGATGAAAATCGTCCGGGGGGCGAAGGTATTGTCGGCAGCCCCGGCGATCCCGGCAAGGTGTCGCGCACCATTGAAATAACCATGGTGGATAACCGCTTTAAACCATCTGAAATAGACGTGAAACAGGGTGAAACAATTAAATTCGTGCTTAAGAACACCGGCAAGAAAAAACACGAAATGATGATTAGTACTCCCGAGGATATCGATAAGCATGGGAAAATGTTGAAAAAATTCCCCGATATGGAGCATCCCGATGAACCCAATATGATTTCCGTCAGTCCGGGCAAGACCGGGGAACTGGTATGGCATTTCACTGAAGCCGGCATAGTCGACTTCGCCTGCCCGCTGCCGGGTCACTTCAAGGGTATGAATTTTCCGGGTATGAAAGGAACAATCAAAGTAGAGGCCAAATGAAGAAACCAACTCACACATTAATCGCCGGATCTATTCTGATCGGTGTCTTGTCGGCTATTGCTGCCAGCGCTGGTGCGACAACAACAGTCGAAGTCTACAAGAGCGCAACCTGCAAGTGCTGCGCAAAATGGGTCGACCATATGCGTGCGAATGGCTTTACCGTCAATACCCATGATGTGGGCAACAAGGAGGTACGCGAGCGTGCAGGTATTTCCACCACGCTTGGTTCATGTCATACCGCTCTGGTTGATGGTTATGCGATTGAAGGTCATGTGCCCGCGCAGGACATCAGGCGGTTTCTTAAAGAACGTCCCCGCGCTATTGGCCTGACCGCTCCGGGCATGCCTCACGGCTCCCCCGGTATGGAGGGCGCGCGCAGCGATCCTTATGATGTGCTTCTAATCAATAAGCAAGGCGATACTACTGTGTACAGCCGCCATCTTCCATCTGACCCCAAAGAATCCCTGATGAGATTGAAATGATGAGCATGAAATCTCCTCTCACTGTCGCTACTCCTGCGAACCAGCAAAGAAAATTTGCCAGCATGGGCCTCCGTTATTTTCTTCTGGCAGGCATGACAGTTGTCTTTATCGCTGCTTGCGGTGAATCGAAGCCTCCTGCCGCTGCGTCGGCGCCCGCTGCTGCACCAGCGCCCGCAACTGCCGCACCGGACGTGCCCTCTGCCGGCTCAACCACGCCCCCTGCCGAACCGGCACCATCTGTCGCGGCGCCGGTGGAGCCAAAAAACCTGGCGGCCCGTAAGCTGGATCCGGAGAAAATAAAGCGCGGTGAGGTTGTTTATCGCACGAATTGCGCCAACTGTCATGGACCAAATGGGGAAGGCACGCCAGGCTGGCGAAATCCGGGAGCTGACGGCAGGTACCCGCCACCGCCACTGGATGGCACTGCCCACGCTTGGCATCACTCAACCGAGACACTGGAAAGAATGATCCGGGTAGGCAGTCCGGCGGATATCGGCGGCATGCCAGCGTGGGATGGCAAGTTGACAAATCAGCAAATCGATGACGTGATTGTCTGGATCAAATCACTGTGGCCAGACGAAGTCCACGATATCTGGCACAAGGAAATCGAGAATAAACCGTAACCGAAACAGGATTGAATGTGATGGGTGGTTAGGCTGGGCAGGTGCCAGCATTGGCTACCTATGAAGTTGCGACCGGGATCGCCTATGCACGCGGGCGGGGCACTGGGCATCGCATATGAGCCATGGAGCCCCCCGATGCCGACCCCGGCGCCCCTACAGGATCAGGGGCATTGCAATCTAACCTTGGGCCGGCCCTATTTTCGGCACCGCATTCTTTGCTGCAGCACGAGCCGGAAGCTTCTCGCGAATGCGGGCAGACTTACCGGAACGATCCCGCAGGTAATATAGCTTGGCGCGGCGGACATCCCCACGACGTTTGATTTCCACGCTGGCAATTAGCGGTGAGTAGGTCTGGAAAGTCCGCTCCACACCCTCGCCGCTGGATACCTTACGCACGGTAAAAGCCGAATTGAGGCCGCGATTGCGTTTAGCGATAACGACGCCTTCATAGGCTTGCACGCGCTTACGGTCGCCTTCAACCACTTTAACGTTAACGATTACCGTATCTCCGGGAGCAAAATCCGGAATTGTCTTGCCAAGACGGCTGATTTCTTCGTTTTCGAGTTGTTCGATCAAATTCATTTTGCCACTCCTTACTTTATTTCACTTGGTTTCTGTTGATTTCAATTCGATTCATGGGCGTGCTTGAACTCTTCCAGCAATTCCGCTTCCTCTCCGGTCAAGCCCCGTTCAACTTTCAGCGCCAGCAGATCCGGCCGTCTCAGCCATGTCCTGCCCAGCGATTGCCGCAAACGCCAGCGTCTGATGCCGGCGTGATTGCCGGACATGAGAACTTCCGGCACGAATTCTCCCTGATAGACTTCCGGTCGCGTGTACTGGGGAAAATCAAGCAGTCCACTCACAAATGAGTCCTGAACGGCTGAGTCAGCGTCTCCCAGCACACCGGGCATTTGCCGCACCATACTGTCTATCAGCACCATTGCCGCGAGCTCTCCTCCAGAGAGCACATAATCGCCGATGGAAATTTCGTCATCCACCTCACGCGCTATCAAGCGCTCGTCCACGCCTTCATAGCGCCCGGCGAGTAGCACCAATGATGGCAGTTCGCACAGCTCCATCACCAGGTCATGGTTCAACAGCCGCCCCTGGGGAGAAAGATAGATTACCTTCGTCCCGTTAATGCCATTACCTGCCTGCCTGATCCTTGCCGCGGTGACGGCTTTTTCCAGCGGCTGTGCCAGCATCAGCATTCCCGGGCCGCCGCCATAAGGACGATCATCCACCGTACGGTGATTATCTTCAGTGAAGTCGCGCGGGTTCCAGGTATGCAACCGGTAGATCCCGTTTTCTTTCGCCCTGCCGGTTATACCGTATCGGGTGACGGCATCAAACATTTCGGGGAACAGTGTAATGACGTCGAACTCAAAAGCCACGGCTAGTAGTCCATGCCCCAGTCCACCGTTATCCGGCAAGCCTTTAGATCCACCTTAACGATCACCTGACTGACAAAAGGAATCAATCGCTCCTTTTCACCTTCCATCGGACTTTGCACTTGAAGCACATCGTTGGCGCCGGTTTCCAGTAGTCCGGTCACTTTCCCCAATTCCTCATCCCGCAGATTAATGACTTCAAGGCCGATCAGATCCGACCAGTAATAGCCATCCTTACCGCTTTTGGACAAACTCGGCAACTGGCTGCGAGGTACCGCGATCTGCTTACCCTTCAACCGCATTGCCGCAGTACGGTCGGCATATGACTCAAGTGCGGCCGTCAATGTACTCCCGTGAACTTCGCATCCGGTGACTTTTACTTCGTGCCATTCCCCATTGCCTTTACCCAGCCACCAGACCGGATAGTCAAGCAGTCCATCCACATATTCAGTATAGGGAAAAACCTTGATCCAGCCTGACACACCGAAGGGGCCGATAATACGCCCCATCACCACCATTGGCTCGACTGCTTCGCCTGATTTAGGTAATTCCCGCGGCTTTTTGTTTTGCACCAAACTGCCTGACCAACCTTGTAACGGTATCGGATAGCCGTGCACCCTGCGATTGCCAATGGGTGACACGATCCAATTGAACACGCAATGCTTCTTCGCCTTCAGCCGCCCTAGGGTTATAAAAGCCAATGCGCTCAATGAACTTGCCGTCCCGGGCGTCTCGGGAATCCGCTACTACCATATTGAAAAACGGGCGTTTCTTGGCACCGCTTCGCGCCAGTCGAATAATGACCATGTATATGCCTATGTGGGTCCGGAACCGAAAAGGGTGTGATTTTACGGTAATTTTTGCCCTATTAGCAAGTTATACTCCCAAATTCGGTGGTTGATCATTGATTTTCGAGTTAAGCACCATGATTCACAAAGATTTTTTGTGGTATGCAGGATTCAGGATAATATTGCCCGACGGTATCACATACTCCCCATTGGAAGAAAACACGCTCCATGGGAGATTTGTTGAAGAGCACCTTAATCTAATGCGCCTGCTCCCAATTCGGGCCTACCCCCACTTCCACCAGCAGCGGCACGTCGAGTTTCGCCGCGCCACCCATTAGCCGCGGCAGTTCATCCTTTACAGTTCCGGTTTCATCATCCGGCACTTCCAGTACCAGCTCGTCATGGACTTGCATGATCAGCTTGCTCCGCAAGCCCGCTTTGGCCAGCCAGCCATGCGTCGCGATCATGGCAAGCTTGATGATATCGGCCGCAGTACCTTGCATGGGGGCATTGATTGCTGCACGTTCCGCTCCTTGTCTGCGATTACCGTTGGAACTATTGATTTCCGGCAGCCACAGCCTGCGTCCGAATACGGTTTCGACGTAACCGGTTTTTCTGGCGGTCTCCCTGGTATGTTGCATGTAATTCGCAACCCCCGGATAACGGGCAAAGTACCGGTCCATGTACGCACGTGCGGCTGAGCGTTCAACCCCGAGCTGCGAGGCGAGGCCGAATTCGGACATGCCGTAAATCAGCCCGAAGTTGATGATTTTTGCATAGCGGCGCTGCTCATTGTTCACCGCTTCCAGCGCGACACCAAACACTTCCGCGGCGGTCGCGCGATGTATATCCTCGCCTGCGGCGAACGCTTTGAGCAATCCCGCATCCTGCGATATGTGCGCCATGATGCGCAGCTCGATCTGCGAATAATCCGCGGAGATAATGCGATGCCCCGGTGCAGCGATAAATGCTTCGCGGATACGGCGTCCCTCGGCGGTGCGTACCGGAATGTTTTGCAGGTTGGGCTCATTGCTCGCGAGCCGCCCGGTCACCGCTACCGCCTGCGCATAATTGGTGTGCACGCGTCCGGTGGCGGCATCCACCATGCGCGGCAGCTTGTCCGTGTAGGTGGATTTGAGCTTGGCAAGCCCGCGGTATTCGAGCAGGACTTTTGCCAGGGGATAATCCAGCGCGAGCTGTTGCAGCACGTCTTCGTCGGTGGACGGTGTCCCGCTTGGCGTCTTCTTGATAACGGGAAGCTTGAGCTGGTTGAACAGTATCTCCTGAATTTGCCGGGGTGAATTCAGATTAAATGGCTGCCCGGCAATAGCGTGGGCCTGGCTTTCCAGCGACAGCATTTTCTCACCCAGTTCGCGGCTTTGGATTTCCAGTAATTTCAAGTCCAGTAATACGCCGTTACGCTCCATTTCAAACAGGATGTTCAGTACCGGCATTTCGAGTACGCGATAGATATAATCGAGCTTTTCGTCCTTCATTATTTCGGGGTACATGTGCTGATGTAGTTGCAGCGTGATATCGGCATCTTCCGCCGCATATTGCATCGCGCGTTCGATATCCACCTGATCAAAACCTATACGCCCGGCCCCCTTGCCGGTGACCTCATCATAGCTAATGGTTTTGGCTCCAAGATGCCTCAACGCAAGATTATCCATATCGTGCGGACGGTGGGATTCCAATACATAGGACTGCAATAGTGTATCGTGGACAATTCCGTTCAAAGTAATGCCATGATTCGCAAAAATGTGCTTGTCATACTTGAGATTCTGTCCCGCTTTGGGTTTGCCCGCATCTTCCAGCCATGGTTTGAGTTTATTGATCACGAGATCGACCGGCAGTTGCGGTGGGGCGCCTGCATACCGGTGCGTCAGCGGCAGATAAGCCGCCTGATGAGGCTCAATGGAAAACGAGATTCCGACGAGTTGCGACTGCATCGGATCCAGCCCGGTGGTTTCCGTATCCAGCGAAACCAGTGGCGCGGCATAGATACGTGCGATCCATTCATCCAGTTGGGACTGGGTCAAAATGATCTGATAGTCCCCTGACGTAGCCGAAGATCGCCGATTCGCATCCACTGGCTGATACCCGGCGGCCAAGGGCGTATCGCCGATCACTTGCGGACTCGCTGAGTCCGCCTCCTGCCGCATTTCCCGCAACCAGGTTCTAAAATCCAGCCGCTCATACAACTCGGCCAGTTTTGCGGTATGCTGCGGTTGCAGCCCAAGATCGTGTACATCGACAGGTAATGCGACGTCGCACTTGATGGCCAGTAATTCACGCGCTCGACTCAGCCAAGCGAGCGCCGCACGCAAATTTTCACCTACTACACCGCCAATTTCATTGGCATGCGCGATGAGATTATCCAATGTGCCATATTGGGTGAGCCATTTCACCGCAGTTTTGGGACCCACTTTTTCCACGCCCGGAATGTTATCCACCGCGTCACCCACCAATGCCAGATAATCGAGCATGCGTGCTGGTGTCACACCAAATTTGGCAAGCACTGCCGCTTCGTCGAGCGTTTCGTTGCTCATGGTATTGATCAGCGTCACTTGCGGATTCACCAGTTGCGCAATGTCCTTGTCGCCGGTGGAAATGATGCAGCGCATGTTTTCGTGCACGGCTTGTTTAGCCAGCGTACCAATCACATCATCCGCCTCCACGCCTTCCACGATCAGCATTGGCCAGCCCATGGCGATAATGCACTCGTGCAGGGGCGCAATCTGCGCCGCCAGATCGGGGGGCATTGGAGGGCGATGCGATTTATATTCCGCATAGAGGTCGTCGCGAAAAGTCTTGCCTTTTGCATCAAATACGCACGCGCTATAATGGGCCTGGTAATCCTTGTGCAAACGGCGCAGCATGTTGAGCACGCCATAAATCGCACCGGTTGGCTCGTTATTGCGGTTGCGCAAATCCGGCAGCGCATGGAAAGCGCGATACAGGTAAGATGAGCCATCAACCAGCAACAATGTTTTCATTTAACTCCAAAGGTTTCCAATGAGCACGCAAGACAAGTTAGCCCGTACCATGACAAATGATTTTCGGGAAAAAACCTGGTCGGCAAGGGAATCTTGGCGCGTGTTCGGCATTATGGCAGAATTTGTCGAAGCCACGGAGCGCTTGAATTCGATTCGGCCCGCGGTCAGCATTTTCGGGAGTGCACGTACGCTTCCCGATCATCCCAACTATATATTAACCGAGCAGATTGCCCGGCAATTGTCGGATGCCGGATTTTCCGTTATTTCGGGAGGCGGTCCGGGGATCATGGAAGCAGCCAACAAGGGTGCTTATTTTGGCACGTCGCCGAGCATCGGTCTGAATATCCAGCTCCCGCACGAACAACATCGCAATATTTACCAGGACGTCAGCCAGACTTTCCGTCATTTCTTTGCGCGCAAGTACATGTTCGTAAAGTTTGCCACGGCTTATGTGGTGTTACCGGGTGGATTCGGCACGCTGGATGAACTCATGGAAGCGCTCACGCTGGTTCAGACCGGGAAGACCCGGAAAATGCCGATTATTCTGGTTTGCTCGGACTTCTGGCGCGGGATGATCGACTGGCTGCGGCATACCCTGGTAACCGAAGGCATGATCGCCCCGGAGGATATGGATTTGATACAGGTGATCGATGAACCCCGCGAAGTGGTCAAGGCGATATTCCGGTATTATGAAACCAGCGGCTTCGAGCCTTCCGCAGCGGAACGGGAAGTTCAGCTCAATCTGTAAAATCCGTATCATTTTCAGATAGAATGGGTGCGTTGACCCTGCCAGGAGCAGCCATGCGTCTAATAATTCTCGTCGTGTTATTGAGCGCTGCCCTGTCGGCGGCGGCGCAATCCAAACCCAAAGACTTGCGGCCGATACCTGAAGTGCCGGAACCGCCCGAAATAGCGTTGCCTTCGCCGGGCGCCGACCAGGATGATGCCGCGCTTGAACCCCAAGTTACTATTACCAGGCGCGGAGAGGATAAGATCGAGGAATATCGTATCAATGGGCGTCTCTACATGATCAAAGTGACTCCCCGCATTGGTCTGCCGTATTACCTGATCGACAACCAAGGGGACGGGACATTCTCCGCTGGCGGCTCCGGGGGGCTCGATCAGAATATCCGGCCTCCGATGTGGATACTGCGCCAATTCTAAATCCAATCCGGTGATTGGGCAGGACGCAGGGATGCGCAAAATCCATGCGGATCATGACGGCCAATTGATGAATGAACTGAAAAATGAAGCGGCCGACCGCCGGATTTAGGTTAAAATAGCGGTAAAGAACAAGAAGATCGCAGAGTCTTATACGACTTCTTCTCCCCCCTTTTCCTCTCGCTCATGTCCGTCTTCACTACCGTCACCCAACAGCAGCTTTCCGCATGGCTGAAAAACTATCCGCTGGGCACGCTGACTAATCTGCAAGGCATCTCCTCCGGCATCGAAAATACGAATTACTTTGTCACCACCAGCCAGGGGAGGTATGTTCTTACCCTGTTTGAAAAGCTGACTTCGTCCGATCTGCCGTACTACCTGAATCTGATGGCATATTTGTCGCAACGCGGCATTCCTTGTCCTTGTCCGGTAGCCAATCTTGACCACGGGTTTCTTGGCGAGCTTAATCATAAACCAGCGAGCATCGTTACCTGCTTGCCCGGCAAATCACAGGAACATCCTACTCTCGCGCATTGTGCCGAAGTCGGCGCACTCCTTGCGAACATGCATCTGTGCGGTCTGTCCTATCCCGAAAAAATGGAGAACCCGCGAGGTCCCGAATGGTGCAAAGCCACTGCCCCCAGTGTCATCCCGTTTCTTACGGCGGAAGAAATAACGATTCTGGAAAAGGAACTGCATTTTCAGTCGCTGTATCATTTCGATGATCTGCCGTGCGGCGTGATTCATGCGGATCTATTTCGCGACAATGTACTATTCACCGGCGATACGATAGGGGGAGTGATCGATTTCTACTTCGCCTGCAATGATGTGTTGCTGTACGATATTGCCATTACGGCCAATGACTGGTGTCTGCGTGAAGATAGCGAGTTGGATGTAAAACGTGCGCTGTCGCTACTCGAGGCCTATCACCGGATCCGCCCGCTTACCGCTATCGAGAGGGGCGCCTGGCCGATAATGCTGCGAGCCGGGGCTCTGCGCTTCTGGCTATCCCGGCTGCACGATTATCACTTGCCGCGCATGGGAGAACTCACTCATGCCAAGAACCCCGCTCACTTTATGCGCATATTGAAGAACCACGCGGCATCCCACGCAAGACTGGCACAAGTTTGGGTGTAAGCGGTAAACCGCACGCCAGGATTGGACAGCAGGCGCTACTCTACCGGAGATAAAGAAAATGGAAGTCAGGCAGGTCGATGCAAAACAAGGGTGGCAATGGATTGTGACCGGCTTTTACATATTCCGCCAAATCCCGCTGACGTGGATTTTACTGTGTGCCACTTTGCTTCTTATCGCCGCCACGTTGTCGCTTATTCCAATGGCGGGGCAATTTATTTTCACCCTTCTTTCACCCGTGTTTCTAGCGGGGCTGATGATAGGATGCAGGGCCTTGGAACAGGGCGAGAAACTGGAGATTGCGCATTTGCTTGCAGGTTTCAGAAACACCCCTGGACCGCTGATCACGATAGGAGGAATTTATCTGGTAGGACAGGTGCTCATTCTCGGGGTGTTCATGCTTGTCGGAGGCGATGTATTGATGGATCTGCTGATAGAAGGAAAACGGGTTGACGAAAATGAGCTGAAAAATGTCTCCGGCGATATGCTGTCCGCCTCGCTGGTAGGACTGACGCTTTCCATTCCGCTGATGATGGCTACCTGGTTCGCACCTTTGCTGGTGGTATTCAAGGGCATGGCCGCGATAGATGCAATGCGGGTAAGTTTTCTTGCCTGCCTGAAGAACATCATAGCGTTCCAGGTCTATGGCATTACGCTGGTGGTGCTGGTGATACTCGCCGCGATGCCCTATGGTCTGGGATTGTTTATACTGGTGCCGACCCTGTTTGCCTCTATCTACGCAAGCTACAGGGATATTTTTGCAGATACGGCCGCATTAGCCTGAGCGTTGAATCAGGCAGGTGTCAGTTTGGCATATTCGAGCAATAACCACTTCGTGCCGGTGCGGCCGAACCTGACCTCAACACGGGAATCCGCACCGTGACCTTCGCAGTTGACTATCACTCCCGCGCCAAACCTGGCGTGAGTCACATTCTGTCCTATGCGCCATTGCGATGCCGCCGAATCTCGAATATCCGCTGGGCGAGCAGGAACGCCATGACCAGGCTCATGGATTACCCGGCCTGACCCTTTCCTTCCGGTTCCCCAGTCTTCATTCCTGATCGCCACCTTTTGCACGGGTTGCAGCCACTTGAGCAAACTATCCGGAATTTCGTGCAGAAAACGAGAGGGGATGTTATAGCGGGTCTGCCCATGCAACATGCGGCTTTGGGCAAAACTCAGATACAAGCGCCGTCGTGCCCGGGTAACTGCTACATACATCAAGCGCCTTTCCTCTTCCACGCCCCCCACTTCGTTGCGGCTATTATCGTGGGGAAACAAACCTTCTTCCAATCCGCTCAGAAATACACTGTGAAATTCAAGTCCCTTGGCGGAGTGCACCGTCATCAACTGCAGCGCTTCCTGACCGCCACCAGCCTGATGCTCGCCCGCTTCCAGCGATGCATGACTCAGAAATGCCGTGAGGCTGTCATCCTCGGCTTCATGCACGAAGCTGGTGGCGGCATTGATTAACTCGTTCAGATTCTCCAGGCGGTCCGCTCCCTCGCGCTCAGCGCGATAATATGCCGCCAATCTACTATGCTCCAGCATATGTTCGACGACTTCCGGTAATGGCAATTTTTCGCAAACCTGACGCATCGACTCGATCAGCGCAACAAAACCCTCAACTCCTTTCTTTGGCTTGTCCAGCCACGGTTTACTCTCAAGCCTGACCTGCGCTTTATCTCCCGAATTCGGGCCGAAGGCCGCATCACCTCTATACTTGTGCCCCATTGCCGCCCACAAACTGCCGCCCTGCCGCCCGGCCTCGTCCTGCAGCTGCTCCACGCTGCGCATGCCGATCCCGCGTACGGGAAAATTGATAATCCTGAGCAGTGCGTTATCATCCTCGGGATTTGCTATCAGGCGCAGATATGCTAGGGCATGCTTGATTTCCTGGCGTTCGAAGAAACGCATGCCGCCATATACCCGATACGGCAGTGAAGCATTGAACAAAGCATGCTCCAGCACGCGCGACTGTGCATTGGAACGGTACAGCAAGGCTATCTGCGATAGGACGACGCCTTCGGCGCGTAGCGACTTCACCTCCTCCACGATGAAGGAAGCCTCGTCAAAGTCGGTCGGAGCGTTATACACGCGTATTGGTTCGCCATGGCCCTCCGATGTCCAGAGATTTTTGCCGAGTCGGCCGCTATTGTTGCGTATCAGCGTGTTGGCCGCATCCAGAATGTTGCCATGCGAGCGATAGTTCTGCTCCAGCTTGATGATTTTAGAGATACGGAAATCTTTCTCGAAATCTTTCATATTACCGGTGTTCGCGCCACGGAACGCATAAATGCTCTGATCATCATCGCCAACCGCAAATACCGCGGCCCGGTTGCCGGCGAGCAGCTTCAGCCACTTGTATTGCAAGCGGTTGGTATCCTGAAATTCATCCACGAGAACATGATCAAAGCGGCCACGATAGTGCTCGCGCAAATGCTCGTTGCGTGTCAGCAGCTCATAACTTCGAAGCAGTAGTTCAGCAAAATCCACCACGCCTTCCTTATTGCACTGCTGCTCGTAGAAACGATAAAACTCCACCATCTTGCGTGCGAAATCGTCGTAAGTTTCGACCTGCGAGGCTCTGAGCCCTTCTTCCTTGGCATTATTGATAAACCATTGCACCTGGCGGGGGGGAAACTTTTCGTCGTCCGCGCCCAGAGCCTTCAGCAAACGCTTGATCACCGCCAGCTGATCGGCGGAATCCAGAATCTGAAAAGCCTGCGGCAACCCGGCATCCTGATGGTGGGCGCGCAGCATGCGGTTGCACAGGCCGTGGAACGTTCCTACCCACATGCCACGGGTATCGATCGGCAGCATGGAAGCAATGCGGACAAGCATTTCCTTCGCCGCCTTATTCGTGAAAGTGACAGCTAGTATGCCGTGAGGACTGACTTGACCAGACTGGATCAAATACGCAATACGGGTAGTGAGTACGCGCGTCTTGCCGCTGCCTGCGCCGGCCAGCACCAGCGCTGACTGGTGCGGCAAAGTAACGGCTTCAAGCTGTTCAGGATTTAATTCTGAAATTAGTGCAGACATTGGAGGGAAACTATTTCCACTTAAATATCACCGCAATTATTTGAGCTTCATCAAGCCGTATAGAAGGAAGAAGGGCAAATAAATACTGAATTTCGGGTGAAGTTCACGTGGCGTGGAGTGGAGGGAGTAGAACAGCCCGAGGAGGCGATCGGCGATGCGGATCGCCCCCTCTCTTCAAATAAAAAAATACCCTTATCGGCAACGGCTGCTGGATTATTTGCTCCGGCTTTTCGCTACAAGATCCAGAATCAGCGGTGTCAGTATCAATTCTATGGCCAATCCCATTTTCCCGCCCGGGACGACAATTGTATTCGGACGTGACATGAACGAATCATGAATCATGGCAAGAAGGTAAGGAAAATCGACGTTCTTGGGATCGCGGAAGCGGATCACGACAAAACTTTCATCCAGGGCCGGGATATCCCGCGCAATAAAAGGATTGGATGTATCCACTGTCGGGACCCGCTGAAAATTGATATGGGTTCGTGAAAATTGCGGAGTAATGTAATGCACATAATCGTGCATACGGCGGAGAATGGTATGAGTCACCGCCTCCGCCGAATAACCGCGCGCATTCATGTCGCGATGGATTTTCTGGATCCATTCCAGATTGACAATAGGTACGACTCCCACCAGTAAATCCACATACTTCGCCGCATCGGCGGTATCGGTTTTTACGCCGCCATGCAAGCCCTCATAAAACAGCATATCGGAACCGGGCTTTATGGATGACCATGGAGTAAATGTCCCGGCCTTCTGCCGATAAGGCGCGGCTTCTTCATCATTGTGCAGATACAGGCGCGTACTGCCGCTGCCACTCTCGCCATATTCTTTGAATAGCGCCTCCAGCTTCTCGAACTCATTGGCCTCGGGACCGAAATGACTGATGGGATGACCACCGTCCTTTTCCGATTCCGCGACGGCTGCCTTCATTGCATCACGATCATAACGATGAAAACTGTCGCCCTCTACCACCGCAGCAGTCAGTTTCTCGCGACGAAAAATATGCTCGAAACTATTTTTGACTGTCGATGTACCGGCACCTGATGATCCAGTAACGGCGATAACAGGGTGTTTTTGTGACATACAAACGCTCCTCGGACAATAAGATAATAGGATGTTACCGAATTTTTCATGCCGATTTTTACGGCATTATTCTTTTAACATGATACCTGTTTTCCCAAAAATTTTGGTGGGAATAGATAAACATTCATGCCTCCGGGCCGCCATAGAAGCGGGTAACACAGAAAAATGCCCGGATAAAATGACGCGGTATCCGGACAAAATGTGCCGCAACTTGCGGCAGGTATGATGGGTACTGGCGAAAACCGCTGCGCGGACGAGGTGCCGGCGGCGGTGACATATTCTTTTCCCGGAATCCATTAGCGAAAGGCCAGTTTGACATTCGGCCGGGTCTGGCATAAAATTCGCGGCTTTATTGAAATAAGCAAAGGCGGGCGTAGTGAAAACCTTTTCAGCCAAACCACATGAAGTAATCCACGACTGGTTCGTGATCGACGCGGCGGACAAGGTGCTCGGGCGCCTCGCTGCGGAAATCGCCCATCGGCTGCGGGGTAAACATAAACCCATCTTCACGCCTCATGTGGACACCGGCGATTTTATCATTGTTATCAATGTCGATAAGCTGCGTGTCACCGGAAATAAGATGGAAGATAAAACTTATTACCGCCATAGTGGCTACCCCGGTGGTATTTACGAAACCAGTTTCGCCAAAATGCACGCACGCTTTCCCGGACGCCCTCTGGAAAAGGCGGTAAAAGGCATGCTGCCAAAGGGTCCGCTCGGCTATGCCATGTTAAAGAAACTTAAAATCTATGCTGGTGCCACGCATCCGCACGCGGCGCAACAACCGCGACAACTCGAAGTCAGGGCTTAAATTATGGGAACAACGTATAACTATGGTACCGGCCGTCGTAAAAGCGCGGTGGCGCGAGTATTCATCAAGCCGGGCAAGGGATTGATTACAGTCAATGACCGTCCCGTCGACGAATTCTTCTCCCGTGAAACCGGCCGCATGGTGGTTCGTCAGCCGCTTGAGTTAACCGGAAATCTCACAAGCTTCGACATCGTGGTCAACATCCACGGGGGCGGCGAATCGGGGCAGGCGGGTGCGGTACGCCACGGCATTACCCGCGCCTTGATTGACTTTGATGCCACGCTTAAACCCGTATTGAGTAATGCCGGACTGGTAACGCGCGACGCGCGCGAAGTAGAGCGGAAGAAAGTAGGGCTACGCAAAGCACGCCGGCGTAAACAATTTTCCAAACGATAAGTTTTTTACGTGTCCCATGCTGAAAAGCCGCCCGTTTCTGGCGGCTTTTTTACTTGTTGCTTATAATCCCAAATCTGGCGGTTGCCGCTTATTTCCCAGGTCGGCGCCATGGACGCAAAGAGTTTGCCCCATCGAGGCTTCACCGTCATGGCGAGTTCGTTGCGCAGCGAATTTAGGGTAAGGATAATCGACAACCGGTTGCATTTTCCCCGCAAGATATCCGGTAAATCGAACCAAATAAATAAAGACATCTCTAAAAATTGAAGATTCAGGGCAGCCATTTATTGCCATGTGTAACCGAGGGTACGAGCGACAATGCTGGGGCAGGATAATCCTGATATGCAACACGAATTTATGAAAAATCCTGATGGAAAACCCTGTTCTTCGCATTCAAACCTGGAGATTCCATGCTTAAAGTTGGTATCGTAGGCGGAACCGGTTATACCGGCGTCGAGTTGCTGCGTATTTTATCGCAGCATCCCGAAGTGCACATACATGCCATCACCTCGCGCAAAGAGACCGGGCTGGCTGTAGCCGAATTATTTCCCAGCTTGCGCGGACGGGTACCGCTTAAATTTTGCGATCCGGCCGAAGCGGAACTCGACAAATGCGCCATTGTGTTCTTTGCGACACCCAACGGTATCGCCATGCAACAGGTCAGGTCGCTGCTCGACGCGGGAGTTCGGGTAATCGATCTCGCCGCTGATTTTCGTATCAAGGACGTGGCAGTATGGGAAAAATGGTATGGGATGACACATGCCTGCCCTGATCTGGTGGAGGAAGCTGTTTATGGCTTGCCTGAAATCAATCGTAACGAAATCAAAGGCGCACGGCTCATAGCGAATCCTGGCTGTTATCCCACCGCGGTGCAACTGGGGTTCCTGCCTTTGATCGAGGCCGGTATTGTAGACCTGGAGCATCTCATTGCCGATGCCAAATCCGGCGTCTCCGGCGCGGGCCGCAATGCGGCGGTCCATACGTTGTTTGCCGAAGCTTCTGACAATTTCAAGGCCTATGGTGTGCCCGGACACCGGCACTTGCCTGAAATCAGGCAGGGATTATCTCGTATGGCGGGAGGTCCGATAGGACTGACATTCGTCCCGCACCTCACCCCCATGATCCGGGGCATTCACGCTACGCTATATGGCAGACTTAGCAGGGATGCCGATTTACAGGCCATATACGAGAAACGCTATGCCGATGAACCATTTGTTGATGTCCTTCCGGCAGGCGCCCATCCCGAGACCCGGTCAGTACGAGGTTCGAATCTTTGCCGCATCGCGGTGCATCGTCCGCAGGAGGGTAACACAGCGGTAATATTGTCGGTAACGGACAACCTCGTCAAGGGGGCTGCGGGACAGGCCGTGCAGAACATGAATCTCATGTGCGGTTTTCCGGAAACCTTGGCTATCGATCATGCTCCGCTGCTACCGTAGCCGCCTGCCGGGCTTGAAGAATCGAAGCTGAAAAGTGACGCAGCGAAGACAGATCCTGAAGACTGATACATCCATCGGCCAAAAAAAAGGCGAAATATGCACCCGCCAGGCGCTCCCGCAGCCGATTGCCTTTAACCTGAATCTGGCAGGCCACCGGTATTCTTCCATACCTTCGGTGTCTCGCTGTCATAACAGCGTAAACTGACGGCCATGATCAAATCACCCAAAAGAAAATCCGGCATCTTTGCACCGAAGGTGGCGATACGCCCGCACAGGCCGGAGTACTGGCGCTGGCTTGTTATTGGCTTCCTTACCGCGCTCGCATTGGCCTTGTCATGGGGCATGTACGACGCCGGGCATCAGTTTGCGGGTTTTGATAAAAATGAGATAAATCATGAATTGGACCGGCTATCACGAACGAATAATCGTTTGGAAAAGGAAAACAATGAGCTGCGTATGAGAGTGGCCGGGCTTGAGCGCCAGTTGCAAATGGATATGGTCGCACGTGACGACATTAGCAAGCATGTCAAAGCCCTGGAAGATGAAAATATTCGCCTGAAGGAAGATGTTGCATTTTTCCAGAATCTTGGATCAGTCACCGGAAAAACCGAACAACGCGTTTCGATTAGTCATTTAAAGCTGGCGCGTGGCCAGTTGCCCGGAGAATATCGTTACAGCCTGCTGCTGGTCCAGGGCGGGCAGCGCACCAAGGATTTTCAGGGTAATCTGGAATTCGTTGTCAATTTCCGGCAGAATGGTGAAAAAATGGTCACACCTCTCGCCAGTGAAAGCCCGTCAGATACGTTTGACGTTAACTTCAAGTTTTACCAGCGAGTAGAGAGAAGCTTCCGGATGCCGCCGGATGCTCAAGTGGAAAGCATGCAGGTAAAAGTATTTGAAAAAGGCGTAGCGCAGGCAAGGCTGACGCAGACCGTTAATCTGTCTTTGTGAAGGAGAGAAAATGTTTGGTGGAAAGAAAACATCCGCGCCTCAAAATCAGATTGATTCGCTAATTGGCGCGGGAACCCATATCGACGGCAATATCAATTTCAGCGGAGGATTGCGCGTGGATGGTCATATTACGGGAAATATTACCGCAGTGGGTGACAAGCCCAGTACCCTGGTACTGAGCGATCAAGCAGTCGTAGAAGGGAAAATTCAGGTTTCTCATGCGGTTATTAATGGCACCGTAGCTGGTGCCATTCACGGAAGCGAGTATGTGGAATTACAGCCCAAGGCCAGAATCTCCGGAGATGTACATTATAAATCCATGGAGATTCAGCTTGGCGCATCGGTTGACGGCATGCTCCATCATCTGGACAATGCGCAACTCGACAATAAGGTGGTGGCATTGATACCCGCCGCCCATGGCGATTGACGTTTATTTGATAGCAGAGCGTAATTTTTTCCCAATTAATCTTGATGCGGATAACTCGATATGAATGCTGCAACTGGGGAAAATTTGGTCGCAGAAATGCAGATGCCATTGATCTTTACTGATAACGCGGCAAGCAAGGTCAGGGAGTTGATTGAAGAAGAGGGGAACAGTGACCTCAAGCTCAGAGTGTTTGTGGCGGGTGGAGGCTGCTCCGGTTTTAAATACGGCTTCACTTTTGATGAAGTCATAGGCGAAGACGATACGGTAATGGAAAAGAATGGAGTAAAACTGCTGGTTGATCCCATGAGCTTTCAGTACCTGGCCGGGGCGGAAATCGACTACCAGGAAAATGCCGAGGGTGCCCAATTTGTTATCAAGAACCCGGGCGCTGCCAGCACCTGTGGTTGCGGATCTTCATTCTCTGTTTAACTTCCGGAACAGTTGTATTTAAAAAGATGGAAGCCGCAGCTCCATTTTTTATTTATGGCAAAAATGCTGATATGCCGCAGGGGTGAAAAGCCGATTTCGGCCTGAATCCGCCAATTGGATGGAAGAGATTAAATTTTCCCTGTAGCGGATTTACCCAAATGGACAACAGCAGTACGAACCTAATGAAACAAGCGGTCTGCTCCTGGATTCAGGCTTAACCCGGATAGATCGCACCGAGCAAGCGGGCGCCCCGAGCGCCGGTTACCGCAGGGAGACTGCTGGGAACTCCCAGAATGACCTGTCTCGCCAGCCAGGCAAAGGCAAATGCCTCCAGCCAATCGGCGTCGACCCCGAACCTGTCTGTCAATTCCACTTTCCTGCCGGATAGAGCCATTCTTAATTGCGCAACAAGCGCCGCATTACGCGCACCGCCTCCGCACAGGTAGATTTCCGCCGCATCCGGAAAATAGGTGAGCACTGCCTGGGCAATTCCCGTTACCGTCAATTGCAGCAAGGTTGCTTGCACATCCGCCGGCTTTTCATCTCCAGACAGATAGCTCTCCAGCCAGGCCAAGTTGAATACCTCCCTGCCAGTACTTTTCGGGGGAGAAAGAGAAAAAAACTGAAGTCCCAGAAGCTTTTCAAGCAATTCCGGGATTATTTTGCCAGAATCGGCCCATGCGCCATTCTCATCATATGGCTTGCCGGTATGACGCAGACACCATGCGTCCATGATTAAATTACCGGGACCGCAATCGAACCCGGCAACCTCCCCATTGGGCATGAGGCTGGTGAGATTGGAGATTCCCCCAATATTGGTGATAACGCGATGAACTTGTGAATCTTTGAACAAGATTTGATGAAATGCCGGAACCAGAGGAGCGCCCTGACCGCCTGCCGCGATGTCACGACTCCTGAAGTCCGCCACCACGGTAATGCCCGTGAGTTCGACCAGCAAAGCGGGATTGCATAGCTGAATGGTATAGCCCCTCCCGGATTCGGGGCAGTGGCGCACAGTCTGGCCGTGGCAGCCGATGGCGATTACCTCCTGAGGTTTCACGCCGTACCCATGCAGCAAACCCGTCACGGCCTCCGCATAACGGCGGGCAAGCTCATTACCCAGCATGGCCGCGCGATGCAGCTCGTCATTACCCGAACGGTTCAGATCCAGCAATCGACTGCGCAACTCCCCATCGTAGGGTAGATAAAAGGTGTGCAGCAGAGAGGGGGGGGACGAATTAAAATCAGCCAGCACCGCATCAATTCCATCAAGGCTGGTGCCCGACATAATGCCGATATAGTAAGCGGTTTTCAAATCCATCCGCCTGCGTGCTCTGTTATTTTTTGCCTCTATGGGTGAGGATGGAAACGGGAGCGAAGGTGAGGGTAAAAAGTGCTGGCTAGTCCAGGAAGGCCAGACTGGTGCCGCGCAGCATATCCAGCCGGGCCATCAGCGGCTTTGTGTACTCATAGAATGCGGGCATATGCCGCGCCGAAACGGGATTGGCGGTGGGCATGGCGACTCGCGTCGGATCGCGCTGAACCCCGTTGAAACGAAACTCATAGTGTAGATGCGGACCTGTGGCCATCCCGGTTGCGCCGACATGACCGATGACATCACCCTGGCTGACACGTTGTCCCGAGCGCAGGCCTTTGGCAAAGGTTGATAAGTGACCGTAAACGGTAGAATATTGCCCATGATGCTGCAGGATAACGACATTACCGTAACCGCCCTGCCAGCCGGCAAACATCACCGTCCCATCCGCGGCGGCCTTCACCCGCGTTCCTGTTGGTGCGGCATAGTCAATGCCGCTGTGAGCGCGCCATGTTTTCAGAATGGGATGGAATCGTGCGCTGGAAAAGCCCGAGCTGATGCGGGAAAATTCCAGCGGCGAACGCAAGAATGCCTTGCGCAGATTTTTGCCGTCGGGCGTGTAATAACCGCTTTCACCATTTTCCGCCTGGAAATAGACTGCTCGATGAGGCGTCCCCTGGTTAATGAACTCCACCGACAGCACCCGTCCGGGCCGGGCGGGCTCGCCATTACCATAAAGTGAATCATAAACCACTGTAAAACGATCGCCCTTGCGTAAATCCCGATGAAAATCAATATCCGACGCCAAAATATCGACAATCTGCGTGGCAACGCTGTCGGGTACACCCGCGCCGTCGACGGCTGCGAACAGAGAGCTGTTTATTACCCCGGACTTCATCTGGATATGGGTTTCCAGTTTGACGGGTTGTTCGCTTACCTTGAAGATGCCGTCAACCTTTTCCATCACCAGTTGTTCGCTGCCACCGGGGAAGTAGCGCAGCAGAAGCAATTCACCCGCTGCGGTAGTCTGCACATGAACGATTTTGCCGGACACCAGTTGGTGCGTGGCCTTGATGTTCCTTGAGTCGCGCAGGAAACTGACGGCATCCTGATTATTCACCTCAAGCCGGGACAACAGGGTCGCGATTGTGTCGCCGGCCTGAATGCGTTCCTGACGCCAGAATGTCATATTTTCATCGGAAGGCGGGAGAATTTCCGGGAGCTCAAGACCGCGGATAACCTCCTCGACGGGAAGATTCTCCAGCGAAGTATCCGGCGCAATACCAAAGGCAGCCACCATTCCGAATAATGGAAAGCTGGATAACAAGATCAGCCAGCGTAATCGTTTTTTTGTCAGCGTAAACGGTTTATGCGCTAAAATGCTGATTTTGTCGCCCGGCATGCTTACCTCACTTTTGAGAACGTGAAGTTTAACATAAAATTGCCATCCATATCGACTGTAGGGTCAATATGTACCTGCGGGTAGAAAAAGTTTCCTGGTTGCGGCGCGGCGGAACGCGGCGCTGAGCGAGGAGAACATAGTGCGAATATTTGCCTTTCAGGTCAGAATCGGGTTCCTTGAACTATCACGCCAATTCAGCAAGAAATACAATCCCGCCTTTCTGAGGGTTTTATATTGCCAATGGAGAGCATTTCATGTCCACGGAAGACTTGACGCTTGATCTCCTGGCGTACCACGCATTCCCTCTTCTTGCATCGGCCCTGAGGTTACGGAAGGACGCGATCGTCCGAGCATGGGAGGCCGCCGTGGTACAGACACTTCCTGCTGCCGACGCGCTCACCCTCCAGAACCTCCGCAACTCGATACCATTGATCCTGGAAGAGATCATAGACGCATTCGCCTCGGATAAACCATCGACCACTCGAGATCTCGTTGAAGGCAGCAAAATGCATGGCGAGTCCCGCTTCCAAGAAAATTACAATATACGCGAGCTGGTCGTCGAATATCGGCTGCTGCGCCGAGTCATCATCGAGCAAGTTACGGAAGCAATGGAGGAACAGCTGGATCTGCGGAGCAACATCGCTTTGAACATGGCCGTGGACACGGCGCTGCAAAGCGGAGTCATCCGGTTTATCGAACACCTGCAACAGCAGAATAGAACTTCCACCGAAGTTCAGGCCAAGTATCTTTCATTTCTTTCGCATGATCTCCGTAACCATCTTCATCACGCCATGCTTCACGTGCAGCTTCTCGCCAGAAGGCTGACTCAAGTACCTGAGTTCGCGGATAGCGTCGCGGACCTGGAATCCGTCAAGCGTGCAATACTCCAGACGACCGCCGGAATGGATCGACTACTTCAGTCTGAGCAACTGCGGAAAGAGCCTGTTCATCACACGGCGGAACCAGTGGATTTGAATTTGCTGCTCTCCGAAATCGCCAGCCAGTTTGCGCCTGAAGTCAGATCCAAAGGCGTAACGCTGAATTTGGACGCGCCCGATGGAGCCCAAGCCATTAGCGACACAGGATTACTGACGTTGGTATTGCAGAATCTGCTGGGTAACGCGGTGAAATATAGTTCCGGAGGCGAAATAAAAGTGCTTGCCCGGAATGACGCGAATAGTGAAAACATCGAGTGGGTATTGAGCGTTAGTGATCAGGGGCCGGGTATTGCACCGGAAAACCTGTGTCATTTGTTTGAGGCCTTCCGCCGCGGAGATACATATGGCCAACCGGGCGTGGGACTGGGGCTCGCCATTGCCTCGGAAGCGACCCGGCTTTTAGGCGGCAAACTGGAAGTCGAGTCCGAAGCAGGTGTGGGTTCCACATTTCGACTAATGCTGCCAAAAAAAGATAAGGATCACGACCAAAATATGACCCAGGTCAAGTCGTGAATCAACTCATCGTATCTTGCATTTCGTCTGCCCCCTGCGCTACCGGTTGCTTGTATTGACCTTGATTAAAATTGCGCACCCTCGTCGCATCGAACCCAATAACATGATTGATTGAATTGTCCAAAAAAACACTCCGTTCGCGATTAACTCTCTCTTTTCTGCTCGGCGCAATCACTGTTCTCGGTTTTGCGCCGTTTTATTTTTTTCCAGTTCCGGTTTTTACGCTCGCGCTGCTATGCCATTTCTGGCGTGTGAGCGCCACACCCATGCGCTCGGCCTTGCTGGGCTTCACCTTCGGCATGGGTCTGTTCAGCGCAGGCGTCACCTGGATTTACGTCAGCCTGCATGATTTCGGCGCTATGCCGATGCCAGCTGCAGTGATTGCATTATTCTTTCTTTGTGGCTATCTCGCCTTATTCCCCGCATTGACCGGCTGGATATTAACGAGGTTGCATATTGTTACCCCCGCGGTCTGGTCATTGACCGCCGGTGCATTGTGGGGATTGTCCGACTGGCTGCGCAGTGTCTTGTTCACCGGTTTTCCGTGGCTGACGCTCGGCTATTCGCAAGCGCCGGCCGGCCCCCTGGGAGGTTTTGCCCCGGTCATGGGTGTCTATGGCGTATCGCTCATGCTCGTTCTAAGTGCGGCGCTGATATGTCTGTTATTTGAAAGGCGATTTCGGGAATGGCGTTATCTACTGCCGCTTCTGGCTATCTGGATCATCGGTTTCGGCTTGCAGCAGATCCGTTGGACTGAACCACAAGGCGAACCGGTCACAGTAAGCCTGCTGCAGGGAAATATCTCGCAGGATTTGAAGTGGCGGGAGGATCAGCTCGTCACGTCGATGGATACATATGCCAGACTCACGCTGGAAAGCAGCAGCCGCCTCATTATCACGCCTGAAATTTCGGTACCGCTATACCGTGACGAGGTACCATCGAGCTATCTGGCGCAAATGGCTACCCATGCCAAACGGAATAATGGCGATATCCTCCTCGGTATGGTTGAAGCCCCGGGCGGACGTAGCGAGTACTACAACACCATGTTCAGCTTCGGCACATCTCCCGCTCAGAGCTATCGCAAGTACCATCTGGTGCCGTTTGGCGAATTCATTCCATTGAAGCCCATATTCGGCTGGGTCATCGATGTATTGAAAATCCCGTTATCGGATTTTTCGCGCGGAGGGCTTGATCAGCGACCGATGAATCTGGCCGGGCAAAGGGTTGCGGTGAACATTTGCTACGAAGATGTATTTGGAGAAGAAATAATCAAGCAATTACCTCAAGCCACGCTGCTCGCCAACGTCAGCAATGACGCCTGGTTTGGCCGCTCCATCGGCCCGCGGCAACACCTGCAGATTTCGCAAATGCGCGCAATGGAGACAGGACGCTACATGCTGCGCGCCACCAATACCGGCGTTACCGCCATTATTAACGAACGCGGCATCGTGTTGCAGGAAGCGGAAATATTTACTACCACCGCGCTGCACGGCATGGCACAAGGGTACACCGGGGCAACGCCTTATGTCCGTTTGGGCAATAGTCTGTTATTCGTGCTTGCCGGCGTATTGCTGGTTATGGGTTCGCTGCCGATTTTTCGCGGTGGACACAAAAACCTGTAAAATCCCCGCGGGGATAGATACTAACCATCACCGCAATTCGCTCAGGCGTTCTCATGCTCACATTCCAGGAAATTATTCTCACCCTGCAACATTATTGGGACAAACAGGGTTGCGCCCTGCTCCAGCCCTATGACATGGAAGTCGGCGCCGGCACTTCACACACCGCCACCTTTCTTCGCGCCCTCGGGCCGGAACCCTGGAAAGCCGCTTATGTGCAGCCTGCGCGCCGGCCCAAGGATGGACGCTATGGTGAAAATCCAAATCGCCTACAACATTACTATCAATTCCAGGTCGTGCTGAAACCGGCTCCCCCCGATATTCTGGACCTGTACCTTGGTTCGCTGGAAGAGCTCGGTTTTGATTTGAAGCAAAACGATATTCGTTTCGTTGAGGATGATTGGGAAAACCCGACGCTGGGTGCATGGGGCTTGGGCTGGGAAGTATGGCTGAACGGGATGGAGGTGACGCAGTTTACATATTTCCAGCAAGTCGGCGGATTGAACTGCAAGCCGATCACAGGTGAAATCACATACGGACTGGAGCGGCTGGCAATGTATCTCCAGGGCGTGGAAAACGTGTTCGATCTGACCTGGACCCAAGGTCTCTCGTACCGTGACGTATACCATCAGAATGAAGTCGAGCAATCAGCTTACAATTTCGAGCACAGCGATATGGATTTTCTGCTGAATGCCTTTGCCAGTCACGAAACGCAGGCCCGGCATCTGGTGGAATGCGGACTAGCCCTGCCAGCCTATGAGCAGGTGCTGAAAACCGCGCATACTTTCAATCTGCTGGATGCACGCGGCGCGATCTCCGTCACGGAGCGCGCGGCTTATATCGGGCGAATTCGCGACCTCGCCCGAAGTGTGGCGCAAGCCTACTACGAAAGCCGCAAACGGCTGGGCTTCCCTATGGCGCCGCGCGAGTGGATCGAGCAATTGGAGAAAATCGCTTGAGTCATGCAACCAGAAATCTGCTGATTGAGCTGCTCGTTGAAGAACTGCCACCCAAATCACTTAAGAAACTGGGTGACAGCTTTGGGGAAGCCATGGCTGCAAGCATCAAGGCTCAGGGCTTGGCCGGGAATGATATTGCCATTACGACTTTCGCTTCACCGCGTCGACTCGCTGTGCATATTGAAAACGTGGCTGCGCAAGCGGCCGACAAATCCACTTCACAAAAATTAATGCCAGTATCGGTGGGCCTGGACGTCAACGGGCAAGCCACACCCGCACTGCTCAAGAAATTAAACAGTCTCTGCGGCGATGCGGCGCATATGCAGGTATCCCAGCTTAAGCGTGCGCTGGACGGCAAGGTGGAGGCCCTGTTCTTCGACAGTTTAGTCAAGGGTGTAATGCTAGTGGAAGGTTTGCAGCAAGCGCTTGATGAAGCCCTCATCAAGCTGCCGATTGCCAGGACGATGACTTACCAACTGGCCGACGGATGGAGTAGCGTGAATTTTGTGCGTCCTGCGCACGGCTTGGTCGCCCTGCACGGCGCAGAAGTCATACCTGTCAGCATTTTAGGTTTGATTGCGGGACGCGAGACACAAGGACATCGTTTTGAAGCCGGCACGAATCCGATAATACTGAAGGAGGCTGACAGCTATGAATCGCAACTGAATAGCCTGGGTGCGGTCATTGCCAGCTTTACGGCGCGGCGCGCCGAAATTATCCGGCAGCTTCAGGCCGTCTCGACTGAGGCAGGCCTGCAACCGGTGGAAGACGAAGCACTGCTGGATGAAGTCACTGCATTGGTCGAGCGGCCGAATGTTCTGGCCGGAAAGTTTGATAGCGCATTCCTGGAGGTGCCGCAAGAATGCCTGATTCTGACCATGAAGGCGAATCAAAAATACTTTCCGCTTCTGGATGCGAACGGCAAGCTCGCCCATCAATTCCTGATCGTCTCCAACATCCATCCGGTGGATACCAGCCAGATAATTACCGGCAACGAGCGCGTGCTGCGCTCACGCCTGGCGGATGCGAAGTTCTTTTTTGATCAGGATCGAAAGAAAACGCTGGCTTCGCGTGTTGCCGGTTTGGACAGGGTTGTCTACCACAACAAGCTCGGTACGCAGGCGGAGCGCGTGGAACGGATATGGGCGATCTCGCAGGCGATTGGTTTGCGATTGGGTGGTAATGAACTTGCGGCACAGGCGGGCGAAGCCGCGATGCTATCCAAAGCAGATTTGCTCACTGGAATGGTAGGCGAGTTCCCCGAACTGCAAGGCATCATGGGGCGCTATTATGCCCAGCACGACGGGCTGTC
Source organism: Nitrosospira lacus (assembly GCF_000355765.4). Taxonomy (NCBI): domain Bacteria; kingdom Pseudomonadati; phylum Pseudomonadota; class Betaproteobacteria; order Nitrosomonadales; family Nitrosomonadaceae; genus Nitrosospira; species Nitrosospira lacus. Next base: position 1,112,386 of record NZ_CP021106.3, on the reverse strand, counting down.
GCATGATATTGCATTTGCCATCGAGGATCATTACAAACCAAGATTTGCGGGCGATGAATTGCCGCGTAACATGACCGGACTCTGCGTCGCGTTGGCGGATAAACTGGAAACACTGGTTGGCATGTTTGGCATTGGACAGATTCCGACCGGGGACAAAGACCCATTTGCGTTACGCCGCAATGCCTTGGGCGTGACGCGTATGCTGACGGAAAAAGAACTCGAGATCTCACTGGAAGAAATAATCGGAATTTCAAGTGGAGCATTCAATAGCAGGATTAATTTCGGTAATGCCGAGTCTCATCAGTTGCTTAATTTCATCTATGAAAGGATGTCCAGCCAACTGCGCGAACACGGCTACTCACCACAACAGATTGAGGCGGTCATTGCCAAACGGCCGCAATTCCTGAACGAAATTCATCGGCGTCTTGCCGCCGTCCGTGCTTTTTCCGCTTTGCCGGAAGCCGAAAGCCTTGCGGCCGCAAATAAACGCGTAAGCAATATCCTGAAAAAGGCTGAAGGTGAAGTCAGCGACACGATAAATATCAAGCTGTTGCGAGAGCCCGCCGAGCAGGCGCTGCATGCCGCGCTCAACGGGATCATGCCCAAGGCAGATAACGCTTTTAAACTCGGGGAATTCAGCCTGGCCCTGAAGGAACTTGCGGCATTAAAAACACCAGTGGACACCTTCTTCGACAAGGTGATGGTAAATACGGAGGATGCCGTTTTGCGTGCCAATCGTCTTGCTCTGTTGGCCCAGTTGCGGCAGGAAATGAATCGCGTGGCTGATATTTCCAAGCTGGCAACTTAATCTGGACCCCTATCATGAAACTGGTCATTCTCGATCGAGATGGTGTCATCAATTATGACAGCGACGCATTTATAAAAACACCGGATGAATGGAAGCCGATTCCGGGCAGCCTGGAAGCGATAGCCCGCCTCACGCAGGCGGGCTATCGGGTGGTGGTCGCCACCAACCAGGCCGGCATCGGCCGGGGACTGCTGGACATGGCCGCGCTCAACGCAATCAATGATAAAATGTGGAAAGCGGCAAACCAGGCGGGTGGACGCATTGATGCAATGTTTTTCTGTCCGCATACCACTGCGGATAATTGCGATTGCCGCAAACCCGCAACCGGGATGTTCAAGGAAATCTCTCAGCGCTTTGGCCTGGAACTGGGGGGGGTACCCGCAATCGGCGATTCAATGCGTGATTTACAGGCTGCGGCGGCGGTGGGCGCGATTCCGGTCCTGGTACTGACCGGCAAAGGCAAAAGAACGAAAGCGGAGGGCGGGCTGCCGGAAAACACCCGGATATTCCGTGACCTTGCAGCGGCCGTTGATGCATTGACAGAATGAATATGATCCTGCCGGTGCTGCGTTCGACGCTATATAGCCTATTGCAGATCGTCATCACCCCGTTTTATTTCCTGATTGTATTCGCTGCGTTTCCGCTGTCGCCCATAAACCGCTACCGCATCACTTCCGGCTGGGCGCATCTGATGCTGTTTCTGCTGCGCGTCATCTGTGGCGTACAGTATCGCGTTATCGGCGCGGAACACATCCCGCAAGCACCAAGCATCATACTGTCCAAGCATCAATCGGCGTGGGAAACCCTCGCGTTTCAGCAGATCTTTCCACCCCAGGTGTGGGTGCTCAAGAAAGAGCTGCTGCGCGTGCCGTTTTTTGGCTGGGGATTGGCAATGAACAGCCCCATTGCGATCGATCGCAGCTCGGGAAAAACGGCGCTGAAGCAAATCGTCGAGCAAGGAAAAGACCGGTTGAGGCAGGGCTTCTGGATCGTGGTCTTTCCGGAAGGCACGCGCATTGCGCCGGGGAAAAAAGGTAAATACCACATTGGCGGTGCATGGCTCGCCACGCATACCGGCGCACCGGTGGTTCCGGTTGCGCACAATGCGGGGGAATTCTGGGGCAAGAATGCGTTCATCAAACATCCCGGCACGATTACCGTGAGCGTCGGCGCGCCGATAGATCCCGGATGCATGGAGCCCGGCGCTCTCAATGCCATGGTGGAAACCTGGATCGAGACGGAAATGATTCATGTTGGCGACCGGAATCAGGAGGCATATGACGGCAGCAAAACTATCCCGAACGCCGAAGGATAAGCGGACAGCGCCCGCAGACGAAATCCGCCGTGTCTGTTTGAACGGCAAGGAAGTCGCTTATACGCTCAAGCGCTGCAAACGCAGAACGATCGGCATGAAAATTGACAGCGAGGGCCTGACCGTCCGCATTCCATTAAGAGAATCGTTGCACTGGGTCGAATCGGTATTGCGAAACAAGGCCGATTGGGTGGTGGAAAAACTCGATGAATGGAGAACTCGAAAATTGTACGAACCGGTATGGGAAGAAGGAGCCATTTTCCCGCTGCTGGGCGAACCCTGGCAGTTGGCGGCGAGAGCTGCCGGGGTCACGCAAATGACTCGGGCAACGATGAAGACAGGAACTGAAGACAGGCAGATGCAATTGCCGCTGCTTTCCGTCCTAACCCCACGGCAAATCGAAAAAATCGTAATGGACTGGTATTGCAACAAAGCAATCGCATGCTTCAGCGAACGAATCGCGCTGTATGCGGATAAGCTCGGCGTTGCGCTGCCGCAGTTGCGGCTATCGCGCGCCAGAACCCAGTGGGGCAGTTGCAACACACATGGCATTGTCCATCTCAACTGGCGGTTGATTCAAATGCCACTTCATCTGGTGGACTATGTCGTGGCGCATGAATTGTCGCACCTCATCGAGATGAATCACTCGCCGGCTTTCTGGCAAACGGTGGGACGCGTCTATCCGGATTATGTGGCAGCGAGGAAGGAGTTGAAGAGGCTTGGATGATAGCAACGTCCGATAGTTGCCCATCCTGTACAGGTATGATTCATAGATACCGTTTCGATAAAAAAAGGGCGATGGACAACGAGGCTAAGAAACTGCTTCGTTAGGTCTAACTGCTCAAGGAATTTGGCGACGCGGACTTCCAGGCACTGAAAAACACAGAGGGGCGTCCCCCTCCGTGTCTCAGGACCGGCCCTATTCAAGGGGTTTACGGCGGCGCGCCAGAAAGCCCATCAGACTCAAGCCAGCCATGAACATGGCATAGGTTTCAGGTTCAGGAATAGGAGAAGATAGGTTGATAAAACTCTCATTGCCGCCACCACTCGCAAACCGTTGCAGATGCAAACCGATGCGCAAGTCGCCGGTTCCGCCATTGTTCGGGAGTGCGAGCGCGTTGATAACGCTGCTGTATGTCTGAGCGCCAGTCAGGTCGAAATCGATGGCGAGCCATTCACCCTGGCTAACACCGTTCCCCGAGACAGGTGCATTGGAATCCGCCAGAAAGCCGGCGGTTGTCACAAAAGCGGGGCTGACTAAATTGCCGCCGGGAAGATTGGGCGGACTGGCCCCTTGCGAGAAATTCACTCCCGATGAAGACGTAATGGATGCAATCCCGAGAAGCGTACCGTCGTCAAAGTAGACATCGGTCAGGGAAGAAGTGGAAGTGTTGGTAAAATTGAATCTCACCTGATGGCTGCCAAGATCTATCACCTCAACCTTGAGGTTCGCTTCCCCATCCGCCTCGGCTCCCGCGTTGTTATGCGTGATATTTGCAAAACTATAAGAGGTTGATACCGCCGCGTATCCGAGCGGCTGATAAACCGATATCGCGAGGGCAAACAGCAAGCCCGGCAATGGTCTTAGATAACTCATGAGCGACCCTCCCAAAAATTTGGTTTCAAAGATTTATGGTGTAAAACAATGGCATACTGGCACTCCGGCTATCTGCATGCGGACCGGTTTCTTCAGCAAGCGATGGTTTTGGCAGATCCTGGATTTTCCGGCCCCGTCTCGCAACGGGTGTGGCTTTACGGTACGTCAAAAGCTTAATGGAAGAGAATGACAGCAAATGCTTCGCCGGGATTTATATGCATGAGCTATTAGGCGCATGCCATGGAGGAAGACACCTATCAGTGCAAGATCGATAAAAGAATTGCAAGCCGCAATGACGCTGCCAATCGTCTGAATAAAATTCTCCGTTGATTGCTGGCTGACCTGGGGAGGCTCATTCAGAGATTCTTGACCTTTATGTTAGTATTTCATTTCATATCCATCATTCCGGTATCGCTCCATGCATAAATTCTGCACCGCTTCCCTGCTGCTCTTGCTGCTCAATGGCTGCGGCCTGAAGGGGCCTCTCTATCTTCCGCAAGAACAACCTGCGCAGTCATCGCAGCAATCCCCGGACGAAGTGAAAAAGAAGTGAGTGGTTTTCCTTCATTTGATTATCGCAATGGGAGGCTGTACGGTGAATCGGTTCAACTGGATCGCATTGCCCGCGAATTCGGCACGCCCTGCTATGTTTATTCACGCGCGGCGCTCGTTGCGGCTTACAGGGAATTCGACGCCGCATTCGGCGGACGCGACCATCTGGTGTGCTATGCAGTCAAGGCTAACTCCAATCTGGCTATTCTCAATTTACTCGCCCGTCTCGGCAGCGGCTTCGATATTGTCTCCGGGGGAGAACTCCAGCGAGTGCTGAAAGCGGGCGGTGATCCGCAAAAAGTGGTGTTTTCGGGAGTGGGCAAGCAACCGGATGAGATGCGGGCGGCGCTTGCTGCGGGAATATTCTGTTTCAACGTGGAATCGGAAGCGGAATTGGCCGTGCTGGACCGGGTGGCGGGTGAGTTGAATAAAATCGCGCCGGTGAGCCTGCGGGTCAATCCCGATGTGGACGCAAAGACGCACCCTTATATTTCCACTGGTCTCAAGGAAAACAAATTTGGTGTGCCCTTCGAAGAGGCGGAGAAGCTTTATGCCTCCGCACGCGAATTTGCCAACTTGCGCATCAGCGGACTGGATTGCCATATCGGCTCACAATTGACCAAACTGGGCCCCTTTGTCGAAGCTTGCGGGAAAATACTTGGCCTGTTGATTCGCCTTGAAACGCTGGGATTTACTATCGATCATCTGGATCTGGGCGGCGGTCTCGGCATTCGCTATTTGGGAGAAAATCCGCCCGCGGCGAAAGACTACGTCACGGCATTGTGTGCCGCGATCGGCCCACGTAACCAGCGCATCCTTATCGAACCTGGCCGCGCGCTGGTGGGCAACGCCGGTGTATTGCTTACGCGCGTCGAGTATCTCAAACATACCCCGCATCGGGATTTCGCCATCGTGGATGCCGCCATGAATGACCTGATGCGTCCGGCACTCTATGACGCCTACCATGAAATCCTGCCGGTTATTGCGAATGGCGGCGATGAGAAAATATATCAGATTGTCGGGCCCGTTTGTGAAACAGGCGATTTTTTGGGGCATGACCGGAAGCTGGCATTGTCTCAGGGCGACTTGCTAGCCATTATGTCCGCCGGAGCCTACGGCATGAGCATGAGCTCAAACTACAATACCCGCCCCCGTGCCGCTGAGGTCATGGTGGATGGTGACCACGTTCACCTTATTCGCCAACGCGAATCCCTGGAGCAACTGCTTGCCGGCGAGAAAATGCTTCCCTGAACGGAACTTACCCAGCAATTCCCCCTAAACAAGAAAAAGGGTTGCGAGCCCCAGGAAAATGAAAAAACCCCCGCTATCGGTAACGGCGGTAATCATCACGCTGGAACCCGCCGCCGGGTCGCGGCCAAGTTTATGCAGAGTCAACGGGATCAATACACCCAATAAAGCCGCCAGCAACAAATTCAACATCATTGCCAGCGTCATCACCAGTCCAAGAGAGCCGCTGCCGTAAATGAAAAAGGCGAACAAACCGACTACGCTACCCCATACCACACCGTTCACCGCACTCACGCCAATCTCCTTGGCAAACAGTTTGCGCGCATTGCCTGCATTGAGTTGGCCCAAAGCGAGGGCGCGCACGATCATCGTAATTGTCTGATTGCCCGAATTGCCGCCGATACCCGCAATAATCGGCATGAGCGCCGCCAGCGCCACCAGCTTTTCGATGGAATCCTCAAATACACCGATCACGCGCGATGCAATAAATGCGGTTACGAGATTAATGGCCAGCCAGGTCCAGCGGTTCTTCAAGCTTTTCCATACTGGCGCAAACAAATCCTCTTCTTCCCGCAAACCCGCCAGGTTCAACGCTTCGCTTTCCGCCTGCTCGCGGATAAAATCCATCACTGCGTTGACGGTAACACGGCCTATCAGTTTATCCTCCGCATTGACCACCGAAGCGGAAACAAGGTCATAGCGCTCAAATGCCTGCGCCGCCTGATGAGCATTATCGCTGGGATGAAGCTTCACCATTTCCTTGGCCATCACTGATCCCACCGTGGCATCGGGATCGCTTACCAGCAGTCGGTTCACCGGCAGCACTCCTTTCAGATGCTCATCCCGGTCCACCACAAACAACTGATCGGTATGGTCAGGCAGCTCATCCAGCCGGCGCAGATAACGCAGCACGACTTCCAGAGTCACATCCTCCCGGATAGTCACCACGTCGAAATCCATCAGCGCGCCAACCGCATCTTCCGGATAGGACATGGCGGCGCGTAACTGCTCGCGCTCCTCCATCGGCAGCGACTGGAACACATCCTCCATGACGTCGCGTGGCAAATCGGGCGCAAGATCGGCAATTTCGTCGGCATCGAGCTGACCCGTTGCCGCCAGCATTTCGCCACTGTCCATCGTGGCGATGAGTGTTTCGCGAACCGCGTCGGAAACTTCCAGAAGAATCTCGCCATCGCGCTCTGCCTTGACCAGTTCCCAGATCATGAGGCGATCTTCGAGAGGCATGGCTTCCAGGATATGCGCAACGTCCGCGGGGTGGAGCCTGTCGAGCAGATTTTGCAGTTCCGCCAGATTCTGCTTGTGCACCAAAGCTTCGACCAGTTCCTGGCGCGGCATTTGCTGGGTATGCACGAGACCTTCCACCAGCTTGTGTTTATGCAGTAGATGCGTCAGGCGCCGCAAGTTTTCTTGCAGATCTTCGGTCTCCCCGAGGGTATTTGCTTTAGTCATCGCCCGATCGCCCTGGTGTACTGCGTCTAGAGTGCCGCTACTTGAAATTGGCTGAATTGCCGCTATGCCATATTATCCTAAATCCACCGATTCACTGCTCATATTTCGTTTTAGTGTCATGATTCAAAAAGATTTCTTTCATCGCTGAGTGTCACTGTATTGCAAAGTCGCCACAGGCGGATTCAGAATTATTCGTCACTCATGAATAATATGCGCTCCTTCACTTCCCGCCGGATGTCGGGCCCTCATTTGTACGCCCTATCCGAAACGGTTATGTGCCGGTATTTCTGACGCACTTCGATACTGGCGCGGCAGAATTGCCTGTTTGCAGAGGGATCTGGAATGCAGGGCGAATATTATGACAGGGAGGAGAATGAACGCAAAGTATGGCTCCTGTTGCCGGATGAAGTGCCGAAAAATCGTCAGGGAATTTGGGCGGATGCCATGCGGCTAAGGATGATATCAGTTTTCCTCAATAGCCACGGTGTATTGCGATTACGATCGTAGAATCGCGGACTCGGAACCATGGCGGCGAGACGGGCAGCTTGTTCCGCGGTGACGGAAGAAGCGGAAACGCCATAATAGTGACGGATAGCCGCCTCCGCACCGAATACTCCATTTCCCCATTCAATGACGTTCAGGTAGATTTCCAGGATGCGTCGTTTGGACATCACCTTTTCCAGCATCAACGTGATGACGGCTTCCTGGATTTTGCGCCACGGCGTTCTTTCGCCGGAAAGAAACAGGTTTTTCGCAAGCTGCTGGCTGATGGTGGACCCCCCCGCAACCAGCCTGCCCTTTTTCAGGTTTTTTTCGTAGGCCTTCTGAATAGCTTCGAAATCGAACCCCTCATGTTCCAGGAACTTGCCATCCTCTGCAGCTATGATCGCACGCTTGAGATGAGGGGAAATCCGCTCATAAGGCGTCCATTGGGTGCGTAATGACACTGTGGAATTTTTTTCCCGTAATTCATCCAACCGATCCTGCATGAACGCACTGGTGGAGGGATTGTAGAAATTCCAATAAACAACATGGCCCAGAATCCATAGCTGATAGACAAATACCGCGCCGGTGAGGAGGAGGAAGAGACGCCATAACCAGCGCTTAATGAAGTTGTGCATGCAACGGCGATGACGCGGTTAAATTTTCAGGCATATGATCTTGGGGAAAAGTTGAAAGAATGAAAACGTATTCAGAGATTCCTTAACCCTCTAATCACCCGATCAGTCTCCGGTCTTATCCCACGCCACAGGAAAAAGGATTCCGCTGCTTGCTCCACCAGCATCCCGATGCCGTCGGTCAGACGCGACGCGCCCTGTTGCTTTGCGAATTGCAAAAAAGGAGTGCGTCCATCGCCATACATCATGTCATAAGCCATCGATTCATCGGCAAAAATACCGGCGGGCAAGGGTGGCACCCTGCCCTTCAGACTGGCGGACGTGGCATTAATGACGAGATCAAATTTCTCTCCACCGAGATCCGCATAATCGCCGGAAACGATATTTCCGTAGCGGGAAAATTGCTGTTGCAGCAAGTGCGCTTTTTGTTTGGTGCGATTGGCGATTGTCAGAACACTTGGTGAATGTTCCAGCAGCGGCAGCACCACACCCCGGGCCGCTCCGCCCGCGCCCATCAACAATATCCGCTTGCCCGCGAGAGGGAATTCAAGATTGATCATAATGTCACGCACCAGTCCAGCTCCATCGGTATTGTCCCCGAGAATTCCATCGGCACTGAATACGAGCGTGTTTACCGCTTGAGCGACATCGGCTCGCCTGGTCAAACGCCGGGAAATCTTGCAGGCTTCCAGCTTGAACGGAACCGTCACGTTCATGCCTTTACCGCCGCGTTCCCGGAAAACCGCCACCGTTGCAGCGAAAGCATCCACCGGCGCAAGTATCGCTTCATATTGCATATCCTGGCCCGTCTGCCGCGAAAATTCGGCATGAATCCAGGGTGATTTGCTGTGGGCAATGGGGTTGCCGATGACGGCATAGAAATCAGTCATGAGATAGGGTAATTAATCTAAATCCGGCACTTGGACAGGATGAAGCGTGCAGTTCCTGGAGTACAGGGCAAGGTGCGAGGTTGCGGACTTTATTGGCTGGTCAGCTCGTCCGAAGGGGTAAACGCCCAAGTGCGGGTAATATGCAGGACATCAGTATCCCGACTGATGTCCGGCGGAAAGGGAGCAAATCCGTTTTGTCCCGCCAAATGGACAATGCGTACTGCCGCTTCATCCAGAACTTTCTTTCCCGACGAGCGATTTATTTCAAGCGACTCGAGACTGCCGTCAGACCTGATACCAACGGTGAGTTGCAGGTTTCCATAGAGTTTTTCCCGCCTTGCCGCTTCCGGATAATTCATGTTGCCGATTCGCTCCACTTTGAGGCGCCAATCTTCGACATAGCGGGCAAAGCGGTATTCCTGCGTGCGAGCACCAATAAATCTGCGTTTTGGAGGGCGCTGATAAGCTGCAGAGTCCCGTGCGGTTTGAGCTTCCAGGCGAGCGATCTCGAGGCTGCGCTGAACCAGGTCGCTACCGTTAATCCCGGCGCGGTTTTGCTCGGACTTATCAGAAGGAAGCTGTATTTGATAAGTGTCTTCACTATCCACCGCAGTCATCCGTTGTTCCGTTTCCTGTTCAAGTTGCTCCGCTTGCGCAACCACGTGTTCCGGCGACAAGGGAAGCGGCATACTGGCCTTGTTACCTCCGCCATCCAGGCTAGTTTTGGCCGGCATATCCGCACTGCGCGATTTCGATGCAGATTTACCGTGGACCAGCACGACTTCCAGTGGCACAGCGGCCTTGCCGATTTCCAGATGCGGGAGTTTGAGGGTGATCCCGAACAAAACAATCGCGTGAAAAATCACCGAAATCAATATCGTCACGTTCAGGCGCGACGAAGGGCTTGCCAGCCATCCGCGGACCGAGGCTGAATTAAAATCCGATATATTTGGAGTAGCGCTCAACCTAAATCCGGTAGTTGAACGAGCTCACCAAAAAGGTGAAGGTCAAATGGGGCGGAAATTTATTATGAGTCATGACGTTAAACAAAGAATGGATGGGCAACTGCCGGATTCGGGTTCGATGTCGCAAGCGCGTATAAAATTAAGCCGATGGATTTTTAGGAACGGTATTTATTATAAAATAACTACGATGCGCTCGTCACAAGGTGAACAATTAAACTATGCATCCAGTTTACGCAGGAATCTTGCATGGAAGGTGAGCTCCAGCAAATCTATCTGGGAAATCTCCACTTCAATGGTCGTTTCCGGTGGCATTTCCGGCAATGAGGTTATCCGCGCGACCAAAGGAAGGCGATCCAGCTTCACCAGATTTTCCTTAAGTACCTGCGCTCCCGTTATACTGATATTCTCCTGCAACAGCCAGCGCAGACACCAGTAGCGCTCCATTCTCCGTTGAAAATCTCCGTAGATCTCATAAGCCGCTTCGAAATCGCGCATGGATATCTGCAGACTATCACTGTCCCGGGTATAAGGCGGCGTCTCCTTCCGCAGCAGCGCGACCAGTTGCCGCTGATTGATGAAATCCACATAGCGGCGCATCGGCGAACTGATCCAGGCATATTGAGAAACACCCAACCCCTGGTGCGGCGCGGGAGAGGTGCTCATCCTGACCTTACCGCCACCCTGGCTGCGATAGATGCCGGCGATACCGCCATCGGCCAGTTGCTTGCCCCATTCGGTATTCACGTAAATCATCAGTTCCGATACCACCTTATCGATCGGCGAACCCCGCCGGCGCTCGCTGATGGTGACACGATCATCCTCGACGTGGAAGCTATAATCGATTTTCTCATTATTGCCGTCGTTGGACTTGCCGCGAACCGCTTCCATCTTGCAGGCAAACTTCCATAGCGCCAGCAATGCCTTGCCAAAAGGGTGATCAAGGCTTCCCGCCGCCAGGGTATATTCGTTAAAGTGTTCCTCCAGCGCATCGTGTCTGAGATTGGCGGCAATCCTTACTCGTTCGATGCGGCTGTTTGTACCCATAACAGTGAAATCGTCCGCCACGTCTATATACATTGAAAGTGCCGGGCATAGCCGTTCTTCACCCAATGTGTAGTGATGTATCACCGCTTCCGGCAGCATCGTGATTTTGCTGCCCGGAAGATATACGGTGGAAAGACGCTGTGCGGCCTCCATATCCAGGAGGGAACCCGGCGGGATGCCCAATGTGGGCCCGGCAATATGGATACCGATGCGAAAACTTCCCAGAGTCAGCGGCGTGACCGAAAAGGCATCGTCAATTTCGGTCGTGGTGGCATCATCTATGCTGAACGCCACCACCTCCGCCAGGGGCAAATCTGATGGGTCGCGCAATTCGCCGCCCGCGTCCGGCACGCCGAAGCCGATTCCTTCGGGAAAATGCTCCAGCAGGAACCGGTTGACATGGTAGTCATGCGTAGACGGTATCGCGCCACATTTTTCGAGCAAGGCAGGAACACTTAGCTTGGTTGCAGCACAAACGGTGTCCAGCGCCTTCCACTCGACGGTATTCTTGTCGGGCCGGTAGAGCAGGTTGCGCAACAACGGCCTGAATTCTTCCGGCAGGGTAAACGCGCTTAGTAATTGCACATAGCGAGCCTGCTGTTCCACCTGCAGGCGCTTCTTTTCCTGGCCGGCAAGCGCCGCCTCCAATGCTTTCGATGGCGCGGCTTTATAGCGCCCCCGACCTTTTTTATAAAAATATATGGGCGCGCTGTGCAACCGGATCAGCACCGCGGCCGCTTCCTCGGACTTTGCTGTGTGACCGAAATAATCCGCAGCCAATGCATCGCTGGCGAACTCGGCCTCACGCTCGCAGCACTCCCAGAGAAAATTCGGATCAAGGTCCTCCGCCATTTTCTGCGCGAGATCCATAAATTCGGACGGCGAGGGTGCCTCAAACCGCAGCAGTACCGAGGCTGCCTTTATCTTTGCGCGCTTGCCGTGAGGCGCCTCCACTTGCAGCGATGTCGTATTGTCAGCAAGGACTGTGGCTACTTTGAAGGTACCTTCCTCTTCGTAAAAAACATTCATAAAATGGTATTTTTGCGGGCGCCGCCGGTAAAAATCATGATCGTCGCGAACGGAACATGATGCTTGGAAGGATTGACCATTGAATTATAACTTGAAACGCACTTTCAACGAGATCAGGCGAACCAGACAGGATCCGTCCCGCATTGACCGCGCTAACCAGCCTACCGGAAAAGGCTGCACTATGCGCGGGTTTCGCTACTGACCGCGAGTTTCTCCATGACAACGTTCCTGATCTCGATATAAGCTCATCCATGACAAGATATTTTCCAGGAATCGACTATAATAATTTTTACAAGAGACCGCATTCGCCATAAAGGGGATACCGTGAACCAATTCTCAATCGCGCTGAAAAAAAAGCGACGTACATTTTTTATTCCTGTACTAGTTCTCATGATCACGCTCCTGCCAGCCTGCGCGGCACTCGAGGCTGATCCGGACAGGGGTGCAACCACCGTAAAGCAGGATGTTTTTGGCGACAGCTTTACGGCGGTAAAGTATCTTGATCAAGGATGGACACCCGCCGATAGCCTCTGGTTTTACACCATCACGCAGGGATCCAACATGATGCCCTACGATTTTTTCCTGGCACTGGAGCAGGTCGGCAAATCCGAGCCGTTTCGCTCCAACGAGAACATGAATCGCTACCGCTATCTGCCGCAGAAGATCACTTCCAGCAACCCGGATGGGCTGCCTGTCGGATTCGTCAAGGATGACTACAAGGGTAAGGAATATCTCGGCTTGACTTGCTCCGCCTGCCATACCGGACAAATAAACTATAAGGGCAAGGGAATACGGATTGATGGCGGCCCGGCAAGTGCCGATATGGAAACCTTCATGGCGGATATCGTCCGCGCCTTGATAGCAACCCTCGAAAACGAGGAGGCCCGGAACCGGTTTGTGAAAAATGTCTTGTCTCGCGGCAATTACAAGACGGAGGCCGAGGTGCTCGCAGACCTCAAAAAATATCGCGAGCGTCTCGCCAGCTATATTACGATCAACTACAGCAACCTCCATTACGGCTACGCGCGCCTGGATGCGTTCGGACGCATTTACAACAGGGTTCTGGAACATGTCATCAACATAAGAGAGCTTAAGGAACTGTTGCGTGATCCCAGAATAATGGGAGAACACGCGATGACTGAGGAACAGATAAAAGCGATAACAAGCGATGCAGGTACTGTTCTCAGCGGGGTTGAACGGGATAATATTGTCCAGAACATCGTGAGGACCTTGAACGAAAACAATGGCTGGGAAGCACTCGGGCGTTTACGGAAGAAGCTCTTCAATCCGCCTGATGCACCCGTAAGCTACCCATTTCTGTGGGATACCCCTCAGCATGATTATGTTCAATGGAACGGCCTCACGGAAAATGCCGGGCTGAAGGCGATCGCACGCAATACAGGAGAGGCAATAGGCGTATTCGGTTCACTTGACTGGACGGAAAGAAAAGGGTTTTCGCTGTCGTCCTTCATCAACGGGCAGGGCTTCTATGGCCCTCACATCAGTTATTATTCTTCCGTTGACGTCCATAACCTACGCCTTATCGAAGCGCGTCTGTTGAGTCTGCAATCTCCGTTATGGCCGGAGGATATCTTTCCGCCCATTGACAAAAGCCGCCTTGCGAATGGGAGATCCTTGTTCAACAAGCATTGCGTGAGCTGTCATGCAAGAATCCAGCGCGACGATCCAGATCGCCGCGTCGTGGCACACATGTCAAGCTCAAGCGATGTGGGCACGGATCCCCAGATGGCCGAAAATAGCGTAAGTTACCAAGGTTTCTCCGGCATTCTGCGCAATCAGTATGTTGGCATGAGTGTGGGCGATGTCCTGCTGGATCGGCGAGCTCCGGTTGCAGCCTTGCTGACCCGGGCGACTATCGGGGTTGTCGCTACTCCTGATCAGGACAAATGGTTCTTGCGCCGCTGGATCGACTGGCTTTCCAATTTGGCGGCAGGGTTCCGCCATAACGAGATCAAACCATCGATCAAGCACGGGGATTACGATCCGGACACCACGGCCAATCCAGTCGCATCCTTGAAATCTTATAAGGCACGGCCGCTGAATGGCATCTGGGCAACCGCGCCTTACCTGCATAATGGCTCCGTACCGACACTCTATGATTTGCTATTGCCGAAAAGACGTGCGGGAGATCCGCAAGATGGCGAGTATCGACCTGACGAGTTTGAGGTCGGTTCACGCGAATTCGACCCTGTCAAGGTAGGCCTGAAAAGTACGGGATATGGGGGCTTCGTATTCAAGACAGACATTCGCGGCAATAGCAACGCCGGACACGACTACGGTGTCAGACGTACCGCAGACGAGTCTGACGGCCCTGTGGATCAAAAGATCAAGGATCAATGCACGGATGAAACCATTAAAGACGAACTTATGGATAAATCCATTAAATGCCTATATCCCATGTCCAAAGAAGAACGCCTCGATCTGTTGGAATACCTGAAAACGCTATGATCCACTCTTGATTTCCGGCTATCGCATTTTTGATATCTATCATCCATAAATCATAGGGAGCTACCGATGAGCGCAAGTCACTACCTGGAGCAGTATGACGCCGCTGCCGATGCAGACAAATCTCCGTTGGCGCGCCGCTGGATAGACACAGAGCCATTACCGTTTTTTAAGGAATTGCGTGAAAAACGCCCTATTCTGATAACCCCCAAATTTACTCTGGTCACGCGCTTCGACGATGTTAGGGAAGTGCTGAGCATGCCAAAGGTATTCACGGTTAAGCCCTATGTTCCGAAAATGGCTGATTACCTGATGATGCATGACGATGATGCCCTGCATACGCGTGAAAAATCACTGATGCAATGCATGTTGAATCGCGACGATCTGCCTGCTGTGCGCGAAATGGTGGCGAACGTCTCCAAGGAAATACTCGACACTGCCAATGGCAACGTCGAGCTGGTCAACAATTATTGCCGCATGGTGCCAGCCACGCTGGTGCGGGAATATTTCGGGTTAACCGGAGCAAAACGGAGTGATTTGATCGAATGGTCTTACTGGAACCAATGGGATACTTTCCATAATCAGCCCTTCGACCTGCTGCCCCCGGAAAAATCCCAGCAGATCATTGATCGCCATGATGAAACCTCCAAAGCACTTGGCATGTTCATCTTCGAACTTATTGCCCGCCGCACGCTCCAGGTAAAAGCAGAGCAAATAACGCTTTCAACCCTGGTGCGGCTGGATGATGATATCGTAACCAGAATGTTGCGGACAGATTATCCGAAACAGCTGGATTTCGATATCAAGCGGCTAGGACTCAATGCCGGCGGCCTTCTGATTGGTGCAATCGAGACCACTTCGCAGGCAGTTGCCCAGATCATCCAATATCTGATGCTACATCCGGAATGGCTTGAGAAGGCCAAGGCCGCCGCGCAAAAGGATACTCCCGCCGAGTTCGATGGCATCGTCTGGGAGGCTCTGCGCTTCGTCCCGATTACCCCCTATTTGTTTCGCACGACCGCGAGTGACTACACCGCGGCCAAGGGTACGGGATATGCCACCGTTCTGCGCGCGGGCACTTATGTTTTGCCGGTGACCCTGTCGGCAATGTTTGATGAACGGGCATTTGAATCACCAGATGAATTTATTCCGCAACGGAATTGGTACAATTATTTTCATTTCGGTTTCGGCAGCCATGAATGCCTGGGACGCTACGTTGGAATGGTCATGATCCCCGAAATGGTACGCCAGGTCTTGAGACGGCAGGATATCAAGGCAAATGCACCGATTGACTACAAGTCCGGCCCCTTCCCGGAGCAGTATGACCTTTCCTGGACCTAAAGGGATTTCCTGATTAAACATTTCCATGAAATGTGCTGTCCGCAAATTGGGAGATTCTTCAGGGCCACCCGAGCGTTGTTTGCGTTATCCTTCCAAGTCCGGGCGCGGTTTTTAGGGAAGCAGATACAGCGATGCGGAAGGGTGCGCCGTGCAACGGCATACGGACGCCATGAAAGGCGATCACGCCATTCCTGCGCTGCCCGATCCCGCTTCGCGGGATTCTTCATGCGATGATCTGGGAACCCTGAGAGCGAAGATTACGTAACACGACGGTCTTTGTGGATCGAGATGCTGATCTTGTAAGGTAGACGATAAACCGCTGGATTCAGGATTATTTGGCGCCCGCTTCCTTAAGGAGTTTTTCCACCCCCTGGTGGCGATACTTCGATGCCAGCATCAGCGCTGTGGCGCCATTGCCCGCTTTGGCATTCACATCGGCCTTGCCCGCGAGCAGCGTCTGTACGACGCCCGCGTGACCGATCTGCGAGGCCAGCATCAATGCGGTTGCGCCATTATCCAGCCGGGCATTCACATCGGCCCCGGCGGCGAGCAGCATTTGTACTATCTGAGAATGTCCTTCCTGCGAAGCCTGCATCAATACCGTGGCACCGTCGCCCCTCCTGGCATTCACATCGGCTTTAGCGGCAAGCAGCTCGCGCACGACCTCCCTGTGGCCTTTCTGCGACGCCTGCATCAATGCGGTGGTGCCATTGCTTGTCTTCGCATTGATGTCCGCTTTGGCTTCTATCAGCACCTTCACCATCTCTTCGTAGCCATTCTGTGATGCCGCTATCAATGCGGTGGTGCCATTATCCGTCTTGGCATTCACATTGGCTTTGGTCGCGAGCAGCGCCTTGACCCGGGAAACATTCCCGTTCCCGGCAGCAGTGATAAGATCACTATCGCCCATATTCGCCCACGTGCCCGGTGAAGCGCAGAATAGGAGGATGCTCAAAATATGCTGGTATTTCCACAACCCGATCATTTCAGTTCACCTTGCGGTAATATGTTCCTGATTCAGAATTCCGGATGGCAACGAAGATGCCAAACTGCGCTGGCTTCTTTCCATTCCCCCGCAGTAACCATTGCACCATTTCGCACCTCGTTCTCGCTATCTGTGACCCTCTTGCTAAAAATCCCGGATTCTCGGAGCACGGCCAATAAAGAAGAGGTGGGGAAATTATCCTGAATCCAGCGCTTACTGGAAAGCGAACCATCCCGCGTCAAATCGATCAAACTCCAGGTCACAATACTCCTATACTTCGGGCTTATCTGATCTAATACACATTCAACGTTTATGTCGTCCGTTCCAGGAGATTCGATGCAAAAAATCCTTTTATCATTATTCCTGTTATCCATAGCTTCAGTGGCAGGAGCGGCCGAGAACAACATACGCCCCGGATTATGGGAAGTCACTACAACGTCAATGTTGTTGGCCCTGGTGCCCCAGATCCCCCCAGATCAAATGCAACAATTGACAAACCTGGCCAAGCAATACGGACTGGATATGCCGCAGATCCAGAATGGAGCGGCAACATCCAAAATCTGCATCACCCAGCAAATGGCGGACGAAAAAATTCCATCCTATTTTCATCAGAATCAAACCGGATGCAGTTTTAAAAACGCAGTCCGGACGGAAAACAGCTACACAATGGATCTCGTCTGTACAAATCCCCAATTAAAGGGCAACGGAAGAGCTGAAGGAACGTTTATGACTCCCGAGAGTTTTTCGGGATGGACAATATTCAAGGGCACTGTACAAGATCGTCCCGTCAATGAGCAGGCCGATACCAGCGGCCGATGGATCAGTGCAAGCTGTGAAACCGTGAAGCCGCCACGCTAACCATTCCTTCGTCCTCCTCAGAGCGGTCACAACTCATAGCCATTAATTGGCAATGGTTTCTCCTATCGCCTTGAGCAACTTTTCATGGATACCACCGAAACCACCATTGCTCATGATGAGAACACAGTCGCCGGGATGAGCCGCAGCCGCGATGGCTGCGATCAACTGCTCGAGATTGTCATGGCTCACCGCCCGGCTGCCCATGCGGCTCAATGCTTCTTTCGCGTTCCAGCCCAGATTGGCGATATAACAAAACACCAGATCCGCCGCCGCAAGGCTATCCGCCAGGCTGTCTTTCCATATGCCCATTTTCATGGTATTGGAACGAGGCTCCAGCACAGCGATGATGCGTGTTCCCCCCACCGTGCTGCGCAAGCCTTCGAGAGTTGTCCGGATAGCGGTGGGATGATGGGCAAAATCGTCGTACACCTTGATGCCATTGATTTCACCGCGCATTTCCATGCGCCGTTTCACGTTTTTGAATTGTGTCAACGCGGCGATAGCGACGTTTGCCGGCACACCGGCATGACGAGCAGCGGCCAGCGCAGCCAACGCATTCATGCGGTTGTGTTCTCCCAGCAACTCCCAATGTAATGTTCCCTGGGCCTTATCCATGAAACGAATCGCAATCCCGCCATCGCCCAGGATATCGCTGTGCCAGCCTTCAGCGACTCCTACTCGTTCCACCGGTGTCCAGCATCCTTTGGTCAAAACACGCTCCAGGCTTTGTTCCTTGCCGTTGCTGACGATAAGGCCGTTGCCGGGGATTACGCGTACGAAATAGTGAAACTGTTGCTCGATTGCTGCAAGATCCGCAAATATATCGGCGTGATCGAATTCCAGGTTATTGAGAATCGCTGTTCTCGGGCGGAAATGTACAAACTTAGAACGTTTGTCAAAAAAAGCGGTGTCATATTCATCCGCTTCGATGATAAAGAAAGGCGAACCGCCAAGTCTGGCCGATAACCCGAAGTTCTGGGGTATGCCTCCAATCAGGAATCCTGGCTCCATGCCCGCATACTCGAGTATCCATGCCAGCATCGAACTGGTCGTGGTCTTGCCGTGGGTCCCGGCGACCGCCAGAACCCATTTGTCGCGCAATATATTTTCGGAGAGCCATTGCGGACCGGAAATATAGGGAAGATTGCGATTGAGGATCTCCTCGATGAGGGGATTGCCGCGGGTTACCACATTGCCGATTACGAACAAATCAGGATTCAATCCGATTTGTTCAGGAGAAAACCCTTCTATCAGCGCTATTCCCTGGGACTCCAATTGGATGCTCATGGGTGGATAAACGCCTGCGTCGCAGCCACTGACCTCATGGCCCGCTTCGCGCGCGATCGCCGCGATACCACCCATGAACGTGCCACAGATGCCGAGAATATGAATATGCAAAGCAACTCCTGAATATAAATGGACTATGACAGCCTACAAAGCAACGTTCGTTTTATCAGCTATTGCACAAAGAAACAGCCAGCGGGCCGAAATCGCTGGCATAACCGGAGGAACTGGCTGGACCAAGCTGCCGCTTGCACAATCGCGCATTCCATCCCCTCCTACCGGCAAATCCGGAGCTGGGTGAGTCCGCCATGGGCGCGCGATGCAGCGACCTGTTTAAGGGTTCGCTGGCATCTATACGCAAGCATGCGATAGGTTGTCCTCCATTTTTTGTTACACTTATGGTTTTGCTCTTCGTTAATTCATCTTCAAGGCCAGCCCAGCGCCGGGGCCTGATACGAAGCTTCCGCGATTTTCATAACCCGACCCCACCAGGCTACGTATTGTCGCGCCCTCATACCTATGATGCGAGACTTATAAATCCGGAAATGGTAACTCATCCGTATCAAGATGCCATTTCAGGATGAATATCCACCCATGAAATCGCATCTTTCCCGCTCCATCCGCTGGTCTGTCTGTTTATCCTGCCTTGTATTCAATGCACTAGCCGACACGCCGTCATCAGCATCGAAAAACAAGAGCGAACAGGCGGGCCCCGCCCCCAAGGCGGGGGCCGGGGATAACAAACCCGTATTCATCGATGCGGAGCGCATACAGGGTCATCATGAATATGAAATCGATGCCAGGGGCGAAACCGAGTTGCGCCGCAGCCCTGTCGT
Organism: Nitrosospira lacus; assembly: GCF_000355765.4. Taxonomy (NCBI): domain Bacteria; kingdom Pseudomonadati; phylum Pseudomonadota; class Betaproteobacteria; order Nitrosomonadales; family Nitrosomonadaceae; genus Nitrosospira; species Nitrosospira lacus. The sequence goes on along the minus strand of NZ_CP021106.3, from coordinate 1,092,583 downwards.
CTCGGCCGATCAGAATGCCATACCTGTCAAACAGCCGGGCCATGCACCAGACAGCGCCCCATTGCAACCGCAGCAGAACTATACACTATCACCTTCTGCAAAAGACGGCCCCGCTTCAGGATTGCCTATTACCGCCGCCGAAAGGAAAGACGGCACGCCTGTATTGGCTGGAATCGAGCGCTTACCGGGACACCTCGAACGGGAAGGTGAAGCTAAGCTGCGTGGTAGCACCCAAGGCAGCCAAACCGGGCCTGCGCCTATCCCGTCGACTCCTGCCCCCATGCTGAAGAATGGAAATATGATGGCAATACCCGGTACCGGGATAGAACCAAGTAAAAACAAACCCGTAACTATTGGGATGGAACAAATCTGGGGACACCTTGCACAGGAGGGTGATACCCGGTTGCGTCTCGGCGGTGCAGTGGCACCGGAGGATGAGCCCCGGTTGGTAGCGATGAAAGATGGAAGCGAATTAGTTGCCCCATCCACCAGGCTGGAAAAGAAAAAAGCCAGACCTGTATTTGTCTCGGCAGATCGCCTGGAGGGCCATACCGGCCAGGAGATTGACGCAATCGGGAAGGCCGAATTGTTTAATGGCGACCAGTTTATCTCGGCGGATCGGATGAAATACCATCAGGATACCGATATCGCCGAGGCCCAGGGCGGGGTGCGTGTCGAACAACGTGGAGACATACTGGAGGGTTCGCAGCTCAAGTTCAATCTGGCAAACAAAACCGGGCAATTGAGTGAACCCAGTTATCGTCTAAAAGATGCGAGCAGCCGCGGCAGCGCCAAAATGCTGCTGTTTGAAGGCGAGGATCGATACCGGCTTCGGCAGGCGACTTACACAACATGCCCGGCCGGAGATGACGATTGGTATCTCCAAGTCGACGACGTCGAAATCGATAACACGAAGAAAGAGGGCACTGCGCGAAAAGTGAAGCTGACATTCAAGGACACCCCGATACTGTACACGCCCTGGATGAATTTCTCATTCAGCGGGAAACGCAAGAGCGGGCTCCTTGCCCCCTTGTATGGTTACAGTGTCCGGACTGGCGTGGAACTTACCGCCCCGTTTTACTGGAACATCGCACCCAACGTTGACGCGACCATCTCTGCGCGCGCGATGTCGCGGCGTGGTGTCGCGTTGAACAGCGAGTTCCGCTATCTAGGGACCAATTTAAATGGCAATTTGTTGGCAGAGGTATTGCCGACCGACCTCAACACCAAGGAAACCCGCTATCGCGTGGCATTTGCACATAATCAGACTTTGGGCCAACATTGGTTTGGCCGCCTGGACTATAACAGGGTGTCCGATGATACCTACTTCCGCGATCTCGGCAATACCATGAACCTGACGTCCCGAACCAATCTGTTGCAGCAGGGGCTCGTGGCATACAATCGCAATCTGGGAGATAACGGCACCCTGAATGTCACTTCACTCGTACAGCAATTCCAGACTATCCAGGATCCCTTGAACCCGGTGGTGGCTCCTTATAAACGGCTACCGCAGGTTACTCTTACCGCGAATAAAGCCGATGTTCTCGGATTGGACTTCAATCTTGTCAGCAGCTGGACGAATTTTTCCCACCCTACCCTGGTAAGCGGCCAACGTGTCACGTTCTTTCCCAGTGTCAGCTACCCCATGCGCAGCGCATTTGGCTATATCACGCCCAAGGTTGGCGTACACCACACGACGTATAGCCTGGAATCCCCTGGCTCATCCTCCGGCGTGCCGCAGGATACGAATCCGGCCCGCACCTTGCCGTTGTTCAGCGTGGATAGTAGCGTTATGTTTGACCGCAAAATGGAACTGGGCGGAGAACGGTTCACTCAAACCCTTGAGCCACGACTCTTTTATGTTTATGTACCGTTCCGTGACCAGAATTCACTGCCTAACTTCGATTCCGCCAAGACGGACTTCAGTTTTGCCCAGATCTTAACCGAAAATCGCTTCAGCGGCAGCGACCGTATCAACGACGCAAATCAGCTGACCTTCGCGCTTACATCCCGTCTGATAGAGGCAGACACCGGCAAAGAGCGTTTGCGGCTTGCCGTCGGCCACCAGATGAGCTTCATAGATCGTCGCATAACCCTGGATGCGCCTTCGACGATCAACAGAAGACCCGATTTTATCGCCGCGGTTACGGGGTTTATCACACCAACGATAAGCACCGATACAAGCGTGCAATTTGACCAGACCAGGCTTTTGGCCGATGTGGTGCGTTCTGGCTTGAGCTACCGCCCGGAACCTGGCAGGGTGGTAAATTTTGGCTACCGCTTCACTCGCGATGTGCTGCACCAGGTCGATGCATCATCACAATGGCGGTGGTCGGAAAGATGGCAGACTGTGGCACGGCTGAATTACTCGTTACAGGATCAGAAGATTCTGGAAGGGCTGGCGGGACTTGAGTATAATGCCTGCTGCTGGTCGTTGCGGTTTGTGGTCCAGCATCTGACTCTTGCCACTCAGAAAACAACCACGGCGGCGTTTTTGCAACTTGAATTGAATGGCCTGATGCAAATCGGATCAAACCCGCTACAGGTATTGCAGCGTAGCATCCCCGGATACACCAGGACCGGCAGCCAGGGAAGCGGCACAGTGGAAGGGCCATAGCCTGGATCATAAATTGCGAGCTCGCGGGACCCTTGATTTCCCTGCCCTGCAATCTTTGAACCGAATCCGGCATTGAACTGCTCATTCTCCAGTTTAGCGCTATGATCTACAAAGGCTTCTTGCGTCGCTTGACCTTCACCTTCATGGTGAGTACGCTGCAACCATCAGATTTTGGTTGATACGCTTATTTACATGGCCACGAAATTTTTGTTACGTCCCCCTATTCTGCTGGCTATGCTCACAGCCGGAATCGCTATTGCTCAACAGCCAGCCCATCCCCGGGGTATTCAAACCATAGATCACATCGTCGCGGTCGTGAATGAGAATGTCATCACACGTCACGAGCTGGACGAGATGATTAAAACCGCCGTTAGACAGTTGCAGAAACAAGGCATGCAGGCGCCCTCGCCGGCGGTACTGGAGAAGCAGATACTGGAACGTATTATTGTCAATCGCGTACAGCTGCAACTTGCGAAAGAAACCGGCCTGACCGTCAGCGATACTGAACTCGACCAGACTATCCGTCGCATCGCCCAGGAGAACAAGCTGTCATTGCCGGAATTTCACAGCGCGCTCGAACAGGATGGGATCAGCTTCAACAAATTTCGTGACGAAATTCGGGACGAAATTATCCTGGTACGGCTGAAAGAACGCGAGGTAAACAATCGGATAAGCGTGACTGAGGGAGAGGTAGACAATTTCCTGCATACGCAGGAACAGTCAACGGACGGTAACATAGAATACCGTATCGCTCATATTCTGATCCAGGTACCGGAGCAAGCAGATGGTGCAAAAATCCAGGCCATGCGGCAACGGGCAGAAGCAGCTCTGGCTCAATTGAAGGATGGCGCCGAGTTTGCCAAGGTTGCCGCTGAATTCTCCAATGCAGACGACGCCATGCAAGGTGGTTTGCTGGACTGGCGCCCCGCCAACCAGCTGACAAAGAGATTCGCCGAGTACGTGACACCCATGAAACCCGGCGAATTATCTTCGATAATCCAGAGCCCTAACGGCTTTCATATCCTAAAACTGGTTGACCGGCGCAACCAAAATGAAACCGTAACGATGGTGGATCAGACCCATGCTCGCCATATCCTTGTCAAAATCAATGAGCTTACGTCCGAAGGCGATGCCCGACGCCGAATAACCGACTTGAAAGAGCGCCTGGACAATGGGGGCAAATTTGACGAACTTGCGAAACTGCACTCTGAAGACGCCAGTGCTGCATCGGGAGGCGATTTGGGCTGGGTCTCGCCTGGCGATACCGTACCGGAGTTCGAGCAGGCTATGAGCGCACTTAAGGACGGAGAAATCAGCGGACCGGTACAGTCTCCATTCGGCTGGCACCTCATTCAGGTGATTGAACGCCGCTCCCAGGACATGAGCACGGAACGGAGGCGGCAAACTGCACGCCAGGCGATCCGTGCGCGTAAAGCCGACACAACTTTCCAAGACTGGTTGCAACGACTGCGTGATCGCGCTTACGTCGAATACAGGCTGGAGGAAGGTTAGTATCGAGACACCACGATCAAATATGTTCGATATCGTGAGTGAAGTAAACGATTTTCTTCCGGTGGTGCCATGACTTCTCCTCTCCCGCAACTGGCTCTCACCGCTGGCGAGCCTGCTGGAATCGGCCCTGATTTGTGCGTGCAACTCGCTCAGCGAAATCTTCCATGCGGGCTGATCGTCATCGCCGACCGTGATTTGCTGCGGGAACGTGCCCGGTTATTGCGGCTTCCGCTGGAAATAATGAACTACTCCCCGGTGAGCAACACCGAACACAGAATCGGCTGCTTGCAGGTACTGCACGTGCCGCTGGCTGAACCAGCTGCTCCCGGAAAGCTTGATCCAGCCAACGCTCGCTACGTTCTGGAAACGCTGGAGCATGCCGTTGACGGATGCATGAATCATGAATTCGATGCGATGGTCACCGCGCCGGTACACAAAGGCATCATTAATGACGCTGGAATCGCATTCACCGGTCACACGGAATACCTTGCCCGGCTCACAAACAGCCGGGTGGTCATGATGCTGGCGGGTGGCGGCATGCGGGTAACGCTTGCCACCACGCATCTGCCGCTGAAGGATGTCGCAGCGGCCGTCACCCGCGAAATTCTGGAGCAAAAGCTGCGGATTATTCACCACGACTTGATCACCCGCTTCGCCATTGAAAGACCCCGCATCGCCGTGGCGGGATTAAACCCTCATGCGGGCGAATCAGGCCATCTTGGCAGGGAAGAAATCGATATCATCATACCCTCCCTGGAAAAATTGCGCGGCGAAGGCATCAATTTAATAGGTCCGCTGCCCGCTGATACGCTATTCAATCCTTCACACCTGAAGAATTACGATTGCGTATTCGCCATGTATCACGATCAGGGGCTGCCAGTGCTGAAACATGCCAGCTTTGGCACAGGCGTGAACATTACATTGGGGCTGCCTATCATCCGTACATCGGTGGATCATGGCACCGCCCTGGATTTGGCGGCAACCAACCGGGCCGATCCTGGCAGTTTACTGGCGGCAATTGCCATGGCGGCGATGCTGGCTGGAAATCGGAAATAGTTCAGGAAAAATTGGCGCTGTACCACAAATAACAAACCGGATTTCGCGACGCAGGTTGCCGGACAGGGTTCAGGTTTATGCAACACATTCCTCGTAAGCGTTTCGGGCAGAATTTTCTGATTGACACCCAGATCGTAGCAGATATTGTTCGCGCCATTCATCCGGGCAAGGGCGACCTTCTGGTGGAAATCGGACCCGGGTTGGGGGCCTTGACACGACCCTTGCTGCAATCGCTCGATCACCTGCATGTGGTGGAAATCGATCGCGATATTGTCGAACGCTTGCACCGCGAATTTTCGGAACGGTGCTTGACAATATATTCGGCCGATGCCCTGGAATTCGATTTTTCGGTGCTAGGAAAGAATCTTCGGGTGGTAGGTAACCTGCCCTACAATATTTCCACACCCATCCTGTTTCATCTGGCTCAATTCGCGGACGGTATCCGGGATATGCATTTCATGCTGCAAAAGGAAGTAGTGGCACGTATGGTAGCTCAACCCTCCACTTCGGATTACGGGCGGCTTTCGGTCATGCTGCAATGCCGCTTTGAAATGGAACAGCTTCTCATTGTCTCGCCGGATTGTTTCCGGCCCGCGCCAAAAGTGGAATCGGCGGTTGTACGCATGATTCCGCGCAGGCAATTGTTAATTGGGGCGGATAAGGAAAATTTATTTGCCCGAATCGTCTCCGCCGCATTTTCGCAACGGCGTAAGACCTTGCGTAACACATTGCACAATTATCTCAAACCGGAAGACTATACGGCACTGGAAATCGACCCGGGCAAGCGGGCAGAGAATTTGTCGGTGGCGCAGTTTGTCACGATTGCGGATCACTTGAGTAAACAGCAGCTTCCCTCATAATACAGATTCCGGCTCATGGAAAGCCGGGGCAGCCCCACGTTATTTTATTTTTTCTTCAATACGGTTACCTTGTCGACTCGATCATTCTCGTCATAACTAACGTCGAACGCCATCTCCTCTCCTTGAAAAACCAATTCGGTTGGCGTACCCACCACTTCCCACAAACCAAGAGTAAAAAAGTCGGCAACACCATGAAAAACGGCCCTGCCGGTTTTTGCTGCCGTACTGTAACCTTGTTTGAACGTAAAGATCTCGCGTCTTTTGCCGTCCTTCGTTTCGCTTACGGAAGGCAGGCCATACTCGGCCAGGAGCATATCTCTAGGTGTTCCTACCGAGAACAGGTCCAGGTTCTTGCTGGTCGGCTGGTTAGCCGCCATAAAAACAGAGCATCCCGACATGATAAGCAGCGCCCAGACATAAATAGAGGTTACCAGCATCCTGTGCAGCATGATCTTGGTCTCTTTTATCAATAAATATGAATACACAAGTGCCTCTTGGTATAGCCTGGATTTTTTTTTACTAACCATTGAAATAATATGGCCTCACACTCACTGCTGTCCCACAATTTGTCATTACCATAAAGCTCCCTGGATGGGTTGATGATCACCCGGCGGCGGTTCAGTCTTGATCAGCCTAATCAGGTCCCGTTTTGCAAACAGGTTAAGTGCGAGCAGCCTCAGGATTTGTTGCTGAGATATTGCCACTTGATGACTGAATTTGATGAATGCCAACAGCAAATAGACGCACATGGCAATCCAGATTTGGGTCATCACGGCATTTTTGCTGGTGCCCAAAAACGATTTGATCTTGAGATTTTGCTTGATCCATTTAAAAAACAACTCCACTTGCCAGCGCTGCTTATAAATGGCAGCAATGGTTTGCGCGGACAGCTTGAAATGGTTGGTGATAAAGATGTATTCCCGTTGTGTTTGCGCATCCTGGTAGACCACTTGGCGCACGTTGGGCAGCTCCTTCTGGCACGAGCGGTACGAATTGAAGCGAATGACTGCATCACTGATGACGCTCGAATGAACAGGAACGGCACACCGTTCAATAACTTCATAAGTGGCGTTGCCCCGTTGTCGGGTGACGTAAAAGACCCCCTGCCCGGTCAGTAACTTGTACCAGGAATAATCATTGTAGCCGCGATCACATACCACAATACTGCCTTTGGGCAAGGCAAGCAGTTTGGCGCACTCGCTATCCGCCTTCCTGCTTTCCGTGAGGGTGGCAAATGCGGGCAGATTGCCTCTTAAATCCAGTCCAACCTGTAACTTCATGGCGCCTTTTCCCAACGCGTAATGCGACCAGGGAAAAAGCTTGAGCGATAGATCAATGAGAGAAGCATCCAGCGCATAAAGCGGATTCTTAAAGCGGAAGCCGTGCTTGGGTGCCCGCTTGAGGCAGCGCTCATACAGACGGTAAAACAGCGCTTCGTAACAACTAGCGGGTTGCTGGTTATTCAGGCGTGCCAGACTGGACCGGGAAATGGGCGCGCTGCCCAAGTGATAGCTGTGCTGGCGTTGTGCTTGCAGGTTGGTTTCAATATCACGCAAACTCTGCCGCCCGCTCAACTGTGCAAATACCATGGCAACAAACTGTGCCCAGCGGCTGGTCTTGCGCAACCTCTGGCCTTGGTGATGCAAAGAAGCGATCGCTTCAAATTCATGTCTGCCAACAATTTTAAGCAGTTGCAAGAAGACTGTATTACAATGCGCCATGGCTTGGATTCCTTTGTCTTTCAAAGAGTTGTCGAGAAACTCATTGTAAATCAACAAAGGATATTCAGGCCTTTTTTAGCGGTTTTGTGGGACAGCAGTGCCTCACACTCAAATTGAAACAATATTACCCCATACTTGAATCCAGCAGAAATTTTCATCAGAGACCGAAGGCTGAACCATTAGCACTCGTATCCATGGAGCGGAATCTGGCAGGAAAACTACTGTACTGATGACACGGTACGGTAATTGCAGATCACTTGAGCAAACAGCGGTTTCTGCCGTTAAGTCAATACGATCTTACAAATAGTCAGTTTGGTCGTTGCCCCGACGATGGGTATAATTTCTGCTGAATCAAATGAAGAAAAAGCAAGAGAACGAAATCGTCCTTCCACCAGGCAGGGTCATGAAATTTTTTTCGCCACGCCCATTCATATTGACGGCCTTGCTGGCATGCGGCCTGGCTGCCCAGCCGGCCAACGCCACTATCTACTGGTTTACCGACGAGGATGGCGTCGCACATTTCAGTAACGTACCCACGGATAAACGCTATGTTCCATTTACGGCGGCTAACGACGCCGTAGCCCGGAAAACAATTCCCGGTACCCGTGACAGGCGCTCTGACAAGCTGGCCAGGGTTCAGTATGGCGCCATCATCGAAGAGATCGCCAGGATTTACGCCCTGGAAAGTGCGCTGGTACATGCCGTGGTTTCCGCGGAATCGGCTTACAACGCCATGGCGGTGTCGAAAAAAGGTGCGGCAGGCCTGATGCAGCTCATGCCGGATACCGCGCGGCGATATGGCGCCACCGACCGTTTCGATCCCGTGCAGAATCTTCACGCAGGTACCCGATATCTGAGCGACCTGCTGAAAATGTTCAACGGCAATGTAAGCCTGGCGCTGGCTGCTTACAATGCGGGGGAGAACAATGTCGTCAAATATGGAAATCAAATTCCACCGTTTCAAGAGACCCGGATGTATGTGCCCAAGGTACTGGATCTCTATCGCAAATATCAGGTCAGCATGAAGCTGCCTCAGATACGGCGAGGGATCTAAAAGTGCGGGCAATTAACAGAGAGGCTGCGAATCAGAAACAATCAAGGATCGATCGTGGTTTCGCTCAGCGAATAACCCAGAAATAATTGGTTTCCGGCACAGGTAGTCATATCGCTCGGGATTATCCTCATTTCTTCGGCATATACAGATCAGTAATCGACCCTTCCGCAATTTCGGCGGCAAAAAAGACGGTTTCAGACAGGGTGGGATGCGGGTGGATGGTGAGACCAATATCTTCCATATCCGCGCCCATTTCAAGCCCCAGCACCGTTTCGGCGATCAGCTCGCCGGCGTTAACCCCCACGATGCCAGCACCAAGAATACGGCGGGTCTTTTTGTCCAGCAGCAGTTTGGTCAGCCCTTCGTCGCGCGCCATTGCGATCGCGCGGCCGCTCGCTGCCCAGGGAAACACTGCTCTTTCGTACTCGATGCCTTGCTTGCCGGCTTCGGTTTCGGTCAGGCCCATCCAGGCGATTTCCGGATCGGTGTAGGCCACTGACGGGATGGCGCGTGCATCGAATGCCGCCTCTTTTGTGTGTTCCCCACCCGCGATGATTTCCGCGGCAAGCTTGCCTTCGTGCGAGGCTTTGTGCGCCAGCATAGGCTCGCCGCAAATATCGCCAATGGCGAATATGTGCGGCACGTTGGTGCGCAACTGCTTGTTTACCGGGATGTAGCCGCGCTCATCCACTGTGACCCCGGCACTTCCCACACCGATATCGCGGCCATTGGGGCGACGCCCCACTGCCATTAGAATGCGATCATAAAGCTGCGGTTCAGGTGCCGGAACAGCATCGGATGCGCTTTCGAATGTGACACTCAAGCCATCCTCTTGCGCCTCGATCCGGGTAACCCTGGTTTTCAGGTAAATCGCTTCGTAGCGTTTCTGTATGCGCCGATACAACGGCTTGACGAGATCCGCGTCCGCGCCGGGGATCAACTGATCCATCAACTCCACCACACTGATTTTGCACCCGAGCGCGTCATAAACGGTCGCCATTTCCAGGCCGATAATGCCCCCGCCAATGATGAGCATGCGCTGCGGAATATCGTCCAGTTTCAGCGCGCCAGTCGAATCCATGAGTCGCGGATCATCATACGGGAAGCCGGGAATACGCGCCACGCTGGATCCCGCAGCGATGATACAGGACTCGAAAGATACGGTTTTCAGGCCATCGGATGTCTCCATCTGGATCATATTGGGTGACGTGAATGTGCCCTTTCCTTGTACCACGCGCACCTTGCGCTGCTTCGCCAACCCTGCCAGTCCCTTGGTGAGTTTACCCACTACGGATTCCTTCCAGGTCCGCAGCTTATTGAGTTCTATGGCGGGCTTGCCGAAAACGATCCCCTGACGCTCCGTTTCCTCCGCCTCCGTGATGACCTTCGCCACGTGCAGGAGTGCCTTGGAGGGAATACAGCCGACATTGAGGCACACACCGCCAAGGGCGGGGTAACGCTCGATCAGGACCACCTTCTTGCCCAGGTCGGCGGCGCGAAATGCAGCCGTGTAACCGCCCGGCCCCGCACCGAGTACCACGATATCGGCATGAATATCACCCTGCGGAATATCAGGAGAGGGCTTAACCGGCGCAGGTGCTGAAGCCACCCCCGCAGGGGACTCGAGAGCAGGTACAGATGATGAAACGGGCGCTTTAACCGGCTCAGCCGGTTTCGCTGCTGTTTCCAGCACAAGTATGATCGTCCCCTCCGAAACCTTATCGCCGATCTTGACCTTGACCTCCTTTACCGTGCCAGCTTGAGGCGCGGGAATCTCCATCGTCGCCTTGTCGGTTTCCAGCGTGATAAGCGATGTTTCCTTTTCCACCGTATCACCCGGCTTCACCAGCAGTTCGATAACGGGAACATCCGTGAAATCTCCGATATCAGGGATTTTTATTTCGATCAACTGAGTCATAGCAAACTTTATGTAGGGAAGAAACCGAGCTCTCTTAACCTCTTGGCTTTCTTTGTTGGAAATATTTATTGCCTGATCTGTTTTATTGCCTGATGTGTCCGTCGCCCAGCACAATGAATTTCTGGCTGGTCAATCCTTCCAGTCCCACCGGACCCCGCGCGTGAATCTTGTCGGTGGAGATGCCGATTTCCGCACCGAGGCCATATTCAAACCCGTCGGCGAAGCGGGTGGATGCGTTTACCATTACCGAACTGGAATCGACCTCGCGCAGGAAACGGCGAGCGCGGCTGTAATCCTCGGTAATGATTGAATCGGTATGCTGCGAGCCATAAACGGCGATGTGCTCGATGGCCTGATCCAGTCCGCTAACCACTCGCACACTCAGGATCGGCGCCAGATACTCGGTGTGCCAATCCTCTTCCGTCGCCTCATTCATTTGCGCCACGATGGCACGAGATAGCGCATCGCCCCGCAACTCCACTCCCTTGTCGAGATAGATTTTGCACAACGGAGGCAGCACTTTCCTGGCGATGGCTTCATGTACCAGCAGCGTTTCCATGGTGTTGCAGGTTCCATAGCGCTGAGTCTTGGCGTTGTCGGCAACGCGAATGGCCTTATCCAGATCGGCTCCGTCATCTATATAAACGTGGCATACGCCATGCAGATGCTTGATGACCGGAATGCGCGCTTCATCGGAAATACGCTCGATCAACCCCTTGCCGCCACGCGGCACGATCACGTCGACGAACTCTTTCATGGTGATGAGCTCTCCCACTGCGGCCCGGTCAGTGGTTTCGATCACCTGGATCGCAGTCTCGGGCAATCCCGCAGCTTTCAATCCTTCCTTTACGCATGCCGCGATGGCCTGGTTACTATGGATCGCTTCCGATCCGCCGCGCAGTATGGCGGCATTACCCGCCTTGAGGCATAATCCCGCGGCGTCCGCCGTCACGTTCGGGCGCGCTTCGTAAATGATGCCTACCACGCCAAGCGGCACGCGCATTTTTCCTACCTGTATGCCGGTGGGGCGGAAACTCAGATCGCTGATCTCACCAATCGGATCCGCCAGGGCGGCAATTTGCAACAGGCCTTCCGCCATGCCGGCAATACCTTTGGAGGTAAGCGTTAAACGGTCAATCAGGGCCGCATCCAGTCCTCTGGCTTTCGCGCTTTCCACATCCCGCTCGTTCGCGGCCAACAGCTCCTGCTCATCGCGTTTGATGGCCATCGCCATTAGGGTGAGCGCCTGGTTTTTGGCGGCTGTTTCGGCTGTGGCGATGAGGCGCGATGCGCTGCGAGCCTCGCGCCCTATTGATTGCATATAAGTTTTTATGTCGATGATATCCATATCCCGTTTCCGCTTAGACAATGAATCGGCTCACTCATGACTGATATAGGCTGTCACCGCTTGCCTGCCACAAAACGCAATCCCAGCTGCATCAATTCGTCCCACGCGTCCCCTTGCGCAACGCCCTTGCTGATCCTGTCTATTTTCGCGGTATGCAACAAGGCCTGCACCAGCTGCTTCGCCCGGAGGCGGCTGACTGCACTTTCCACAATTTTCTGTTGATCTCCCCATACCCGGGCTTGATTCATGAGTTGCATGAGTGACTTGCCTGAATCCCGTCCTTTCAGAATGATAATTAGCGAGCGAATCTGTCCCGCGAGGGTGGAGACAATAAACGGCAATGCCGTACCCTCGCCCTGCAAGCCTTCCAATATCCGGGCATACCGCACGGTATCCGCCGCCATCATCGCATTAGACAGTTTGAAAACGTCGTAACGCGCCACATCCAGCACCGCGTCCTTCACCTGATTGAAAGACAATATTCCCGCCGGGTAGAGCAGCTCAAGTTTCTTGAGCTCCTGGTGGGCCGCAAGCAGGTTGCCCTCCACCTTGTCCGCAAGAAATTGTAATGTCTCGGGTTCGGCGTTTTGCTCCTGCATTTCAAGCCGCTGACCTATCCATGCGGGCAAACGGTTACGCTCCACCGGAAGGACTGGAATCATCACACCCGATTTTTCAAGCGCCTGAAACCATTTTGCCGCCGAACCCTGCTTATCGATTCTGGGCAGGGTGACGAGCGTGAGGGTGTCGGGCGGCAGTGCACGGCAATACGCTTCTATCGCCGCACCGCCTTGAATCCCCGGTTTGCCGGACGGGATACGTATGTCCATTATACGGCGTTCCCCGAACAGCGAAAGGCTACTGCTGCTCTGGCGCAAGGCAGCCCAATTGAAATGATGATCTACCGTGAAGATCTCCCGCTCGATATAGGCCGCCTGACGCGCCCTGGCGCGTATTAAATCGGCGGCCTCGATAGCCAGTAGCAACTCGTCGCCAAACACCGTGTAGAGCGGTGCAAGCTGTGCCTGAAGATGCCGGGTAAGTTGCTCGGGATTGATTCGCATGATTCTAAACTATTACCTGAATCCGGCACTTGGACCGCGCTGCGGAGGACAGGATTATTTGGTTGCCGCTATTTTCACCGACTCCAGCCGCCGCAAGATTTGCTGCGCGGAGTCGCTTTGCATTTCCCTGACCAGCATCGCCTCTTCGCCCTCCTTTGCCACGACCTGCGCGTCTGTAAAGGGAATGATGCGACGCAGGGCAATCTCATTGGTGGGAATGAGGTCTACTCCTTTGGCGTCATAGAGGCGAAAAGAAACCCGATAACGCAATTCGAACTCGCGCACCCTTCCGCCTCCCGATACCGACATGATTTGTTTGTCATTCACTACACTGATGATATCCAGCGTGGCTTGTGCATCTTTCGCCTTATCAACCACACGCGTGGCGGTACCGGCCTGAATAAGACGCCTGACATCGATGCCAATAGGATGCCCCACAGGAAAGGAAACATAAATGGTCTCAAACGGCAGCGAAGCCTGGCCACGCAACTGGAAGCCGCATGCGGTGAGCACGAAACACAATGCAACCAACAAGATATTTTTCATGGTTAAATCCTCAAGTGTGATGCCTAGTTTTCACACAACGATATTCACCAGCCTGCCGGGCACCAGTATCACCTTCTTTATTGTCTTTCCGGCGATGAATTTCTGTACTTGACCGTTTTCCGCCACCGTACGTTCAATCACTTCTCGCCTGGCATCTTTGGCGACACGTATCTGACCGCGTAGTTTACCGTTGACCTGCACCACCAGCTCAATTTCATCCTGCACCAAAGCTGTGCTATCGGCTTGCGGCCATGGTTGATCGAGGAGCTCGGTGCCCGGTTTGAGTTCGCGCCACAGCGCATGACAGATATGAGGAACGACGGGCGACAGCAGCAATATGATTTTCTCCAGCGATTCCCGCATCAAATTGCGCGCTGCCGGGCTGGAATCTTCAAGTTTTCCGAGAGCGTTCATCAGTTCCATCACCGCCGCGATGGCGGTATTAAAAGTGTGGCGCCTGCCCAGGTCATCGCTCACTTTGGCGATGGTCTGGTGCAGCTGAAAACGCAAGGCCTTGAGCTCAAGGTCAACATCGCCACCTTGCGCTGGATCGTCCGCGGGCACATCTTGCCGCAAATGCTCATACACCTGTTTCCACAACCGTTTCAAAAAGCGGAATGCGCCGTCCATTCCGGTATCCGCCCATTCCAGCGTCTGCTCCGGCGGGCTGGCGAACATCATGAACAACCGGGCGGTATCGGCGCCATATTGCTCCACCAGTTTTTGCGGATCAACACCATTGTTTCGGGATTTCGACATGGTACCGATGCCACCGGATTCAACCGGTTGACCATCCGCGCGCAGCAGCGCGCCGGTGCGCCTGCCTTGCTCGTCCGTCTGAATATCCACGTCCGCCGGATTGAAATAGGTGATGCGTCCGGTTTCGGTTTTGCGAAACATGATCTCATTCAGCACCATGCCTTGCGTCAGCAAGTTGGCGAACGGTTCGTCGAATTTTACCAGACCCAGATCGCGCATGACTTTGCTCCAGAAGCGGGAGTAGAGGAGATGCAGAATAGCATGCTCGATACCGCCGATATATTGATCCACGGGCAACCAGTAATTCACGCGCGCATCGGTCATGGTAGCGGCCATAGTCTTGTCCTGGCCGGTGCAGGCATAACGGATGTAGTACCAGGAGGAATCCACGAAAGTATCCATGGTATCCGTCTCCCGCCGTGCGGGCTTGCCGCAGGCGGGGCAGGAACATTCGTAAAATGACGGGTTTTTTGCCAGCGGATTGCCCGTACCGTCCGGCACCAGGTCCTCCGGAAGCACCACGGGAAGCTGGTCATCCGGCACCGGTACCACGCCGCAGGTATCGCAATAAATCAGGGGAATGGGACAGCCCCAGTAACGTTGGCGTGAAATACCCCAATCGCGCAAGCGATAGCGCACGTGTTTTTCGCCCAGCCCTTTCTGTTCCAGCGCCGCCGCAATTGCATCCACCGCCGCCTGGAATTCAAGGCCGGAGAATTCGCCTGAATCAAAAGTCACACCGTGCTCCACATACGCCTGTGTGAGGGGACTTGCCAGATCACGGTCACCCGGCTTGATCACCGGCCTGATGCGCAGCGAATATTTTGCCGCAAACTCGAAATCGCGTTCGTCATGGGCCGGAACAGCCATTACCGCTCCTTCGCCGTAGCCCATCAGCACATAATTAGCGATCCATACCGGGAGCTTCGCCTCGGTCAGCGGGTGAATGACAAACAGCCCGGTGTTCATTCCTTTCTTTTCCTGGGTGGCGAGTTCCGCTTCCATGGTGGCGCCATGCTTGCAGGCTTCAATGAATTCGGCAAGCTTTGGATTGCCTCGTGCGGCGTATAGCGCAACGGGATGCTCGGCTGCCACGGCAACGTAGGTTACGCCAAGCAGCGTATCGGCACGGGTGGTAAAAACTTTCAGCGCCTGCGGCATGCCGGAAAGGATGTCTGCGGGGAAGATAACGTCGACACCAAAACTCTTGCCGATCCAGTTGGCCTGCATGGTCTTGACCCGTTCCGGCCAGCCGGGCAGGACATTCAGTGTTTCCAGCAGTTCGTCGGCATAAGCGGTAATCTTCATGTAATACATCGGGATCTCGCGCTTTTCCACCAGCGCCCCGGTGCGCCAGCCGCGCCCATCTATTACCTGCTCGTTGGCCAGCACGGTCTGGTCGATGGGATCCCAATTAACAGTGCCGGTCTTTCTATAGGCCAATCCTTTTTCCAGCATTCGCAGAAAAAGCCACTGGTTCCAGCGGTAATAGTCCGGCGCGCAGGTGGCGAGCTCGCGGTCCCAGTCTATGGCCAGTCCCAGACTCCGCAACTGTTTGCGCATGTAAGCGATGTTGTCGTACGTCCACCGCGCGGGAGGGACATTGTTTTGTAGCGCCGCGTTCTCCGCGGGCAGGCCGAAAGCGTCCCATCCCATGGGTTGCAGCACGTTATACCCCTGCATGCGGCGATAGCGCGACAGCACATCACCAATGGTGTAGTTTCGCACATGCCCCATGTGCAGCTTGCCGGACGGATACGGAAACATCGACAGGCAGTAATATTTCGGCTTGCCAGCTATCTCAACGGCCTTGAAAGCGGCACTCGCCTCCCAATACCGCTGGGCATCCTGTTCGATTTGCTGTGGATGATATTTTTCCTGCATAAGCCGGATTCGCCATAAAGCTGGGAATTATACCGCGAACAAATACCCCCGGTGCCATCCATGTTGTTTCATTGATGAGGAATTGAAGTTCATGCACCAGCTTCCAGGTGGAGTGATCCCAAACACGCTGCCAGAATTGGCGCGAATCTTTTAACCTCAATCCGGCAACTGGACGGGATGAAGTGTGTGATTTCCGGGTGCAGGTCAAGGCACAACGATGCGGAATGACACGACGCGCAGGGTGGAGCGCGCCAACCCTGATAGATTGCCTTCCAACGGGATGACGCCCTGACGAGTGCCTAGCGGATTACAAGAGTCAGCCTGAAATCTCCACGCAGCAAATTGAGAATGAGGACGTCCTCGCTTGCCTTCAGAACCGCAAGAAGCTCCTGTATCGAGCGTACTTTCCTGCGATTAGCCCCGATGATGACATCCCCCGGCCTGATTCCATGCTGCCAGGCAGGACTGTTGGCATCTACCTCGGTCACCAGCACGCCTTCAGCACGCCCCCGACCCGCCTTGAGATTCGCTACGGTTGCGCCCGCCAGCTGGGGTACCGTTTCCGCCTCGGTACCGGCCACTTCAACCGGCTTGGCGATCTTTACCTTTACGGACAGAGGCTTGCCATCCCTTATCAATCTGAGGTCTATTGTTTCTCCGATCGGCCTCATTCCTACCTTGTTGCGCAAATCGGCGGCATTGCGCACCGCGCGCCCGTTGACTCCCGTTACCACGTCACGTGGCATCAAGCCCGCCTTTTCCGCCGGAGAACCAGGCTCAATCGTGCTGATGATAGCGCCTTCGGTGGATGCCAATCCCAAGGATGATGCGAGATCATGCGTAATATCTTCACTGCTCGCGCCCAGCCTGCCGCGGCGCACCTCTCCAAAGCGCACGATCTGCTCCAGCACCGATTTGACCATCGCACTTGGCACCGCGAAACCGATCCCCACATTGGCGCCAGAGGGGCCGATAATGGCTGTGTTGATACCAACCAGCTCTCCCTTGAGGCTTACCAGCGCGCCGCCGGAATTGCCCGGGTTGATGGATGCGTCGGTTTGTATGAAGTCTTCGTATCCCTCGATGTCGAGCCCGCTCCTGCCCAGCGCGCTGACGATGCCGGAAGTGACGGTCTGTCCCAGGCCAAACGGATTGCCAATAGCGACGACGAAATCGCCCACGTTAAGCAAATCGGAATCACCGAGGCGCAAAGCCCGCAAATTCTTTGCTTCAATTTTCAGCAAGGCGATATCGGTGCCGGGGTCCGTTCCCACCAGCTTCGCCTGAAACTGGCGTCTGTCCTTGAGGGTGACAAGAATCTGCTGGGCATCCTTGATCACATGGAAATTGGTTACAACATACCCCTTGGCTGCATCTACGATCACCCCCGATCCGGCGCTGCGCTCAGGACGGGCTGCCTGGTCAGGGAGTTCAAAAAAGCGGCGAAAAAATGGATCACGAAACAACGGATTGTCTTCGATGGCGGAGCGCGTCTGCACCGAAATATTTACCACCGCCGGCGTCACATCCTGAAGCATTGGAGCCAGCGAAGGAACGCCACTCCTATTATCGAACGGCAGGGCAGAGTGGGCGGGCAACGCTGTCGTCAGCAAAACAAGGAAAACCGTTTTGAATACGACGGATCTGAACGATTTTTTCATCGGATCACGGGGAAATTTCAGTCAACCGAATTGAAGTGCCGAAGTTCAGCCTTTGTTCAAACTCAGGATTTCCGCCACCGTAGGCTCAAATGTTTCCGGGTCAAACGCCTTGTCGCCATCGGCGACAGGTCCGTCTCCCGTCTTGAGTCCACGAAAATCATAGAGTGCGGGATCGGCCAGATGCGAAGGCTGCACGTTCTGCAACGCCGTAAACATCGTTTCCAGCCTGCCGGGGAATTTTTTATCCCACTGTTGCATCATTTCTTTCACCGCCTGCCGCTGGAGATTTTTTTGAGAGCCGCACAGATTACAGGGAATGATCGGAAAACTCTCAATCTGGGCATAGGTTTCCAGGTCTTTCTCCTTGCAGTAGGCAAGCGGGCGAATCACGATATGCCGGCCATCGTCACTTACCAGCTTGGGCGGCATAGTCTTCAGCTTGCCTCCGTAAAACAGATTGAGAAACAGGGTCTCGAGAATATCGTCGCGATGATGCCCCAGCGCGATTTTTGTCGCACCCAGCTCGCCTGCGACGCGGTACAACACTCCCCGTCGCAAACGTGAGCACAGACTGCAAGTTGTTTTACCCTCGGCAATGACGCGTTTCACCACGCTATAGGTATCCTGCTCAACAATGCGGAAAGGCATGTCAATGCTGGTAAGGTATCCGGGCAGCACATGCTCGGGGAAGCCGGGCTGCTTCTGGTCCAGATTCACCGCAATCAATTCGAACGGTAACGGCGCGTGGGCCTGCAAGCTGCGCAGGATATCAAGCAACACGTAGCTATCTTTACCGCCCGAGAGGCACACCATCACCCGGTCTCCCGCCTCGATCATATTGAAATCGGCAATAGCCGTGCCGACAAGACGCCTCAACCGCTTGTGCAGCTTATTAATATTGTGTTGTTCTTTTCTGGACACGATTTCCATCACCCAACCCCTGCTTAATACTCGTTAAGACTTGTTGCTAAAACACCATCCGGAAGACCGGCGATGCTCCACATAAACTCGAAATCAGCTGTGGCTAGATTCTAAGGAAAATTTCCCGGATGGCAACAGCCTGCCGGAAATAAACCGTCTTATCTATGTCACCGCAAGTCTAAACGGCTCATGAATTGTCCTGCCGCTATCAAATTCTTGCCGATCCGGCTCGATCGCGCTTGCTCATGACTAAAAGTCAATATATTACGATTTTTTCTTCTTTGTGGATTTCTTTAACCATGATTATGCTGATGGTCGAAAATTTATGCGCACCGGTTATCCCGTTCCCTGATTATGAATTCCGCTCATTTCCTAATGTGAATATGTTGTTTTCATTTATGAAAATTCCCCTCTACGATGTGCTCGCAGTCTGTTATTTCGTTTAATTGAAATTTAAGGAGTATCTAATGAAATCTCATAAGTTGAAATATTTGTCCCGCATGGTGGTTTTGGTAACTTTTGCCGCTTCGGGTTCTGCGTTTGCTGCATATACCGGTACTGCGGGGAACAGCTCGGTATTGTTTAATGTCTATGAATCCACCAGTGGTTATTCTTTTGCGTTGGATACCGGTCTGCGTAAGGATGACATCAATGCGGCATTTGCAGGCGTCAATTTCAATCTGGCCGCCGATGCAAATTGGACCTCCTTTCTTGCCAATGTAGGTCCGGCCCATTTAGCCGATATCAAATGGAACATCATTGCTGCGGATACAAACTCCGGATCGCTGGATGGGGACCCTGTCAGCTATCTGACCACAGGCCCCTCAACCGGTGTTCCCAATGGCACAACCAACACCCAATTGGGTTCCTGGGGAGGCAATTTTAACTCTTACGTAACTGCGAGTGGTAATGTGGACGCTCCCGGGTTTGTTGGTGGAAACTCCACCCTTCATTTAAAAGAGGGATCCGCTGACTATGCTTCGTTTGAAGTTGCCGAAGGCACCAATTGGAATACCAAGGCCAATTTCAATACAACTGCACGATTGGGCGAAAGCTTGAGTTTCTATGAAATCACCAGAAACGGAACACTCAACCTGAATAAAGTGAATGCGGCTTTACTAGGTACAGCAACGCTGAGCAGCACCGGAGAACTTACCGTATCCCCCGTTCCGGAGGCTGACAGCTGGGCCATGCTCCTGGCGGGCCTGGGGCTGGTGGGCGCCATTGCTCGCCGCCGTTCCAAATCCGCATCCTAGCGCTAAAACTCACCCTCTCGTTGTTGTTCAAACCCCGGCGCTCCCGAGCGCCGGGCCAGGTGCCGCTTCGTCTGAATTAATGGCAAGAACACTCGGCACTCAACTTCTTCTAAAGGAATATTCGAAATGAAACAGAAGCTAAAACATATGGTTGCATCGCTCGGGCTGGTTTTTGCCGGGCATGTCTACGCGGTAGGACCCACCGTCACGCCAGACCTGATCATTTACGCGGGCGGAGGCGCGGAACAAAACAATGTTTTCGAAACGATTGCCAAATCGTTATTTACGCCGGGAACAATCGACTACTACACAGACCAGGCGGATAACTCCAAGGGTAAAGGTTTCCGCGCGGTATATGGGAAGCTGGCAGCAGCGGCGGGCTCGGTGCCAGCCGGTTCGAACGTATTGATAGCGTATCGCTCATTGGGTGGAGCGTTTAACGGGGTAGGCCCGGTAGCTCGTGGTGGACCCCTGACCTATCCCAAGATTATCGGCAATGCGACACTCATCAGCGCGGGAGGCAATCCATCTTACCGGATTACCAATACCGGACTGACAGAGCAAAAATCGCCGGATATCGGTCTGGTAAACGAGGAGATAACGCTTTTCACGGGACTGAATTTGCCTGCCGGAGTTTCCCCACTGACCGCAGCAGAATTGACCCATGTGACATCTCAGCCTCTTTATGACGTCGTCAATGGAATAGCGGTTACTAATAATCTGGCGGTGCAACGGCCCAATGGATTCAGCAAGGCTGAAATCGCCGCTATCCTCGCAGGCAATATTCAGGATTGGAGCCAGTTGGGCCTGCCCGCAGGTCCGGTTGTGCTGATCGACCGGAACTTCGGTTCGGGTGCAAAGGCCGCCGTGAACCAGTATTTCCTGAACGCCCCGGGTGGCGCCGCCTTTGGGGGGACTGTCGATCCAATCAACTTGAATGGTGATGTGGGCGACCCGGTTAACTATAGCGAATACACGGTGCGCACCGAGCCTAGTTCAGGAAACGTTCCCGGCGTGCTGGATGGCGTGTTTGCCAAGGGCAAACGCGCCATCGGTGTGTTGGGCCTGGAAAATCTCCCCACCGCGGCCAGCAATTGGCAATTCACAGCGATTAATGGTGCCAGTGTCGGGACCACGACCTTCAACAAGGCGCAGGCAATCAGCGGCCAGTACGATTATTTCTATCAGGCATCGGTCAACACGCGGAACAGCGCCGTGAATGGTCAGCGATTTAACCAGAGCGGCACTGCCTGGGGCAGCGTGATTAGCGCCTTTATCAACAAAGCACTCGATCCCGCTGTTATCACGACTGTACCGGGCACAATTCTCGATCCCGTTACGTTTCCTGTAACGGGCAATGCGGCCCTTGATGCATTCCGTGCCAAAGGCACACGCTTCGGCAACTCCACCGCTCCGCTGCAATTGGTAGAGTAAGGAAGTCCCCAGCCCTGCGTCCTGCGGGGTTTGATTAGATCCGGCGTCCTGCAGGGTCTTGGTTTGAGTCCCCACGTCCTGTGGGGACTCATTAGTTTTTGATCAGGCAGATGATTCCTAAACCGAATACATCCACCTGCCTGATAAGCGACAGGTTTAGGAATGATCTCTTGAAGAAATTTTTTATTTTATTTGTGATAGTCCGGCACTGGAATCCTGATAAAGATTAAGGCTTTCATAGCGTGAAACCATCGGTACATAATTCAGCTAAACGTTGCCGTCCCAGGCGCTTACGCCAGCGATTGAACAACAGTTTCAAATTGCTGTGGGCAGCCAGTGCGGTGATGCAGGCATGGTCGAATGTGGCATATGCCATCGATCCCGCTTCTCTGCCGACGCCATGCGCGGGCGGCGCATGCGGGGGCGGCGAACCCCCCTTCATCGGCGCCGGCCAGATCGGGCATGGTGGCATGCCCGTCATCAATGGCGATACCATGACGGTACACCAGTTGAGCGAACAGGCCATTCTCAATTGGAAAGATTTTAATATCGGCGCCGACAAGGCGGTGGTCTTTGACCAGCCGGGCGTAACCGCGTCCACCCTGAACCGCGTCTGGGGCCCGGACGCCAGCACGATTGCCGGACAATTGAGGGCAAACGGTCAAGTTTACCTGATCAACCAGAACGGCGTACTTTTTGCCGACGGCGCACAGGTAAACGTCGGCGGGTTGGTCGCCTCAACACTCAATATCAAGGATTCAATTTATCTTGGCGGATTGCTCACAGGCAACGCGGGCTTACTGGATAATGTCAATTTCCTTCCCGCAGTATTTGAAAGTGGAGCAGGTCCCACCGGAAACGTTGAAATCAAGCCGGGAGCCGTTCTCGCCACCGGCAACGGCGGGCGCATCATACTGCTGGCGCCCACGGTCACCAATCAGGGAAAGATCACCACACCCGACGGTCAAATCATATTGGGGGCGGGTAAAACCGTCTATCTCGCCGCCAGCAGCGACCCTGCGCTACGCGGACTGCTGATCGAAGTGGATGCGGGCGGATTAACCAATTCAACCGCCAGCAACCAGGGAATGATCACAGCGGAACGCGGCAACATTACCTTGGCAGGACTGCTGGTGAACCAGTCCGGCCGCCTGACCGCGACGACTTCGGTAAATGCCAACGGTTCCATCCACTTGTCAGCAGGAGATGTTTCGCGGCGTGCCGTAGATGACAATAGTAACGTTGTTCCAGCCGGTTTTTTCATTTCGAATGAAAACGGCAGCAATCGATTATTGCCGAATCATGGCGGCGGCTTGACTCTGTCGAATGGCAGCGTAACCCAGGTCACCGCCGATACGACGGACACCAAGATCATCACCGATACGCAGGTTTTCCTGTCGTCGGCAGTATCATTGGTAGGCAAGAAAATAGACCTGCAGGGAAACGCCGCGGTTATCGCGCCGGACGGCGACGTCAGTGTATTGGCGGCAGACAACCCTTACAACCGTATTTCTGAACGGAATATTGCCAAGCTGATACCCGTCGAGCCCGACGGCAGCCGCATCTACCTGGACAGCGCCAGCCGCATTGACGCTTCCGGGTTGCAAGGCGTGCAGCTTTCCGCAGAGCGCAACCTGATTCAGGTAGAGTTGCGCTCGAACGAGTTGCAGGATGCGCCTTTGCAACGCGACGGCTTCCTGAAAGGTAAAACGGTCACGGTCGATCTGCGCAAAGGCACCCCGTTAGCGGATATCACTCCGTTCCGTAATAATCTGGGACGCGGGATTTCCGAAAAACTGACGCAGGCTGGCAGCATTTCGCTCGATTCGGGCGGTGACGTGATCACCCAAGGCGGCTCGATCCTTGATGTCTCCGGCGGTACTATCCAGTATCAACAGGGACTCGATCGCACCACGACCCTGCTGGGCAGCGATGGCAGGATTTATAACATTGCCGATGCGCCCGTCGACATCAACTACATAGGGTTCGCCGATGGGTATACGGAGATTTCCGGCAAATGGGGCACCACTAACATCGTGGCAACGTCCCGCCCGGTATTGCAGGCATATACAGAAGGGCAATCCGCCGGGACGATCTATGTAAGCACGCCATGGGCGGCGCTGCAAGGGGCGCTGCGGGCGCATGCAACCACGGGACTGTTGCAGCGCATGGAGGCCGACCTGCCCAAGGGTGGCACGCTGGTGATTGGCGAAGCCAGCCAGGAAATAAATGGTGGGGAAACACCGGATTTTCGCGCCCGGAATATCGTATTAAGCCAGTCGGTACCCAGCTTGCTGCCGGGATTTAATTCCAGCAGCGCGGTGCCGGCAGAATCCCGGCAAAGTCTGCTGCTATCGGCTGCTTTAATCAAGCAGGGAGGGTTCTCCAGCCTGCACCTGTTCAGCAACGACACGATCACTTTGCCAGCTGCCACGGATTTGCGGCTGTCGGCCAGCGGGACATTTTCCGCGCTGGCAACCTCAGCCATCAATGTGGCTGGCAGCATCAATATCCTTTCAGGAGAAGTCGGTCTGAAGAGCCGGGAGAGCAGCGTTCAACTGGCGCCCGGCACGCAAATCGACGTCCGAGGCGGATGGATCAACAATTCTCCGCTTATTTTCGCAACGGCAGATAATGCGCCTCTATTGCTCGATGGCGGAAAAGTGACTTTGACTGCCTTTAATAATGTGGCAGTCGGCGCCAACAGCCAGATCAATGTTTCCGGTGGCGGGTGGGTGGACAGCAATAATAAATTGACTGCAGGAAAGGGCGGAAGTATCCAGTTGAACTCGGCAGGTGTTGATAACGCCGGCAATATACTGGGCACGGTTGAAATGCAGGGAAGGCTGCTGGGCTACGGATTATTCGATGGCGGTACGTTCGCCGTTACCGCCCCCACGGTCAGGATAGGCGGGGCGCCTTCAGGTAACACGGGAGAATTCTGGGTCGATCCGGCTGCCTTCCGTCAAGGTGGCTTTGCCTCGTATAGCCTGACCGGGATAAATGACGTGGAGATTGTGGCCGGCACCCAAATCCGTCCGCAAATGCAGAACTGGATACCGGATACCAGTTATCTGATCCGGCCCACCGGAAGCGATATCTCGGCTTTCAGCCGCATTGGCGTGCTGGATGAGTTGTTCCGCAGCCCGGTGAGCCTGGCGCTGGCATCGACCAGCGCCCTAAGCCGACTGGACCTGGGCAACCTGACCATGGGAGCAGGTGCATCCATCGTTACGGACCCCGGCGCTTCGGTGTCACTCTCGGCACGGGAAAATCTGAAGGTTTTGGGCACCATTGACGCTCCTGCGGGGCATATCAGCCTGCGGGTCGCGCCGGGAGTTGTTGTGGGCGCAGATGATATTGAGGAAGGCTTCGTGAGCAATCAGCATCTGCTGGTAGGCAGTAGCGCAAGATTGCAGGCGGGAAGCTTTGCACAGATCCGCAGGGACAGCGCAGATGGCCTGCGCAAAGGCAGGATGCTGGATGCCGGCAGCGTGGTATTGAGCGCGAACAAAGGCAACTTGATCCTGGAATCCGGATCGTTGATCGATGTGTCAGGGACTGGCGCCGAAATTGACCAGTTCACTACTTCAGGTGTGCAAACTATCGCCATCGCCGGTGCAGGCGGCGAAATAAGCCTTCATGCGCGGGAAGGCATAACCATCAAGGGCAATTTGCTCGGCAAAGCAGCCTCCATCCCCGGCGCTGCGGGTGGCAACCTGTCCATCGGATTGGATTTATACGATCGATCCCAAAATCCGAATGTTTCCATTAGTGGTGGCGCAATCTTCTTTCCCACCCAGGATCGCATCCTGACACTCACTTCAGATCCGGTCACCAGCCTGCCGACAACACCGGCAAACGGTACCGCCCGGATCAGCGCGCAGCAACTGCAAGCCAGCGGATTCGACCAGATCGAACTCAAAAGCACAGATGTGATCGCAATCGATGGCAGCGTGGATCTTGGCGCCAAACGCAGCCTGGTGCTGGACGCGCCAGTGCTGAAAGGCAATCCAGGCGCCTCCGCCAACCTGCATTCGGCCTATGTGGCGCTGGGAAATGTCAATGGCAAAAACCAGCCCGGGGCTGGAGACACATTGCCGGTACGCGACCCGGAAATTGGCGATGCAGCACTGACCGTCAGCGCCAGACTGGTGGATATTCGCGGCAACAGCACACTCGACGGATTCTCCACCGCGCGTTACCACAGTGACGGCGATATTCGCTTTTCTTACAGCGTGATCGATTCAACCACCAATTTCACCGGTTCGCTCAAAACCGCTGGCAACCTGATATTCCAGGCAGCCCAGCTTTATCCCGTAACCCGGGCGAATTTCACCCTCAATCCGGGGGGAACCTATGTACCCGGTACGGTAACCTTTTTATCCAATGGCGGAAGCCTCGCTGACACGCCACTTTCGGCGGGCAGCAAGCTTTCAGTCAACGCCACAACCATCAGTCAGGCAGGGGTGGTGCGCGCGCCGTTGGGGCAGATCGCCTTCAATGCGACCAGTGGCGTCGATCTGCAAGACGGTAGCGTGACCTCGGTATCCGGTGATGGCAAGCTGATTCCTTTCGGCAACGTACAGAACGGGAAGAGCTGGATTTATCAAATCAGTGACGTAGACTCCAGCCTCATCTCGGCTCCGGTAGCAAAGCAGCTCTCTCTGAATGCGCCTGCTATTTCGATCGCGAGTGGCGCAAGGGCTGATCTTTCCGGTGGCGGCGATCTGTATGCGTATGAATTTGTGGCGGGACCAGGCGGTTCGCAGGACGTGCTGGATACCCGTTATGCCGCAGCGATTCTCCCTGCCTTCAGTTCAGTCACTTCGCCATCGGCATTTGCTCCGCTCGATCATGAATATCAGATCGGCTCCGGGGTGGGTATCGGCGACAGCGTCTATCTGAGCGGTGTGCCCGGGCTGGCAGCAGGCTACTACGTCCTGCTTCCCGCCCGTTACGCCCTGCTGCCGGGCGCGTACGCGATTTCCGCTGTGAAAGGGATTCAGGATATGCCCCTTCCCGCGCTTACTGCCGCGCTCGGGTACCAGAATCTACCACTTGGCACCGTGTTCGCGCAGACGGATGGTTCCAGTATCGTGGCCGGACGTACGGCGGTTGCCGGCACGGATATTGCCGACAGCCTAACCTCCCTGTTTCATGTCACGCCTGGCAGCATAGTACGGACGCAGTCGCAATATAATGACAGTTTCTCGAACCAGTTTTTCTCTGAAACAGCGGTTTCCGGGGGAATGGCCATTCCGAAACTTGCCGCGGACGCTGGACAGCTCCAGCTCGCGGCCACCGATGCACTATTATTGAATGGCACTATCGGTTTCAACACGGCCACCTTCGTCGTTGGCAAGGATGCAAAGGGTAACGCCATTTTGCGCGATGGCCGCGGTGGCGAGGTCTCGGTGGAAGCGCCTTCCATCAGCCTGGTGGACAGTCTGGGCGCAGATGACGGCACGTTGCAATTGCAGACTTCCGGACTCAACAGCCTGGGCGCCCAGAGCCTGCTCATAGGCGGGAGACGCACAACCTCTTCTTCAGGCGACCGGCTCACAGTGGGCGCCGAGCGGGTGGAACTGCGCAATAGCGCAGCGGCCACCCTCCTCGCACCGGAAATCATTCTGGCGGCAAAGCAGCAAGTCATAGTGAAGTCGGGCAGTTCCATCAAGAGCCAGGGCACGCTGGATAACAGCGCCGGCACGCTGCAGGTGAATGGTGATGGTGCTCTGCTCAGGGTCGCAGAAACCCCACAACCCAACTTCAACCGTGTAATCGAGGACCCTTCGGCAACTCTGCTGGGCACCTTGACCGTGGAAGATCAGGCAAGGATTACGAGCACCGGCAGCGTCATCCTGGATGCCGCAGCGGATAGCCGGATTGCCTCATCGGCAAATATCGACGCTCACGCCGTTGCCCTCTCGTCGAGCAGGGTCAGCATAGGCGATTTACCCACCGGCACGAGTGCGGCTGGCCTCAACCTGACATCCACGCTGTTGTCGAACCTGAGTGGACTGACCAATCTGGCGGTACGCAGCTACAGCACGATCGACCTGTATGGTTCCCTGGTGCTGGGGAGCATTGATCTGGATGGCAAGCCTCATCTTGACAGCCTTCATCTCGATGGCTGGGGTCTGGTAGGGCATGGCGCCGGCAACAAGCTCGTGCGGGCAGCCACTGTCAACCTGACCAATCTGAACCAGGCGGCTTGTACCACGGCCTGCGCGGGTGACAGCACGGGGAGTCTGACCATTCGTGCGCTCGATGACAGCGGTGCCGCTTCCGGCCGCGTGTTCATGGGGGAGGGAGAAAAACACATCGCGGGTTTCTCCGCCGCAAATATCCAGGCTGCGAAGGACATTGCGGCGACTGGCAATGGCACGCTCGATCTGGCCAATGCCGGCGATTTGCAATTGCAAGCGGCGAGGTTGGGCACGTCGACCGGCGCGGACCAGGGTATTGCCAACGCCGATGGAAAGGTAAATATTGATCCTGCGGCAGAAGCAGGCGCAGCGCTGGCGGAAGCCGGCATAGGCGGAAAGCTTGTGATCAGCGGCACGCAGATCAGTCACGGCGGCTTGATCTCAGTGCGTGCAGGTGAGCTGACTCTGAATGCAACCGGCAGTCAATCCCAGGACGACGTTACCTTGAAGGCAGGCTCGCGCATCGATGCCTCGGGCGTCGATAAAAAACTGGGGGGGGTAAGTACATATGCGCCTGCAGGCAGGGTTAATCTTCAGTCCGCCAACGGTAACGTTGATATCAAGACGGCATTCGGGCTGCAATCCCCTGCCACGATCGATCTTTCCGGAGCGAGAGATGCAGCAAATGGCGATGACGGCGGCAATGGCAGCGATGCCGGGACCTTATCAATCAGGGCAGAGCATGGCTTCCTGGCATTGGGCGGCAACCTCCAGGCCAGCGCGGCTGACGGCAAGCACCAGGGGGCATTCGAGCTCGATGTCGGAAGCTTGGGGAGCTACTCCGGGTTGCACCAATCGCTGGCTGCCGGTGGCTTTACTCAATCAGTCGATGCGCGCATCCGTACCGGCAATGTGCTGATAGCGGCCTCCGATACCGTCCATGCCCACCAGTACAAACTGAGCGTCGATCAGGGTGCCATTACCATAGCTGGCACCATCGATGCCGGCGGCGCCACCGGCGGTCGGATCGAATTTCATGCAAACAACGATGTGACGCTGACCCATGGCGCGATCTTGCGCGCAGATGCCACGGCGACCGGTGAGCAAGGCGGAAAAGTCGTGCTGGGCACAACGGCTGGTGCGCTCGACCTTCAAACCGGCAGCCAGATCGATGTCGGCGCCGGCGCGGGTGGTGCAGGGGGCGAAGTGCTGCTGCGCGTACCGCGTATCGGCAGCGGCGCTGGCGACGGTGTGGTGGTAAATGGCGTGAATTCGGCTATCCAGGGAGCTTCCGCCACGGTGCTGGAAGCGGTCCAGATTTATCGCAATGTGGATACGTTGACTGCCGGCAGCGCGAATGGCGCCACGCTGGGCTTTGGCCAGATCGATGCTGATATCGCGGGTTTCATGGACCACAAGGGTGCGATCCTTTCGGCATTAGGTAAAACCGGTGACGGTGCCTTTCATCTTCGGCCCGGGGTGGAAGTTCAATCACCCGGCAACCTGACAATCGATAGCGACTGGAACCTCTATTCCGCCAGTCGCTCCGGAGACGAACCAGGGGTACTGACGCTGCGCGCAGGTGGCGATCTTATCGTCAAAGGGAGCATCAGCGATGGCTTTGCCACTCCAGTCCCGCGGGCCGCGCTGGGCACTGGCCCCTCCTGGTCTTATCGGCTTACAGCGGGAGCCGATATATCCGGTGCCGATCCGCTGAGCGTTGCCGTTTCGCCGGATGGCCATTTCATTCTTGCACCCGGCAAACTGATACGCACCGGCACTGGCGATATCGACGTCGCGGCCGCGGGTGACGTGCGCATTGGCTATGACAACGTGACAGATAGTTTTACCCAGCCCAATGCTTCCGCTTCTGTGATCTATACTGCCGGCGAAGCGGGCCCCGCAATTGATCCCGATTTGTTCAAAATCCCTGCGACCAGAATCGGCACCAACCCGGCCAACTACTCCATTCATGGAGGTGACATCAGTATCCGGGCGGGACGAGATATTACCAGTGTGCCCAGCAGGCAGCTGATTACGGACTGGTTGTGGCGCCGCGGAAAAGTCAACGCTGATGGCACCATTGCCGCAAACCAGAATACAACCTGGTGGGTGAATTTCGCCAACTTCCAGCAAGGGGTCGGCGCCCTGAGCGGCGGCGATATAGCGATAAAAGCCGACAATAATATCAATAATCTTTCCGCCGTCATTCCGACCAATGGGCGGCTCGCAGGCGTGGCGGGTTCCGTCCCTGATCCTGCCAATCTAGTGATACAGGGCGGCGGAGATTTGACCGTACTGGCAGGCGGAGATATCAACAGCGGCGTGTTTCAGGTTGACCGGGGCCATGCCCTGATCAACGCCGGTGGATCGCTGGGTTCCGCGCGCGCCATAAAGGACACCGCCGCCGGCGCTTCTTTAGATCCCAGCCCCATTTATACGCTGCTGGTGCTCGGCGACGGGGAAATCGATGTTCGCGCGCGCAAGGATGCCGTACTGGAGGGGGCATTGAATGCCGCTGCTTTGCCGGTATCAAAGATCAACACCTCAAGGAACCTCGGTGCATTATCTGCTTTTGGCGATAACTCCAATATTGATGCGACGTTTTTCTACACCTACTCGGCAGCCAGCAAGCTTAATCTTGCCAGTATCGCGGGAGATTTAACCCTTAATAACAGTTCCAATTCGATTAAATCAAGCCTTCCGGCTGGCGCTGGCGCATTAAGTTTAAATGCAGCCATATTCCCGGATTTGAATTTTTTGATCTACCCCGCAAGTCTCGACGCCATTGCGCTATCAGGGAATGTTCAGGTCAATGAGACCCGGTTGTTTCCTTCCGCCGCAGGTAGTTTGAATCTGCTGGCCGATGGCAACATCGACCTCGGTGGCATAGTACAAATATACGAATCCGATCCCGCGCGCGTGGCGAATCCATTCCAGCCTGTGGCGCTGCTAAAGGCCGCTGGCAAAAGCCCAATTCCAGGAGGTAGTGCGGAAATCCATCTGGATACCGCCGCTCGGCCCCTCATCCCACTACATAAGAATGACCATGAACCCATTCGTGTCGTTGCAGAAACAGGTAGCATTTTTGGCAACAGCCAGCCGATCTTTCTGCCCAAGCAGGCGCAATTCATCGCCGGCAAAGATATCAGTAACCTGAATCTTGATGGCAAGAACCTGAATGCGGGAGACTTGACCTTGTTTCAGGCTGGCCGCGACATTGTTTTCGACATCAGACAGGATGCAAGCAGCAATAAACTGCTTGGCAACCCTGATCGTATTCGCGTAGGGGGACCGGGTCTGCTGGAAATACTGGCGGGCCGCAATCTTGACCTGGGCAATAGCGCGGGCATCACTACCCGGGGCAGCACTGACGACGCGCGCCTGCCGGCGGGCGGTGCCGGCATCGTCGCGGCCGCTGGACTGGGCAGCCAGGCAACTGGCGGATTACGGCTTCCCGCCTATGCTGCCTTCATAGACCGGTACCTGGTGGCGGGCAACGCGCAGTCAGGCGCGCATCCGGCGGCGCTGACCGCCTACATGAAGCAACTCACCAGCCAGGATGATCTGACAGATGCCCAGGCGCTCGCGGCCTTTCGCGCCCTGCCCGATCCGCAGAAGCTGCCTTTCGTCTCCCAGGTTCTGTACAGTGAATTGAGGACCACCGGCCTGGAGCATAATCTCACCGGTGTCCCTTATGACCGTGGCTACGACGCCATCCAGACCCTGTTCCCGGGATCCGATTATGCCGGCGATATCAACCTGTTCTTCAGCCAGATCAAAACTGAACAAAATGGCGATATTTCGCTGCTGGCACCCGGCGGCTCGGTAGTCGTTGGCCTGACAAATCCCCCAGCTGAGCTGGCCGCATTGAAAATCGATGAGTCTGTCAGGCCGAATATTCCGGCAGCGGCCAATCTGGGCATTATGGCGTTTGGCGAGGGAGCTATCCGCGCTTTTGCCAAAGAGCATTTTACCGTCAATCGTTCACGTATCCTCACCCTCCAGGGGGGAGATATCCTGTTGTGGTCTTCCGACGGTAATATCGACGCGGGCAGAGGGGCAAAAACCGCGTCCGCGGCACCGCCTCCCGTGATTCAGACGGATGCGAATGGCAATGTTTTTGTCAATCCCAGCGGTGTGGTATCGGGAAGCGGCATCGGGCAACTGCTGACAACAGCCAGAACCACGGTGGGTTCCGTAGATCTGCTGGCGCCGAGAGGTATAGTCGACGCCGGCGATGCGGGGATTCGCGTGGCCGGCAACTTGAACGTAGCCGCTGTACAAGTGGTGGGTGCGGACAACATTCGTGTCGGCGGTGTAGCCACTGGCACGCCGGTTTCGGACAGCGGCGTGCTGGCGGGCGCCGCGGCCGCCGGTTCCAGCGTAGCTGCGGCCGCCACGAGATCGGTCGATCAAATGTCACGCGATGTAGCAAATAATCCTAACGCCGGCCTGTCAAACACACGCCAGCTGATGCCTTCATTGATTCGCGTGGAGGTGCTGGGTCTGGGTGAGTAAATTCTGCGTGACCGTATGTCATGCTGAAGAAATTCCATTGCCTCCTTTCCTGATTCCGCAGTCCATCCGGCAAAAACACCGGGAGCATTTGCATGGCATACTTCCTCTCCCTCTCCGCCTGGATACCGCTTTTATAGCTGCGCGAGATAGACGTGCGGCATCCATCCTGAACTCCCCTGCAATCGATCGCGGCCACCGTCATTCGCGCTTCTCTTCCGCATCAGGCAAACCTGGCAGGTACAGCTATCAATGCCTGGTTTCTTCTGTCTCCAATTCGCTTTCCGATTCCTTGCAGAGCACATCCATGAATTCTCTTAGCATAAAAACTCATATTGTAACCATTTTTTATAGGTTCATTTAAATCCGCTTCAATCGTATATTGCTATCCCACCTAAATGCTTAATGAATGAATGTCCGCATTATAGGAATTTTTATGACTTTTGGTTGATTTAGCCGATGTTCAAGGAGGCAAAGGAGCCTCTGCTTCGTATCCCTGCCGTCATGAACAGGGGACGGTTTGGGATGTCGGCCGGGATTCGAATAACCAATCGCTTATTTATAAAAACGTATTCATCAATCCAATGAGGTTCGCAAGGACAGGCTTCTGTGGCCCAACCCAAATCCGTTCGTAATGCTCACGCAATTTGGAGCTTTATATATCGGGCACGAAACATACGCGGTCACGCAGACTGGCTCCGGGTCTCTATATGCGTTTGGTATTATAACTGAGTCCGCGATTATATCGATGAGTGCAGAAAAAATGTTGGATCGCCAAGTGTTTCATAATTTCAGGATATTTTGCTTGCTCGCACTAACTGCCGAATTCGGATTCTGGTCAAGCGTTTCCGTATCCGCGGAAACGCCCCGGTCCGCCCGTGAAACACACGGAGAAGTTGCGGAAGCTGAAAAGAAATTGATTTTCGATATTCTTGATATTCAGATTGAAGGAAATACCGTGTTATCGCGAATGGCTGTGGAAAAGGTCATCTACCCTTTTATGGGAGAGCACAAAACAATTGACGATCTGGAGGCCGCTCGCAAAGCGCTGGAACAGGAATACAAGGACAGCGGATTCGTCACTGTTTTTGTGGATATTCCCGAGCAGGATGTCAAGGATGGCGTGGTTCGATTAAGCGTTACCGAGGGAAAGGTAGGACGCCTGCGTATCAAGGATTCGCGGTATTACTCGCTGGGTCGTATCCGTGAAGCAGTGCCCTCGCTGGCTGAAGGAAGCGTTCCCAATTTTCCGGTGGTTCAAAAAGAAATGGCCTCGCTCAACCGCTCCGCCGGTCTGCGTGTGTCCCCTGTATTGCGCGCGGGTACAACACCGGGTACCGTCGACGTCGATCTGAATGTCAAGGATCGATCACCGCTTTATGCAAGCGTCGAATTGAATGACCGCTTCAGTCCTAATACCAGCCGACTCCGGCTGATCGGTACCCTTCGCTATGACAACCTCTGGCAGCGGCAGCATAGCCTGAATATTCAATATCAGACTTCACCGGAAAAGCTTGACCAGGTTCAGGTCTTTTCGGGAACTTACCTGATGGGTCTGGGAAGCAGCGGCATCATGCTCGCCGTCTATGGTGTCCATGCAAATAGCAATGTTGCGGTACTGGGTAACACAAACGTGATCGGCAAGGGCGATATCATCGGAACCCGGCTCGTTCTGCCGTTAACCGGTTTGGATAACTATTATCACAGCCTGTCACTTGGCTTCGACTATAAAAATTTCGATCAGACGGTGCAACTGGGGACGAACAGGCTCGTAACGCCGATACGTTATTTCCCCATCAGTCTTCAGTACAGCGGCACCCAGCAGGACACGAGTGGTGCCACCCAGCTTGGGTTGGGGGTGAATTTCTCCACGCGCGCCCTGAGTGAACGCAAGATAGAGTGCCTGCCCGGATTTCTCGAAGATCAATTCGAATGCAAAAGGCATGGCGCGCAAGCTGATTTCATCTATCTTCGATCCGATTTGCATCGCCAGCAAACCTTGCCTCGGGGTTTTATCCTGTCGGGAAAGGTATCCGCACAGATAGCCAATCAACCGCTTGTCAACAATGAACAGTTTAGTGCCGGGGGAGTGGAGACGGTCCGCGGCTATCCGGAATCCCAATTGCTGGGTGACAACGGTTTTCAAGGCTCGGTGGGACTGCAAACCCCCCGCCTGCCGGGAAGTCTGCTTGACTGGCGGCTGCTTGTATTCGTCGATGGCGCATATACCAACAACTACAGGCGCCTGGACACTGATTTGTCATACAGCATCCTGAGCACGGGGCTTGGCATGAGATTCAAGTCACCCGGGAGTCTGAGGGGTCTGAGCGGTTTTAGCGGTGCGCTTGATTTTGCCTGGCCCCTGCGAAATTTCAGGAACAGCACCACCAACATCCAAACCGGCGATCTGCGTATGCATTTCAAATTACTGATCGAAATGTAGCGCATGCCAGTCCAGCTTGAATTATCGAGGGATATATAGCCTGATGAATAAGATATTGTTTCTATTGTTTACTTTCCATCTCATGTCACTCTCTACGGTTGCCGCGGCTTACTGGGATGAGGCATGGGCTGCCAGAGTAAAAATCACGCTTAATCCGCAGGGTGTGGCGGCGGTGGAGCAGGTGCCGGTGGCGGTACGTCTGCATTCGGGCAACTTTAATTTTTTGGATGCGGACGCGGATGGCGCCGATCTGAGATTTGTCGCGGCGGATGACAAAACCGAACTCAAGTTTCATATCGAGAAATTCGATTCCATCAACGAGCTGGCGGTGATCTGGGTACTGTTGCCCCAGCTTAATCCGGCAGATAAATCAGCACATTTTTGGCTCTATTATGGTAACGAAGCGGCCACCAGTGCGGCTGACAGCAAAGGCAGCTGGGATTCAGGGACTGCAGCCGTTTTCCATTTCAGTGAAAAAACGCTGTTGCAGGATGCCTCCGCGAACGGATTGGCGGCAACCGGTGAAATAACCGTACAAAAAGCAGCCTTGCTTGGCGCGGCTGCGGTGTTTAACGGCCAGCCCCTCACTATCGGGCCAGCGGCTGCGCTCAAGCTGGGCGCGGGGGGTAATTTTTCGTATTCCGTCTGGATCAAGCCGGGCGCCCTGCCTCAGCAGGCCGGGCTGTACCGTCAAGAATCGCTTTCCGTCAAGATCGACGGCCAGAAGCTGGTGCTGGCAACCGGCTTAACAGCCATTTCCGGCGGTGAAATCAGGGCCGGCGCATGGCAGCATGTGGCGGTCGCGGCAACCGCGGGCAAGGCCACGCTGTATGTGAATGGTGCGGCGGTAGGCACGGGTGATCTGGCGCTGCCGGATGCCCAGGGCAACGTGGAGATCGGCGCCGGCTATATCGGCGAACTCGATGAAATTCAGATAGCCAATGTCGCACGCGGCGAGGATTGGTTCAAGGTGGCGGTAGCGGGCCAGGGAATGGACAGCCAGCTCCTTAAAATCGGAAAACCATCCACTGACGGCGAAGAAGAAGAGGAGAGCGTCTCCTACTTCGGCATTCTCTTCCAGAGCCTGACCGTGGATGCGTGGGTAGTAATCATTATTCTTGCTGTCATGTTTGCGATCAGCCTGGCTGTCATGGTTCTGAAAGGCAAGCTGGTTGCGCGCACGGATCGCGGCAACCGCCTGTTCCTCGATCGTTTCGCAAATGCCGGCAGCGATGATCTTCTGGCACTCGACAAGGGCGAAAGCTATCCCGATTCGACCCTGTTTCATCTTTACGGTGCGGGGTTGAAGGAAATCCGCAAACGCTACACCAACGGCAACGAACTTGCGCTGACTGGCGCATCAATTGACGCTATCAAGGCCTCGATCGATGCCAATCTCATCCGCGAAAACAAGAAACTGAATGCCAACATGGTGCTGCTCACCATTGCCATCTCCGGCGGACCCTTCCTCGGCCTGCTGGGTACGGTGGTAGGCGTGATGATCACCTTTGCCGCGATCGCCGCGGCGGGCGATGTGAACGTCAACGCCATCGCTCCCGGGATTGCCGCAGCCTTGCTGGCTACAGTCGCCGGTCTGGCGGTCGCGATCCCCGCGCTTTTCGGCTACAACTACCTGGCTAGCCGTATCAAGAACATCACCACCGATATGCAGATTTTCGTAGATGAGTTCGTGACCCGGGTTGCCGAGTTGTATGACGCTGAGAGAAATTGAGTCATGTCAGGAGATGTCAAGGAAGACAACCAGCCTTACGACGAGATCAACATCACGCCGATGCTGGATCTCGCCTATGTGTTGCTGGTGATATTCATCATTATGACCACCGCTTCGGTACAGGGAGTGAAGGTCGAGCTGCCGCACACGCGTAACACGGCAAGCTTGGCTCAGCCGCAGACTCGTGCGATCACCGTCACGCTGGATGGAGCGGTTTATCTGGATGCCTACCCCGTGGACATAGTGATGCTGGAGCAGCGCCTGAGCGAATTCAAGGGTAACAATCCTTCTCTGCCGGTGGTACTCAAAGGCGATGCAGCGGCACATTACGACAAGATTTCCGAAGTACTGGAGATCTGCAAGAAGCTGGGCATTACGGAGATTGGCCTGGTCACCAAGAAGAGCGCTGAATAATCCTGAATCCGGTAGTTGGAAGGGGTGAAGTGTGCGGTTTTTGGGGTGCAGGGCAAGGCGCAACGACGCGGAATGGCCGTTCCATTCCAGGAAGTTGCAACGCGAAATAAGCGGTCAGCTACCGGATTTAGGATTATGCAGATACAGAACGAATCGCAACCCTACGACACCATCAACATCACGCCCATGCTGGATCTGGCGTATGTGTTGCTGGTCATTTTCATTCTCATGACGACCGCGGGCGTGCAGGGGCTCACCATGAATCTGCCCAAGCCCTCCAGCAAGCCCAGCACAGAGCAGCACGAGGTGAAGATCGTGCAGATACAGGAAAGCGGCGGCATGCTGATGAACGGCGTGGGCGTGAGTCTCGCTGAACTCGAAACCCACCTCAGTGCCACCAAAGCGCGAGACCCCAAGTTTGCCGTGATGATCAAGGGCGATGCCAAAGCGCCCTACGCGGGAGTGATCGCGGTAGTGGATCTGGTGACACGCCTGGAAATTGAGAACGTTGGTCTGGTGACGGCGAAAATAGGAAGCTGATGGGCAGCCAGCTTCAAGGCATATCCCTACCTGCTGCGAGGGGGACGGCGGGTGGCAGGATCTGGCTGCGACGTGTTGCGGTCGGATTGGGACTATTACTGATACTGGCAGGTATCGGCGTAATTTTAAAGAGCCTGATGACGGGAAATACCAATCCCAAGAAAACGGCGACCACTGTCAAGATCATGCCCGATACGCCACCGCCTCCACCGCCTCCACCACCAAAAGAGCCACCCAAGGAGCAGCCCAAGGAGATGAAGGTGGAACAGCCCAAGCCGCGGGAAGCGCCCCAGCCTCCGGCTGAAGCTTTAAAGATGGAGGGGGCGGCGGGTGACGGCCCAAGTCCGTTTCAGGCAGGTACGGTCACCAATGAATACCAGGGAGGCACAACAATCGGCGGCAAAGACCAGTTTGCCTGGTTTACCGGATTGCTTAAAGGCCAGATCGAAAGTGCCCTGGCCAGGGACAAGGATCTTGCCAAGGGAGATTACCGGCTGGTGGTCAAGGTCTGGATCACCAGGAGCGGGAAGATTGAGCGCTTCGAATTGGACGGGAGCAGTGGAAACACGCAGATAGACGGGTTAATTAAGGCAGCGCTGAATAATATCGCGCCGCTTTCGGAGCCGCCTCCAGAAAACATGCCGCAACCGGTGAAATTGAGGATCACCTCCCGCTCGGCGGGCGGCTGATGGATGACAGTGCAAGAGATACTATGAAAATCAAATTCTTACCACACATAATTCTGGGCTTATTCAGCCTGTTGTCTTCAGGCATGGTGATGGCTGACGCGAGTACGGTCAAACTGGTGAATCTCCTGGTGCAGGAAGGGATTCTGTCCAAAGAGAAGGCGGATCTTCTGCTTAAGCAGGTAGCAGAAGAAGTGACTCCCAAAACAAATGGGATCCAGGCAAAAACCACTCCCGAAAATGGGGTGGATGCACCGGATGGCAAAGGCAAGGTCATCCGCATGCAATACGTGCCCGAGTTTGTGAAGCAGGAAATGCGCGAGGAAATCAAGCAGGATGTGCTGGCCCAAGCGAAAAACGAACACTGGGGAGACCGCAAGCCTCTTCCCTCATGGCTGGATCGGTTTACATGGAGCGGAGATGTTCGGCTGCGTCATGACAACGCGTCATTTTCCGAAGCAAATGCACCCCCAGGGGTGTTCCGGCTGGCGGGCATCGATGTAGAAAATACCACTGTGGATCGGTTGCGCTGGCGCGTAAGAGGCAGAATCGCAGTGGATGTGAAACTTACGGATCACTTCACGGCCGGAGTCCGCTTGGCGACGAATGGAGCCAGCGAGAATCCCGTTGCGGCAAATCAAACCCTCGGCGACAGCAATCGCTCGTTTGCCGCCTTTTTCGACAGGCTTTATATCAATTACAAGCCAAATGACTGGCTACTTCTCAGTGGTGGGAAGGTCGCCAATCCTTTTTACCGCACCGATATGGTGTGGGATCCCGATCTGAACTTCGACGGCATCATGGTTTCAGCGAAACCAAAGATCAACGACCGTTTGCTGGTGTTCGGGACTGGAGGTGTATTCCCCATACAGGAAGTTGATCTGGCGAAGAATGATAAATGGTTATTTGGCGGACAGGGTGGCTTGGAATGGTATTTAACCAGTCAATCCAAGATCACGCTGGCAGCAGCCTATTATCACTATGAAAACATGTCAGGACGAATCAGCGACTTGAATGGGGATATCAGACTGAATACCAGCGCGGTGCAGTGGCGCCAGAAAGGTAATTCCTTGATACAACTGAATAATCCACCCGTTGCCGGATTGGATGATGGGGGCGTCTATGGATTGGCATCCGAATTTCGTGAGCTGAATCTGACAGGCGGGATAGACCTTGCCACGTTTAACCCGGTACGCATCCGCCTCATGGGCGATTACGCGCGGAATCTTGCTTTCGACCCCGCCAAGATGAGGCAGCGCGGTGCCAACTTGAGCGGAAAGGAAGGCAACACAGCCTACCAGGTGCGTCTCGATATCGGCACGACCATGCTTCAGGACATGGGTCAGTTGCTCGCGGCGAAACGCCATGACTGGCTCCTGTTTGGCGCATTCAAACGCATGGAATCCGATTCGCTGCTCGATGGTTTTACCGATTCCGAGTTTTATATGGGCGGCACGAATGCCCAAGGCTGGATCGGAGGCGCTGCCTATGCGGTTGCCGATAACGTCTGGTTCACGGGCCGCTGGCTCAGCGCCAATCAGATCATCGGGCCAAAACTGGGTATCGATATTCTTCAGATTGATCTTACCGCGAGGTTCTAAGGTGTTTTCCATCCTGATGCGATCGACTTTTCTCCCGAATATCATATGGATAATGGCTTTATTTATACTGCTGATGAGCTTGGCAATGCCGGCATGGTCCGCCGATAAAAAAGAAACGTGGCAACGGGAAGCCCAGCGCCGTACGCAACAAGCCATCAAGCAGGCTCAAGCGAGAACCGTGGAACTGGAACAGGCCAATACCGATCTAGGCAACAAGCTGAAGGAACAGGAGCAGCGTTTGAATGAAGTTCAGCAGAATCTGGAGGGATTTTCACGAAGGAACAAGCGACTGGCAGAAAATTACGCAAAAGAACAGGCTAAAGCCATCGATCTTGAAGCCAGGTTGAAAGAAACTGAAAGCAATTTGCGGCAGACGCAAACAGAACTGGCCGAGATCACCGCATCGCAACTGGAAACCCAGCGCCGCCTGCAGACGATGACTTCGGAGAAAACGGCGGTGGACGATACCCTGGCAATTTGTTCCGGTAAAAATGAACAGCTATATGAGTTCGGGCGTGAGTTGATCGACCATGTCGAAAGACCGGAAGACTTTACCAGTATTCTGCGCGCAGAGCCCTTCACCCAGATTAAACGTGTTGAACTCGAAAACATTTTTCAGGATTACCGCGACAACCTCGATCAGAGCCGTATTAAACCCGTCGGTGTGCGCTCTGCGAACCCCAGGTGATGATGTCGAAATCTTCATCCATGGCCCTGTTTATTTTTACAGCGTCAACGGCGAAGGCCGCTGCGAGATTCCTGCCCCGCAGCGAATGCTTAATCACAAATAGTCATATAAAAACCATTTTTTATAACTTCATATACGCTCGATAACAGCGTAAATTCTCGCTTATGAATTTTCAGCAATTAAGAATTGTACGCGAAACGGTTCGGCAAAACTTCAATCTGACCGAGACGGGAAAGGTGCTGTTTACCTCTCAATCGGGCATTTCCAAGGGGTTGAAAGAACTGGAGGATGAGCTTGGCGTCGAGATTTTCTCTCGTTTCGGCAAGCGGCTGGTCGGGTTAACCGAGGCAGGGAGTGATCTTCTGAAAGTGGTGGATCGCATACTGCTCGACGCCGAAAATATCAAGCGTGTGGCTTTGCAGTTTTCAGGACACAAGAGGGGAAACCTGACGGTTGCAACCACCCACACGCAAGCCCGCTATGTCCTCCCGGATGTCATTAAATGCTTCATGCTGGACGTGCCCGAGGTTCATCTCTTCTTGCACCAGGGAAGTCCCAAGGAAATCGCGGAGCTGCTCCTTAGCGGCGATGCGGACATTGGCATTGCCACAGAAACGCTCGCCCAGATCCCGGATTTGATCAGCTTCCCCTGCTACGAATGGGAACATGGGGTGATCGTTCCGAACGATCACCCTCTTCTGGCGCTGGACAACGTGACGCTGGAAGATTTAAGCAAATTCCCCGTGATTACCTATCATCCTTCATTCACCGGCCGATCTCATGTGGATCACGCATTCCGTAAAGCGAATCTTGAACCGGATATTGTCATTACGGCGATGGATGCCGATGTTATTAAAACCTATGTAGGGCTTGGGCTGGGGATAGGCGTTGTCTCATCTCTTGCGTTCAGCACAGAGCGCGACGTGTCGCTGGCCCTTATTCCCGCAGGTCATTTGTTTGGGTCCAATTTTGCTCGCATTGCCGTGCGGCGCGGACACTATCTGCGCGGGTTTGCCTACGATTTCATTGAGAGACTGGCACCGGATTTAACCGAATCCGCCTTAAGGTCAAAAATATATGCTTGAGCACCGATATATTCCGGAATGCGAGGAACAGTCCGGATTTACCCTGCTGGAACTGTTGGTCGTGCTCGTCATTCTGGGCATGCTCGTCGGGTATGTCGCACCCAAGTATTTCGCCCAGCTTGGCAAATCGGAAGTAAAGACCGCCCGTGCCCAGATCAATTCCCTGGAGAAGGCGCTGGATCAATATCGCCTCGATGTAGGCCGTTACCCCACTGGCGAGCAGGGGTTGGCGGCACTGAATGTTCGGCCGGCAGCCGAGCCGAAATGGGCTGGGCCTTACCTCCAGAAGGCCGTTCCCAATGATCCATGGGGGCGGCCTTATCTCTATAAGGCGCCGGGCGAGCACGGCGAGTACGACTTGTCTTCCTTGGGCAAGGACGGCCAGCCCGAGGGCGATGAAGAAAGTCTGGATATCGTCAATTGGTAAGATGCGATATACCGTTCGCGCCCTCTCTGCCGGTCAGTTGATATCGCTGGACCTTGATGCTCCGCACGAAGAGGATGCCACCCGGCAAGCGCAGAGCCAGGGATACGAAGTCATCTCGACGGAAGCACGGCCCGATAAGCTGCGCATGGGAAGAGCCGGGCGATTTCCATTGCTGCTGTTCAGCAGGGAACTGTATGCGTTGATGAAAGCCGGGCTCGGCCTGATCGAATCACTGGAAGGCATTGCCGAAAAGGAGCATCGTCCTGAAGTACGCGCCACGTTGCAAGGCATACTCGATGCCCTGTACGCAGGCCAGACATTCTCCGCCGCGCTGGCGAGCCATCCCAAGCAGTTCCCGCTCCTTTATTCGGCCATGATACGTGCCAGCGAAAGAACCGGTGATTTGCCGGAGGCGCTCATGCGCTATATCGGCTATGAGCAACAGGTGGAAATGCTCAAAAAGAAACTGGTTGCCGCATCGATCTACCCATTTCTCCTGATAACGGTCGGCGGCCTCGTCATCCTGTTTCTGCTTGGCTACGTGGTGCCGCGATTCTCCCAGATCTACGCGGATGCCGGAGCCTCACAATCCTGGATGTTGCGCATGGTGCTGGCCTGGGCGGGATTGATCGATCAGCATGGAAACACCCTCCTCATATCCGCGCTTGTTTTTATTATCGCCATGGGCTACGCACTGTCGGTACGGGAAGTGCGCGGCTATCTCGTGGGACTGCTATGGCGCCTCCCCATGATTGGTGAGCAGATGCGAATTTTTCAGCTGGCACGTTTCTACCGCACCTTGAGCATGCTGCTGGTGAGCGGCATCACGGTATCGCAGGCACTGGAAATGGCGCGTGGACTGCTGGCCGTTTCCTTTCACGTCAGCCTAACCCGCGCCAGCGCGCTGATCCGTGAAGGCCGTGCCATTTCTGAGGCAATGGAAGCGGCCGGACTGGTCACCCCCGTATCGTTGCGCATGCTCCGGGTTGGAGAAAAAAGCGGTGAAATGGGCCCCATGCTGGAACATATCGCCACGCTGCATGATGAAGAAATCGCGCGCTGGCTGGAATGGTTTACACGCCTGTTCGAGCCGCTGCTGATGATTTTTATCGGACTTGTGATAGGCATTGTGGTACTCATGCTGTACATGCCTATTTTTGAGCTGGCGGGTAGCCTGCAATGAGCATCCCGTCAGCTGTGGTGACACTTTTCTCGCCTCAGGGAATTGCGGAGGCCCGCTTGCTGGCACAGCGCAGCGGACGTTCGGTGGTAGACGTGCTCGAAACCAATTCCGAGCTGGATACCGCTCATTTTGTCGCCGAGCTCGCGCGAGCGGCACGCTTGCAGGCGATGGACATGGCGGCCCTGTATGCGCTAAGTCCGGCTTTCGACATCATGAATTTCACGCTTGCGACCCGGCATGAGTGCCTCCCGTTGCGCGCTCCGGGGAAACGACTGCGCCTGGTCGTAGCCGATCCGTTTCATATTGAATTTTTTGACTGGGCGATGGAATGCGTACATGAACCCTTCGATCTCTACCTGGCCCATCGCGCGGATATTCTGGCATATCTGGCGCGTCACGAAGAGAGTCTGCACGCG
Source organism: Nitrosospira lacus (assembly GCF_000355765.4). NCBI lineage: Bacteria > Pseudomonadati > Pseudomonadota > Betaproteobacteria > Nitrosomonadales > Nitrosomonadaceae > Nitrosospira > Nitrosospira lacus. Next base: position 1,049,087 of record NZ_CP021106.3, on the reverse strand, counting down.
ATGGACGGGGCCTTGCTGACTGCGGCGGAAACCGGAAAAGCTCACGCCGGCGATATCGAGCATCTCTCGCTGAAAAGTATTAACGCGGATGCCAGTCCGATCATCCGGCTGGTCAACTCTACGTTGTACGACGCACTTAAAAGTGGAGCCAGTGATATCCATATGGAAAGCGTAGCCTCGGGGCTGGTCATCAAATATCGTATTGATGGCGTTCTCGCACAGGTCGGCGCCATGCAGGGCGCGGAGATGGCCGAACAGGCGGTGTCTCGGGTGAAAGTCCTGTCAGAACTGGATATCGCCGAGCGCCGGGTGCCACAGGATGGCCGCTTCAAGGTGATGATGCAGGGGCGCGACGTGGATTTCCGGGTTTCAATCATGCCCAGTATTTACGGAGAAGATGCCGTATTGCGGGTGCTCGACCGTAAATCGCTGTCGGACCAGGCCACCGGCCTGTCCCTGGTACAACTAGGTTTTGATGATTACATCATTGAAGGCTTTCGCCAGCTCGTCAGCGAACCTTATGGCATGGTGCTGGTCACTGGCCCCACCGGTTCCGGTAAGACCACTTCGCTGTATGCGGCGATCAGCGAAGTGAATCATGGTCATGACAAAATCATCACCATCGAAGACCCGGTCGAATACCAGTTGCCCGGTGTGCTGCAAATCCCCGTCAATGAAAAGAAGGGGCTGACCTTTGCGCGGGGTTTGCGCTCCATCCTGCGGCATGACCCGGACAAAATAATGGTGGGTGAAATCCGTGACGCGGAGACCGCCCAGATCGCGGTGCAGTCGGCACTGACCGGGCACCTCGTTTTCACCACGCTGCACGCCAACAACGTGTTTGACGTGATCAGCCGCTTCCTGCATATGAATGTGGAACCTTACAGCCTGGTAGCGGCGCTCAACGGCGTCATGGCCCAGCGCCTGGTACGTCTGGTATGCCCGCACTGCGTTGAAGACTACGAGCCTTCCGCACAACTGCTGGCAGCATCCCGCTTGCAGCCGGAAACCACAAAAAGTTTCCGCTTCCGCCGCGGACGCGGTTGCGGACATTGCCGCGGCAGCGGGTATCGAGGCCGGAAAGCGGTGGCGGAATTGCTGGCTCTGGATGATGAACTCAGGGAAATGATAATCGCCCGTGAGCCATTACGGAAACTCAAGGACGCGGGACGCGCGCGCGGCATGAAAAACTTGCGTGAGGCGGCGTTGGCAACCGTGGCCCATGGAAAAACCACTCTCGAGGAGATCAATCGTGTCACATTTGTGGCGTAACCGGCTTGTTCTGGCGATCTATCCGGATCACGTGGCATGGCTGCAGGCAGCCGGGGGCTTGCATTCACGCGTCACCGCCAAGGATACGGTTTCGTGCGCCGTGGACAAAGCCCCATCCTGGCAAGGTGCACTATCCATGCTGCCCGAGATCTTGCGCACGATGCGGACAGGCGGGATGCGGGTTACAGCGGTGCTTTCCAATCGCCTGTTGCGGTATGCAATTGTTCCCAATCCGGATAGCGCGCGCAGCCGGGAAGAACTGGGGGTACTTGCACGCCATGCCTTTGAGCGCGCGCATGGCGATGCCGTCGCCGATTGGGATATCAGGTTGAGTGATGCCGCGCCCGGCCGTCCCGCTCTGGCAAGCGCCGTAGACCGCGAACTCGTCGTCACTCTGCGCGATACAGTTACTGCAGCAGGTGCACAGCTGATTTCGATTCAGCCGTACCTGATGGCCGCATTCAACCATCTGGGTCGCATCCCGCAGGCTCAAGATGGAGTATTCGTGCTGGCCGAGCCGGAGCGGCTGAGCCTGCTGGCATGGAAGCAGGCGGGCTGGTGCGGAGTGCAGCAGGTTTATGCAACGGATGATTGGCCCGCCAGCCTGTACGGCATACTGGACCGATTGACTATCACCGCTGGACTGCATGACCATCATTTCTTCCAGCTGTGCGCGCCGGAGCTGGTCGACGGAGAATCCGTTGATCTCGTACCCGCGGCAAATGGCTGGACAGTCGAAATGGCTGCCCCGGCATGGCCCTCAGGGTTGACGCCAATCCAGGACCGGGTCTTTGCGGGCGCCATGCTGGCGTTGTCCTAATGGAGCAGTATGCATGAAAATCCATCTCGATCACGCCAAGGCTCAGCATGCCTCGCCATCCTGGGTGTGGGGACTGTTGCTGTCAGCCCTGCTACTCTTTTCCGCCACCGGTTGGGAGTACCTCCGGCTGGAGAGCGAACGCACAAATCTGCAATCGCGGGTGCAAAATGATCCCCATGCAGGTCGCACCTCGAATGCGCCGCCTTCTCCTGAAATTCAGAAAGCCATGCAGGAACAGGTCCGCCAGGCCAACACCGTGCTGAGCGAACTGGGCCGCCCGTGGCCAGCACTGTTCTCGATACTGGAAGAAACCGCCCGGCCGGAGATCGCGCTGCTGGCGATACGCCCCGATGCCGCCAAGGGACGTTTACGTATCGCGGGCGAGGCACGCCGGCTCGCCGATGCGTTGGACTATACGCGCAAGCTGGCGGCCACCGGGCAAATGAGTGACGTGGTTCTCGAAGAACACGAAGTGGTCGCTTCGGATCAACAAAGACCCGTGCGTTTCGCGCTAAGCGCACGGTGGGCGGGCTGATATGGACGCGATAACGTGGCACGCCAGGCGTCTGATGCGCCAGCTCGGCCCGGCGGGACTGGCCGGAATCACGCTCCTGGCAGCGACTTTGACTATCCTGCTGGCCGGCGTACTTCCCCTGCGCGGCGAGATCGATAGCCTGCGCATGGAATTGGCCGCGCGTCCCTTGAAATCCCGCCCGGTTATCCCGGTTTTGCCGCCGGATCAGATTCTGGCAAAGGAACTCGCCCTATTTCAGGCGAGATTTCCCACGGTGGATGAGCTTCCCAACGAATTGGACGCGCTGTTTATATTGACCAAGGATAAAGGGCTGGAGCTGAATAAGGGGGAATACGCGCTAGTGGAGAAAACGGGTGGAGCCTTGCGGCGCTTCGAGGTCACGCTGCCGGTAACAGGCACTTATTCGCAGATTCACGGCCTTATTCTGGATGTGCTGGAGAAACTTCCCTCGACGGCACTCGCAGACATAGTATTGGAACGAGGAAAGGTGGCGGAAGGACAGGCCGCGGTCATCCTGCGTTTTGTATTTTTTGTGAGAAAACGCGCATGACATCAGCATTCATCAGGCGTCGGGCAGCCATGGCGGCGGCCTTAGCCATCACAGCATGGCTGGCCATTCAGGTCGATGACCAGGAAGAGGAAGGAGTGATCAAGCTTGCGCATTCAACCCAGCGGACGACTGATCGCGCCAAAACTGCCCCTTCGGATGCCACCGTGTACGGAACGGCATCGCAGGAGTTATCCATTGGCTTGAACTGGGGCGCGCTGAGCGGACGTACCCGCGTTGTTCAGGAACAAAACGGCCAGTCCGCGGATTTATTCAGGCCGCATGACTGGCATGTGGCTTCCAAACCCGCTGAACCGCCAGCACCACCTCCCAGGCCGGTCGCCCCGGCGCCCCCATTTTCCTATCTGGGAAAACTGGCGGGCAGCCCGCAGGGAACGACATTTTTCCTGACCGAAAACAATAAAGTGTATTCCGTCGTAGCCGGCCAGAATATCGACAATTTCTGGCGGCTTGACGCAGAGGACGCCACTTCCTTGAATCTTACCTATTTACCCCTGGGACAGCCACAGACGCTCCTTAAAACCGCCAGGCCCACCATACCCGTCGAAGATGGTAATCAAGGAGCTTTTTAATGAATTTCACCTTCGGGACCCCCAGCCTGGCTGCCTGCCTCGCCTGCGTACCGGTACTCATGATCTCCGCTTGCGCCTTCGCGCCCTGGCAAAAAGACGGCGTACCGGGCGACACCCCCGAGGAACGGATGGCCAATGCACAGGTCGCGCGCGAGGCGAAGCCGGAGGACATGCCCACGCGAAGGGATTTTCATGTCACGCATGAACGGGCCATCTATGAATTGCTGCAGGAGGCTGACCGGGCATTGCGCGAAGGACGAACTGCTGACGCGGAAGCATTCTTTGCTCGCGTGCTATTGGCGGAACCCGCCAATGCGCGTGCCCTGGCAGGCCAGCTTGCGATAGCGAGCGAACGCAGATATGCCGGCCAGGTAGAAGAGGCGCGCCGCCTGTTCAATGCGGACAATCTGGATGCGGCGCAGGCACTGGTGCGAGCAGTATTGCTGGAAATGCCATCCCATGCCGGCGCGCTTGAATTACAGGGGGAGATTCGCCGCAAGCAGGAGTTTGTGCGTAATGAACCTCCTCGCCTCAAGTCGCCCTTCGACCAGCCCGTTTCGCTGGAACTGCGTGACGCCAATATCAAGATGGTATTCGAAGCGCTTTCGCGTACCACGGGGATCAACTTCATCCTGGACAAGGACATCAAACAGGATGCCAAGGCGACAGTATTTGTTTCACATGCCCGCATTGAGGATGCCATAGAAATGGTACTGGCGACCAATGGCTTGCAGAAAAAGGCCTTATCCGAAACTACCGCGCTGGTGTTTCCCAATACGCTGCAGAAACTCAAGGATTATCAGGATTTGATGATCCGCAGTTTCTTTCTCACCAATGCCAGCGCCAAGCAGATAGCGGCGCTGCTCAAGACCATGCTCAAGAGCAAGGATGTTCATATCGACGAGCGTCTCAACATGCTGGTGATTCGCGATACTCCGGAGGTGATCCGCATTGCCGAAAAACTGGTGGCCGCCAACGACATGGCGGACCCCGAAGTCATGCTGGAAATGGATGTGCTGGAAATAAGCCGCAGCCGCTTGCAGGAACTGGGAATCAAGTATCCCACCACGTTGACCAGCAGTGCGGGGCTTACTTTGAGCACATTGACCGCTAATCTTGGTTCGGTTCCACTCGATTTTCTGAACATCGACAGTAATCCCGTAGCGAATTTCAAGAAAACCGTAGGGAATATCAACCTGCTTTCCAATCCACGTGTCCGTGTACGCAACAACGAGAAGGCCAGGGTACAGGTGGGCAACAAGGTGCCGCTGATAACCACCAACGTGGCCGGCACGACCGGTACGTCATCGGAAAGTGTCCAGTATATCGATGTGGGGCTCAAGCTTGAAGTGGAACCCCGCATCGCCCTGGATAATCACGTCCACATCAAGGTGGCGCTGGAAGTCAGTTCGCTGGGAATCGCCACGACTTTAAGAAACGGTTCCCAGGTTTTCCAGATCGGCACCCGCAATGCGACCACGCTCTTGCGACTGAAGGATGGCGAAACCCAGGTGCTGGCCGGTCTGATTTCGGACGATGAACGCATGAATGCGAGCAGGATACCAGGACTGGGCGATCTTCCGATGCTGGGACGGTTATTCGCCAACCAGGAAGATAAAAAAGACAAAACGGAGATCGTTCTCGCCATCACGCCGCGTATTCTGAATAACATTCGCCGTCCGGAATCGGAGCTTTCGGAATACTGGTCCGGGACGGAACTGAGCATTAACGACCGGCCGCAGATCGTTGTTCCAGGCGCTGGGGGAAGTGGCACCGGACGTAACCCGCCTCAGCGCCAGTTTTCTCCCCCCATAGAACAATCAGTGTCTCCGGATGGGTCTCCGGATCAAACGCAAACTCCCCCACCGCCTGCCAATCCGCCCACGGATAATTCCAATCCCCCGGGCGGGGGACAATCTCAACCTTTCACCGACCCATTCAATTCTCCGGTCAATATCCGATGAAAGGTTTTACCCTGATCGAACTGGTAGTGACGGTGACTATCGTCGGGATCCTTGCCATGGCGTTGCTACCGCTCGGCCAGTTGAGCGTCAAGCGCATGAAGGAAGCAGAATTGCGCGCCGCGTTGCGCGACATCCGGACAGCGCTGGATGCTTACAAAAAAGCAGCCGACGAAGGCCGCGTGGAAAAAGCGGCGGAGTCCTCGGGTTACCCCGCTTCACTGGATGCGCTTGCACAAGGCATACCAGATGCACGCGATCCGAAGAAGCGGCTTATACGATTTTTGCGCCGCGTGCCGCGTGATCCGATGAATCCTGACACGCAGGCCAGTCCGCAGGAGACATGGGGCAAGCGCAGTTATGAAAGCGCACAGGACTCTCCCCAGGCCGGTGACAACGTGTTCGATGTCCATTCCCTCAGCCGGAAAACCGGACTGAACGGTATCGCCTACAACGAATGGTGATGAACCGCCGCACATTTTCAGGTTTCACGCTGATCGAATTGCTGGTGGTGCTGGCGATTCTGATGCTCCTGCTGACGGTGGCTGTACCCCGTTATTTCAGTGGCGTGGATCGCGCCAAAGAGGCCGCGCTGAAGCAGAATCTTAGCGTGATGCGTGAAGCCGTGGACAAATTCTACGGTGATCAGGCACGCTATCCCTATACGCTGGAAGAGCTGGCGGAGCGCAAATATATACGCAGCATACCCGTGGATCCCGTAACTGAAAGCGCAAAAACCTGGATTATCGTTCCGCCGTCGGACGATACCCCGGGCAGTGTGTACGACCTGCATAGCGGCGCCACCACTCTCGCCATGGATGGATCCAGCTATGGTGACTGGTAGGTATGATGCCAGGCATCAGCGGGGATTCACTTATCTGGGACTGCTGATGTTTGTCATTATCTCCGGCATTGCTCTCGCCTCTACCGGCCAAGTCTGGCATGCCGAAGCGCGGCGGGAAAAAGAACGGGAACTCCTGTTTATCGGCGAACAGTTTCGCAAAGCCATAGGGAGCTATTACGAAAACACCCCGGGCGGGGTCAAGCACTATCCGCTCACACTGCACGAGCTGCTGGATGATAAGCGCTTCGTCAAAACGCGACACCATTTGCGCAGAATCTACCGTGATCCGATTGCCGGGACAACTCAATGGGGATTGGTCAGGGAACAGGGTCGCATTACCGGGGTGTACAGCTTATCCACCACCAAGCCATTCAAGCAGGACGGATTTTCCCGTGAATTTGTCGAATTCACCAACGCCGAAAAATATGCGGATTGGCGTTTTATCTACACACAAAACGCAGCAGCTTTATCCGCTGTAGCGGCAACCCAGCCACCAGGGAATGCCGGAACAACTCCGCCGGATACGGGTCGGCCCAAACCAGGCGGCCCTTCCGGCCCTGTCGCACCGACAAAACCGGGCAACCGCTTCGCGTTGTGCGGAAGTCAGCTTGCCATCGAAAATACGCAATGCCGGGAAAGTTGCGGGGATTTGACCGGACCGGCCTGCCATGCCTGCTTTGCCGCCGCATCAGGTGCTCACCGGACTTGCTTGCGTAATTAGCCGCAGTACTCCCAACGACAGACTGGAAATGACGGGGATACAAATCATCATCGGCATCAAAGTGCTTGAATGGGGGTGAATTGCCACCTTTTTTAATGGCTTTTAACACTTTTAACACTTTTAACAATGACAAATTGATCACATTTTCGAAATCTTTCCTTGACAGACACTATGGTAACTTGCACTTCACCCACAATGCATGCCCAGTTTTAATGGTTCCAGTGTGCCCAGCGGTCTTGCAGGTGAAAAGTGGGGGGTTCAGATAGTTAATTTTATTATAAGAGGAGTGTAACGATGTCAATCTCCAGTAAAGAATGACATTGTACTACAGGCGTCTTTTAACGAATTCTCGGTGGAGGGGCAGTAGAGTATTAATGATCAACATACTATTCAAAAGGAGCTCATTATGTACAACTTTGCTATTACTATCCTGGCGCTTAGTCTAACCTTCTCCTATTCATCTATTTTGGCGCAAACAACCTCATCCGATAATGTGCAGGATAAACCATGGGTTCCACAAAAACTCACTCCTGTGCCTCCCGCATCAGAAATTTTTACGATGGGGGGTATTTCCGCAAAGGACACCCCCCCTGTTCCCGTTCCAGGTATGAGAAAAATTATGCCAACTTCAACTCCATTTGTATGGCGTTGGATCAAATGGAGCTCATACGAGTGTGATGTTGCATGGGACCAGTCCTGTTCCGGCTCGGAAACGATTGAGGCTCCCGTAGGGTGGCAGGCTTGCAGGATAATTTATAATTTAACTTATGAAGGTGGTCATCGAACGAGCAAGGGTTTTTCGGCTGAGGGCTGGTATACCGATGATCGGCAATCGCCAGATAGATTTCGTCATTACCGGGTTTCTATCTCCGCGAATGGTAGTGGCGTTCCTTTTGATCAAGCAGGGGCAAAAATTCGTTTAGAGAATGTAGGCATGGACTTGATTTCAGCTGATGCAGACAACGCCGGGCGGTACGCAGCGGGCTGCTATATGCCGCCACACGACTAGCGTCTTCTTAAGTTCTCCTTATCCTCCTTTTTTTTGAAGGGTAAGATCGGGATTATGTGGAGCTCTCATTCACGCCCTAAAACTCGCATTACGGAGTGGAAAGCAATACCCGCATTATCAATAATTGGTTAAAAGACCCCTACGTCGTTACTGGCTTTGCGTACCGTCAGTTGCACTGAAAACGAGGAGCCCCCAAGCTTTTAAGTTTATTGCTTATGATGCTAGCTTTACGGTCGGACTCAGCCAAGCAAAACGTAATTCTTATTCCAATAAGTAACGGCAATACAATTAATATCACTTACCAAATTTTGCATTAATGCGTACGTATTAACCAGAAAATTGGTTTAAATACCTCAAAAATTACGTGGCGGTTTTTGCAGTTATGTGCACACTACCCCAAGTCGGGAGAAATATATGCTAGAGGATCTAAGTATTCGTCATGTGCCGACAATATGCATTTATTGCAAAGGAACAGGGCGAAGCCGTAGTAATCTCAGAACCTGCATAGGATGCAAGGGAATAGGTACTTATCTCGTTGTGCGACCCATTGCGGGAGCGCCTCTATTGCAAAGGATCAGGTCGAAGCCGTCGTAGCCGCAGCACTCGCATAGCATGCAAGGGGGCGGACCGGTTCCGAGGTCATCAATACGGGGGAGCATGCAAAAAAAACCGGGGAAGGCGCCTAGAGAGGTAAAGACACGATTCGCGCTTTAAAGCACGCTAAGCCGCTGCGGCGAAGTCATGTATACGGGTCGAAACTGATCTGGCCCGAGGGTCGGATGTATCCCATTGGTAGTTGCCTGTCAGGTTTATGTGAGCCCAGCCCAGATCGGATGCGCTCATTGTGCTTGCTCGCTCGTAATTCCTCTCTCACTTGATATATGAACCAAGCCCACCGTCGCACCGTTTGCAAGCAACTCCATCATCGCAGGGAAATTGGGAAAATTACGCCCGTATTCATCGTCGTCAAACTTTTTTTCCCTTCTACAATCTGTCGAAGACCTATCCTTCCAATTATTATGCATTCATTTAGGAATACGATATGAAGTATCTTTTTTATTCGTTCAATGTTGACGTCGATGCAACCCCCTATTATTAAGTGAATTCGCCCTGACCTGCTCCCCGTAATCAGCTACACGCGCTGCGGTAGAATCCTGGGTTGCAAATTGATGTTTGGCCGCAAATTCGGCTGGCGTGATATTGCCAAGGAAACTGTGTAGCCATGTCGAATTGTAATTCTTGCGCCACGCGTCGATGAGAACGCGTGCTTCATGCAAGGTCAAGAACCAATGGTCGTTGAGAAATCATCCCGGAATCGACCATTAAAGCTTTCAATATAGGGGTAGTGTGCACATAGCTGCAAAAACCGCCATGTAATTTTTGGGGTAGGTTCGAGTATCAAAACAGAGCTGTCCCCATCGTTTGAACAACGACCTGAGTATTTTAATTGGAATCTCTGCTGATTCTCACGCTGCCAGTTTAACCGTCGGTAACGTCACGGCACAAGCTTCATCAGGTGTTTTCTTTTCCAGGCCCGAATGCGGTCTGGCTCGATTGTACCAGTCCATGTATTGCATGATCGATGCTCTGGCCTCAGTGACCGATTATAGGCGTGCAAATACACCTGCTCGTACTTCACCGATTTCCACAGGCGCTCAACGAACACATTATCTCTCTAGGCCCCGCGCCCATCCATGCTGGGAAGATTGTTGTTGTTTTCGTGAAAACAGTCGGCGTTAACTGCATAGCAGAAGGGCTATGCGAACTCCTCATATGAGAAAAAGAGATAAACAAATCAAATCTTATTAGTTCCTTGCATAAGGGGGCACTGGTAACTTCCATTCCGTCAATGCTCCTCTGGTTTAGTTTAAGGACCCGTCACCAAGCGGTGCCTTTCTTATCCCTGACAGGTAGCCAAACAGGATTACAAGAAAGCATGTTTTTATTATATGGGTTGTCGGCTTGTTGCTGATCGGCGCAGCACAAGCGAAACGACGACGCAGACGACCTGTCCGGAATACCGGGAGAGTCATTTTGGAAAAAATCAATGAAACGCTATTGTCAAATCGCGCTTGCATTCGCGATCAGTGCATTCCCTATAAGTTCGATTCAAGCGGAGGAACTCAGCACACCCTCGGGCAAATCCTGGGTAATCCAACAAAGAGCGCAGCAGATAGGCCAAGCAGGAACATCGGCTGCAGATAAAGAGCCAGTCAAATCAGCAGAGGGGAACTTCAAATGGGCGATCAAGCCGGGACATCAACCTGCTGAGCCACCTCCTCCAAGACCGGCCATGAATACGGATCGCGAGTATGACTGGTGGGAGCAATCCGCTACCAAAGCGGAAGCAGTTCCAAAACCCACAAGCTATCACCGGCGTTCCAACAGCTATGCCACTAATCCCGACACCGATCCACCTAGATATGTGCGTCGGTTGAGCGACATCGGCATTGAGGCATTCAAGCACATCACTTGGCTGGATATTGGCTTTGAGTTCCGGACCCGCTACGAAATGCGTCACAACGACATCCGCCGGGTTGAAGGCGGATTCGACAACCCTTTCTTTCTGCGCTCCCGCGCCTATTTAGGCATAAGAGAAATCATCGATCCGTTTCGTGGCGCTGTCGAATTTCAGGATTCACGAGTCTACAATAACAGATTTCCGACGACTGATCAGGAGTACAACCCCTATGACCTGATCCAAGCATACGGCGAATTATATTTCAAAAACGCGCTAGGTGAAGATGATCGCAAGCAGAACCGGCCGCTTAGATTCCGGGTAGGGCGCATGGCCTACGAAACGCTGGACCGGCGTTTTATCGCGCGCAATGAATGGCGCAATACCACCAATACCTTCGAAGGCTTTCGCTTGAACCTGGGTCGGGAAGCAAATGACTGGGAAATCGATATGTTTGGTATGCAGCCGGTCAAACGTCTGCAAACTGAATTTGACAGACGCAACGATCACCTGTGGTTTTTTGGTGCGATTGGCCACTGGCGTAAGTGGTCCGACATTATCACGCTGCAGCCATACTACATGGGGCAGTTGCAAACGGCTGATCCCAATGGCCGTACTGCAACAAACCAGCTCGCCCGGGAAATTCACATGCCGTCGCTGCGTGGCTATGGCAAGATTGGAAATTGGCTGGATTACGATATCAATTTCAGCTATCAATTCGGTACTAATGGTGCCCAGCAGCACGACGCGTATGGTTACACTACGGAAGTAGGGCGGAACTTTAATTACGCCTGGAAACCGCGTCTGAGTGCTTTTTATGGTTATGCTACCGGTGACCGGAATCCCAACGACAATGTGAATAATCGTTTTGACCGTTTCTTTGGTTTTGCACGCCCCTGGTCGGCGGATCATTACGTCATCTATGAGAATATCAAGGCTCCCAAAATCAGGTTTGACCTTCAGCCGACCCAAAAGCTGGGATTAGAAGCCGGCTATAGCTGGTTCTGGCTGGCCAGCAGCACGGATCGTCTTTTCGACTCCTTCGATGGCAACATCAGTGTCGTCAGGGATCCCGGTTTCAATAGGGATAGAACCGGAAGGAGTGGAGATTATGTGGGAAGCGCGGTGGAACTGCGCTTGCGCTATCAGCTCACGTCTCGGATTAACACCACGTTCGGCTATACTCATTTTACCGCCGGCGAGTTCGTAAAAAACAGAATAGCGGCGCATCCTGACGATATCGTCCAACGCTCAGGCAACACCGACTTTTTCTACGTCGAAGTGTTAATGAGTGCATTTTAAGTAAATCTCGCATGCGTTACTTGCCATTTCCATCGAGATCAGGCCTACACAAACTTTCTATATGAGAAAAAGAGATAAACAAATCGAATCTTATTAGTTCCTCATATAGGAGGGAGCTGGTAACTTCTACTCTGTCGATTATCCTCCGCTTTAATTCAAAGGCACCTGCCACTCGGCGGTGCCTTCTCATTATTCGGAGCAGCGGCCAGATAAAACAACGGAGAGAGCAGTGAAATACTATTGGCGAATCGCGCTTGCATCCGCAATCAGCACATTACCCGTAAGCTCGATTCAGGCGAGGGAAAACAACGAGCCAATGGGAGAATCTCGGGTGACAACCCAGCAAGTGGCGCAGCAATTGACACAGGCCGGGATATTTGATTCAGATAAATGGTCGATAAAATCATCAGACAATAATTATAAATGGGTAATACCGCCATCGGGTAACCCTGCGGCATCGGATAAACCGGCTATCCCGCTTGCTGCCAAACCGGAAGCCAGCAAAAAATCCACGAGCTATTTTAAACCTGCCAGCAGCTATTCCACACAACCGGAGTCTGATCCACCCAGATATGTAAAGAATCTGAGCAAGACCGGTATTGACGCCTTCAAAGACATCACCTGGCTGGATGTTGGCCTGGATCACCGTACCCGGTATGAGTTTCGGAGTAACGATATACGACGCACCGACCTCACGCTTGACCAGCCTTTTTTACTACGCTCACGGGCATATATTGGAATAAGGGAACTTCTCGATCCATTTCGCGGCGCGATCGAATTTCAGGATTCCCGGCGCTACAACGGCAAATTCCCGCATGATGACCGTGATTTCAACGACTACGACCTGATCCAGGGATATGGTGAACTGTATTTCAAGCGCGCGCTGGGTCAAGACGATCGGAACCAGGACCGTCCAATCAGGTTTCGGATAGGCCGTATGGCCTATGAGGCCCTGGACCGGCGTTTGATCGGCCGTAACGAATGGCGCAACACCACCAATACTTTCGAAGGCTTTCGCATCAACCTGGGCCAGGAAGTGAATGACTGGGAAGTTGATTTATGGGCCTATCAACCTGTTAAACGCCTGCTGACCACTTTCGATCAGCGCATCGAAAATCAGTGGTTTTACGGGGTTATTGGTCACTGGCGCAAGTGGTCGGACATTATTACGCTCCAACCATATTATATGGGCCTCGCACAGGACGGCAGCAAGATGTCGGGGCAAATCGACCGCGAAATCCACGCACCCGCCCTGCGTGGCTATGGGAAGATAGGCAATACCAATCTGGATTATGACTTCAACCTGATCTACCAATTCGGCAGAAACGGTTCGGAGCGACATGAAGCGCACGGTTATACGCTCGAGACGGGATACACCTTCAAACACGACTGGAAACCGCGCATCAGCGCCTTTTATGGCTACGCAAGCGGCGATCGTAATCCCAATGACAACATCAGTAACCGGTTTGAACGCTTCTTCGGTTTCGCGCGGCCCTGGTCCGCGGACGACTACATTGTCTTTGAAAATATCAAAGCGCCTAAAGTCAAACTTGAGTTCCAGCCGGGCAAAGATTTGCGTATAGACGGCGGCTACAGCTGGTTTTGGCTCGCCAGCAGCACTGACCGCTTTAACAATCTGCTTGATGGCAATAACAGCGCGATTCGGAATCCAGGTTTCAATCGTGATCCGACCGGAAGGAGTGGCAACTTCATCGGACATGCTTTTGATATCCGTGCCCGTTATAAACTGACGGCGAATATCGACACCACTGTGGGCTATTCGCACTTTGTCAGCGGCAACTTCACGCGTAACAGGCAGATAGCGGCACTTGGCAGAAGTCCGGGAAGCTCCAATTTTTTTTACGCTGAAGTAGTAGTCAGCGCTTTTTGAGCGGCGCTTGATTAATTTATTTACTATCAAATCAGAGGAAAAATGAAAATCAAAACATGGCTGACAACAGCCTTGCTAGCGAGTTTGTTAATCAACGGCAATGCTTTCGCGGACAGGACGTTACTTAATGTTTCCTATGATCCCACGCGTGAACTTTACCGGGAGTTCAATGAGTCATTCATAAAACAGTGGCAGGCAAAGACCAATGAGAAAGTGGCCGTGAAGCAATCCCACGGCGGCTCTGGCAAACAGGCGCGCTCCGTGATCGACGGTCTCGAGGCGGATGTGGTGACGCTCGCCTTGGCCAATGACATCAACGCCATCGCGGAAAAGGCCAAGCTGCTGCCGGAAGACTGGCAGAAGCGATTTTTGCGCAACAGCACGCCTTATACCTCGACCATCATTTTTCTGGTGCGCAAAGGCAACCCCAAGGGGATTAAGGATTGGAACGATCTGGCCAGACCCGGTGTGGCTGTGATTACACCCAATCCAAAAACCTCCGGGGGTGCGCAATGGAATTATCTGGCGGCATGGGAATTTGGCAAGCGAAACTTTGGTGAGGCCAGAGCAAAAGAATTTGTCGCCGACATCTACAAGAATGTTCCGGTACTTGATTCCGGTGCGCGCGGCTCAACCACGACTTTCGTCGAGCGGGGTGTCGGTGACGTATTCATCTCCTGGGAGAACGAGGCATTCCTTGCAGTCAAGGAGTACGGTCCCGACAAGTTTGAGATCGTTGTGCCGTCACTCAGCATACTCGCGGAGCCGCCGGTCGCGGTGGTGGACAAAGTGGTGGACAAGAAGGGTACGCGCGATCTCGCCGAAGCCTATCTTCAGTATTTATACTCGGATGAAGGCCAGGAGATCGCCGCAAAGAATTTCTACCGTCCCACAAACGCCAAGATCGCCGCGAAATATGCCGGCCGGTTTGCCGCCATCAAGCTGTTCAAGATCGATGATGTGTTTGGCGGCTGGAAGAATGCGCACAAGCTTCACTTTGCCGATGGCGGAACGTTTGATCAGATTTATCAGAAATAACATCCGTTGGCGCGAGGGCGCCACCATATAATTCAGGAGCCAGCATGACTGCATTGATCGTGGGTGGAGACTACATACAAACCTTGAAGCGGGAACTCCTGGCGCACGGCCTGGCCGACGTCGAACACTGGGATGGCAGACAGTCGAGATTTACCAAGCGTACAATGCCCGGTAGCGCCAGACTGGTGGTGATACTGTACGATTACGTCAGCCACAGCGTATCGAATGCCTTGAAGCAGCAGGCGAATAAAAATGGCGTGCCCCTGGTGTTCTGCAAAAACTCAACACATGAGCTGCGCAGAAAGCTGGAAAGTATGGAATTAAGCGAGCCTCCTTGTCGTGGCAGCGACGCGATCCGATTCCTGATACTCATCGTTGGACAATGGCGCTGCCTGGCAGCTTCGGTTATCTTAATGCCCGAACAAAGGAAAGAGCACCGGTATGGAAACAAGGAATGCACATGATGATGAATTGGTGCGGGTCCAAGCGACCACTGATCATCGGTTACAGCGTTCAGAAGATGGCTGGGTAATCGGGCATTTCTTCAACAACCGGCTGTCAAGCGTCTTTCAGCCGGTTGTTGGCGCAAATGACCGGCGGGTTATCGGACACGCCGCTTACATTCGTTCGGGGCCGGACCATAAAGACGTGCTGCCCCCATGGGGCATTTTTGCGTTGGCGGCGGAGGATGCCCTGCTGGTCAAGCTGGATCGTTTGTGCCGCACGTTGCATGCGATCAATTATTTTTGTACGGCATCCGGGTCGGGCAATCTTTTTGTCGGTGTGCAGCCACGTCTTCTGGAGAGCGTCAAGGATGATCATGGCCGCGCATTTGCGGAAGTCCTCGATCTCATCGGGATAGCCGCTTCGCGCGTGGTTATTGAAATCCCGGCCGAGGTGAATCGCGACTGGAGGCTGCTCAGGCATGTGATCGGCAACTATCGCTCGCGCGGTTATCGGATCGCAGCGAATCACAGTGGGACAAATGGTGGCTGGATGTCGGAGCTAGGGAATTTGTATCCAGACATCGTTCGGGTGGATGCATCCACCCTGCTGCAAAATGACAGAACAGATCCGCTACTGAATACCGTTCGTCGCTTCGGCGCCGCTTTGCTGGTACGGGATATCGAGACCCGTCGGCAGATGGTTGCCGCGGTTCGCACGGGCGCTGATCTATTGCAGGGCCGGTTCCTGGGGAGGCCGGCGCGTTCGATCGAAATCGACAGGCCACCTGCCGCCGCTGGCGGGTTTCATGCGGGACTCAGGTAAAAGGCACACGCTCGTAAAAACTGAACCCATAGGAGTTTTAAGTTGAGCACATTCAAGCAACACAGCGTTCTGCCAGGATTCAATCTGGCGCTCGGATTCACCCTGCTTTATTTGAGTCTTATCGTGCTAATCCCGCTGTCCGCCGCATTTATCCGTACGACCGCGTTGACATGGCCGGAGTTCTGGACGACGGTGACGACGCCGCGCGTAGTGGCTTCCTATCGATTGACCTTCGGTGCTTCGTTCGCGGCTGCGCTGGTCAACGCCGTATTCGGCCTTCTGGTTGCATGGGTGCTGGTGCGCTATCGCTTTCCGGGCAAAAAATTGGTGGACGCGCTCGTGGATCTTCCGTTTGCGCTGCCAACGGCAGTGGCTGGCATTGCATTGACCGCGCTTTACGCCGGAAATGGCTGGATCGGTCAATTTTTCGAGCCATTCGGCATTAAAATTGCATTTACACCCATTGGCGTTTTTGTCGCACTGACTTTTATCGGTTTGCCGTTCGTGGTGCGTACGGTGCAACCGGTACTCGAGGATATCGAATCGGAACTGGAGGAGGCGGCGGCAACACTGGGCGCCAACCGGCTGCAGACTTTCGCGCGGGTGATTTTTCCCGCGCTTTTTCCAGCGTTGATGACGGGTTTTGCGCTGGCGTTCGCGCGCGCGATCGGCGAGTACGGGTCGGTTATTTTCATTGCCGGTAACATGCCCATGGTTTCCGAGATTACGCCGCTTCTGATCATCACCAAGCTTGAGCAATATGACTACGCAGGCGCCACCGCACTGGCGGTGATCATGCTGGTGATTTCGTTTGTGATGCTGCTGATCATAAACCTGCTGCAATGGTGGAGCCGCCGGAGCATTTCCACATGAGAACCTATCAATGACTGCCATCGCTTTGCCGGTACCCGCCGAGATACGCCGTAGAGCAACGACAGATGAACCCGCGTGGGTTCGCCGGACATTGATCGGGCTGGCGCTGGCGTTTCTGACACTGTTCCTTTTCATACCCTTGATTTCGGTCTTCTATGAGGCGCTGAAGAAGGGTGTAGACGTCTACCTTGCCGCTATTACGGAGCCGGACGCAGTGGCTGCCATCCGGCTTACCCTGACCGCCGCGGCGATCGCAGTGCCTCTCAACCTGATATTCGGCATCGCGGCAGCATGGGCTGTTGCCAAATTCGAGTTCCGCGGCAAGAATCTGTTAATCACGCTGATTGACTTGCCTTTCTCGGTATCTCCCGTGGTTTCGGGATTGATTTACGTGCTCATCTTCGGCTTGCAGGGTTGGCTGGGACCATGGCTGGCGGAAAATGATATCAAGATCATATTCGCGGTACCCGGTATTGTGCTCGCCACCACTTTCGTGACGGTCCCGTTTATCGCCCGTGAACTGATTCCGCTGATGCAGGCACAGGGTACCGAGGAGGAGGAGGCGGCGGTGGTACTGGGCGCCAGCGGCTGGCAGACATTCTTCCGTGTCACACTTCCGAACGTCAAGTGGGGTCTGCTATACGGCACCATTCTTTGCAATGCGCGGGCAATGGGTGAATTTGGCGCGGTATCGGTAGTTTCCGGCCACATCCGTGGCAGTACCAACACCCTGCCGCTTCACGTCGAAATTCTTTATAACGAATATAACTTTGCGGCTGCATTCGCCGTGGCGTCGCTCCTGGCATTGCTTGCATTGGTGACGCTCGCGCTGAAGACATTCGTTGAGTCCAGAAATGAGCGTCACCAGGGGAATGTCGATGAGCATTGAAATACGCGGTCTCTCCAAACAATTCGGAACTTTCGCCGCACTGCGCGATGTCAGCCTGGAAGTACATTCGGGTGAGTTGCTCGCATTACTTGGCCCCTCGGGTTCCGGGAAAACCACTCTGCTACGCGTGATTGCGGGGCTCGAAGTAGCGGATACCGGTCAGGTATTGTTTCAGGGTGCGGACGCGACCGGGCAGCATGTGCGCGATCGTCAGGTCGGTTTTGTATTCCAGCACTATGCGCTATTTCGCAATATGACGATTTTCGAGAATGTCGCATTTGGATTGCGTGTGCGTCCAAAGAGTGTACGCCCTGCGGATGCGGAGATTCGTGATCGCGTGCACAATTTGCTTAAGCTGGTACAACTGGACTGGTTAGCCGACCGTCACCCGCATCAGCTCTCCGGGGGCCAGCGTCAGCGCGTGGCGCTGGCGCGGGCGCTGGCGGTGGAACCAAAGGTGTTACTGCTGGACGAGCCCTTTGGGGCGCTTGATGCCAAGGTACGCAAGGAGCTGCGTTCCTGGCTGCGCCGACTTCATGACGAAATACATATCACCAGCGTGTTCGTTACCCATGATCAGGAAGAAGCGCTGGAAGTGGCAGACCGCGTCGTGGTCATGAATGAAGGCCGCATCGAGCAAATCGGCACGCCGGACGAAGTGTATGAGCAACCCGCGAGCCCTTTTGTCTATGAATTTCTTGGGAAGGTGAATCTGTTTCATGGCCGGTTGCACCGCGGACGCGCCTGGATAGGCGAAATTGAAGTCGATGCACCCGAGCATTCCGAAGCCGAGGAACTAGCCGCTGTTGCGTATGTGCGCCCTCACGATATTCATGTCGACAGGGTGATTCACGACGGCGGAGCGCTGGCGGCGCACGTGTCTCACATTCTCTCGATCGGCCCGATAGTCCGTCTTGAATTGACTCGCGACGACAGCGACGGACAGGAACTGATCCAGGTCGAAATCACAAAGGAGCGCTTTCGTGAATTGCAACTGGTGCGAGGCGATCAGGTTTTTATCAAGCCTTCTCGTTTTGATCTGTTCCCCAATCAGGTGCATTGAACCTAATCCCGCGGTTAACTACTCATTCTTCGGTTTAGCATCATGATCCACAAAGACTTTTTGCGCTACTCATCTTCACCTTTGTAGTGAGTGTACTATGGGGTGAATTTAGGTTAAATATAGTTAGCCTTACTCAGGTAACGTACTTCCGATTTTGATTTCACTCGTGCGCTTATACACAATAAAAAAGCCCCAACTCTTACGAGTTGGGGCTTTTTTATTGTAGGTGCCTGGCAGTGACCTACTTTCGCATGCGAATGCACACTATCATCGGCGCGACTTCGTTTCACGGCCCTGTTCGGGATGGGAAGGGGTGGGTCCAAAGCGCTATGACCGCCAAGCGTAACTTTAATCATGGCAAGCGGGACACCAATGGATCTTGGTTGTCTAATCGCCAGCCACGTTCTGGAAGAAGTAAATTGGGTAGATCGTATCCGGGCAAACACTTCATCCGGCATTTTGGTGGATATGGGCCGATTTTCGCCCTTGCACTCCACTTCCATGCCTGATGCCTTACTTAAGGTTATAGGATCAAGCCGCACGGTCAATTAGTATCGGTTAGCTTAACACATTACTGCGCTTCCACACCCGACCTATCAACGTCGTGGTCTTCGACGAACCTTTAGGGAGGTTTAACCCCCGGGAAGTCTCATCTTGAGGCGAGTTTCCCGCTTAGATGCTTTCAGCGGTTATCTCTTCCGCACTTAGCTACCCGGCGATACGACTGGCGTCATAACCGGTACACCAGAGGTGCGTCCACTCCGGTCCTCTCGTACTAGGAGCAGGTCCACTCAAACTTCCAACGCCCACGGCAGATAGGGACCAAACTGTCTCACGACGTTTTAAACCCAGCTCACGTACCACTTTAAATGGCGAACAGCCATACCCTTGGGACCGGCTACAGCCCCAGGATGTGATGAGCCGACATCGAGGTGCCAAACTCCCCCGTCGATATGAACTCTTGGGAGGAATCAGCCTGTTATCCCCGGCGTACCTTTTATCCGTTGAGCGATGGCCCTTCCATACAGAACCACCGGATCACTATGACCTGCTTTCGCATCTGCTCGACTTGTCAGTCTCGCAGTCAAGCACGCTTTTGCCATTGCACTATCAGCACGATTTCCGACCGTACCTAGCGTACCTTCGTACTCCTCCGTTACACTTTGGGAGGAGACCGCCCCAGTCAAACTGCCTACCATACACGGTCCCCGATCCAGATAATGGACCTAGGTTAGAACCTCAACAACATCAGGGTGGTATTTCAACGTCGGCTCCATGAGCTCTAGCGAGCCCACTTCAACGCCTCCCACCTATCCTACACAGATATTGTCAAAGTCCAATGTAAAGCTACAGTAAAGGTGCACGGGGTCTTTCCGTCTAGCCGCGGGGAGATTGCATCTTCACAAACATTTCAACTTCGCTGAGTCTCAGGAGGAGACAGTGTGGCCATCGTTACGCCATTCGTGCAGGTCGGAACTTACCCGACAAGGAATTTCGCTACCTTAGGACCGTTATAGTTACGGCCGCCGTTTACCGGGGCTTCGATCAAGAGCTTGCACCCCATCACTTAACCTTCCGGCACCGGGCAGGCGTCACACTCTATACGTCCACTTTCGTGTTTGCAGAGTGCTGTGTTTTTATTAAACAGTCGCAGCCACCATTTCTTTGCAACCCCCTTCCGCTTCACGCGCGAGGCGCTACACGTACCGGGGGCACACCTTATCCCGAAGTTACGGTGTTAATTTGCCGAGTTCCTTCTCCTGAGTTCTCTCAAGCGCCTTGGAATTTTCATCCCGCCCACCTGTGTCGGTTTGCGGTACGGTCTTCATTCAACTGAAGCTTAGTGGCTTTTCCTGGAAGCAGGGTATCACTCACTTGGCGCCCCGAAGGGCGTTGCGTTATCACGCCTCAACTAAGCCGCCCGGATTTGCCTGAGCAGCACGTCTACACGCTTGAACCGGGACATCCAACACCCGGCCGAGTTAACCTTCTCCGTCCCCACATCGCATTGAACAAAGGTACTGGAATATTGACCAGTTTCCCATCAGCTACGCATTTCTGCCTCACCTTAGGGGCCGACTCACCCTGCGCCGATGAACGTTGCGCAGGAAACCTTGGGCTTACGGCGAGGGAGCCTTTCACTCCCTTTATCGCTACTCATGTCAGCATTCGCACTTCCGATACCTCCAGCAGCCTTCTCAAGCCACCTTCGCAGGCTTACGGAACGCTCTCCTACCATCTACACTTGCGTGTAAATCCCTAGCTTCGGTGCACAGTTTGAGCCCCGTTACATCTTCCGCGCAGGACGACTCGATCAGTGAGCTATTACGCTTTCTTTAAAGGATGGCTGCTTCTAAGCCAACCTCCTGACTGTTTTAGCCTTCCCACTTCGTTTGCCACTTAACTGTGTCTTTGGGACCTTAGCTGAGGGTCTGGGTTGTTTCCCTTTCGACACCGGACGTTAGCACCCGATGTCTGTCTCCCACGCTCGCACTCTTCGGTATTCGGAGTTTGCCATGGGTTGGTAGGCCTAAACGGCCCCCTAGCCATAACAGTGCTCTACCCCCGAAGGTGATACGTGAGGCACTACCTAAATAGTTTTCGGAGAGAACCAGCTATTTCCAGATTTGTTTAGCCTTTCACCCCTACCCACAGCTCATCCCCTAATTTTTCAACATTAGTGGGTTCGGACCTCCACGAGGTGTTACCCCCGCTTCATCCTGGCCATGAGTAGATCATCTGGTTTCGGGTCTACACCCAGCAACTAAACGCCCTATTAAGACTCGCTTTCGCTGCGCTTCCCCTATTCGGTTAAGCTTGCTACTGAATGTAAGTCGCTGACCCATTATACAAAAGGTACGCAGTCACGGAACAAGTCCGCTCCCACTGTTTGTATGCATGCGGTTTCAGGGTCTATTTCACTCCCCTCCCGGGGTTCTTTTCGCCTTTCCCTCACGGTACTGGTTCACTATCGGTCGATTACGAGTATTTAGCCTTGGAGGATGGTCCCCCCATATTCAGACAGGATTTCTCGTGTCCCGCCCTACTTGTTCCAATCCTAGTTCCACACTCAAACTTTCGCCTACGGGGCTATCACCCACTATGGCCCGACTTTCCAGACGGCTCGGCTAGTTCGAGTGCTAAAAATTGGAGGCTGTTCCCATTTCGCTCGCCACTACTTTGGGAATCTCGGTTGATTTCTTTTCCTCTGGCTACTTAGATGTTTCAGTTCGCCAGGTTCGCCACGCTTGACCTATGTATTCAATCAAGGTTGACCCTTGCGGGCCGGGTTTCCCCATTCGGACATCTCCGGATCAATGCTCGTTTGCCAGCTCCCCGGAGCTTTTCGCAGGCTTCCACGCCCTTCATCGCCTGTAATCGCCAAGGCATCCACCACATGCACTTATTCGCTTGATCCTATAACCTTAAGGGCTCGGGAATCGGAAATCGGAACCGAAGGCCGGCTAAAAAATGGCCCAATCCTGAAATCTATTCCAAACCAATTGGTTACAGGTGTCTGCTCGCACTGTATCCGACTAAAAATACAATGCGTCGATACAATCTAACCCATTATTCCGCATCCCCCAAACGCAAAGCCAAAAAAAGCTGCGCATTCATCGAATACGGAATATTTTACTTCTTCCAAATTGTTAAAGAGCACCGGGAAAAACAGTACGAAGAACAAAGATTGATGCAAGGTTCTTTGCTTACTTCCTTCCGCTAATCCCGAAATACAGCCGCTGGTTAAAAACCAGAAGTAAACGCTTTCGTTTACTTCTATTTTCTAAGAATACGTCATTCCTAATCGCAGAATTGGTGGAGGTGAACGGGATCGAACCGATGACCCCCTGCTTGCAAAGCAGGTGCTCTCCCATCTGAGCTACACCCCCGTTAGCTGGTGGGTCTGGGTGGATTTGAACCACCGACCCCACGCTTATCAAGCGTGTGCTCTAACCAACTGAGCTACAGACCCTGAACAGAGCTCAAAAATAAGGGCCAGGGCTTCTCGTTTTTCCAGCCCCCACGCCTGAGTCCCCAGCTCTGCTTTATAGAACAACCGATAGGTTGTGGACACTTGATCAGGAATTTTCTCTAGAAAGGAGGTGATCCAGCCGCAGGTTCCCCTACGGCTACCTTGTTACGACTTCACCCCAGTCATGAATCTCACCGTGGCAAGCGCCCTCCTTGCGGTTAGACTACCTGCTTCTGGTGAAACCCACTCCCATGGTGTGACGGGCGGTGTGTACAAGACCCGGGAACGTATTCACCGCGACATGCTGATCCGCGATTACTAGCGATTCCGACTTCACGGAGTCGAGTTGCAGACTCCGATCCGGACTACGACGCGCTTTCTGAGATTAGCTCCCCCTCGCGGGTTGGCAACCCTCTGTACGCGCCATTGTATTACGTGTGAAGCCCTACCCATAAGGGCCATGAGGACTTGACGTCATCCCCACCTTCCTCCGGTTTGTCACCGGCAGTTTCATTAAAGTGCCCAACTGAATGATGGCAATTAATGACAAGGGTTGCGCTCGTTGCGGGACTTAACCCAACATCTCACGACACGAGCTGACGACAGCCATGCAGCACCTGTGTTACCGTTCCCTTTCGGGCACGCTCACCTCTCGGCAAGCTTCGGTACATGTCAAGGGTAGGTAAGGTTTTTCGCGTTGCATCGAATTAATCCACATAATCCACCGCTTGTGCGGGTCCCCGTCAATTCCTTTGAGTTTTAATCTTGCGACCGTACTCCCCAGGCGGTCAACTTCACGCGTTAGCTACGTTACCAAGTCCGTTAAGACCCGACAACTAGTTGACATCGTTTAGGGCGTGGACTACCAGGGTATCTAATCCTGTTTGCTCCCCACGCTTTCGTGCCTGAGCGTCAGTGTTAACCCAGGGGGCTGCCTTCGCCATCGGTGTTCCTCCACATCTCTACGCATTTCACTGCTACACGTGGAATTCCACCCCCCTCTGCCACACTCTAGCCTTGTAGTTTCAAACGCAGTTCCCAGGTTGAGCCCGGGGATTTCACATCTGACTTACAAAACCGCCTGCGCACGCTTTACGCCCAGTAATTCCGATTAACGCTCGCACCCTACGTATTACCGCGGCTGCTGGCACGTAGTTAGCCGGTGCTTCTTCTTCCGGTACCGTCATTAGTCACGGGTATTAACCGTAACCTTTTCGTTCCGGCTGAAAGAGCTTTACAACCCGAAGGCCTTCTTCACTCACGCGGCATGGCTGGATCAGGGTTTCCCCCATTGTCCAAAATTCCCCACTGCTGCCTCCCGTAGGAGTCTGGGCCGTGTCTCAGTCCCAGTGTGGCTGGTCGTCCTCTCAGACCAGCTACTGATCGAAGCCTTGGTAAGCCTTTACCTCACCAACTAGCTAATCAGACATCGGCCGCTCCAAAAGCGCAAGGTCTTGCGATCCCCTGCTTTTCTCCTCAGAGATTATGCGGTATTAGCGCATCTTTCGATGCGTTATCCCCCACTTAAGGATACGTTCCGATGCATTACTCACCCGTTCGCCACTCGCCACCAGGGTTGCCCCCGTGCTGCCGTTCGACTTGCATGTGTAAAGCATGCCGCCAGCGTTCAATCTGAGCCAGGATCAAACTCTTCAGTTTAATACTGGTAAAACTCTCGCTTGACGTGTTACTACAATTCCGGTTTCTATCAAGATAGGCGCCGGAATCTACTTACATCGTGCGAGCACTTCGACTCTTAAGCTACCCGGTATTTCGCCTCGAAAGGCAAAATAATTCCGAGTGTCCCGGTCAAGTGCCCACACCTATCGGCTGTAAATTTTTAAAGAACAGTGCCTGCTAGAAAACTACAGGCCAGACAACGAAGGCGGAATTATACAGATACCAGACAGGGGGTCAAGGGGTTTCTAATACTTCTTCGTACTCTTTATCAGGAGAGGGTTATCCTGGCGAATTTTCGCTTGCCTACTTGTACGACCGCAGTCTCTCCGCAACTTAGCCTGAGCGCTTTGTCACCCACCTTTTCGCCGTTCAATTTGACGCCACCTTGCTCGATCATGCGTAATGCTTCAGTCGTACTGGCCGTTAATCCGGCCTGCTTGAGTACTTGAGCAATGGGCAACCCTTCGATTCCAGCATGCAACACTTTCTCAGGAATGTCATCCGGTATCGAGCCGCGCCTGAAACGGGCTTCGAAGTCAGCCAATGCCATTTCCGCATCGTGTTTGCTGTGAAAACGCGCGACAACCTCCTGGGCGAACAAGACCTTGATGTCACGCGGATTGCGCCCTTGCCGCACTTCCTGTTGCCACTGACGAATAATACTGATTGGCTCGAACGACAATAACTCGATATAACGCCACATCAGTTCATCGGAAACGGACATCAGCTTGCCGAATATCTCGGCAGGGGCCTCGGTGATGCCAATATAATTACCGGAGGATTTGGACATTTTATTGACGCCATCCAGCCCTTCCAGAAGTGGCATGGTGAGAATACATTGCGGAGATTGCCCGAAATGTTTTTGCAATTCCCGTCCCACCAGCAAGTTGAATTTCTGGTCGGTACCCCCCAGCTCGATATCCGCTCTCAGTGCAACCGAATCATAGCCTTGAATGAGCGGATACAAAAACTCGTGAATTGCTATAGGTTTGTTACTTTCATAGCGTTTGCCAAAATCGTCCCGCTCCAGCATGCGCGCAACGGTATGGGTAGCCGCCAGCTTGATCAGATCCGCGGCATTGAGCTTATCCATCCACGTGGAATTAAACACCACCTCCGTCTGCTCGGGGTTGAGTATCCGGAAAACCTGACTGGTGTAGGATTGCGCATTCTCGGCCACTTGCTCTCGAGTGAGGGCGGGACGCGTGGCATTCTTGCCGCTGGGGTCACCGATCATCCCGGTGAAGTCACCAATCAGGAACAAGGCGTGATGCCCTAAATCCTGCAGATGACGCATCTTGTTAAGCAGAACCGTGTGACCCAGATGCAAATCCGGCGCCGTCGGGTCAAATCCAGCCTTGATCCTGAGAGGACGATCCAGGACAAGCTTTTGCGCGAGCTCCTCTTCCACCAGAAGCTCGCCGCAGCCGCGCTTGATGATCTCCAGCTGTTGCGGGATTTGTCCGGTCACAGCGATGCTTTGGGCGTGTTACCCATGGTTATCCGCCGCAAAACCCCAATTGATCAGCTTGTCGAGGACAGCGTTGACATAATCTGCGCGACGGTTCTGGTAATCCAGGTAGTAGGCATGCTCCCACACGTCTATGGTCAATAGCGGCTTGAGTCCCTTGGTCAAGGGCAAATCCGCATTACTCGTCTTGACGACCTTGAGCCCGTCGCCATCCTGCACCAGCCACGCCCAGCCGCTGCCGAATTGCGTCGTTGCCGCTGCCGCCAGTTCTTTCTTGCATGCTTCCACGGTATCGAAAGACGCCTCAATTTTTTTCTTCAACGCCGCGGGAGGCTCACCACCGCCTTTGGGGGACAGGCTATTCCAGTAGAATGTATGGTTCCAGATTTGCGCCGCATTGTTGAAAACCCCGGCCTTGTCCGCTTGACCAGCTGTTGCGGCAATGATTTTTTCCAATGATAAATCCGCAAGCTCCGTACCCCCTACCAGCTTGTTCAGATTGTCGACATAAGTCTTGTGATGCTTGCCGTAGTGAAAACTCAGCGTGTTGGCGGAAATAACGGGGTCCAGCGCGTTATCCGCGTATGGCAGAGGCGGCAGAATATGGGGCGCACTTCCAGTTTTTTGATCGCTCATCGTTTTCGCTCCTATGTAGTGACATGAAAAATATCCGTTCCTATTGCTCTTATGTGGAAACGCAGACGAATCGAACCCATGTAAACAATCCTTGAAGGAGAAAGAGTCGATGCGTGATTGACTATGCGTCCGGTCAGGCAATTGTGCAGGCAAGTATATCCGAAAATATGTGCGCCATCGCACTGGAGACCGGGCAGGAACCAAACCTTGCTTGAGCGCAGCCGTCTGTCACCTGGTTTAACCTATAATTTGAAACACCCAACCCGCACACATCGAGAGACGGGTGGGGTAAACCCTTCCAGGAACAAGTATGATGGAACCCACTATTACCTGCCCCCATTGCAAAACCGAAATCCGGCTCACCGAGTCGCTGGCCGCGCCGTTGATAGCCGCCACGCGCAAGCAGTTCGAACAGCAGCTTTTGCGCAAGGATGATGAAATAGCGAGGCGCGAACAAGGTATTCGTGAGAAGGAAAAAGAAATTACGGAGGCAAAACGCACGCTGGATACTCAGATAGCCGATCGAGTCGCCGCACAGTTGAATACCGAACGTGTTCGCGTTATTGCCGAAGAGTCCAGAAAAGCAAAGCTTGCCAGTGCCGCCGAGCTGGAAAACAAGATACGGGAGCTCGCGGAACTTCAGGAGGTGCTCAAAGGCCGCGACGAGAAGCTGGCCGCGGCGCAAAAAGTACAAGCCGAGCTCACGAAAAAACAACGGGAACTCGATGATGCCCGGCGCGAACTCGAACTTACCGTGGAAAAACGCATACAGGACGGACTCGGCGAGGTACGCGCGAAGGCCAGGCTGGAAGCTGAAGAAGGGCTTAGGCTGAAGGTAATGGAAAAAGATCAGACTATCGCATCCATGCAGCAAAAAATCGAAGAATTGAAACGCAGAGCCGAGCAGGGCTCACAGCAGCTTCAGGGAGAAGTACAGGAACTGGCGCTTGAGAGCCTGCTGCGAGCCAAATTCCCTTTCGATTCGATCGAGCCGGTTCCCAAGGGAGACTACGGCGGTGATGTGCTGCATCGCATCGTCGCCACGGACGGACAGCCCGGCGGCACAATTCTTTGGGAAACCAAGCGCACGCGGAACTGGAGCGATATGTGGCTGGCTAAATTGCGGGAAGATCAGCGTGCCGCCAAGGCAGAAATTGCCGTGATTGTGAGCCAGACGCTGCCCAAGGGCGTTGAAACCTTCGAAATGGTTGAGGGCGTCTGGGTAACGCATCCTCGCGCCGCGTTGCCGGTGGCGCTCATCCTGCGCCACTCATTACTGGAAATTGCCCTGGCGCGGCAATCCTCGGAAGGTCTGCAAACAAAAACGGAGATGATCTACCAGTATCTCACCGGGCCGCGTTTCCGCCAGCGTGTCGAAGCTATTGTCGAAGCGTTTTCCACCATGCAGGACGATCTCGATAAGGAACGCAAGGTGATAATGAAGCAATGGGCGAAGCGTGAAGAGCAAATTATGCGCGTTATGGGTGCAACGGTGGGTATGTATGGGGATTTGCAGGGGATCGCGGGCAAATCGTTGCAGGAGATCGAGGGACTTGAGTTGAAAAGTCTCGGCTTGAATGACGAGTTGTAGCAATTTCTTCCAGCGGATCCATAAAACTGCGCTTTTGCCTTCTGCTGAATCGACTCAAACGTTAGGCCATTTTTGATCCGTACCGAATGGAAAAGATTGGATGGAGTGGGAGTCATTGCTTCGCTGGAACACCCAAGGCGATATAGGGTTCATTCAATAAAGCATCTCATCTTGCTAAGCGCCGATAGACGGATTGCAAAATACTGCCTAACTCAGAGCCCCATACTGGATCCAGAGCTCTCCGTGCGGGGCGACGATTGAATACTACGGCGTGAGGCAGGTACTCTGATGCAACATGAAGATGTTACCCAACGCGTGCGCGAGACGGTAGACGTCATCTACCGTTCCCGCTCGCGCCATATCTTTGCCACGCTGATCCGCCTCCTCGGGGACTTCGATGTCGCCGAGGAGGCACTGCACGATGCCTTCAGGGCAGCGCTGGAGCAATGGCCGCACGAAGGTGTGCCGGCCAATCCGCAGGCATGGCTCGTTTCGACCGGCCGTTTCAAGGCAATCGATGGCATACGCAGGCGAGCCCGATTCGAGCCGTTGCCGGACGACATGGAAGAGCGGCTGACGGTCGATGGCGATGATGAGCTGGACAGCGAAGGAGTCGAGGACGACCGGCTTAGACTGATCTTCACCTGCTGTCATCCGGCCCTGTCTCCGGACGCTCAGGTGGCGCTCACTTTGCGGGAGGTATGCGGCCTGACAACCGAGGAGATTGCACGTGCTTTCCTGACCCCCGCTCCCACCCTTGCCCAGCGTATCGTGCGCGCCAAGGCGAAAATTCGCGACACGCGCATTCCTTATCAGGTGCCTTCGCCGCCTGAGCTACCGGAGCGCGTGGACAGCGTGCTGCGTGTGATCTATCTGGTGTTCAACGAAGGTTACTCCGCATCATCGGGGGAGACGCTGATGCGCTCCGATCTCTCGAATGAGGCGATCCGGATAGGCAGGCTGTTGATCGAATTGCTGCCGGAGCCGGAGGCTGTGGGACTCCTCGGCCTGATGCTGCTGCAAGAATCGCGCCGCGCCGCGCGCAGCGCGCCAGGAGGCGATCTGATCCTGCTGACCGACCAGGACCGTTCGCTCTGGAACCAGGGCTACATCGCGGAAGGATCTGCGCTGGCGGCAGGCGCGCTGTCGCTGTCGTCGCCCCGATTCGGTCCGTACACGCTGCAAGCCGCGATCGCGGCCGTTCACGCCAATGCGCCCAGCCCTCCGGCGACAGACTGGGCAGAAATCATCAGACTCTACGATTTATTGTTGCACACCGATCCGTCGCCTGTGATCGAACTGAATCGCGCCGTGGCGGTGGCAATGCGTGACGGACCCTTGCCGGGTCTGGCGCTCATTGATGCTATTCTGATGCGGGGCGATCTCGCTGGCTACCATTTGGCGCACTCGGCGCACGCCGACTTGTGCCGGCGGCTCGGGCGAACGGCGGAAGCCCGGGCGTCATACGAGCGCGCCCACCGTCTCGCCTGGCAGGAACCCGAACGACGGTTTCTTGAACGCAGATTGCGCGAGCTGCCCGATTGAGACAGATCCAGGCTTGGTCGGTCGAGCTATGAAGAGGGTTCCAATCGCCTGGCTCCGTAGAAAAATATCATTCTCGCGCAAAGCTCCCGATGTCGAATTTGGTTTCTCCCAAACGACTATACGATGAAAGCTCATTTTCTACGCAAAACCGGAGGTGTCGACCATGAAGTACCTGTGCCTGATCTGTGCCGAAACTGTAATGGAACAGAGGGCAGAAGCCGATGCGGAGAGGCACTACGAAGAATATTCGGAATTCACCGAAGCTATCAGAAAGAGCGGCCACTTTCTCGGATGCAACCGGTTGCTGCCTCCCGATGCCGCAATTACGGTCCGTGTGCGAAAGGGCAAGGTCACGACAACCGATGGGCCCTTTGTGGAGACCAAGGAACAACTCGGGGGCTACTATGTCCTTGAGGCCAAGGATCTGAACGAGGCGATACAGATCGCCTCACGGATTCCGGGTGCACGGATCGGATGCGTCGAAGTGCGGCCCATTGCGGAGGATGAACGAACGCTCCGTGCGCTCGGATTTGCCGATACAGTCACGCCGCAGTTGCCTTGGAGTCTTCCTGAATAAGAAAGGAAGGCCCTGAGGGAGCACGAGGCAGTGAATACTGTCCGCCATCCTGCCCGATGTTTCCTTGGAAAAAAAATTTAAGCAGACACACCGATCCGGGTACCCGCCAGTTCGACTAAACAGTGGGTGGGCAAGACATCAGACCGGCCGGGTGCTACAAGACTGGTCACAATGGCGGAAGTCAAATGCTTGGCAAGACACTAAGCCTCATCGGAGACATGATATAGATTTCGCACGACAACCAGTGCCTGCCGCATCCCGCGCTGGCAGGTTAGACTGTCGTTAACGCTTTGTCGCTAATCGTTACCGTGTAATGAACTTTCAAAGGAAAAACCATGGCCACCAAAATTTTCGTGAATCTTCCCGTAAGCAATCTCAAAAAATCCGTAGCATTTTTTACCAAGCTCGGCTTCACTTTTAATGCCCAGTTTACCGACGAAACGGCTACTTGCATGATCGTTAGCGAGGATATATTCGTCATGTTGTTGACTCGGGAAAAATTTGAGACTTTTACTCCCAAAGAAATTTGCGATGCCAGGAAAAGCACGGAGGTGCTTGTTTGTCTGACTTGCGAGAGTCGGAAGGAAGTCGATGATATCGTTCGC
The DNA here is from genome assembly GCF_000355765.4 of Nitrosospira lacus. Classification (NCBI taxonomy): domain Bacteria; kingdom Pseudomonadati; phylum Pseudomonadota; class Betaproteobacteria; order Nitrosomonadales; family Nitrosomonadaceae; genus Nitrosospira; species Nitrosospira lacus. The sequence goes on along the minus strand of NZ_CP021106.3, from coordinate 1,017,924 downwards.
AAAGCAGTCGCCGCGGGCGGAGCCACTCCCATGGACTCCGGCGACTACGGGTTTATGTATCAGCATGGCTTCGAGGACCTGGACGGACACCTCTGGGAGTTCATTTACATGGAGCCGAGCGCATAAACCAGGAATAATATGCACACCGCTGCAATGCTCAAATAAGACGCTTCTTTGTCCGGCGATGACACTTCGTTATTCCTCGAAGCGACTTTCGCCGGCCGTGCAACTATGCTTCGTAAAGATCAACCAGTTGCTTATCCGGGTAGCGCTCCATTTGATATCTTAACCACAGTCTGCCGCCGATGTGCAATGCCAGCGTATCCGCGTTGAATTGCAAAACAGGATTTTCCATTTCGCTCGTCGTTTGCCGGAAAAGCTGCAGCCACCGTTCGAACAACTCGGAAGTCAGTCCCGGCAGGGCTACGTGCTTGGGCATGGGAGCACCCCGGAAACGGCTGGTTCCACGCAGCTTCATCGACCAGAAATTGATCATCTGCACAAAATGTGCGTCCCAGTCGGTGACATGTCCTTCAAAGATCGGACCCAGTAATGGATCTTTTCTGGCCCTTGCATAAAAAGCATGGACCAGCCATGAAATCTCCTCTTCGGTGCAAAGATCGGGATGAGGTGCTGAAAACTCGGGTTGTGACATATTCATAGTCGATTTTAGATACAAGATTCACCGCGGGGCATCAGATGCGGTTGTGGGTTAAAAAGGCATGCAGAACGGTGTTGTGCGAACCGCCAACCATTACAATTATATTCTACTTTAAACATAAAAAAATGTCACAAGTTATTTGACTAAACGTTCAATCGGGTTCAGCGCTCCCGTACCCCTAAAACACCCCATCCCTTGATACACCATCGCCCCTTAACATTACGCGCAATGTTTGCAGCGCTTCCAACTGAATCTGCCGTACGCGCTCGCGGGTAAGATCGAGATGCTTCGCCAGTTGCTCCAGTGTTTGAATATCATTCCCATTGAGCCCGTAACGCTGCTCGATGATATATCGCTGTTTGTCATTCAACCGGCCAAGCCACTCGCGCAAACGATTCTTGATCTCGGACTGCTCCAGCATGAGATCGGGACCGGGAGTGTTGTCATCCGCCATGACATCGCCAATGCACAGCAACGGGTCGACATCAAGTGGCGCGTCCAATGACATCATGCTCGCGTTCAGGGACAGCATCCGCTGCACTTCCTTTACCGGGCGTCCCAGTAAATACGCGACATCTTCCGGTTTGGGGTCCTTTCCGGTATGCGCCTCCAGATGGCGGGACGCTTGCAGAATAACGTTCAAATCCTTGATGACATGCACCGGCAGCCGAATCGTGCGAGACTGGTTCATAATACAGCGCTCAATATTCTGGCGTATCCACCACGTGGCATAAGTTGAAAAACGGAACCCGCGTTCCGGGTCAAATTTGTCCAGCGCGTGCATCATTCCCATGTTGCCTTCTTCGATCAGATCCAGCAGCGCAACACCATGATTGGTATAGTGTTTGGCGATGTTCACCACCAGCCGCAGATTGCACTCAATCATTTTCTGACGCGCATCGAAATCATTCTGCCTGACAAGGCGTGTCAGCACCGCCTCCTCCCGTGCACTCAACAGGGCATTATGGCCAATCTCGTTGAAATAAATTTGAGTGACGTCGGTCAGCAGGACGTCGCCGAATGTTTCGTTTCCGGCATTGGAGATTTTTTCCGTGGCGACGTCAGGCGTTACCTCATCCGGTTCCACCGGGTTCGTATCGAAAGGCTCGTCATCGTCATAGTTGCGTTGGCTCATCCGGATAACTCTGGCAAATATTTTAGCGGATCCACCGGTTTTCCATTCTTGCGAATCTCGAAGTGGAGCTTTACCACGGTGGTATCGGTATTTCCCATTTCAGCGATTTTCTGTCCTTTGGTTACTGTTTGTCCTTCCTTCACCAGAATTTTGTCATTGTGGGCATAAGCACTCAGATAGGTATTGTTATGCTTGATGATAATGAGCTTGCCATAACCTCGCAGTCCCGCGCCGCTGTATACCACCTTGCCTCCAGCCGATGCTGCTACCGATTGTCCCGGATTGCCCGCGATATCGATACCTTTGGTAATTTCCGAGAACCCCTCGAGTATCTTGCCTTTGGCCGGCCAGATCCATTCCACGCGATCGACATTATCCATAGCCTCCGCTGCGGGCGCCACGGGCGCTACCGGACTGATTTCGGTACCCACATTCTTTTCAGTCACGGGAGCCGCCTTCGCAACAACTATCGGGGGGACAACCGCCGATCCCTTCAACTGCGCCACGGCTTGTTCCGAATACGCCAGCTTGAATGCCTTGGGTTCGACTTTAAGCTTATCGGTATTAATCCCCGGCTTTTCTTCGAGTGATGGTATGGGTACGGCATTAGGTGCAGCCACTACAGCCGCCGCTGGCGGCATCGGCGGAGGAAGCGCAAACAGGGAAGGTTGTGACAGGCGGGATGGCGAAGATAACGTGAGTTGTTGGCCGATGTGGATGGTGGTAGGATCCTGGATGTTATTCCATTCCGCTAGATCCTTTTGATCAATACCGCGGCTCCGCGCGATGCTGTAGAGCGTATCCCCTTTTTGTACGGTATGGAACCCGGAGCGCTGATCGGCTGCTTCCGCGTCTGCACCGGTTTTACTTTCCCGAGACTCCACTGCGGAGCTGTCAATCACCGGTGCACGGTGCGGAGTAGACTCACAGCCTGCAATCAGCAGTAAAAAGGTGAGAGAGAGACAATAGCGTCCGGGGAAAAAAGACCTCCGTGGAGGAAATGTAAGCATGGAGCTCATGATGATTGCCAGAGGTAGTTCGCCATGGTTCGAGAAATTCTACTCGATTCCTTTACTTGTCATTCCTTATCGCTTGTTATGCGTGCTTAACCTTTCAAGATACCCGGCAGCAGCGGTACGAACCTGACCTCATCTAATATTGTCTCAGTGTAGCCCTGAGAATTATGTGCGATAACGCACAGAAACTGCTCCTGACTTCCTTTTGGGAAAACCATTCTACCGCCAACCGCCAATTGCTCAAGCAATGACGGGGGAATGTGCGCGGTCGCCGCTGTGAGGATAATGCCGTCGAACGGCGCGAATTCCGGCAGTCCGAGCAGACCATCGGCATGTTTCAGACGAACATTGCCGAGACGCAGCTGCCTCAGCCGGACGCGTGCACGGGTCAACAACGGCCCGATGCGTTCGATCGAATAAACTTCGCGTGCAAGTTGTGCCAGTATAGCTGTCTGATAACCGCAGCCCGAGCCAATTTCCAACACTTTACCGAGACCGGAACCTGCGCGTAGCAACTCGCTCATACGCGCCACAATAAATGGGCTGGAAATGGTCTGCCCAAAATTGATCGGCAAGGCAGTATCATCATAGGCGCGACTGGCCAGAACCTCTTCAATAAAAATGTGACGGGGAATGGCGCTCATCGCACCCAGAACCACTTCATCAACGATTCCTTGCTTGCGCAGACGCTCGATCATGCGGCCGCGAGTACGCTGGGACGTCATACCGATTCCGGAATGATGAGTGTTCAAACTAAAGTACCTTGAACTTGAACAGATGGCTTGTCACCATATAACACGACGTAAAAATGCTTTTACTACAACTTCAACCACTGTTTTACCGCATCCAACTGCCCATAGCGGGTCAGGTCGATTTGTAACGGTGTTACCGATACCCGGTTACGCTCGATCGCAAGAAAATCCGTACCTTCTCCAGCATCCTGGGCAGATCCCGCAGCACCTACCCAGTAAACTGTTTCACCCCGTGGACTTTTCGATTTGACTACCGCTTCGGCCTTGTGGCGGCGGCCAAGCCGGGTTACCTCCATGCCTTGCAATTCGTCATAGGGAACATCGGGCACATTGACGTTGAGTAATACCGGCCCGTGGAGCCTATCGCTCTCAAAACGTTGCACCATTTCTGTTGCAATACGTGCGGCGGTAGCGAAATTCCCGGCGGATAAACTGGCGAGGGAAACGGCGAGGGAGGGGACACCCAGCAAAAAGCCTTCGGTGGCGGCGGCTACCGTCCCGGAATAAACCGTATCGTCACCCATGTTGGCACCATCATTGATGCCGGATACGACCATGTCAGGCAATGTATCCAGCATGCCCGTAACCGCCAGATGCACGCAATCCGTGGGTGTGCCATTCACGTAGTAGAAGCCATTGTGGGACTTGCGCAGATTAAGCGGGCGATCCAGCGTAAGGGAATTACTGGCGCCACTCCGGTCACGCTCCGGTGCGACCACGATGATATCCGCGATAGTGGAAAGCGCTTCCGCAAGACAGGCAAGGCCTGGCGCAAAATACCCGTCGTCATTGCTGAGCAATATGCGCATTCGATTCGAATATACCCAGGTGATTGTGTTACTTATCAGGGGGCAAGCATATGCTTGAAAAAACAATCGACTTGCGGATCTGATTGGTCGGGGCGAGAGGATTTGAACCTCCGACCACTTGCACCCCATGCAAGTACGCTACCAGGCTGCGCTACGCCCCGAAGCATAAATTATAGCAAACAAGCCAAGAGATGAGGAACCTCTATTGATGCCCAGTGGGATAAGGCGTGAAATAAACAAGGATCTGTGAATAAGTCCCCGACGTGGTCGCAGGGTGCAATAGAGGCTTCACGAGGCAAGACCCATAGTCAGGGAAGCGAAGACGAGAAGGGTCGATTCCACTCCAGGACTGCCATTCGCGCCTCCGGAACGGCTGAATCACAACGCAGATGTATGTTATAACGCTGTAAGCTAACCGGACACTGCCGAGTTCTTTCATGAAAAAAATTCTGTTATGGCTATGCTGTCTGCCGCTCGCAGCATGTGCACCCCAGAAGGGGTTGAAGGGATTCGATAGTGAATTTGATGGTGGCAAATCCTGGGCTGAACTGCAGGCACAACTGCCGGCCTACCCCAAGACGGAGAATCTGCTGCCATTTGACGCCGGCCCTGCCAGCGATAATCTTCATTACATTGATGCTCCCTCCATCGCGGTGGGAGAGGATGGCATAGTGCGCTACACCCTGGTAATCAAGTCACCCGAAGGAGCGATGAACATAAGCTACGAGGGTATGCGATGTGCAACCGATGGTGCGAGAGAGAGTGTGAGAGCGGAAATATTAATATTGAAATTTCAGGTCACCGAAAAAAGGCTCTACGCCATTGGCCGTGACGATAAGACCTGGGTACGGACAAGGATATCGAAATGGGAGGAACTCGAAGATATATCCCAGCATTATGCGCAACGCGCGCTTTCCAGATATTTCTTCTGCCCGGCTAATATTATGGTAAGAAATAGGGAAGAAGCCATTCAGGCGCTGAGGAGAGGCAGCCATCCGCGCGTAATTCAGTAACCAGTGGTAGACACTGGATTCACCCTTGAAGAGGCCATCGCGACAGGGAGTTCCGTGCCAGTTGCAGCCATCCAAATCCAAGGCCGGGACGATTCAGACATCACTTCGGGAAGAAGGATTGAGCAGCCTCTTGCGTGCAAGCCACTTGCGCAGCTCCTCCAAGATGAACATGGCTGCCGCGAAAGGAATGACGAAACCCCAGACCTCTTCTCCAATGGGCGCCGTTCCGAGGAAAGAATTTCCCCAAGGCGTATAGTTGATCAACAAGAGAATGGCAATTTCCGATATCACCCCTAAAATAATCAGCGAATTGCCAAGAAATCCGGTTGAAAAGACTGACCGGGTCGCGCTTCTGCATAGGAACACGTTTACGATCTGCATCACAATTATGGTGCTCAAGCAAGCGGTAGTGGCTTGCATGTAGACGGGATCCTGGGCCGCCAGGTTCTGGCCATACTTCCATCCGGCACCGTTAAGAACAAAGAAAAAGGCCGCCATGGCGGCAGCTGCCTCGATCAGACCCAAAAAGAGATAGGCGCGGAATGCCAAGGGCCAGTTCATAAGCCTTTCGCTCTGCGGGCGAGGAGGACGCCGCATGATCTGCGGGTCGGGTCGTTCGATACCAAGGCCGAGGGCGGCAAGCGTGTCGGACCCCATGTCGATGGACAGCGCTTGGATCGGCGTCAACGCCAAGGGTATTTTGAAGAGCAGGAAACCAAGGTAAGGAATCAACTCGGCAACATTGTGGACCAGGACGTAAGTGAGGAATTTACGGATATTTTCGAATACAGCGCGTCCCTCCTCGATTGCATTTACGATGCTGGCAAAATTGTCGTCCAGTAGCACCATGTCGGCTGCCTCCTTAGCCACGTCCGTGCCGGCAATGCCCATGGCGATACCGATATGCGCAGCCTTCAGCGCTGGCGCATCATTGACGCCGTCGCCGGTGACGGCCACGATATGCCTCTTTTTCTTCAATGCCTCGACGATTCGCATCTTCTGGTCGGCGACGACCCGCGCGAAGATGACCTCTTGTGCGTCCAAGGCAAGCTGCAGCTGGATGCTTGAGAACCGCCTGAGCTGTTCTCCAGTAATGATGGTTGGATTGTCGGACTTAACCATTCCTATTTCGCGGGCGATCGCCGTGGCGGTCCCGGGGTGATCGCCAGTAACCATGATTACTTTGATCCCAGCCTCTTGGCATTTGCGGAGTGCTTCCGGCACTTCGGGCCTGGGTGGGTCTTCCAGTCCCGCCAGCCCCACAAAAACCAGGTCCTCCTCCAGCCTCTCCCGATCATAACCCACGGCCAGCTTCCTGCAGGCGAACGCTAGCACCCGCAGGCCCTGGTACGCCATCGCATCCTGCGCTTGCACGATGCTCGCTTTTATCTCGATGTCAAGGAGCTGAATCTCGCCGTCAATGATAACGTGCTGGCAAAGAGGAAGCACTGACTCGGGCGCACCTTTGCAATAAAGGACTGCACCTTCAGGCGCTTGGTGCACGGTGGATAACCGCATGCGGTCGGCATCGAACGCAATCTCGTCCAATCGCGGATAGACGGGAAGACCGGAACCGAGGTCCCGTGCCATTTCCACCAGCGCGACTTCCATGGGATCGCCCAGAAAGGCCGATTTTCCGTGACCTCCTGTTTCCTTCAGATCGTGGCACATCCAGGCAGTCAGGAAGAAGGGCTGATAGAGATCTACAAGGCCCTTTTTTTCTTTTACTCCGGCAGGCGAATCGAGAGTTTTGCCTAGATAGAGTCGCCGGACCATCATGTTGCCTTGGGTCAGCGTACCGGTCTTATCGGTGCAAATTACCGTCGTTGAGCCAAGTGTCTCGACCGAGGGCAGATAGCGGATAAGGACGTTGCGTTTTGCCATGCGCTGTGTGGCTAGCACGAGCGCCAAGGTCAACGTGGGGAGCAACCCTTCTGGCACCATGGCGACGATAATGCCAATCGCGAAAATAAAGGCTTTCCAGAATGGAATGCCAATCATCCAGCCGAGTGAGAAGAACAGGAGACCGATCAGTACCGCGAGAATTGCGGTCAAGCGGCTTAAGTGTGCGATCTCCTTGCGCAGCGGCGAGACCTCCTCTCCGGCCGTTTGGGTTAGATGCGCGATCTTGCCGAATTCGGTGTGCACCCCGGTAGCGAAAACAACGACCTTGGCCTGCCCGGATACCATCAAGGTGCCGGCAAGCACGATGTTCTTGCTATCGATCAAGTTGTCCGCTTCGGATGGGCCTGCCTCACGCATTTTGGGCAGCGATTCACCCGTGACGGCCGCATTATTGACTCGTGCGCCAAATGCCTCGATCAGCCGACAGTCCGCGGGGATCTTATCACCCTGCTCCAGGTGGACGATATCTCCGGGGACCAGTTGCTCCGCAGGCACTCGCGTAACCTTGCCTTCGCGCAATACCTGGGCCTGTTGCGGCAGCAGTTTGCGCAACGCCGCAAGCGTTTGTTCGACGCGATACTCCTGCCAGAAGGAAAACAGCCCGCTCACCAGGATCACGGTCACGATGGCGTAGCCAACTTTCGCCATATCCTGGCCGGGATCACTCCAGTCAGCAAAAAAAGCCAGTCCCGCGGCAACCCACAAGATCAGCGAAAAAAAAGTTGTGAACTCCTTGATGAAGCGGAGCCACACAGGCGCGCGAACCACTTTCTCCACCTCGTTGCGGCCATATTCGTGCAGCCGGCGTTCAACTTCAGCGCAGCATAGACCTGCCGCAGTGCTTTTCAGGCTCGCGACGGCATCAAGCGGAGACAACTGATGGATTCTCATGGAAATCTCGCTAAGAGGTCTCCCCGTTTAAGTAATACATTGAGTAATGAATACATCACTCTCAATCTAGCAGCAAGAACTGCTCATACCAACAATCACGCAAGGACAGAAAGAAAGGGAGATGCTGTTTGCCCACCTCAAGCGCATCCTGGAACTGGATCGATTGCGATTACGTGGCCTCGGCGGTGCGTGCGCAGATGAGTTTCTATTGGCGGCGACCGCCCAGAATCTACGACGAAAATTTCGTCGGATTTTCAACGGAATAGGTCGCTATCGGCCTACGGGACTTGAAGAATCGAAGCTAAAAGCGATTTGGCGCGGACTCACTGAGGATTTATTCCGAGATTCGCTAAGACCGAAGCAGCGACACAACACTTTTGATCTCGCCTCGCAGCAATGTCAAATCGACTGTCGGGGAAAAGGTTACGGCTGCGGCAGCATTAGCCAATGCCGGCTCGAACATATTTTGTCCCAGACGGCTGCGAGCGCCGTGGATGGTAAAACCATGCTCGTAAAGTAATTCCCGAATACGGCGAACCAGCAGCACTTCATGGTGCTGATAATATCGGCGGTTGCCCCGTCGTTTGACAGGCTTCAACTGCGCAAATTCCTGTTCCCAATAGCGCAACACATGCGGTTTGACGCCACACAACTCGCTAACCTCGCCAATCGTGAAATAACGCTTCGCCGGAATGGGCATTAAAGCGCTACTGGGCGTTATGTTTTCCATGCTGGTTTTTTTCAACCATTGCCTTCAGTTTCTGGCTGGCGTGGAAGGTCACCACACGCCGCGCGGTAATGGGTATTTCTTCACCGGTCTTGGGATTGCGGCCCGGACGTTGCCGTTTGTCGCGCAATTGGAAATTACCGAAACCTGAAAGTTTCACAGCATCTCCAGTTTGCAGCGCGGCGCGAACCTCCTCGTAGAAGGATTCCACCATATCCTTCGCTTCGCGCTTGTTGAACCCAACTTTCTCGAACAGCAAATCCGCCAGTTCAGCCTTTGTTAAGGTCATACTCTCCCTCACCTGTTTATTTACGTTTTTGGATGCGGCTAAATCAGCCATTCCTTTTCAATTACGCAGTCTGGCGCCAAACTGATTTTCCAGAATATTTATCAACTTTGTCATAACCAGGTCCACTTCCGCGTCAGTTAGTGTTTTTTGAGTATCTTGCAATAACACACGGAATGCAAGACTTTTTTTGCCATTTTCCATCCCCTTTCCACGATACACATCGAACAGGGAAATTTCCAGAATCATGGGTGATTTTTCCGCTTTCATACCATCCAACAGCGCCTGCGCGGCAACCTCCTCCGCCACCACCACAGCGATATCGCGTCGTATCAGCGGAAATTTTGATATCTCCGCAGCCATCGGCAGCTTTCTTGTCAGCAAGATGTCCAGATCCAATTCGAACAGTACCGCAGAATCAGGCAAACCAAGTTTTTGCCGCCAACGGGGATGAAGCTCTCCGACATAGCCGGCGATTCTTTCACCCAAACGGATTCGGGCCGACTTACCGGGATGCAGAGTGGGATGAGAAGCCACTTCAAAATGAGGCAGTGCCGGCCAGAATAATGCTTCGATATCCGCCTTCGCGTCATAAAAATCCACTCCGCGAGCGGAGATTCCCCACTGCTCGGCCATGGCGTCTCCATAGCTGAGTCCGGCCAGTTTCTCCGGCTGTGCGTAAGTCTCACCTTTTTTCAGGAAACAACATCCGATCTCGAACAGCCGCACTCTGGCTTGTTTGCGATTAAGATTGAATTGCAAGTTCGATATAAGGCCGCCAAGCAGGCTGCTACGCATCACATCCATCTGGCTGGATAGCGGATTTCTCAATGCCACCGGCGCTTCCTCCCCCGACAGCTCCAATTCCCATGAAGCATCCACGAAGGCATAGTTGATGACTTCCTGGTAGTCTCGTCCTATCAGAATCTGCCGCAATTGTGCCGGTGCGTGCATGGATTCAGGTGCGGGCAGCATGCGCAGATCCGCATGGGGAAAGGCTGCCGGGATATGGTTATATCCGTAAATGCGCGCCAATTCTTCAATCAGGTCTTCTTCTATGGCGAGATCGAAACGGTAAGTCGGTGGCACTACACGGAACACACCGGCTGTAGTGGAAAAATTGAATTGCAGGCGCCGTAGTATTGCGGCGGCCGTGGTCTCATCAAGCGTTATACCCAGCACTCTTCGCGACCGTTCCAACCGCAGATCAATCGGATTGCGTGACGGCAATTTACCCCTGACCTCGTTAATCGGGCCCGCCCTGCCGCCGCAAATATCGAGCACCAGGCTCGTGGCGCGTTCCATCGCATCGCGCGTGGCGGCAAAATCCACACCGCGCTCAAAACGGTGAGCGGAGTCGGAACTGAAACCCAGGCGGAATGATTTACCGGCGATCACCTCCTGACTGAAAAATGCACTCTCCAGAAACAGGCCGGTTGTGCCTTGCTGCACGCCACTTTCATTCCCCCCCATGATACCCGCGAGCGCCAGCGGCTTGGCCTCATCGGCGATCACGAGCATGTCGGGTTGCAAAACGAGGCCCTCACCATTCAGCAATTGGAGCGTTTCGCCAGATCCGGCATAGCGTACATGGATTGCACCCGTACCCGCATGCCCGCCCTCAATCCGGGTCAGGTCGAAGGCATGAAGCGGTTGACCGGTTTCCAGCATGACATAGTTGGTCACGTCCACCACCGCGTTGATCGTGCGTATCCCGCTACGCTCCAGGCGGCGAATCATCCATTGGGGCGTGGGAACGTCGAGGGATATTTCACGTACCACCCGGCCACAGTAAAGTGGGCAGGCGTCCGGCGCATCCACGTATACTGCCAGACTTTCGGCAATCCGATCCTGAACCGGTTCGATTTCAAGCGGGTTAAGAATTTCGGAAGTAATCGCCGCGACTTCCCGCGCTATTCCGGATAGTCCGAGGCAATCGGCACGGTTGGGTGTCAGCTTGAGTGTAATAAGGGTATCATCGAGCTCGTAATAATCGCGAAAGTCCACACCCGCTGGCGCATCACCAGGCAACAGCAATAAACCCGGCCCGGTTTCTTCCAAACCGAGTTCCCTGGCTGAACACAACATGCCCGTGGATTCGACTCCCCGTATCCTCGCCTGTTTGATGACAACCCCGGGCAGTTGCGCACCGACCAAGGCACATGGCACTTTTATTCCGGCGCGAACATTCATCGCACCACAGACGATTTGTAGCGGCTGGTTACTCGCGGCGGGACCCGCGTTCACTTGGCAAACATTGAGATGATCGGCATCCGGATGTTTTTCCACTGACAGAACTTCGGCCACCACCACCTTGTGGAAGACCGGGGCGACAGGCTCGGCGGCTTCCACTTCCAGACCCGCCATGGTCAGTGCTTGGGCGAGTTCGCGAGTAGATAATGGCGGATTAACGAAGGTACGAAGCCAATTTTCTGAGAATTTCATGAGCACCTGGGTTACCGCGAAAGAAACGGTTCATGTTCTATGGGTATTTCTACAAAAATCCGGGCCTGGTGGAATCTCCGCTCCGCGGATGCCCATCCGTCTGGCGATCACTTACGCTTGGAGTTATTTCCTAATTTGTCAAAGCACTCTTCCGCAACCCATGGGAAATTCTTGCGCCCACTGTTGATTAACCGGAACCGGATAAATGGGTAATACGATTGACTGAAGCGCTCTAATTGAACTGCTTAAGGAATCGCAAATCATTCTCGAAAAACAAGCGCAGGTCGTTCACGCCATATCTCAGCATCGCCAGCCGTTCCACTCCCATGCCAAAAGCGAAACCAATATATTTTTCACTATCTATACCGACATGCTTAAAAACGTTGGGATGCACCATGCCACAACCCAGGACTTCCAGCCAGCCTGTGTAGCTGCATACGCGGCAACCGCTACGGCACATCACGCACCCAATATCCATTTCGGCGGACGGCTCGGTAAACGGGAAGAAAGAAGCACGGAAGCGCACCGGCAAATCGTCGCGCTCGAAAAAGTGCTGCATGAAATCCGCCAGTACACCCTTTAGCGCCGCAAAATTGACGTTTTCATCCACCCACAAACCCTCCACCTGATGAAACATGGGCGTATGCGTCAGATCCGAGTCGCAACGATATACTCGTCCCGGCGCGATTACCTTCAAGGGCGGCTGGTTGCTTTGCATATATCGTATCTGTACCGGCGAGGTATGTGTACGCAGCAAATGCTCATGTCCATTATTTCCGTGGCACCCATCGTCGACATAGAAGGTATCGTGCATTGCCCTCGCCGGGTGATTTTCGGGAATGTTGAGTGCGGTAAAATTATAAAAGTCGGTTTCGATCTCCGGGCCCGACGCCACCGCAAAACCAATGGAATGAAACAATAACTGGATGCGCTCCAGCGTAAGTGTTACCGGATGCAAGCCGCCCATTCCCAATCCACGTCCGGGCAGCGTCACGTCCAATGCCTCGCCGATCAGCTGCGCCTCCATCTTTTTTTCCTGTATCGCATCACGACGGAGCTTAAGCGTTGCTTCCAGCGTTTCCTTTGCCTGATTAATGCGGCTACCCATTGCGGGCCGATCTTCCGGTGACAGTCTGCCCAATCCCTTCAGCAATTCGGTCAACCTGCCGTTACGGCCGAGATAGCATGCCTTGGCCTGTTCCAGTTCGACGGCGTCGTCTATGCCATTGAACAGACGAATGGCTTCGCTAAGGAGGGAATCCAGATTATTCATGAGAACGCAATAGGGGGCTCAGTTACACAAGAAAAAAGGAGGCAAGGCGTGATCTGCCTTTAGCCTCCTCCGTGGATCTCGCTACAACCGGCTATATGGCCAGGCTGGCCTTGGCCTGTTCAACTATCTTCACGAAAGCCGGCTTATCAAACACGGCAATATCCGCTAGCACCTTGCGATCCACTTCAATCGCGGCCTTCTTCAAACCATTCATGAATACACTATAGGATAGACCACATTCGCGCGCAGCGGCATTGATACGGGCTATCCACAAGGCTCGAAACTCACGCTTCTTCTGGCGACGATCACGGTACGCATACTGTCCCGCTTTCATCACCGCTTCCTTGGCTATGCGATAGACGTTTTTGCGGCGCCCGCGATAACCCTTCGCCAGATCCAGCACTTTCTTATGACGGGCGTGAGCCGTTACACCACGTTTTACTCTTGGCATGGCAGTCTCTCCTTAAGCGTAGGGCATCATGGCGCGCACGGACGCCACATCGCTGCAATGAACGCCGGTGGTACCTCGTAATTGGCGCTTGCTCTTCGTGGTTTTCTTGGTAAGTATGTGGCGCTTGAATGCCTGCGAACGTTTAACGCTGCCGCCGGCTCGCACTTTAAAGCGCTTTGCCGCACCACTCTTGGTTTTCATCTTTGGCATGACACGACTCCTGTTTTAATATGACGCCGGGTGTTTCCTGTTGGAACGCTTTTAAGACCCGGAAATCACTTGTTGTTCCACCCGGCACAGATTATCTGTGCCGGGCTCGCTGCTATCGACGCACCTGCCGCCAACCCTTCCTGGCGATTTCTTAGGGTGCCGGACCCGAATCTATTGCGGGCTTGGCCCCATCAGTCTCCGTCACCGCTTTCGGCTTCTCTTCCCTCGGCTTGGCTACTTTTATTTCCTTCTTCCGGGGAGATAACACCATTACCATCTGTCGTCCCTCCATTCTGGGGAACTGCTCCACCACTGCATGGGGCTCTAGATCATCCCTTATCCGTTCCAGCAAGCGCACGCCGAATTCCTGGTGCGCCATTTCACGGCCGCGAAAGCGCAGCGTAATTTTGGCTTTGTCACCTTCTTCCAGGAAACTGATCAGATTTCTCAGCTTGATATGGTAATCGCCGTCATCGGTGTTGGGCCGGAACTTGACTTCCTTGATCTGGACTTGTTTTTGTTTGAGCTTGGCTTCGTGTTTTTTCTTGCTTTCCTGATAACGAAACTTGCCGTAATCCATCAATCGGCACACCGGCGGCTGGGCGGTAGGCGCGATTTCGACCAAATCCACCTCGGCTTCCTCCGCCATACTATTGGCGACCGACAGAGAGACTACGCCTATCTGCTCTCCTTCCACACCAATCAAGCGCACTTCCGGCGCATTAATCTCCAGATTGATACGCGCTGCTTTTTCCTGAACTATAGTAGTTCCCCAAGTCTGTTAATAAATCAAGCCGCGCCGGCTCTGATGGATGCTTCCGCTTTCAGCCGCTCAATCAACGTCTGCAAAGACATCTGGCCGAGATTCGAACCCTCGCGGGTTCGCACGGAAACCATTTTCGCCGCCACTTCCTTGTCGCCCACTATGATCTGATAGGGCAGTTTTTGTAAACTATGCTCCCGTATTTTATAAGTTATTTTCTCATTTCTCAAGTCCGCATGCACTCGGATGCCATTGTACTTGAGTTCATCGGCCACTTTTCGGGCATAATCCGCTTGTCCCTCGGATATATTCAGCACCACCGCCTGATCCGGCGAAAGCCACAACGGGAGCGCCCCTGCGTGGTTTTCGATGATAATGCCGATAAAGCGCTCCAGCGAACCAAGAATCGCCCGATGGAGCATCACCGGCACGCGGCGGGAATTGTCCTCGGCAACGTATTCAGCGCCTAACCGCTCCGGCATGGAAAAATCCAGTTGCAGCGTGCCACATTGCCACACACGTCCGATACTATCCTTAAGAGAAAATTCTATCTTGGGTCCATAGAAAGCGCCTTCGCCGGGCTGCAAATCCCAATCGAGCTTTTTATGGTTCATTGCCGACTGCAATGCGGCTTCCGCCTTATCCCACTGTTCTTCCGAGCCAACACGCTTTTTCGGGCGGGTTGAAAGTTTCACCAGGATCTCGTTAAATCCGAAATCGGTATAGACTTTGTGTAACAAATCAATAAATCGCACCGCCTCATCCTGCACCTGGGATTCAGCGCAGAAAATATGCGCATCATCCTGAGTAAATGCGCGTACCCGCATGATACCATGCAGCGCACCCGATGGCTCATTCCGGTGACACGAGCCAAATTCCGCCAGCCTCAAAGGCAAGTCGCGGTAACTCTTTAATCCCTGCTTGAATACTTGAACGTGACCGGGACAATTCATTGGCTTGACGGCAAAGTCACGATCTTCCGAATGCGTAATGAACATGTTCTCGCGAAAGTTTTCCCAGTGACCGGAACGCTCCCACAAACCTTTGTCCAGCACTGATGGCGTACGGATTTCCAGGTAGTCATTATCGCGAAACACTTGCCGCATGTACTGTTCCACCTGTTGCCAGATGACCCAGCCTTTTGGATGCCAGAATACCATGCCCGGCGCTTCTTCCTGAATATGAAATAAATCCAGTTGTTTGCCGAGCCTGCGATGATCGCGTTTTTCCGCTTCCTCAAGACGGTGGAGATAGGCGTCCTGATCCTCTTTTTTCGTCCAGGCCGTGCCATAAATCCGTTGCAGCATTTCATTGTGCGAGTCCCCGCGCCAGTAAGCGCCCGCCAACTTCATCAACTTGAATACCTTGAGCCTTGAAGTCGTTGGTACATGCGGTCCGCGACACAAATCGGTAAAATTCCCCTGGGAATAGAGTGAAACATCTTCATCGCCAGGAATGGCCTCGATTATCTGAGCCTTGTAGTGCTCGCCCTGATTCTTGAAAAAATTAATGGCCTCGGAGCGCTCCCACACTTTGCGCTCCACTTTCAGATTACGCGCGCTGATTTCCGCCATGCGCTTTTCTATCGCCTCCAGATCTTCCGGCGTAAACGGACGCTTGTAGGAAAAATCGTAATAAAAGCCATCTTCGATCACCGGACCGATAGTGACCTGGGCTTCCGGAAATAATTCTTTCACCGCATGTGCCAGCAGATGCGCGCTGGAGTGGCGAATGATTTCCAACCCTTCCGGATCTTTCTCGGTAACAATGGCCAGATCGCTGTCGGTCTCGATGCGGCTGGATGTGTCCATCAATTTACCATTCACTTTTCCCGCCAGCGCGGCGCGAGCCAGTCCCGCACCGATCGACGCCGCAACTTCGCCCACCGTCACCGGTTGCTCATACCTGCGTTCCGAACCATCCGGCAGACGAATGACAGTCACAACTTCTTCCTTTCGTAAGGGTAGCCTAAGCTATCGAATATTCTCAAGATTCGCGGAAGCCAGCATTTCTCCGCACGACTCGTGCTGTGCAAGCCGCATTCTCCCATAGCTCTCATTGAGCGACAACTCAATGCACCAATCGGTGGCTGATCGAGACCTATAAATATCGTGACCAATGCAGCGCCGGTCGCACAAAAGCCCCGGAGAGGTCCCTGAGCTGACTGCAGAAAAAACAACGATTCCGCACGCTCCGTGAGCGGCATGCGGTCTTACTGCTACAGAAGGGCGTATCGAGAAGCCTGCCAGGTTATATTAAGAATGCGAAACGAAACATTTCCACAAGGGAATTGCCCTATTCTGATAAACCGGAGAAGACTAAGGAGAAAAGTTTGGGGAGACCCAAACAATATCACCCAGGGCAGTAATTTCTCGTCTGCTGGGATCGCCTGCCTTGCCTATATACGGAACCTCTGAATAGGTTTCCGTGATGCGATACTGCTGGCAAATCCGCAGATTTATTTAGAGTTTGGCCAGCTGGAAACCCATCGTTTTATGTGAAATTAAAAGCTGGCCTCACGCTTGAGCAGCTCCTCTATCTTGAGACCGACTTCCGATTGGCCTCCGAATACAGTCCCAATCTTCTTTTTGTTGAGATGCTCCAGATTGGTAGTATAGGCTTGAGCGGGTAGCGGAAAGAATTTAACTTCTTTAACCAGTGTCACCGCATTGTTCATATAAAACTCGACAAGCTCCTTGACTTCGGGCTTCTCCGCCGCCTTGACGTTGACGTAAATAAAAATTGGGCGGGACAAGGGCTGATAGCTCCCATCTTCCACTGTCTTGGCGGATGGGAGGATGCCGCCTTTGCCTCCATCAACAGCGATCGCTTTGACCTTCTTCTGATTTTCGACATAGTAAGCGTAACCAAAAAAACCGAGTGCGTTCTTGTCGCTTGCCACTCCCTGCACCAACACGTTATCGTCCTCGGATGCGGTAAAATCGCCACGGCTTGATTTAGCCTTGCCGACAATAGCTTCCGTAAAATAGTCGAAAGTACCGGAATCCGCACCCGCACCGTAGAGTTTCACCGGCTCGTCGGGCCATGCCGGATTTACCTGATTCCATTTCATGATTTTGCCCTGTGCGGCCGGCTCCCAGATTTTCTTTAACTCTGCGACAGTGATGGTTTTGCTCCAATCGTTTTTCGGGTTTACCACCACTGTCAACGCATCAAACGCTACTGGCATTTCGACATATTGCACACCGGCTGCTTTGCAGTCGTCCATTTCTTTTTTCAGGATGGGACGCGATGCATTGGCAATATCGATTTCCCCACGGCAAAATTTCTTGAAACCGCCGCCGGTACCCGAAATGCCGACCGTTACTCTGATTTTACCCTTCTTGGCTATTTGAAAATCTTCCGCCACCGCTTCGGTAATGGGATAAACGGTGCTGGAGCCGTCTATTTTCACAACCCCGCTGGCTCCCGCCACGCCGGTGGCGCCGGCTAAGATGCCCAGTACGGCCGATATCCCAAGTATCTTTCCAGCAGGCAATTTTAACATTTCATTCTCCATTTTATTGATCAGATACCACGCGTGCACAATATGACCATATTAAGTCATCAATATTACGGTTTTGCGACATTGCCACTACCCTGCGTGTGCGACTCATCGATGTGCGTTGCCGAACAGTTGAGCCATGAAAGCAATATGAGTCGCAAAATTGCGGGCCACGCCTGAGGAGCGCATGTTATTGAAACCATCAATCCCAGCGTAATTTCCTAACCCGCCGCGGCACTCCGCACAACATCTGCAATTTTTTCCGCCCAGTGTTCAACCTTCTGTTTGGACTCACCTTCCACCATGACTCGTATCAGTGGCTCGGTGCCTGATGCGCGGAGCAGTACACGACCGTTGCCGTCCAAATCGCGTTCAGCTTGCGCCTGTGCCATTTTTATGGACATATTAGCGCGTGAATCGAATCCTTTGGGAACCTTGACGTTGATCAACTGTTGCGGATAAAGCGTTACACCTCGCGTAAGCCCCGCCAAAGTCTTGCCGGAATCACGTAGGGCATATAATACTTGCAATGCGGAAATAATACCGTCACCCGTGGTGTGCTTGTCGGTGCAAATGATATGACCCGAACCTTCTCCGCCCAGCTGCCAACCTTCTTTTTGCATGAGCTCCAATACATAACGGTCACCAACGTTAGCACGGGCAAAGGGGATATTTAATTTCCTCAAGCCATTCTCGACCGCCAGATTGGTCATCAAAGTTCCCGCCACACCCCCCTTGAGCAATCCCTTCCGCAGGCGGTGTCCGGCAATAATGTAAATAAGCCGGTCACCGTCGTAGAGCGTACCTTTACTATCAACCATGACTACCCTATCGCCATCGCCATCAAGCGCAATACCGATATCAGCCCGATGCCGTTTGACAGCCTCCCGCAGCGTGGCACTATGGGTGGCGCCGCATTCATGATTGATATTGAGGCCATCGGGTTGCACTCCAATGGCAACAACATCCGCACCCAGTTCATGCAACACGTGCCCGGCGATTTGATAAGCCGCCCCGTGGGCACAATCGATCACGATGCGCAGGCCGCGCAGATCGAGATGATTTGGAAAGGTGCTTTTGCAGAACTCGATATAACGCCCCCTTGCGTCATCGACACGCCGGGCTTTGCCGAGTTGGGCCGAAGGCATCGATCTGATGGGAGCATTCAATCCGGCCTCTATCTCGCGTTCGATGGCATCGGGCAATTTGCTGCCCGCGGCGGAAAAGAACTTGATACCATTGTCCTCAAACGGATTATGTGAAGCGGAAATGACAATACCCGCCTGCAACCTCAACGCGCGGGTGAGATAAGCCACTGCGGGTGTCGGAGTGGGTCCGGATAACAGCACATCCACCCCGGCTGCGGACAGTCCCGCCTGCAGTGCCGATTCCAGCATGTACCCTGATATGCGTGTGTCCTTTCCAATCAGAACTGCCGGACGCTCACCCTTGGACAAATGCCAGTCGGAGGAAGCCAAAACCTTGCCTGCGGAATAGCCGAGATGCATAACGAACTCCGGTGTGATAGGTATCTCTCCTACACGCCCACGCACCCCGTCAGTGCCAAAATATTTTCTCGTCATAGAAAATTCCTTAAATGGTCAAAATTGAATGGGAGCGCGCGCATGACGTTCACGTCGCTGTTTGCGAACACATGATCTTTCATATGCCGTCGGATACATGGACATGAAACGAACCGCTGGCTGTTTTTTAGTGGTCGTATCTCTGAAGTGCTAAAACATGTTTACCGTTTCATAAACTGCCAGCGCATCCCTGGTTGCTTTTACATCATGTACACGCAGAATTCTAGCGCCCTTGGCTCTCGCCAGTAAAGCCGCAGCAACACTGGCATGAATCCGGTCACCCACTTCAGTGCCGGTGATCTTTCCCAGCATGGATTTACGCGATAACCCCACCAGCACCGGCACACCCATATCCATGAATCGATCAAGATGGCGCAGTAATTCGATGTTATGGTCCAGAGTCTTGCCGAAACCAAACCCAGGGTCTATTACCAACTTCTCGCGTGGTATACCCGCGGCCTGCGCGGCATTCAGGCGCTGCAGCAAGAAATCCTTTACTTCCGCTACCACATCATCATAGCGAGGATTAACCTGCATGCTGAGCGGATCACCCCGCATGTGCATCAGACACGCTGCGACGCCGCCCTCCACAATCGCCTTAAGCGCGCCGGGCGCCCGCAGAGCATTTACGTCATTAATCATTACCGCACCGGCCTCTATTGCCGCCCGCATAACTTCCGGCTTGGATGTATCCACCGAAACGGGTATGTTCATACTCGTTAAGGCCCGCACTACAGAAATAATACGATGCAATTCCTCTTGCACACCTATCGGAATGCCGCCGGGACGAGTGGATTCACCCCCGATATCGAGCAAATCCGCGCCTTCTTCAATGAGACGCGCCGCGTGGCGCAGAGCACTCTCGGTCGAAGCATACAAACCGCCGTCAGAAAAAGAATCCGGTGTTACGTTGATGATCCCCATGACCAGAGGGTGGCGTGAAACGAGATTTTGAAATTGCCTCAAGGAAAAGGAAAAACAAAAAAGGTTTGTTGACGAGGGAAAAGGCAGGACTGGAGCATGCACAAAAATAAAGCGGGACAAGCCCGCCTTATTTGTTTCGCGTCCTCTCTAGCTCAAACTTCCTGAGCCGGAGTCGCTGCTGTTGCCGGTGCCGCCGGAGGCGTATTGTCTTTCGGCGGTGGAGGCACAGATTTGGTAGGCTTGGGCGGCCGCGGCGCACGACCTTCCATAATGTCACCAATCTGGTCGGAATCTATGGTTTCCCACTCCAGCAGGGCTTTGGCCATGACTTCGATCTTGTCGCGGTTTTCCTCAATCAGCTTACGTGCCAAGCCATACTGGCCGTCAATGATGCGACGAATTTCTATATCTACTTTCTGCATGGTGGCTTCGCTTACGTTCTTATGCGTCGTAACGGAGCGGCCGAGAAAGACTTCTCCCTCATTCTCTCCATATACCATTGGACCAAGGGAATCGGACATGCCCCACTGTGTGACCATGCGCCGGGCCATCTCGGTGGCACGTTCGAAGTCGTTAGATGCACCTGTCGTCATCTGCCCCATAAACACTTCCTCGGCGATACGTCCCCCGAACAGCACGGCGATGTTCTGCAGGATCTCCTCGCGATCCATGCTGAAGCGGTCTTCCGTCGGTAATTGCATGGTCACGCCCAGCGCGCGCCCGCGTGGAATGATGGAAACTTTATGCACCGGATCGGTTTTAGGCAGCAATTGCGCCACCACGGCGTGGCCGGACTCATGATAGGCTGTGTTCCGGCGTTCGCGTTCCGGCATCACCACAGAACGGCGTTCCGCACCCATAAAAATCTTATCCTTGGCACGCTCGAAGTCGTCCATATCCACGAGCCGTTTATTACTCCGTGCCGCGAATAGCGCTGCCTCATTTACGAGATTAGCAAGATCGGCACCCGACATCCCGGGCGTACCACGCGCGATGATTTCGGCATGCACATCGGGTGCGATCGGCACCTTGCGCATATGTACGTGCAATATCTGCTCACGCCCCCGTATATCCGGTAGCGGCACCGTTACCTGCCGGTCGAAGCGACCAGGGCGCAATAGCGCCGGATCGAGCACGTCGGGACGGTTGGTGGCCGCAATAACAATCACCCCGGCAGTTCCTTCAAAACCGTCCATTTCCACCAATAACTGATTCAATGTCTGTTCGCGCTCATCGTTACCACCGCCCAGACCGGCGCCCCGCTGACGGCCAACCGCATCAATCTCATCAATGAAGATGATGCAAGGGGCATGCTTCTTGGCTTGCTCGAACATGTCTCGCACCCTTGCCGCACCTACACCGACAAACATTTCCACGAAATCGGAACCGGAGATACTGAAAAACGGAACCTTGGCCTCGCCCGCGATGGCGCGCGCCAGAAGCGTTTTACCGGTACCGGGGCTTCCAACCATTAAAACGCCGCGGGGAATGCGCCCCCCCAGCTTCTGGAATTTACTGGGATCGCGCAGGAACTCCACCAGCTCCGAAACTTCCTCTTTGGCTTCCTCGCAACCCGCCACATCGGCAAACGTCACTTGATTGGTGGATTCATCGAGCATGCGTGCCTTGCTCTTTCCAAACGAGAACGCACCACCGCCCCGACCTCCACCCTGCATCTGGCGCATAAAGAAGATCCATACGCCGATGAGTAACAGCATCGGAAACCACGAAACGAAAATATTCATCAGTAGCGACGGCTCTTCTTCCGGCTTGGCGTCGATAATAACACCTGCCTTGAGCAGGTCGCTCACCATCCAGGGATCGGAAGGCGTATAGGTGGTAAATCGCCTGCCATCGGATTTGGTACCTTTCAGCGTACGGCCTTCGATGGTTACTTTGGCGATTCTACCCTGCTTCACCTCTTCGATGAATTGGGAATATTCCATCGGCGCTTGTGCTGTTTGCCGGGTGCTGAACTGGTTGAACACTGTCATCAGCACCAAAGCAATCACTAGCCAGATGGCCATGTTTTTAATGAGATTGTTCAAAATAGCTCCTTGGCTTGCGCCGTCAAAATCCTTGAGTGTTTCATTCTAAACCCATTTCAGGTTTTATAATAGCGAATAGCATGGATAATGCCGCCACAGCCGCCCTGTAAAGTAAAATATAAAATATCCGCCAGCGTATCTGGCTCCATCATGAAAGTGGTTAACCCCGCTTACCCAGGCCTAGCAAATAAATCTCGCTGCTGCGCCCACGGGACGCTTCCGGCTTTCTCGTTACCACCCGGTCGAATCCAGTCCGCATGGCCCTTAAGAAGTCCTCAAAACCCGAACCCTGAAACACTTTGACGAGAAAATTACCGCCAGAGTTCAATTGTTCCAAGGAGAACTCCAGAGCAAGCTCGGCTAGATACATGCTGCGCGCCTGATCACTGACTCCTATGCCACTTATATTAGGTGACATATCTGAAATTACAAGATCAGGAGGATACTTCCCCAGTTCTTTTTTCAGTTCCGCCAAAATGCACGCTTCGCCGAAGTCTCCCCTGATGAACGTAACTCCCGGCAGCGGCGCCATATCAAGGAGATCCAGCGCGATTACTTTTCCCTTCCCGCCCAGCTTCTCCGCCGCCACCTGTGACCAGCCACCCGGGGCCGCACCCAAGTCCACCACCGTCATGCCTGGCCCGAGCAAGCGATCGCGCCTGGCGATTTCAATCAACTTGTACGCAGCACGTGAACGATAACCCTCTTTTTTTGCCTGCTGGACAAAAAAATCATTCACATGCTCTTTCATCCAGGCTTTACTGGTTTTGGCGCGCTTCATCGCGTAAAATGACAATTTCCGAGAAATCTCATGTTAGCCCTTACACTCGATAATCGACGCGCGCTCCGGGCACTTGCCCATACCATCAGACCGATTGTCCGGATAGGCGCGGAGGGTTTGTCGGAAAATGTCATGCGTGAGTTGGATCGAGGACTCAAAAGCCATGAGTTGGTGAAAATCAGAGTGTTCAGCGATAGTCGGGAAATAAGGAACGTACTGCTCGAGGAAATCTGCCATCGCCTTGAAGCGGCACCGGTGCAGCACATCGGCAAGATACTGGTAATCTACCGTCCCAAACCCGACGAAGTTGTAAAACCGACTACCGCTGCATTCCGTAGAAAAAGAGAACCACGCCGAACCAAACGCAGCTTTCAAACGTGATATACGATCGTAACCGATGAGTCCAATTCTATTGGGCCCGGCAGCCTGCCGGACAAGAATCAAAGCAAAAAATAGCTGGGCGAAAATAGGTTTTTGATGATTTAAAAGGCTAAAGTCACTCCATTGGCCAAAAAAGCGGTTGAAACAGGGACCCAGCCCCAACACTTTTTGCAGCCGATTTCCTTTAAGTCCGACAGGCTGCTAGATATATCTCACATCAAGAATCTCATACTCCCGTACCCCACCCGGCGCCAGGACTTCGGCTATATCCCCGGCGTACTTGCCAATGAGGGCGCGAGAGATAGGGGAACTGATGGAAATTTTTCCCTCCTTGATGTCGGCTTCATCGTCGCCGACAATCTGGTAAGTAACCACCGCGTCATTGGCCATGTCCTGCAGATCGATCGTTGCGCCAAATACACAAGCGCCACTGGCATCCAGCAACGCGGGATCGATGATTTGAGCATTGGAAAGTTTACTTTCCAATTCGGCAATACGCCCCTCGATAAAACCTTGCCGTTCCTTGGCTGCTTCATATTCGGCATTTTCTGAAAGATCCCCGTGGGAGCGGGCTTCCGCAATCGCAGCGATTACAGCGGGACGCTGGACGGTTTTCATCTCCTGCAATTCGGCACGCAGTTTCCCCGCACCTATCACGGTCAATGGAATTGTACTCATGGCCTGTTACCACCTTCCTGTATTGTATACGATGTCATCGGCAGGCTATTCCGCAGGATTGCGGCATGACGAATCCGATGAGATTGACAGTAAATCACTTCTTCATTAAGCCACGCCGGCCGGCACCACCGCTGGTGCATGCAATTCCTGCAAGCGATAGGCCTGCAACTCTCGTATGTTCGCCATACCGATGCACGCGGCGCGCGCCCCCGCCAATGTGGTGTAATACGTAACCCTTGCCTGCAACACGGCATGGCGGATCGAATAAGAGTCTTGAATTGCGCTGCGCTTGTCTTCCACCGTGTTGATAATCAAATTCATTTCCCCATTCTTGATCATATCCACGATATGGGGACGACCTTCCGCCACTTTATTTACCGGCGTGACCGCCAGTCCTGCTTCGATCAGCACCATTGCGGTACCACGAGTAGCATAAAGGGTGAATCCAAGTTCCGCAAGATTGCGCGCGATTTCCACCACCCGGGGCTTGTCCGACTGGCGCACGCTGATGAAGACCTTGCCAGCGCTGGGTAGTTTGACTCCAGCGGCCAGCTGCGACTTGACGAATGCTTCGGCAAAAGTATGCCCTACGCCCATTACCTCGCCCGTCGATTTCATTTCGGGCCCGAGTATGGTGTCCACGCCGGGAAATTTGATAAAAGGGAATACCGCTTCCTTGACTGAATAGTAGGAAGGAATCACCTCTTCCGTGACAGCCTGGCGGGCAAGCGTCATTCCGGTCATACAGCGGGCGGAAATCTTTGCCAGTTGCAATCCCGTGGCCTTGGACACGAAAGGAACGGTGCGCGAAGCCCTCGGATTGACTTCCAGCACGTATACCGTATTGCCCTGAATGGCGAATTGCACGTTCATCAAACCCACCACTTTAAGTGCGCGCGCCATTGCCGACGTCTGACGGCGCAACTCATCCTGCAGTACAGGTGAAAGACTGAAGGGTGGCAGCGAACAGGCGGAATCCCCCGAGTGCACGCCAGCCTGCTCAATGTGTTCCATGATTCCGCCAATCAGCACGCTCTCTCCGTCACAAATCGCATCCACATCCACTTCAATGGCATCATTGAGAAAACGATCCAGCAACACGGGTGAATCATGCGAAACCTTCACCGCCTCGCGCATATAACGCTCCAGGTACATCTGCTCGTGGATGATTTCCATGGCACGTCCTCCCAGCACATAGCTGGGACGCACCACCAGCGGATATCCGATTTCATTTGCGGCGGCGAGAGCCGCTTCCGGAGTGCGTGCGGTACGATTCAATGGCTGCTTCAGCCCGAGCTGGTGCAACATCTTCTGGAAGCGCTCGCGATCTTCGGCACAGTCAATCATGTCGGGACTGGTACCAATTATGGGCACCCCATTGGCCTCGAGATCGCGTGCGAGTTTCAGCGGCGTCTGCCCGCCATACTGCACAATGACACCCAGCGGCTTCTCCACCGCGACGATTTCCAGCACATCCTCCAAGGTCAGCGGTTCAAAATACAGCCGGTCGGAAGTATCGTAATCGGTCGAAACGGTTTCGGGGTTGCAGTTGACCATGATGGTCTCAAAACCGTCCTCGCGTAGAGCCAGTGCCGCATGGACACAGCAGTAATCGAATTCGATGCCTTGCCCGATGCGATTAGGCCCGCCACCCAGCACCATGATTTTTTTTCTGCCGCTGGGCAACGCCTCGCATTCCTCCTCATAAGTAGAGTACATGTAAGCGGTACGGGTAGCGAACTCGGCGGCGCAGGTATCGACCCGCTTATATACCGGACGCAGGCCGAGTTGATGACGCCTGGCGCGCATCGCAACCTGGGTGGTATTCATCAGCTTCGCCAGGCGCTGGTCGGAGAAACCGCTGCGTTTCAGGTTGCGCAACATCTGCGGATCAAGCGTATCCAGCGTTTTACCGGCAAGAGACTGCTCCTGTTTCACTAAATCGTCGATCTGCGCCAGAAACCAGGGATCAATGTGTGTAAGCTTGTGAATTTCATCCAATGCCATGCCGCAACGAAACGCGTCAGCCACATACCAGATTCGCTCCGGGCCGGGATCGCCCAATTCGGTTTCGATAATCTCAATATCGGTTGTCTTCTCGTCCAGCCCATTGACGCCGATTTCCAGTCCACGCAGAGCTTTCTGCAGCGATTCCTGGAATGTGCGCCCTATCGCCATGACTTCGCCCACCGACTTCATCTGGGTGGTAAGGCGGTCGTTGGCCTGGGGAAATTTCTCAAATGCGAAGCGCGGTATCTTGGTGACGACATAGTCTATTGTCGGCTCGAACGAGGCTGGCATCGCCCCGCCGGTAATGTCGTTCCTGAGTTCATCCAGCGTGTAACCCACTGCAAGTTTCGCCGCAACCTTGGCAATGGGAAACCCGGTTGCTTTCGAAGCCAGGGCGGAAGAACGCGACACGCGCGGATTCATCTCGATAACCAGCATGCGGCCATCTTGCGGATTCACCGCAAACTGTACGTTGGAGCCGCCGGTTTCCACACCGATTTCGCGCAGCACCGCAATCGATGCGTCACGCATGATCTGGTATTCCTTGTCTGTCAGTGTCTGAGACGGGGCAACAGTGATGGAATCACCCGTATGGACACCCATTGGATCGAGGTTTTCGATGGTACAAACGATAATGCAATTATCTTTCTTGTCACGTATCACTTCCATCTCGAACTCTTTCCAGCCGATCACTGATTCTTCGATCAGCAATTCCCGCGTGGGCGAGGCTTCCAATCCACGCTCGCAAATGCCAAGAAATTCCTCGCGGTTGTAGGCGATTCCGCCGCCGCTACCGCCCATGGTAAATGACGGGCGGATAATAGCGGGGTAGCCCACCATGGCTTGTACCTGCAGCGCCTCCTCCAGGCTGTGCGCGATGGCGGACCGCGCGGAACACAACCCGATTCTGTTCATGGCCTGCTTGAATTTTTCACGATCCTCGGCCTTGTCAATCGCCTCACGAGAGGCGCCAATCAATTCGACACCATATCGTTTCAGCACGCCATTCTTTGCCAGGTCGAGCGCGCAATTCAACGCCGTCTGCCCACCCATTGTCGGCAGCAACGCATCGGGACGCTCGACGGCAATGATTTTTTCCAGCATAGGCCAGATAATCGGCTCGATATATGTCGCATCGGCCATTTCAGGATCGGTCATGATAGTGGCGGGATTCGAGTTCACCAGGATGACACGATAGCCCTCCTCCCGCAGCGCCTTGCATGCCTGCGCGCCGGAATAATCGAATTCACATGCCTGGCCGATGATAATGGGCCCCGCACCAATAATGAGGATGGAATTTATGTCGGTACGTTTAGGCATAACCGCAGCGAAGCATAAATATGAAACCAGCATGCCTTGCGCACGCCTCATATTCACATCTCACCTTTTTCCCTCCATCAAACCGATAAACTTGTCAAACAAATAATCCAGATCGTGAGGTCCGGGACTGACCTCGGGATGCCCCTGAAAGCAGAATGCGCGTCGGCCGGTCAGCTCAAACCCTTGCAGGCTGCCATCAAACAACGACACATGCGTGACTCTTGCATGCTTTGGCAGCGTCTCGATATCTACCGCGAAACCATGATTCTGACTGGAAATCATTACCCTTCCGGTATCCAGGTCCTGCACCGGATGGTTGGCGCCATGATGGCCAAATTTCATCTTGATGGTTTTGGCGCCACTGGCCAGTCCCAGCAATTGATGTCCCATGCAAACACCAAAAATCGGCACCTCTTTTTCAAGCAATTTCCTGGTGGAAGCGATGGCGTAGTCGCAGGGCTCCGGGTCGCCGGGTCCATTGGAAAGAAACACTCCATCGGGTCCGGATGCCAGAATTTCATCCGCGGATGTCCGCGCGGGAAATACCGTCACCCTGCAGCCACGCTGCGCCAGCTTGCGAAGTATATTGCGCTTGATCCCAAAATCGAGTGCAGCAACATGAAAGCGCGAATTCTCCTGAACTTGATAGCCGCACCCTAGCCTCCATTCACCTTCATTCCATTCATAAGGCTGATCACAACTCACCACTTTCGCAAGATCCATTCCGACCAGTCCGGGAAATTCCCGGGCGTGTTCCAGCGCTTCAGTCTCATTGGAACGACCCGTCATGAGACAACCGGCCTGGGCACCCTTTTCCCGCAGAATGCGCGTAAGCTTGCGGGTATCAATATCGGCTATCGCCACGACACCTTGCTGCTCGAGATATTCCGGCAAAGTCCGGGTTTGCCGCCAGTTACTGGAAAGCAGGGGCAGATCACGGATTACCAGACCGGCGGCATATACCCGCTCGATCTTGCCGGATTCAACGTCGTCGGGATTAGTACCCGTATTGCCGATATGCGGATAAGTCAGCGTGACAATCTGCCTGCAATAGGAGGGATCAGTCAAGATCTCCTGATAACCCGTCATGGCGGTGTTGAACACCACCTCACCCGTACTGATACCTTCCACGCCGATGGATGTGCCGCGAAAAATGGTACCGTCGGCGAGCGCGAGAACGGCATGCGGGCGTTGTAACACGGGTGGCTCCTGAAATACGACAAGGCGTGGAAAACGGGGCAAGCTGTCGCCTGTCCCGTTTCATAAGCCTTGAATTATACGTCCAAAAGGCCCATGCTTCAATGCAATGCGGCGGTACGGCCGGAAACGTTAAACAGTTTTATCTGCCAACCGGATTCGCTGAACTACTCGCGCAACCCTAGCACGTCCTGCATATTGAACAAACCGCTTTGCTTGTCCGCAAGAAAGCGGGCAGCGCGCAACGCACCCTCGGCGAATGTCGCGCGACTGCCCGCTTTATGCGAAATTTCGATGCGCTCGCCAGTACCGGCGAACAGCACCGTATGATCGCCCACAATATCCCCTCCGCGCACAGTGGCAAAGCCAATGGTGGCGGGCGCCCGCTCACCCGTATTGCCTTCGCGCCCATAAACGGCGACCTCCGAAAGATTTCTGCCAAGCGCTTTTGCGATCACTTCACCCATGTGCAGCGCAGTACCGGAAGGCGCATCGATCTTGTGGCGATGGTGCGCCTCTATGATTTCGATATCGTAACCCTCGTTCAGCGCCTTGGCTGCCACTTCCAGCAACTTGAACGTAACGTTCACACCCACACTCATGTTAGGTGCAAATACGATGGCAATGTCTTTGGATGCTGCCTTGAGATCTTCTTTTTGTTGCGCCGAAAAACCGGTAGTACCGATAACCATTTTTACGCCCAGCGGGCGGCACACCGCAAGATGCGCGAGCGTTCCTTCAGGACGAGTAAAATCAATCAGTACATCGCTTCCAGGAAGCGCAGCGGCAATATCATCGATAATAGCAATATTGCAAGGCGAGCCAATCAATTCCCCGGCATCCTTTTTCAGATAGGGACTCCCTGTCCGCTCCAGCGCGGCAGACAGCCGCATATCCGGTGTCCGCGCAACCGCTTCCAGCAGAGCGCGCCCCATGCGGCCCGAGCTTCCGGCAATGGCAATATTCAGTGTCATCATCTGTATTCTAAAGTTTTTATGGATCAGCGTGCCGAGCTTGACAAATGAGTGAAAAATGAGCGGCAAATCACCGAACTTTGTATTAGGCCAGCCTCTACTCTTTCGGTTGATCCGCTTCCCTGCTTCCCCTGTCTTCCGCCTGTGAGGGCATTTGTCGGGAGACTGCCGGCCTCGATTCCGATGAAGCTGGAGATTTGCTCACCAGCGAAGTGTCGCTGGATGCCGAAACACTGTTCGAAGCCGGGATACCTCCCGGCGAAATGACGCTCAAAGCGGGCACATCACCCTCTTTAGCGACGGACCGGGCAGCCTCATCATCTATTGGCTGACGCAAGATCGCGGCCTGCGCGGGAGGTGCCTGCCTTAGACTGGACATCTCCGGCTCCCGCAGCGCGGTGGCATCAACCGGGACTGGAGTACTTTTTTCCATGTTAGCGATGGGACTGGTTGAATCAACTGGCCGAGGTGGAGCAAAAGCAATGGTGGGTGAAAAGCTGCCGCCCACACGCACGACCTTGTCGTGCTCGAAAAACACCGTCAGTTGCCGCTGCTCAACCAGATTACCTTTTTGCTCAAGGCGATAAACATAGTCCCACCGGTTATCGTGAAAAACATCACTAATCATTGGCGAACCCAGCGCGAAGCGCACCTGCGAACGGGTCATGCCAGGTTTTAGTTTGTCCACCATTTCCTGGGTAATCACATTCCCCTGCTGAATCTCGATTTTGTAGACCAGAGATGGAACAGACGAACATCCGGCGAGCAGTTGCAAAACAAGCAACGTGAGTATTTTCGCGCGCATCGCGGCAGCGTATGTTTCCAAAGCAGACTTAACGTTATATGATACAGCAAATCACTTACAGGATGGTTATAGCCATGAGCAAGCCGAACGACCTTAAAACCATGGGCCTGAAGGCCACGCTACCGCGGCTTAGAATACTGGGACTGTTTGAAAACAGCCCCGTACGCCACCTATCGGCGGAAGATATTTATAGAACACTCATCAGCGAAGGCGAGGATATTGGTCTTGCTACTGTTTATCGAGTGCTGACACAGTTCGAACAGGCGGGTTTGCTTGAACGCCACCACTTCGAGAGTGGCAAGGCGGTGTTTGAGCTCGCCAGCACTACTCATCACGACCACTTGGTATGTCTGCAATGCGGCCGCGTGGAAGAATTTTATGATGCGGAAATTGAGAAGCGTCAGATTAGAATTGCCAAGGATCGCGGCTTTACCATACACGAGCACTCCCTGGCACTTTACGCGGATTGCACAAAGCCAGCTTGTCCACATCGGAAAACATAAGAAAAGGGATAAAAAGACGCTGGATCTTGCCTGATTCCACTTCCTCCCTCATCGCGGAAATCCATTCGATTAACTTGCTGTGATCTCTCCCATCGCGACCGTGCGTGGATATCAATGCCGCTTGCTTCGCTGTCAAGGGGTTGACCAAAGATTGGCTAACCGTTACTGTTCAGTGTTTTATTCATCATTTTACCGGCACCCAACATTAGGATTCAAGAAAGCATGAGCACGGAATTAACGGGCGCTGAAATTACAGTGCGTTGTTTGCAGAAGGAAGGGGTGGATTATATTTTTGGCTATCCCGGTGGAGCCGTGCTGTATATTTACGACGAGTTGTTCAAACAGGATAAGGTCAAGCACGTCCTGGTACGGCATGAGCAAGCGGCCGTGCACGCGGCGGACGGCTACGCCCGCTCCAGTAACAAAGTAGGCGTGGCGTTAGTCACGTCCGGTCCTGGCGTGACCAATGCGGTTACCGGAATCGCCACCGCTTATATGGATTCGATCCCCCTGGTCATCATCAGTGGACAGGTTCCCACTCATGCCATTGGGCTTGATGCATTCCAGGAGGTCGATACCGTCGGCATCACCCGCCCCTGCGTCAAACATAACTTTCTCGTGAAAGACATCAACGAACTTGCCACTACGATCAAGAAGGCGTTCTACATCGCCTCAACCGGCCGCCCGGGTCCGGTGCTGGTGGACATTCCGAAAGACGTGAGCCAGCAGAAAGCAGCGTTTACTTACCCGGAAAAGGTCAGCATGCGCTCTTACAATCCTGTCACCAAGGGACATTCCGGGCAGATAAAAAAAGCGGTACAACTCCTATTGGGTGCCAAGCGCCCGATGATTTATACGGGCGGCGGTGTAATTTTGAGTGATTCCGCCACACGCTTGACAGATCTGGTACGAATGCTGGGCTTTCCCTGCACCAATACGTTGATGGGGCTCGGTGGCTATCCCGCCACCGACAAACAGTTTGTCGGCATGCTGGGAATGCATGGTACCTACGAAGCCAATATGGCAATGCAGCATTGCGACGTGCTGGTGGCCATTGGCGCCCGTTTCGACGATCGCGTGATCGGCAACCCGAAGCATTTTTACAATGAAGACCGTAAGATCATACATATCGATATTGACCCCTCTTCCATTTCCAAGCGCGTCAAGGTGGATGTCCCCATCGTTGGCAGTATTTCCGACGTATTGGATGAACTCATAAAATTACTTAAGACCGGTAAAGACAAGCCCGATCAGACTGCTCTGGATGCATGGTGGACACAGATCGATTTGTGGCGTGCACGCGATTGTCTCAAGTATGATCGTGCAAGCACGATCATCAAGCCGCAAATGGTGATTGAAAAGCTTTATAAAGTGACTAAGGGAAACGCGTTCATTACCTCGGATGTCGGTCAGCACCAGATGTGGACGGCGCAATTTTACAAATTTGATTTGCCGCGCCGATGGATCAATTCAGGCGGCCTGGGAACCATGGGTTTTGGTCTTCCCGCGGCGATGGGGGTACAGTTCGCCAACCCCAAGGGTGCGGTGGCCTGCGTGACTGGCGAAGCCAGTATCCAGATGTGTATTCAGGAGTTGTCCACCTGCAAGCAATATAACCTTCCACTCAAGATCGTTAATTTGAATAACCGCTACATGGGAATGGTGCGGCAGTGGCAGGAGTTCTTTCATGGCAATCGTTATGCGGAATCCTACATGGATGCGTTGCCGAATTTCGTCAAACTGGCCGAGAGTTATGGTCATGTCGGCATGAAAATCGAACAACCTGGCGATGTCGAAGATGCGTTAAAGGAAGCATTCAAGCTCAAGGACCGATTGGTATTCATGGATTTCATTACCGACCAGACTGAGAACGTATTTCCAATGGTGCCGGGCGGCAAGGGCCTCTCTGAGATGATTCTGGTATAAATCCGGCTGCGGCAGCTGAGCTGCCCGTTCATTTTTTAATTTTTGGCAAATGATCCACAATAACTTTTTGCATCACCTTATCTTCGCCTTTTTGGTGAGTTCGCCACATCGCGGATTGCACGGTTTTGCAGCACATCGCGCGTTGTTCGCCACGCTTTGCCCCGCGCTCCAGAAACCACATACCACGCTGCCCCATTACCGGACTTAAGTTAGAAAATGCGCCATATTATTTCTTTGCTGATGGAAAACGAGGCGGGTGCCTTGTCTCGTGTAGCCGGCTTGTTCTCTTCGCGCGGATACAATATTGAATCACTTAACGTGGCGGCCACGGAAGATCCAACCTTATCTCGCATGACGCTGGTTACCGCTGGATCGGATGATGTGATCGAGCAAATTACCAAGCAATTGAACAAGCTTATCGAAGTGGTCAAAGTGGTGGATTTAAGTGACGGCGTTCATATTGAGCGCGAACTGATGCTGATAAAAGTGCGCGCCGTCGACAACGATCGCGAGGAGATCAAGCGCATGGCCGATATTTTTCGCGGCCGGATTATCGACGTCACCGAAAAATCGTACACCATCGAACTGACCGGTACAGGCACCAAGCTTGACGCATTTCTTGAAGCCCTGGAACGCAGCACAATTCTGGAGACGGTACGTACCGGGGCCTCCGGCATCGGTCGTGGTGACCGAATACTAAAAATATAGACAGAACCTGATTTCGATCCATGAGGCTGCGGGGGTGCTCACCCTCAGCCTTGGCATTCTTCTAATTTGAGCGGAAAGGAAATTATGAACGTTTATTATGATAAAGATGCCGATTTGTCGCTCATCAAGGACAAGAAGGTAACCATTGTGGGTTATGGCTCGCAGGGCCACGCTCATGCCAATAATTTGAACGACTCCGGCGTAACAGTCACCGTCGGCCTGCGCAGGGACGGAGCATCCTGGAGCAAGGCGGAGAAGGCCGGTCTGACCGTCAAAGAAGTGGCGGAAGCCGTGAAGGAAGCGGATGTCGTGATGGTACTGTTGCCGGATGAGCAGATCGCCGCCGTTTACGACTCGGAGATTGAGCCCAGCCTCAAGAAGGGTGCCACGCTTGCGTTTGCGCATGGCTTCAATATTCATTACGGCCAGGTGTCGCCCCGTGAGGATCTTGATGTCATCATGATTGCACCCAAGGGACCCGGCCATTTGGTGCGCTCAACCTATTTACAGGGTGGTGGTGTGCCCTCACTCATTGCGGTACACCAGAATACGTCTGGCAGAGCACGGGAGTTGGCGCTTTCCTATGCCGCGGCAAACGGGGGAACCCGGGGAGGTGTGATTGAAACCAACTTCCGCGAAGAAACCGAAACCGACTTGTTCGGCGAGCAGGTAGTACTCTGTGGAGGTCTAACCGCCTTGATTCAGGCTGGTTTTGAAACCCTGGTTGAAGCAGGGTACGCGCCGGAAATGGCCTATTTTGAGTGCTTGCATGAAGTCAAGCTGATAGTGGATCTAATCTACGAAGGCGGCATCGCCAACATGCGTTACTCCATTTCCAACAATGCCGAGTATGGAGATATTTCGCGCGGCCCGCGTATTGTTACCGATGCCACCCGCGCTGAAATGCGCAAGATTCTTCATGAAATCCAGATAGGTCAATACGCTCGCGAGTTCATTCTGGAAAATCGTGCTGGCGCGCCCATGCTTAAAGCCAGCCGCCGCCTCGCATCCGCTCATCAGATAGAAGTGGTTGGCGCGAAACTGCGTGACATGATGCCGTGGATCAAGAAAAATAAGCTGGTTGATCAGGCAAAAAATTAAAGATTGGTGGAGCGCGGAAAATGACGCAGGACGATGTGGGTATTTAACCGTCCCCACCATTTATTTTATAAGTTACGCCCGCGCTCAGCAACCCTTCAAACCGAAGCCCGGCAGATGGCAACATGCCGGGCTAAGGTAATTTTCCCGGCGGAACCGCTGGACGGGACTATAAGCGCTTCGCTGAAATACATGCGCTCCACGCCGCCGTTAAGACTTCCGGAAATATCTGCGCAACAGCACGCATATTCCGTGCGGATACGGAGCCGCTCATCTTACCTGGCCGGACCGGTGTATGAGTTTATTCTTTTCACTGCTGTTTACCAGCGACCGATAACCGTTTACCATGCATCGGTCTTCTTCGGTATTGCACATATAATGCATGATCCTCATTTGCCACGCCTCATGCTCAAATCCAAATTGCGCCGGCGGGGCATTTATTTACTGCCCAACCTGTTCACCACCGCCGCGTTATTTGCCGGATTTTACGCCATCGTACAGGCAATGAATGGTCGTTTCGAACACTCCGCGGTATCGATTTTCATTGCGATGGTATTGGATGGGCTGGATGGCCGGGTGGCGCGGCTGACACACACCCAGAGCGAGTTTGGCGCCGAATACGATAGCCTGTCCGACATGGTTTCGTTCGGCGCCGCCCCCGCACTGGTGATATACGAATGGGCCTTGAAGGGCATGGGCAAGTGGGGCTGGATTGCGGCCTTTATCTACTGTGTCTGCGCCGCGCTGCGTCTTGCGCGCTTCAATACCAACATAGAAATAGTAGACAAGCGATTCTTTCAGGGCCTGCCCAGTCCAGCCGCGGCCGCTCTGATTGCGGGACTGGTTTGGGTAATGCTGGACTTTGAAATAGCGGGGCCGGATATCAGATGGCTCGCGTGGTGCATCACACTGTTTGCCGGGCTGACAATGGTCAGTAACCTCCCTTATTACAGTGGCAAAGAATTCAATCTGCGCAAGAGTGTGCCATTCATTACCGTTCTGTTTCTGGCATTGTTCTTTTTTGTGCTGATTCCCAGCCATCCCCCCGTTGTGCTGTTTTGCCTTTTCTTTCTTTATGCGCTTTCCGGTTATGTTATGTGGCTGTGGCGGTTGATCAAAAGAAAAAGAATGACGGAAGCTGCTACCTAGCAGCATCCCGTTGTTGCATGCATAGGCGAACCATTATGTCAAAGGATGGCTATCGCATGCCTTTTACGAATTACTCACGGCTACTTAACATTTCCCTGATGCAGGCTATGCTAAATTTTTTTGCCATCCTGTACTGCCGGTGGGAGAGTGCAATCAGACATTCTTCTGAAACCGTTCCGGGTGAATTATGATTTAAGGGGCGCGGTTTTATACCGTCGAGACTCCGACAAAAGTAATATGGGGCGCATGCAACTTTTCAAGTACGTTTGAATCGCAATTTTACCGGCCTCGATCTGGCCAGCGATGGCGACAGGAGCGCGAACAATGAAAGCACGATTGATGGACCCGGTATGTGCACCGAGTCGATAGTGGCTGTGTCCAATACAGCGCAATCCCTGACAGAGCGCCCAGCCTGGAAGGCACTCGAAACACATTACCACGCAATCAAGGACTTGCATTTGCGCCAGCTTTTTGCTGACGACCCTAGGCGAGGCGAGTACCTCACAGCTGAAGCTGCAGGCATCTACCTTGATTATTCGAAAAATCGAATCACCGGCGAAACGTTACGCCTGCTCTTGCAACTGGCAGGGGAATGCGATTTGCATGCCCATATTGATGCCATGTTCAGCGGCGGGCAAATCAATTCGACGGAACAGCGTGCGGCGCTTCACACCGCCTTGCGTGCGCCCGAAAATGAGCTGATTGTTGTTGATGGGCTCGATATCGTACCTGCGGTGCACGCAGTGCTGAATCAGATGGCCGCTTTCTCTGACCAATTGCGCAGTGGCCAATGGCAAGGATACACGGGCAAGCGTATTCGCAATATCATCAATATCGGGATTGGCGGCTCCGATCTGGGCCCGGTAATGGCCTACGAAGCATTGCGCCATTACAGCTTGCGTGACATGGTCTTCCGCTTTGTATCGAATGTGGATGGTACGGATTTCAAGGAAGCCACAAGCGACATCGACCCTGAAGAAACATTGTTCATTATCTGTTCGAAGACGTTCACCACGACCGAAACACTTGCCAACGCGCACACAGCCCGCAAATGGATGCTGGACAAACTCGATGATGTCCGGGCCGTGCGCAAGCACTTCGTCGCTGTTTCGACCAACGCGGAGGAAGTATCGAATTTTGGCATTGATCCAGCCAATATGTTTGGTTTCTGGGATTGGGTGGGGGGACGTTATTCAATGGACTCGGCAATTGGCCTTTCAACCATGATCGCCATCGGGCCCGAAAATTTTCGCGCCATGCTGGCAGGCTTTCACGCAATGGACCAGCACTTCCGCACCGCGCCATTCGACAAAAATTTGCCTGTCCTCATGGGGCTGCTCGCAATCTGGTACAACAACTTCTTCGGTAGCCAGACGACCGCTGTGCTGCCTTATGATCAGTATCTCAAGCGCTTCCCGGCATATCTGCAGCAATTGACGATGGAAAGCAATGGCAAGCACGTTACACTTGATGGCGCACGTGTCAACTATCAAACATCGCCCGTCATCTGGGGAGAACCCGGCACCAACGGCCAGCACTCCTTCTATCAACTCATCCATCAGGGTACGCGCCTGATCCCTTGTGATTTCATTGGCTTCTGCCAGACGCTGAATCCCCTGGATAAGCATCATGACCTGCTGATGGCGAATCTGTTCGCCCAGACCGAGGCATTGGCGTTCGGCAAAACCATGGCTGAAGTAAAAGCCGAAGGGACGCCGGACTGGCTATGCCTTCATCGAAGTTTTGAAGGCAATCGTCCGACCAACACGCTCCTGGCCGAGCGGCTGACACCCCACACATTTGGAGCATTGGTCGCGCTCTATGAGCATAGTGTCTTTACGCAAGGGGTAATCTGGAATATAGATTCATTTGATCAATGGGGCGTTGAACTTGGCAAAGCACTCGCTCAACGCATTATGCAGGAACTGGAAAGTCCAGGCGAGCCGCGATTGACGCATGATAGTTCGACAAACGCGCTGATGCGGCACTACGGTAGACTCAAGGGAGTACCGTCATGAAAGTCGGCCGCATATAATCGCCGCGCCCATAACTCGACTTCCGGTTTCCATTGACATGTTCGGGAAAAACTCTGCGATATCGATGATACGCTCACAAAAACCGCGGGATAAAAGCCGCTCTCATGCAACACGTGTGCCAATGCGAAGGATCAGCGCCCTTAAGCAAAGATAGCTATCTTCTGTACATATCCGCAAGCATCGCGGCTTCCACCGGAGCAGTTCAATGAGCGAACAAATACGATCTGATCAGCTTTGTATCAATACGCTTCGGAGCCTGTCCATTGATGCCGTGGAGAAAGCGAATTCCGGTCATCCGGGCACACCTATGGGCGCGGCCCCGACCATATATAGCCTGTGGCAGCGCTTTCTGCGCTACGATCCGGAAGAACCGGAATGGTTGAACCGCGACCGCTTTGTTCTCTCGGCTGGCCACGCATCGGCATTGCTCTATAGCCTCCTTTACCTGACTGGCGTCAAAGCAGCAAGTCCGCACTATGAAGAAACGAATCGGTTGGCGGTAACCCTCGATGATCTCAAGCGTTTCCGG
Source organism: Nitrosospira lacus (assembly GCF_000355765.4). Taxonomy (NCBI): domain Bacteria; kingdom Pseudomonadati; phylum Pseudomonadota; class Betaproteobacteria; order Nitrosomonadales; family Nitrosomonadaceae; genus Nitrosospira; species Nitrosospira lacus. The sequence continues at coordinate 979,432 of NZ_CP021106.3, read as the reverse complement.
CAGGCTGGCAGCCGTTGTACCGGCCATCCCGAATATGGCTGGACCTCGGGCGTGGAAACCACCACTGGACCACTCGGACAGGGAGTAGCGGTTAGTACCGGCATGGCAATCGCCAGTCAATGGCTGGCGGCCACCTATAACCGGCCTGGTTTTCAGTTGTTTGACCATAACGTTTACGCTTTATGCAGTGACGGTGACATTATGGAGGGAATCAGTAACGAAGCGGCATCGCTGGCGGGGCATCTCAAATTGGCCAACCTGTGCTGGATTTATGATGACAACCACATCACCATCGAAGGTTCGACCGATCTTACTTTTACAGAAGACGTGGCCGCCCGATTTGCCAGCTACGGATGGAATGTGGTGCGGGTCAGCGATGCGAATGATCTGGCGCTGCTGACTCATGCTTATGAGACCTTTCTCGATACGCATGATCGCCCCACACTCATCATCGTGCGGAGCCATATCGGTTATGGGGCACCGCACAAACAGGACACGCGGGAAGCGCACGGCGAGCCGCTGGGCACCGAAGAAGCAAGGCTGGCGAAGGAATTTTACGGCTGCGACCCCGATAAGCAATTTCATGTGCCGGACGGCGTCCGGGAACACTTTCAAGCCGAGTCCGGCGCACGCGGAACAGCGGCGCACGCTGCCTGGGAAACGTTGTTTACAAACTATAGCGGCCAGTATCCCGATCTGGCCGATCAAATCGACTGCGTGCGGCAGCGCAAACCGCCAGCGGGTTGGGACAGCGTACTGCCTGTGTTTCCGGCGGATGCAACGGGTATCGCGACCCGCGAATCGTCCGGTAGGGTATTGAACGCGATCGCCGAAAAAATGCCGTGGCTGCTGGGCGGTGCCGCGGATCTGGCGCCGTCGACAAAAACCGAATTGAAGGGTGAATTCTTCGGTGATTTTCAAGCGCCCAAACCGAATGGAAAGCCGCGCAGTCATTATGGCGGGCGCAATTTCCATTTCGGTCTGCGCGAGCATGCGATGTGCGCCATCATCAGCGGAATGAACTTATCCGGATTACGCTCCTACGCCGCGAGTTTTCTCATTTTTACCGACTACTGTCGCGCGGCGATCCGGCTGAGTGCCATGATGGAAATTCCCGTCATTTATATCTGGACACATGATTCGATCAGCCTGGGCGAGGACGGTCCTACACACCAGCCTATCGAGCACCTGGCTTCTTTGCGTGCGATGCCCGGCCTGATCGTATTGCGGCCTGCGGATGCGAATGAAGTTGTTGAAGCTTGGCGGATCATCATGCAATTTACAGACCGTCCGGTTTGCCTGATACTGACACGGCAAGCGGTAGCCACCTTGGATCGCACCACCTACGCGCCTGCCATAGGCGTATCTCGTGGCGCATATGTGCTCGCTGATCCCCCGGACGGAATACCCGATGTCCTGCTATTGTCCACCGGAAGCGAGGTCTCGCTTTGTGTCGCCGCCTACGAGCAACTGAAATCGGAAGGGATCAAGGCCCGGGTGATCAGCATGCCCTCATGGGAGCTGTTTGAGAACGAGAATCAGGCATATCGCGACAGCGTAATGCCCCCCTGGATTCTGGCGCGTGTCGCGATTGAAGAAGCATCCACCTTCGGGTGGGAACGCTATACCGGCAGCGGTGGATGCATTATCGGCATGCATAGCTTCGGTGTATCCGCCGTGGGAAAGGTGGTTGCACGGCATTTTGGGTTCGAGCCCGCCCACGTGGTCGCCGCTGCCAGAGAACAGATTGCGCGTCACGCATTAAGCAACCAAGGCCTGAGCGGGTAAATTTCACCCCTGCAGCCTTGCTTCCGGTACGTCACAGTGAGATAGCATAATGCTGAATCAAGAAACAACCAGGAAAGTCAGCCCCCTTGCGGGAAAACCTGCCCAGTCATCGATGCTGCTGAACGCACCCAGACTTGTTACCGCATACTACACGCAAATCCCCGATTGGTCGGTACCGGCGCAAAGAGTTGCATTCGGCACTTCGGGGCATCGCGGCTCGTCCTTTGAAACAAGCTTTAACGAATGGCATGTGCTTGCCGCCACGCAGTCTATTTGTCAGTACCGTAAGCAACAGGGCGTTGATGGTCCTTTATTCCTGGGTATCGACACGCACGCCCTTTCGGAACCGGCGTATGCCAGCGCACTTGAGGTACTGGCCGCGAATGGGGTCGAGGTCATGCTGTCCGCAAATGATGAATATACGCCCACTCCCGCAGTCTCTCACGCGATATTGACTTATAACCGCGGACGGACGAAAGGACTCTCCGACGGAATAGTCATTACGCCTTCCCACAATCCGCCCGAAAGCGGTGGTTTTAAATACAATCCGCCCCACGGCGGCCCGGCAGGTGTCGAGATCACTGCCTTGATCGAGTCCATGTCCAATGAGTTTTTGAAGAACGGACTCGACGGGGTGAAAAGGCAGCGTTTCGAGGAGGCGTTGCATGCCCCTACAACGCATCGGTATGACTTTCTCAATACCTACATAAATGACCTCGACCATGTCATTGATATGAATACCATACGTGGCGCGAATATCCGCATGGGAGTGGATCCGCTCGGCGGTGCCGGCGTACACTACTGGGGTGCGATCGCGGAACGCTATGGGCTGAACCTGACCGTTGTAAACGAAACCGTCGATCCGGCCTTCCGTTTCATGACGCTGGATTGGGACGGCCGGATTCGCATGGACCCCTCCTCCCCTTACGCCATGCATGGGCTGATTGATCTGAAAGACCAGTTCGACATCGCCTTCGCCTGCGACACTGATCATGACCGCCACGGGATCGTTACCCGGAGTATGGGTCTGCTGCCGGCGGATCATTATCTTTCCGTCAGCATTCACTATCTTTTTCAGCATCGCCCGGCGTGGAACGATAAGGTGGCGATAGGCAAAACGGTAGTAAGCAGCCAGATGATTGATCGTATCACCGCAAAACTTGGTCGTCGGCTTTATGAGGTACCGGTAGGTTTCAAATGGTTTGTGGATGGCCTGCACGATGGTTTCCTCGGTTTTAGCGGCGAAGAAAGCGCGGGCGCATCTTTCCTTCGCCTCGACGGTAAGGTTTGGACGACGGATAAGGATGGAATCACGCCGGCACTGCTATCGGCGGAAATTACCGCACGCATGGGCCGCGATCCCGGTGAGCTGTACCAGGAGCTGGAGAGCGAGTTTGGCAGATCCGTTTCCGAGCGCGTTGACGCCCCCGCCACCCCGGAGCAAAAAAAAATTCTGGCTAAACTTTCGCCACAACAAATACGTTCGACGGACTTGGCGGGCGAAAAAATTGAGAACGTTCTCACCCGCGCGCCAGGCAATGATGCACCTATTGGCGGTATCAAGGTGATCGCCAGGAATGGGTGGTTTGCAGCACGTCCATCGGGTACCGAAGACATTTACAAGGTTTATGCCGAGAGCTTCAGGGATATCGATCATCTGCGCCACATCCTTGAGGAAGCGCAGACGATAGTCGCTGAAGCACTTGCCGCAGCGACGAATGGTTAACGCGCCTCAAATAGCCAATATAACCAATCGGTGGCAAATCCCATACACCAGCAATCTCATTACAACTTGGACGCTACCCGCATTGCAAATATCACAATGAGTCCTTCGTGGAGTACGTTGCCGGCAATCCTTGGGGTGGGCATCCGGAGGATCCTTCCAGCCCTTACTCCCGCGCTAGCGCCCCTTGAATTCGATTCTTAAACAGGAGGTAAAGATGCAACTGGGAATGATCGGCTTGGGACGCATGGGTATTAACATGGCGGGACGCCTGATGAAGGCGGGAAACGAATGTGTGGTTTACGATTCTCGTGCTGATGCCGTCCAGACATTACGGTTGCAAGGTGCCGTCGGAACGTCCTCGCTTGAGGAGCTTGTCGCGCGCCTTGCTACGCCGCGCGTAATATGGTTGATGGTTCCCGCAGCAGTGGTGGATGAAATTCTCTTGAAAGTCGCGTCGCTGATTGACGCAGGTGACATCATAATCGACGGGGGTAATTCCTATTACCATGATGATATCAGGCGTGGTGCCGAGTTGGGCGCGCGCGGAATCCATTACGTCGATGTCGGGACAAGCGGTGGTATCGCTGGCTTTGAGCGTGGATATTGCTTGATGATCGGTGGTGAAAAGGAAATCATTCATTACCTCGACCCAATCTTTGCAGCCCTTGCACCGGGCATTGGGGCAGCGCCACGCACACCTGGCCGTCACCACCGTGATGGTACTGCGGAGCAGGGCTACTTGCACTGCGGGCCGCATGGCGCGGGGCATTTTGTCAAGATGGTCCATAACGGGATCGAATATGGACTCATGGCGGCCTATGCCGAGGGCTTGAATATCCTGCACAGCGCCAATGCCGGCAAGCGCGTGCAAGACATGGATGCTGAGACAACACCGATGCGCAACCCTGAATTTTACCAGTATGAACTGGATTTGCCGGAAATTGCCGAAGTCTGGCGGCGAGGCAGCGTTGTGGCGTCCTGGCTACTCGATCTGACGGCGGAGGCTTTGATCGAGGATGCGGAACTCACCCACTTTTCGGGACGCGTTTCGGATTCCGGCGAGGGACGCTGGACAACACTGGCTGCAGTCGACGAAGGTGTGCCAGTGCCCGTGATTAGCGCCGCGCTCTTCAGCCGTTTCGAGTCTCGTGGTAACGCCGACTATGCTGACCGGTTGCTCTCCGCCATGAGGAAGCAATTTGGCGGCCATGGCGAGAAAAAGGCAGGGACCTGAGATGGATGAGATGGGCGGCGACGCGACGCCATCCGACGCATTGGTACTGTTTGGAATAACGGGTGACCTCGCCCGGAAAAAAATCTTTCCGGCGCTTTATGCGATGACGAAGCAGGGTTCTCTCAACGTGCCCGTCGTTGGCGTCGCATCCTCGAGTTATGGCCTCGCGCAACTCCGCGACAGGGCGGCCGCAGCCATCAGGGAGTCCGGAAAGATTGATGACCGGAATGCATTGAATCACCTTCTTTCCCTGCTTCGGTACGTAAGTGGAGACTATAATAACCCGGATACATTCAAGGCGATCAGGACGGCATTGGGAGATGCCCGGCGCCCGGCGCATTATCTCGCCATTCCTCCCTCGCTTTTCGCGACCGTCATAAATGGGCTTGGTGCCGCAAATTTAGCCGCTCATGCGCGAGTGATCGTTGAAAAGCCGTTCGGACGCGACCTGGCCTCGGCACGCGAACTCAACCATGTCGCACGTTCCATATTCCCGGAGGACTCGATCTTTCGCATCGATCACTTCCTGGGAAAGGAAGCGATCATGAATATTCTCTATTTCCGATTCGCCAATTCGTTCCTTGAACCGATCTGGAACCGGAACTACGTCGCCAGCGTGCAGATAACGCTGGCCGAGGACTTTGGCGTGGAGGGCCGCGGCGGATTTTACGAATCGGCAGGGTGTCTTCGCGACGTAATCCAGAATCATCTTTTCCAGATCGTCGCGCTGCTTGCCATGGAGCCCCCTTCCTACAGGGGTTTTGGATCGGTGCAGGGGGAGAAGGCCGATGTCTTTCAGGCCATGCGCCCGGTAATTTCAGACGATCTGGTGCGTGGCCAGTATACCGGTTACCGCAGAGAGGCCAGCGTTGCGAAGGATTCAGACGTCGAAACGTTCTGCGCCTTACGCCTTTTCATTGATTCCTGGCGCTGGGAAGGCGTACCGTGGTACTTGCGATCGGGAAAATTTCTGGCGGAGACGGCGACGGAAATTATTGTCCAACTGAAGCCACCTCCGCAGCGGCTTTTCGCCGACTCGGGACCCGAGAATTGCAACGCCAACTACTTGCGTTTCCGACTTTCTCCTATCTCCGCTATTGCCATTGCCGCCCGAGTCAAGCGCGCTGGCAAGGAATTTATTGGTAATCAACGGGAGCTCTGCATGGTCGAGGAACACTTTGGGCGCGAGTCGCCTTACGAGCGCCTTTTACATGACGCAATGATCGGCGATGGCGCGCTATTTACGCGTCAGGAAGCCGTAGAAGCGGCCTGGGCAACACTCGATCCCGTTCTTCGAACGCATCATCGGGTGTTGCCCTATAAACGCGGAAGCTGGGGACCCAAGGCAGCCGGCACGCTCATCGCACCCCACGGATGCTGGCACAATCCGGAATCAAAAATCTGATGTGCCGTGGTGTTCGCTGTATATCAAAGGCATAAGAGCTTGGCGTCCAGTCCTTGTACGGATTATCTTCCACGCAATCGTCCTTTCAATAGCGTAACCGCTGAAACTCGGTTCCAATGTAAGTTTTAATAATTGGAATCCGGAGTAAAACAAGCCGGGACTATAGGCCTATATAGCATACTATTGATATATATAAAATAATCATATTTCCGTACACTTAGTAGGGTTAACGAATTTTTTACGCCAAGGCGACGCTTTTTTCACAGGTCGCATGTTACTTTGGAGTTGCAAAATGTCATTTCCTTCCTTCCATATCGGTCATACCTTATGAGGACTCCATTTATGAAAACATCATTCTATTTCAAACTGTCGCAATCGGCCATACTGGCTTCCGTCATTCTTTTCCACACGTTTTCTGCCGCGCAGGCAGATACGCTGGCGGATAATCTGGCGGCGATGGAGGCACAAAGCCCGATTAATATCACTACGAATAACACGACTTTTGAGAAGAACTTGTCTCCGCTTTTATTTACGTTGAATTCTGATACTCAGCTGAAGGTAATCAATAATGGGTCACCTCTTGTGGACAAAACCGCTGCCAGAGCCAATGTCGTCGATCCCGGCGCCGGATCGGTGACGGTAGGCGGGGATACGTATAGATTGTCTCAGTTCCACTTTCATACACCCGCGGAGCATTTGGAGAATGGCTATAAATTCCCCATGGAAATGCACATGGTATTTGCCGACGCCAAGGCCAATCTGCTTGTAGTGGGCCGATGGGTCGAGGAGGGAGCTTTCAATGCAGCACTCGACCCGATTTTCTCCCACTTGCCACATTCCGTAACAGATACGCTTACTGTCAATCACTTCAATTTAAATGCGCTGATTCCGGACAACCTCAACTCCTTTCGCTACGATGGATCACTCACCACACCCCCATTCTCGGAAGGCGTGAAATGGATCGATCTGGCGCAACCACTCGACATGTCCGCCGAGCAAATCAACGCTTTCAGTTCACTTTTTCCTAACGGGGATGCGCGTGAGATTCAGCCGCTCAACGGGCGGACAATATTCACTGATGTGCCCGGATTTGCCACTGTCGCTGTAGTTCCGGAACCGGAGACCTACAGCATGCTGCTGGCAGGACTGGTCCTGATAGGTTTTGTTGCAAAGCGGCGTCTTGCCAACCGCGGCTTTATGGGTTCTATCGCGTAGATTTCCGTAAACAAGAAACGCGGCAGTACCCTCTTTTTAACTTCCACCATCTCAAAAGATGGTGGAAGATCGAGACGGGAGCCGATCAATCACTTCGAAACCGGTTGGATTAATGGTTCCCTCCTGCTTGTCGGGAATCAGAGATTCCTTGCCAGGGATCCCTGCCGGGGCTAAACATGTCGCTTGTCTTCGTCACAGCTTCGCAGCCCGGTAAAAATGAAAATGCCTTTCGTTCCATTTGTCATTATTTCTTTTCTGTTAGCTTTCTCATCTTTTATCCATGCCCAGAGTGAAGAATGGGCAAGCCTCAACGCCCAGGCAAGATCGCTCTATCGGAGTGGCCAGTACGATCAGGCGGCGGTGCTGGTAAGAAAAGCGCTTGATAGTGTCCAAAAGGAATGGGGCACCGATCATCCCAATGTGGCCCAGACATTGAACAATCTCGGTTTAATCCTGCATGGCCACGGAGAATACGCTCAGGCGCGTCCGCTTTATGAGCGCTCGCTGGCCATCTGGGAAAAAACGCTGGGACCCAACAGTATGGAGGTGGCCAAGGGGATGAATAACCTGGCGGAACTCCACCGTGCCGAAGGGCGATATGCGCAGGCCGAGTCACTCTACAAACGTTCGCTTGCAATCTGGGAAAAGGCGCTTGGAGTGGACCATGTGGATGTGGCCGCGAGTCTCAACAATCTTGCACTGCTCTACAAGATCCAAGGCCGTTACGCACAAGCCGAGCCGTTATATCAGCGATCTCTCGCGATCTGGGAACGATCCGTCGGACCCCATCATCCTGACGTGGCCATTAGTCTGAATAACCTTGCGGGACTCTATCGCGCACAGGGTGATTACGCAAAGGCCGAACCGCTTTACAAACGTTCGCTGGCGATCTGGGAGCAAGCGCTCGGATCCGGTCATCCGAGTGTCGCCCAGGGCCTTAATAATCTTGCGGAGCTATATATTGCCGAAGGCAATTTTACCTTGGCCAAGCCACTTCTAAAGCGTTCGCTGGCGGTCAGCGAGGAAACTCTCGGATCCGATCACCCAAATGTGGCAACGGCCCTGAATAACCTGGGGGAGCTTTATTATGCGGAAGGCAAATACGCGGTGGCTGAACCCCTCTTTGAACGCTCGCTGGCAACCTGGGAGAAAGCCCTTGGGCCCGATCATCCTCATGTGGCCTTGAGCCTCAATAATCTCGCTAAACTCCATGAAGCCCAAGGGCGATACGCGGAGGCTGAGCCGCTCTTCATCCGCTCGCTGTCGATCCTGGAGAAAGCTCTCGGTCGCGAGCATCCAAAGGTGATTATCAGCCTAAATAATGTCGCGGAGTTCTACAGAAAATCTGGCAGGGAAATAGAAGCGGCGGCGATGGAAAGGCGTGTATCGGCCGCGGAATGAGAAAAGCGGGTATCGTCTCCCGCCCGTTCGTCATTAAGGCCTTCCTCCCGCTGGCCGCCGGCCTTTTTGCATTTCTGTGATCATAGCAGGCATTATTGCAACTGGATTTTCATGATAAATTAACTAGCTGGTTCATGGATATATTATCTGTTGTCGGAATAATTCAGTAGTTCCATGCTCAGATTACACGCATTTTTTCTCTGGGATCTCAGCATCAGTCCGCAGTGAAGCAGGATGTCTGGCAAGATTGGCATGATCATAAAACGCAACGCGATGGTGGCAGGGCTGAGGTTCGATCGGCAAGTGTTTCGTTGAGTTATTTTGCCGAACCGGATAAAGGAGGAATACCATAAACCATACGTCCAAGTTACTGAATAATACGCCCGTCCGATTCTTGGTGCTTGCGGGCATCATGATTTTTGGCGTGAGCGCATCCCATGCACAAATTGATGGAGGGAAGGAGCTGGGCGCACCTCTATCCCCACAGGGCGGTGCAATTGTAGCGCAGCTCTCCCAGAATTGGGGGGACGCCGCTACAGGTCAAAGCGATGTGCCGAGAGATGGTGCTGGCGCTATCTCCGCACTCCGTACATCTGATCAGGCCCGCTCTTCGTCAAACTGGCTGTCCGCAGACCAGGCGGCCGGGTCTGGCTCGTGCAGGTACGCCACCCCGGAACAGGAAAGTTTTTTCTGCAAAATCAAAAGAATCTTCTACGAACGCGACTCCTCGGGACCCAACCGGGATATGGATAGTAATATTTCAGCAGGTGGTGCGGGAGGTTAAGATTCATGCTTGTCGTAGCTGCCGGATTCTTGAATTATGTCCGATATGCATAACTCACAACATGCGGATGGCATCCCTTGATCAAGCAGGCCAATGATTTCGACGTTGAATCAAATTGAAAACATCCCAGGAAAAACTCATTGGCCTCGTAGCATTCATTCCACTATTTCGCCGCGCTGATTAAAAATAGAAAGAGGAATATTCATGAAACAAAATTCCGTTCTGAAAATCCAGTCCGCGGTACTTGCTGGCATGATTTTTACCATGGCCGGCACGCTCCATGCCCAGAACGGCACAGCGGGACACAATGGCGCTTCGATTCCTGAACAGGGCGTTCCAGCAACGAAACGGTCCTTGCCCGAACAGAAAGGCACTGCATCAGGTCAGGGAAGCTCACAGCAAAAAAATGGCAACGCTGCACCCAGGCAAGGCACGCCGGCTCAAACCGGCTCTTCATCAGTCTCATTACCCGCAAATCAGGAACCTGGCTTGAGCGAGTCCCCTACACCCGAACAGGAGAGTTTTCTCCATAAGATTATCAGGATCTTCTTTGGGCCTGACTCTCCCCCTGGGCCGAACCGGGATGTAGACACCAATATTTCCGCAGGCGGCGCAGCGGGAGGATGACACTTGGCACCTGGGCTAGAACGAAATTCGCACCAGAAGAACAAGATTGACATTCCTGCTTCCATACATCTACAGACAGCGTAGTTCTTTCCCTGCACGCTAACATCATATATATCGATTGAATCGATCCGGCATCGGCGCGACTGATCTCGCCTGAAAACTCATTCAAACCAGCCGCCACAGAATGTGTTCTGCATAAAGAGGTTTCCATGAAGATTCTCACTGGCCGCGGTTGGAAAGCACCATCATCCAAGACAAGAATATCTATCTGATCGCGTGCTTTCAGCATTCCCGGCAACCGCCGCATCTTGCCAGCTTTATCTCTCACATTAACGCCATATTCAGAAACCATAACCCCTGTTGTCATAGTGGTCATATATCACGCCCATTCTCTGCTGAATCCTTGCAGATGCCCGATGGCTCGGTTTTCCATAATAATTCTCCAGCAAATTATTGACGCTCATTTGACATTTTATTGACTAATGTTTTTCTTTTTTTCACTTTTACATGACATCTATTTGACACACGCCATGCTATTTTTTCCTACCGGCTTGAGTTTTTCCAAATATTGAAGCTCGTCAATAAATTATTGCATCGACATAGTCCCCAGCGCTTGTAATCTTGATATTTTTAAAAGCCTTAGGCCTGACATATTCAATTCTGAAATCCGGAGCATCTGATGAAACCTAGCCTTCCATTAATATTTTTGTCTTGCTGTGTATTTTCGACTTCCCTCTATGCCCAAGCAATCGATTTGTATGTGGACACTAAAACCAAGCAAATCTATTCAGAGCCCGGGGCCGGGCGTGTGCGCATGGGTTCTTTCGAAAGAGTGCCTGACACACCTCCGAAACCATCCACTACCGTGGATACGGGTCAAGCACCGGCCGCTGGCAAAGATACCGGCGTAGCTCAATCTCCTCAAGGCACGACGGTAACCACGAGCCCCGTGGACAAATCAAAAGGAACGGGGCCAGGGCCGTCGAAAGGGGGATTTGGTTACGCAGATTGGAAAGAAAAGGATCCATTCAAGTGGAATTTGAATGGAGACGGTAGCCAGTATCTTAAATTCGGCTTCCTTAACCAAGTCCAGTTACGGTATGAACAAAATAATCCGGGATCACTCATACAAAGCCAGCCCGTGGATGATTCGACCGACATCGGTCTTCGCCGGACTCGTCTCGTCCTGCAAGGACAAATCACTGATCGGGTATACTTTTACACCCAATACGGGATGAATAATTTCAACTTCCTGTCTCAAATGAATGGGAATCGACATATTGCCGCCTATTTTCATGACGCCTTCGGTGAATTGCGGCTGACCGAAGGACATCAAATGGTTCTTGGGGGAGGTCTCGGTATGTTTAACGGCCTGTCCCGCTTCAGCGCCCCCAGCGTCAGCACCATTATGACAATGGATGTGCCGGTTGGCCTTCAGTACACTGCGGAACGGACGTCCTTGTTTAATAGGCAGCTAGGCGTCTATCTTCGCGGTCAGATCAGCAAGTTTCGCTATATCGTAGCGGCAAATGATTCGTTTCCGATAACAACCGATGGAATAACGAATGACGGCGCCATTTCGCCAACAGTTTCCAATTTTGCGCAAGTTGGACATAAAAAGAATTTTACGGGGATGTTCTACTGGAACTTCTGGGATACGGAACCGAATACCAACCCTTATATGCAGGGAACCTATCTGGGCAAGAAAAGCATACTGAATCTTGAAGCCGGCTTTGCCACACAAAAAGACGCCATGTGGACGGGCACCTCGGCCGCAGACGCTCGGTTTCATGATATGACACACTGGTCAGTGGCGGGCTATCTGGATGCACCGGTGGATAAGGTGAGGGAAACAGCCATCTCCGCTTATATTGGATACACCAGTCTGAATTATGGACCGAATTATCTTCGCATGAACGGAAATGGCCAGAATTCGGCTAACGGGGTCGGTCCGGGCGGCAGCTTAAATGGAGCAGGCAACACCTTTCCGATGTTTGGTACAGGTAATCTTTGGTATGCACAGTTAGGGTATCTGCTGCCCATAGATTGGCTGGGAGGAAATAATGGCCAACTTCAACCCTACGCCTCTATAACGAGTGCGAACTGGGAGGCTTTACGTGATCAAATGAATGTATTTAACGTAGGACTTAACTGGCTGATAAAAGGCCACAACAGCAAGGTTACTTTCGATTGGCAAAATAGGCCGATATTCAATACCGCCGGAAATACGATTGCCAATAGAAATCAATTCGTCTTGCAATATCAGGTTGCTTTCTAACAGACTGATACGATCCTTTCTATCTGATCCAGAACTGAGGCCTGCCCCAGCCGCAACCCTCTCCACATTTTTTACACGCATCCCGGCCACCCCCCAGGCGGGATGCGGCGCCCTCGCCCGCATAATGTCATTTGCTTATTGACCCCAGATAATCCATTAGGCGGTTCTGCGAGCCTACCCGAGTGCTGGCGCCATCATCTCGAGTCCTAACGGATTATCTGGGTTGAATAGCGGCAATCGCTCAAATGAAAGTAAGCGGCCATGCCAGACCAAGTCCGGTTGTTGGGCGGCCCTCTCGACAAGTGGGAATCAAGGGCACAAGAACTCTTTACGAATCAAGGTATCCGACTGGAAAATAAGTGGTGACAAGCGATGCTGTCCAACCGTCAAGTTTAGGTAGCAGTTATAGCCGAAGTGATTTTCTTGCCCTTCCTCACCCAGGTCGCGTCCGGGTCTGCATTCCGGGTTCCGGTACAATTAATCCGTTTGGGTGATTTGGTTACCGTGATGCACGGAATGCTGCCGTCTTCGTTGACTTTTGGCGCAGCTGCCGTATCCAGCTCAATGACCCTGTCACGCTCGGGACGAGCGGCCGTCCGCACCAGCAGGACATCAATGATTGCACCTTGGACACACTTGACTGAGAGGTCATGGGCCTGCAATTCTGAATTCACTCCCGCTAGCAATCCAGCCAGCCTGCCCGATGCGATCAAGCGATTGCGAAAGCGGCCCAACACGGTTTCATCCGGCACCTCGTCAGAAAGACCCAGCCCGCAGAAATGCATAAAGTCAATACGCAGACGCAGTGCTTCTTCCAGTTCCGGATCCGATAAGTTGTGCCAGTGGCCCAGCAATACTGCTTTGAACGCAACTAATGGATCCATGAGTTCTTGCCTTCCCGCGCGGCCGGCTTCGTATTTGTAGAGTCCGGCAACTTGGGCACGAAGCGTCTTCCAGTCAATCAGCTCATGCACTTTCATCAACGCGCTATCGCGCTTCACGCGTGCTTCCATCTTTATTGGTCCATTCATTTGCACCGGCTTGCGCACCCTTTCTTATCCTTCACCTCGACATTCATTCGAACGTAGTCAATTCAATGGTGCAAAGCCTTAAAACGAACCCGATGGAGACAAGGCATACACGGCAAGCTAGCACAAATCATGTGAAAAAAACGTCGCGATGATTTTAAGAATTTGTGAAATTCGTCGAGATGCAACGGCTTGACGGTAACAGTTCCCAATATGGGGACTCGCAGCCACATCACTCCTGGAAACTATTGCACGAATTCGGGAAACCCTTTATATTTCCCCCATGCAGCAGATTCATCACACTCTCCCGCTTCTTTTTTTATGCCATCCGCCGCTTCTGGCAAGACCGCTGCTGCGCTTCGCGCGCTAACTACTACACTCCCTCCTCCAAGTTTTACCCTGCGGAATCCTTTTCCGGATTCTGTGTCACAACGTAATTATTCTTTCTGAAACCGGAGAAACCAGTGAAAGATCATTTGATTATTTTTGACACCACGCTGCGCGATGGTGAACAGAGTCCGGGTGCATCCATGACCAGGGAGGAAAAGGTACGTATCGCGCGGCAATTGGAGCGCATGCGGGTGGACATAATCGAAGCCGGTTTTCCTGCCGCGTCCAACGGCGATTTTGACGCGGTGAAGGCGGTAGCTGACACGATTAAGGACAGCACCGTGTGTGGGCTGGCGCGGGCCACAGAGGCCGATATCAAACGTGCTGGCGAGGCCTTGCGGGGAGCCGGTTCAGCACGTATCCATACCTTTATTGCGACCTCGCCGATTCACATGGAAAAGAAACTGCGCATGTCTCCAGACCAGGTGATAGAACAAGCGGTGAAAGCCGTGAAATGGGCTCGTCAATACACGGACGATGTGGAATTCTCCCCTGAGGATGCGGGCCGCTCGGACATTACATTCCTCTGTCGTATTCTGGAAGCCGTCATCAATGCGGGTGCAAAGACCCTGAATATTCCCGATACCGTTGGCTATACCATGCCGGAACAATTTGGCGGGCTCATCCATACACTGCGCGAGCGTATCCCCAATTCCGATAAGGTGGTGTTCTCTGTGCATTGCCACAATGATCTTGGACTGGCAGTGGCTAACTCATTGTCAGCGGTAATGCATGGCGCCCGGCAAGTGGAGTGCACCGTAAACGGGCTGGGCGAGCGCGCAGGCAACGCCTCATTGGAGGAAATCGTGATGGCGGTACGTACGCGTCAGGATTTCTTTCCATGCGAGACACGCATAGACGCCACTCATATCGTACCGGCAAGCAAGCTGGTATCAGGCATTACCGGCTTTCCGGTACAGCCGAACAAGGCTATAGTCGGTGCAAATGCGTTCGCCCATGAATCCGGCATACATCAGGATGGCGTGCTAAAGCATCGTGAAACATACGAAATCATGCGCGCCGAGGATGTCGGCTGGGGTGCAAATAAATTACTGCTGGGCAAACATTCGGGGCGAAATGCCTTTCGCAGCCGTTTAGCGGAACTCGGTATCGAACTGGAATCGGAAGAAGTGCTTAATGCCACATTCATGCGTTTCAAGGAATTGGCCGACAAGAAGCATGATATCTTTGATGAAGACCTGCACGCCCTGGTTTCGGAAGATGCCGTCACCTTACATGAACACTACAAGCTTTTATCGCTGATTGCGCATAGCGAAACGGGCGAAACACCGTATGCCAGTATAGTGATTGCCGAAGATGGCAAGGAATCGCGCGCGCAGTCGGATGGCAGCGGGCCGGTAGACGCTACTTTTCGCGCAATCGAGAAAATCCTGGCCAGTGGCGCCGACTTGCAACTGTTCTCGGTTAACGCCATCACCAGCGGTACCGATTCCCAAGGTGAAGTGACGGTACGATTGCAAAAATCGGGGCGCATCGTCAACGGCAACGGCGCGGATACCGACATCGTAGTGGCTTCTGCCAAAGCTTACCTCAGTGCGCTCAACAAGCTGCATAGTAAGCTGGAACGGGCTCACCCGCAGGTGTGACCAAGGGAAGCGGGGCGGAACATACCCATAGTGGAACAAATAGAAAGGTCGGCTGGTTTGCTTCGATCCATGGGATACGCATTGGACTCTTCCCTCAATTCTGCCAGGCGGCACTGCGGCTCATGAAATCCTCCCAGTTTCCGGATTTCGCACATTATGTCCTAGTCCGCTTTGTTCAGCATAACTGTACCCAAGTCGCGGCCAGTCTCACCTTCACGACGCTGCTTTCCCTGGTGCCACTGATCGCCATCGGATTATCCGTGGTGGCCGCGTTTCCAGCGTTTGCCGAATACTCCACCCAAATAAAAATATTCATTCTCACCACCATGGTACCCGAAGCGGCGAACAGGGTCATCGCGGTATACATGCAGCAGTTCGCCGATAATGCGGTACAACTTACCGCCATCGGCACGGCTTTTTTGGGTGTGACAGCGCTTGCTCTCATGCTGACTATCGATAAAGCACTGAATGCTATTTGGCGAGTAACCCGATTGCGTCCATTCCTCCATCGCCTGCTGATTTACTGGGCCACGCTGACCATCGGACCGCTATTGATTGGCGCGAGCCTGTCGCTGACTTCCTGGCTAATAAGAATATCCATGGGTCTAACCGAGGATATTCCCGGCATCAAAGTTGCTCTTTTGCAACTGGCACCACTGTTCTTGACGAGCATCGCCTTTTCGATCCCCTATCTTATCGTGCCTAATCGCCAAGTCGCATGGCGTCATGCGATCGCAGGAGGCGTAGCCGCGGCAGTGGGATTCGAGGTAATGAAACAAGGGTTCGCATTTTACATTACTCACTTTCCCACGTATCAGGCCGTCTATGGCGCGTTCGCCACTGTCCCGATTTTTTTGTTGTGGGTTTACCTTTCCTGGCTGATGGTATTACTGGGTGCGGTGATTGCCGCTTCTCTCTCAAGTTGGCATTTTGCTGAATGGCGGGGAGATCCGGCAGCGCAGGGTAGGCAATTCCTCGACGCACTGCGTTTACTGCAAGCACTGGGAGAGGCCCTCAGGAACGGAAGGGTCGAAACCTATGCTAGCCTTCACAAGCAACTCATGTTAAGTTTTGAAGAAATGGAACAGATATTCGAACTGATGACCCGTGCCAATCTGGTTCGGCAGGTAAAAACGGGTGGATGGGTTCAAATAATTGATCCCAGTAAAATCATGGTTGCGGATATTTACCGGTTGTTTGTATTTCGTCCCGAAGCAATGCGCGCCGCGGTGGCGGGTGAAGCAACGCTGGAACCACTGCTCGATAGCATCTCAACCGGCATAGACGAGAAAATGAATGTGCCGCTGTCGCTACTCTTGGCGGAAACGGCGGCCGGGAATTCAACACCGCAGCAAGATGACGCTCTGGCGCAAAAAGTAACCTCACCTGGAGTCACTCAGTAAAAAAATGATGCAACGCGCGCTCGCCATCTTGCTCTGTGTGCTACTGTCACTGCCGCCCCTCTCCTATGCAAGGGGCTTCGTGTTCACGGATTCCACCGGCAAGAAGCTCACTCTTTCCGACTATAAGGGCAAGTGGGTCTTGATAAATTTCTGGGCCACTTGGTGCCCGCCTTGCCTGAAGGAAATTCCTGATCTCGTGTCGCTTTATGAGAGCCGCAAGGATGTAGTGGTAATCGGCATAGCGATGGACTACCAGAATCCGAAGACGGTGATGAAATTCGCTGACTCACTATCGATTTCCTATCCCATCGTGCTGGGTGACAGAAAAATTGCTGCTCAAATCGGCCCCGTGTCGATGCTGCCTACTACCTATTTATTCGATCCCGCCGGTCAGCCGGCAGCCTATAAGGTGGGGCTAATTTCGCGGGAAAGTCTGGAGGAATTCATGCGAGAAAACCCCCCAAGCCCTCAAAGCCATCCTCCCGGCGAAACAAGTCAGCGAAAGCGCAAATAAATTCAGGGAAATGGGGATGGCTTCGGTTCAGGTGCCAGCTTGAAAAGGTCAGCGAGTGAAAGAAAGCGGGTCAGGCTTCACCTATCCCCTTTTTCATAAAATCAATGATATCCCGCAAAGGGACGACCTGAGACTTTTCATCCCGCCGTCCTTGATACTCTACATTTCCCTCTTTCAAACCCCGTTCTCCGACAACAATGCGGTGAGGGATGCCAATCAACTCCATGTCGGCAAACATCACACCAAGGCGTTCGTCACGATCATCAAGCAGAACATCGATGCCGGCATTGACGATTTCCGTGTACAACTTCTCTGTCTCAATCCTCACCTGCGCATTCTTCTTCAGTCCGATAGGAACGATAGCGACCTGAAATGGCGCTATCGCATCCGGAAAAATAATGCCGCGCTGGTCATGGCTCTGCTCGATGGCCGCGGCCACGATACGCGATATCCCGATACCATAGCATCCCATTTCCATCGGACGTGATTGACCGGATTCATCGAGATAGGCGGCTTTCATCGCTTCCGAGTATTTGGTGCGTAACTGGAAAATATGTCCCACCTCGATGCCACGGCAGATCTCCAGCCGCCCCCCGCCATCCGGAGACAGGTCTCCGGAAACCGCATTGCGGATATCCAGCGTATAGTCAGGCTCTTTCGTATCACGCTCAAAATTAACGTTTGTAAGATGATAGTTCTCTTCATTTGCACCGCAAATGAAATTGCTCATTACCATCACAGAGTGATCTGCGATAACCGGAAGCGTTAAGCCGACAGGTCCTATGTATCCGGGAAGAGAACCGGTCTCCGCAAGAATCTCCGCCTCGGTCGCCAGTCGGAAATCGGTAAGGAAAGGGATTTTGCGGATCTTCGTCTCGTTAAGATGATGATCGCCGCGCAGCAGCAATAAATGCATCCTGCCACTCGCGATAACCGCCAGGGTTTTTACAGTGTCTGTGACAGGAAGGTTGAGAAACGCCGCAACCTCCTCACAGGTTTTTATGCCAGCCGTTTCGACTTTCCGCATGATGCCCCCGGCCGCTTCGCGTAATTGTGCCGGACGCAACGCCTCGGCCATTTCGATATTGGCGGCGTAATCCGAACCCGGACAGAAAACGATGGCGTCCTCGCCCGAATCCGCCAGAACATGAAACTCGTGCGAGCCGCTTCCGCCTATCGCTCCGGTATCCGCGGTGACTGCGCGAAACATCAACCCCATGCGGGTGAATATCCGCTGGTAGGCGTCGTGCATTATTCCGTAGGTCCTTTCCAGGCTGGCAACCCCGGTATGGAATGAATAAGCATCTTTCATGATAAATTCCCGTGCCCTCATCACACCGAATCGAGGCCGGATTTCATCGCGGAACTTGGTTTGAATCTGATAAAAAGTAAACGGCAATTGGCGATAACTTTTTATCTCTCGCCTCGCAATATCGGTAATGACTTCCTCATGCGTAGGGCCAAAACAGAAATCGCGCTGA
This sequence comes from Nitrosospira lacus, assembly GCF_000355765.4. Taxonomy (NCBI): domain Bacteria; kingdom Pseudomonadati; phylum Pseudomonadota; class Betaproteobacteria; order Nitrosomonadales; family Nitrosomonadaceae; genus Nitrosospira; species Nitrosospira lacus. The sequence goes on along the minus strand of NZ_CP021106.3, from coordinate 960,551 downwards.
TGCCTGTCCTTGATTTTCAGCATCTGCGGGCCGAATACGTCCCAGCGTCCGGTCTCCTGCCAGAGTTCGGCAGGTTGCACCGCAGGCATCAAAAGTTCCACCGCGCCGCTCTTGTCCATTTCCTCCCGCACGATATTTTCAACCTTGCGCAAAACTCTCAATCCCAGCGGCATCCATGTATAAAGGCCGCTCCCTAAACGCCTGATGAGCCCTGCACGCAACATCAGCTTATGGCTCACCAATTCCGCTTCGGCAGGCGCCTCCTTAAGGGTTGAAATAAAGAAATCCGATACCCGCATGTGTGTTCCTATAATCATTGAATTGGAATAATTCTACTCTGAAAAATCGTAATGCCAATCGTATCGTTGAATTTTGACAGCATGAGCCATGCGAAGATGGATGGCTACATGCGCAACCCAAACTGGGTCAAATCCGGTGGTGAAAAGGAATGGAACGAGTAAGAACGCACGATGAACTCAAAAAGCAGGTGTTAACCAAATATGGGGGCTATTAATCTCGTGACAGCTTTCAATCTAGGATAAAATATGAAAAAATTTGTCCTCTTGTGACGGATCAAACGGGTGAATCGCATGATCGACCGCAACGGATATCGCTCCAATGTCGGTATTATTCTACTGAACTCGAAGAATGAGGTTTTTTGGGGCAAGCGCATCAAGCAGGACTCTTGGCAATTTCCCCAGGGAGGTATCAAGCCGGGCGAAAGTCCGGAACAGGCGATGTATCGGGAATTGACGGAAGAAGTAGGCTTGCACCCCCGGCATGTCGAGATCATTGGCCGCACGCGCGACTGGCTGCGCTACGAAGTCCCGGATCAATGGATAAGGCGCGACTGGCGGGGAAATTACAAAGGACAGAAGCAAATCTGGTATCTTTTGCGCCTGCTCGGCCGTGATTGTGATGTGTCGCTGCGTACAAGTGTTCGTCCGGAATTCGACGCCTGGCGCTGGAATCAATACTGGGTGGAATTGGAATCCGTGGTCGAGTTCAAACGCCAGGTCTATCGACAGGCACTGACCGAGCTTGCCCGCCTGCTCAATCGCGCTCCCTTTGATGGCAATGGCTACGGTGGATCCGGTCATCCTGGCGGCAGGGAACAGGCTGCGATCGCACCTCCTAAACAGGGCGAATAGAAAAAATGGGCAGATTTAGTATAAGCACACCGTACAACATTATCTCCGGCCCGTTAAGGCACGTATGGGTTTCGTCAAAATTCTGAATTTTCGAGCATCCATTCATGGATTGCCTGCTTATCCCTTTTGCCACCCTATCTCAGCCCCCCCAATTGCCGAATGAGAAACATTTTTCGCATATCTCGGAACGGAAGCTGGATTAACCTTCTTTGCTCCACTATGATAAAAATGAGTCTGCCTGTAGCGTTGAATTTTTAGAGGTGCCCATTATCGCCACCAAGAGGTGCCCTGACGGATAATTTGTAGGCGTAATCGGCTGCGCCACTACAGCCGCGTTTTTAGGAGATTACCAATGATAATGCGGACATTAATCATATCGCTGCTGTCTATTGGAGTCATTGCTGCCCCAAGCGCCGCGCTTGCTGCCAATGAACCCATCCAGCCAATCGAAGCCGCGAAACCCAAGAATGCAGACATGGTGGAACTGGGCAAGATGCTCTTTTTCGATCCACGTCTATCGAAGTCTGGATTCATTTCCTGTAATTCCTGTCACAACCTGAGCATGGGTGGCACAGACAATCTGCCAACCTCCATTGGCCACAAGTGGCACGAGGGACCGATCAGCGCGCCCACGGTATTGAACTCCAGCATGAATCTGGCACAGTTCTGGGATGGCCGCGCCAAGGACTTGAAAGAACAGGCGGGCGGACCCATCGCAAACCCGGGCGAGATGGGATTCACCCATGAATTGGCGGTCGATGTACTACGTTCCATTCCGGAATACCGGACCCGCTTCAAGCAACTGTTTCGCTCAGATAAAATCGATATAGGTATGGTCACCGATGCGATTGCCGCATTCGAAGAGACTCTGGTGACACCCGACTCTCGTTTCGACAAATGGCTCAAAGGTGACAAAAAAGCCCTGAATCAAACAGAGTTGGAGGGTTACAAGCTATTCAAGGAGAGTGGATGCACGAGTTGCCATAATGGTGCTGCCGTAGGTGGCGGCTCATTCCAGAAATTTGGTATTCATGAACCCTACAAGACGACCAGTAAGGCCGAAGGGCGGTTTGCAGTGACTGGCAAGGACGCCGACCGCTTCATGTTCAAAGTCCCGACCCTGCGAAACGTGGAATTAACTTACCCCTATTTTCATGATGGTGCCGCCGCGACACTGGAAGAAGCAGTGGACACCATGGGCCGGCTACAGCTGGGCCGCACGTTCAATAAGGAAGAAAATGCCAAAATCGTGGCATTCTTAAAAACGTTGACCGGCAAACAGCCTGAGTTCAAGCTACCTATCCTTCCGCCTTCTACCAATGAAACACCAAGGCCCAAGCCTTTTGGGTAATTAACAGGGTGATACTCGTCATGGCGTCCGCGGCTTTACGGGTATAATTTCTGAAATCTGCCAAGCCGAAAAAATTCGGCTTGGCATTCAAACACCAGACAATTCAATACTTTCGATTCAAGCTGCAAACAGGCAATGATTGCCGTGGCTGTTCACAAAAGTGACAGTCATTTTTCCTGTATTATTTTTAGCTTTGATTAATTTTTACGAATTGACGCTAAGCGAATTTTTGACCGCCGGGCTGGTTCGATTTATTGAATGCCCGTTGCTTTACCTTTCGACCAGGAATATGGATTTACTCCTGAAAATCAAGTAGAGTTACTTTTTGAATAATTAAAATATGGAGTCCCCCATGAGCGCAAAAGGGCAATTGTTACAAGACCCATTTCTGAATACATTGCGGAAGGAACATATTCCAGTGTCGATTTATCTGGTAAACGGTATCAAGCTACAAGGTCATATTGATTCGTTTGACCAGTATGTCGTGTTGCTGAAAAATACCGTCACGCAGATGGTATACAAGCACGCAATCTCCACCGTTGTCCCCGCCAGGGCAGTTTCCATTCCATTTGAGGCACCCGCTATACCTGATGCTTGATCGTCCTGCGGGTAATACATCCGGGGCTAACGCCGCCGTGCTGGTTAGCCTTGATTTTAACGATTGCGATTACGCCGAGAATCTCGAGGAACTGCGGCAATTGGCCACGAGTGATGCGCTTGCAATTTGCGCAGTGATCAAGGGAGGGCGCTCCCGGCCTGATTCCGCCACATTTGCGGGCAGCGGCAAGGTTGACGAGATTAAGGCGGCATTGGAGCAAACCGGGGCATCACTGGTAATTTTCAATCACGATCTATCTCCGGCCCAGCAACGCAATCTGGAGCGGCACCTTGGATGTCGTGTGATCGATCGCACCAGCCTGATTTTAGACATATTTGCCCAGCGCGCCAAAAGCCATGAGGGCAAATTGCAAGTGGAACTGGCACAACTTGAGCATCTTGCCACTCGCCTCGTACGCGGGTGGACGCACCTTGAACGGCAAAAGGGTGGCATCGGCTTACGCGGCCCCGGCGAAACCCAACTGGAAACGGACCGGCGCCTGCTCGGCAAGCGGGTTAAACTGCTGAAGGAAAAACTCGCCAGATTCCAGCACCAGCGGAAGCTACAGCGCCGTTCAAGGCAGCGCACTCGGATGCTGTCGGTTTCCATTGTCGGCTATACCAACGCTGGCAAATCCACTTTGTTCAATCGGCTCACCCGTGCGCATTCCTATGTCGCCGATCAATTATTCGCTACCCTGGATGCTACCACTCGCAAGTTGTTTATCCCGGATCATGGCTCGCTTGTGATTTCGGACACGGTAGGCTTCATTCGCGACTTGCCACATACGCTCGTTGCCGCATTCCGCGCCACGCTGGAGGAAACGGCGCAGGCCGATATATTGCTTCATGTAGTGGATGCGGGTAGCCCCAATCGGGATGCGCAGATTGCCGAGGTGAACAAAGTGCTAAAGGAAATCGGTGCAGATTCGATTCCGCAGATACTGGTGCTAAACAAGATAGATCTGATGAGTTTATCGGCTGGCACGGCGGGGTACGGGCGCGATGAGTGTGGTAGAATCGTACAAATTCGATTGAGCGCAAAAACCGGCGAGGGGCTGGAATTTATTAAACTGGCACTGTCGGAAGCAATACAACGGCGCATTTTACAGCAGCGTGAAGACTCATCAGAAATCGGAAACTTAATTAGCGGATATGCCGCGCTTAACTACTCTACCGAGTAGACGCGGGCAACCGATCTGTACCTCCGCGAAGACGGAATTCAGGTCTTTTTTACCAATGCGGCTTTGATGGTTGTATCTATATTAAACAGAACATAGGAATCATCATGGGATTAAATGATCCTCAGTGGGGAAGAAAAAAAGGTAATTCCGGTCCGCCTGATCTGGATCAATTGTGGCGCAATTTTAATAAAAAGCTCAATAATCTTTTTAAACGCAAAGGTGGCGCCGGTAGCGGGCAGGGGGGTGGCGAGGGACCTGGGAGCGGCACGCCGAGACGGTATGGCGGAAGCATTGGGTTGCTGATCGGACTACTTTTACTGCTGTGGATAGCCAGCGGATTCTATATTATCAATGAAGGCCAGCGCGGTCTTGTTCTTCGCTTCGGAAAGTATGTGGAAACCACCCAGGCGGGCTTGCGCTGGCATTTGCCATATCCGGTTGAAATTGTGGAGACAGTCAACGTCAGCCAGGTTCGTACGGTGGAAATCGGCTATCGCAATAATGTAAGAAGCAAAGTGTTGAAGGAATCACTGATGCTGACTGACGATGAAAATATCATTGATATTCAGTTTGCCGTGCAATACATCCTTAAAAACCCCGAGGAATTTCTGTTCAACAATCGCGAACCGGAAAATGCGGTGCTGCAGGCCGCTGAAACCGCCATTCGTGAAATTATCGGCAAGAGCAAGATGGATTTCGTGTTATACGAAGGTCGCGAGCAGGTAGCTGCGAAGGCGACCCAGTTGATGCAAGGAATTCTCGACCGCTACAAAATAGGGATTGCCATCAGCAAGGTCACCATGCAGAACGCGCAGCCGCCGGAACAGGTCCAGGCCGCATTCGACGATGCCGTTAAGGCAGGCCAGGATAGAGAGCGGCAGAAAAATGAAGGCCAGGCCTATGCTAACGACGTTATTCCGAAAGCCAAGGGTAACGCCGCCCGTCTGCTGGAAGAGGCTGAAGGATATAAGCAACGGGTAATTGCCAGTTCCGAGGGTGATGCCAGCCGCTTTAAACAAGTTCTTGTCGAATACAACAAGGCGCCCGGTGTAACCCGGGATCGTCTCTACCTGGACATGATGCAGCAAGTACTTTCCAGTACGAGCAAAATTCTTGTAGATCAGAAAAATGGCAATAATTTACTTTATCTGCCGCTGGATAAACTGATCCAAATGAGTGGACCTTCATCACCCACTACTTTAGCACCCGATGTGATGCCTGCGGCGCCGCCGGAGGCCCTCCCCGACGCTGCTCGTACGCGTGAGGCATTTCGCGGTCGTGAACGGGAGACAAGATAAGTGAAAAACTATACCTCAATGATATTAGGCGCCGTTGTCGCGCTGTTTCTTCTTGCCAGTTCATCACTGTATATCGTCGATCAGCGCCAGCAGGCGATCCTGTTTCAACTGGGCGAGGTAGTTGACGTTAAAACTTCCCCGGGTCTTTATTTCAAAATCCCTCTGGCGCAGAACGTACGTTATTTTGATTCTCGTATCCTGACCATGGATACGGCCGAACCGGAACGTTTCATAACGTCGGAGAAAAAGAATGTGCTGGTGGATTTATTCGTGAAGTGGCGTATCGTCGATGTCAAGCAGTACTATGTGAGCGTTCGCGGGGACGAAATGCTGGCGCAAACCCGCCTGTCACAAACGGTAAATTCCAGCTTGCGCGACGAATTCGGTAATCGCACGGTGCACGATGTCGTTTCCGGAGAACGCGACAAGATTATGGAAATCATGCGTCAGAAAGCGGATGCCGATGCCCGTAAGATCGGGGTGGAAGTCGTGGATGTGCGCCTGAAGCGGGTAGACTTACCGCAGGAAGTAAGCGAGTCGGTCTATCGCCGTATGGAAGCGGAACGGAAACGTGTGGCGAATGAGTTGCGCTCGACCGGCGCAGCCGAGTCGGAGAAGATTCGCGCCGACGCCGACCGTCAACGCGAAGTTATTCTTGCGGAAGCTTATCGACAAGCCCAGGATGTAAAGGGTGCGGGTGATGCCAAGGCTTCTGCAATTTACGCCGAGGCTTTCCAGCCGAATCCGGAATTCTATGCTTTTTACCGTAGCCTGGAAGCGTACAAACAGAGTTTCAAGAACAAGGGGGATATGATGGTTCTGGAGCCCAATTCGGAATTTTTCAAGTATTTGAAAAATTCGGGCCGCAGCCCCAGATAGCGTACGGGGGTAATCATTCCACAATTCCGGTTTTTGGGCAGCCTGCCGCTGTCTTCCGATGTTCATGACAGATTTGTTGGACAGTAAACTACCACATGCTATTGCGCTATTGCCGCTTTCCTGTTTGCAGGCGGCGAAAGAGCTCCGATAGTGTTGTGAATTTATCGAAGTGCCTACTGGGATTGTGGCGACATGTGGGACACTTTGTTGCTCGCATTCGCACTGATGCTGGTGATAGAAGGGATTCTCCCTTTCCTGATACCAAGTGTCTGGCGCGAGACATTCAGGAAACTGATCGAAGCTGGCGACGGCCAGATACGCTTCATCGGTCTCACCTCCATGCTGGCAGGGCTGCTACTGCTTTATTTCGTAAACTAGAAGACCTGCCTCGAAAACGAAGGAATGACTGGACAAAAATGGATTCTGGCGATTCGTCCTGCATGCTTGCGTTAAATCAGATAGACAGTCAAATCTCCTGCGCTATCACACTTACTTCTATTCAGACGTAGCTGAATCATTAACATGCATAAGTGGATTCTTCCCGAATACGTCGAGGATATCCTGCCAGCCGAAGCGCTGCGCATCGAGATGATGCGCCGGCGCATTATCGACTGGCTCCTGGTGCATGGCTATGAACTGGTAGGTCCGCCTATGTTGGAATACGTGGAATCCTTGCTCTCGGGCAGCGGTGGCGACATGGATCTACGCATGTTCAAGGTCGTGGATCAATTAAGTGGCCGCATGATGGGGCTGCGCGCTGACATGACGCCCCAAACTGCGCGTATCGACGCCCATCTGCTGAACCGCAAGGGAATTACCCGCTTGTGTTACGCGGGAAGTGTGCTGCATGCCCTGCCGTCAGGATTGACCCGGACCCGTGAGCCACTCCAAATCGGTGCGGAACTTTATGGCCATAAGGGGCTGGAAAGCGATCTTGAAGTACAGCGACTCATGTTGCAAACGCTGGCGATTGCAGGTGTGGGGGATATTCATCTTGATCTCGGGCATGTTGCCGTGTTTCGTGGCCTGATCAAGGGTGCGGGAATTCCTGTCGAACTGGAGACGGAGTTGTTTGGTGTGCTGCAGGCCAAGGATATTTGTGGATTGAAGGAACTCTGCACCGGGTTGGGTAAGCATGTGGATGCGCAAGTGCGGCGGGCGTTGTTGCTGTTGCCGGAACTATATGGTGGCGACAAGATACTGGCACTCGCGCGTAAATCCCTGCCGGATTACCCCGACATCCGATGCGCGCTTGACGGGCTGGAAGCAGTGGCGTCCCAACTCAAGCCCGTGGTGAATACGCTGGCATTTGATCTGGCGGATTTGCGTGGCTATTACTATCATAGCGGGATGGTATTCGCCGCTTATACCGGTAATTGCCCCAATGCAATCGCGCTGGGCGGACGTTATGATGAGATCGGCAAGGCATTTGGAAGAGCGCGGCCAGCCACGGGCTTTAGTATGGACTTGCGGGAATTGGCTGGCTTGGTGCAGCCGGATCTCTATCCCAAGGGAGTCCTGGCACCCTATACCCAGGATAACAAGGCGCTGGAAGAGAAAATCGGGCAGCTTCGCGGTGAAGGACAGATAGTCGTGGTCGAATTACCCGGACATGAGAATGGCCAGGGTGCATTTAACTGTGACAGGAAACTGGTGTTGCAGGATCAGAACTGGATCGTAACCGGCATCTGACTATAACTCGAAGCATGTTGATTTGAGAAATACCTGTTCGGAGAACCCTGATTATCGGGCCATCTGGACTCAACAGTAAGCTAATTTAGAAATTTACAACATGACAAAAAATGTGGTCGTCATTGGAACCCAATGGGGTGATGAGGGCAAAGGCAAGGTAGTAGACTGGCTTACCGATCACGCCCAGGGTGTGGTTCGTTTCCAGGGGGGGCATAATGCCGGGCACACGCTGGTTATTGCGGGTAAGCAAACGGTCCTGCATTTAATCCCTTCCGGAATATTGCGTGACAATGTTGCCTGCTATATAGGTAACGGGGTAGTTGTGTCTCCGCAGGCATTGCTGAATGAAGTCAATATGCTTGAGCAGGCGGGAATCGACGTGCAGGGAAGACTCCGCATAAGTGAAGCGTGTCCGCTTATTCTGCCGTGTCACGTGGCGCTTGATAGCGCCCGCGAGGCGGCCAGGGGGACGGGTAAAATCGGCACCACCGGCCGCGGTATCGGGCCGGCCTACGAGGATAAGGTGGCACGGCGCGCAGTGCGCCTGCAGGACTTGTTTCACCGAGACCGCTTCGCCGCCAAGCTGGGGGAGATGCTGGATTATCATAACTTCGTGCTGAAGAATTACTTTCATGCGCCGATAGTGGATTTTCAGCAAACCGTGGATGACACGCTGGTCTTGGCCGAGCGCATCAAACCGATGATGGCGGATGTGCCGCGACTTTTGTTCGAAGCCAACAAGGCCGGCGAGAGCCTGCTGTTCGAGGGAGCGCAGGGAACATTGCTTGATGTGGATCACGGTACTTACCCTTTTGTGACGTCGAGTAATTGTATCGCTGGCGCGGCAACGACCGGGAGCGGCATTGGCCCGCAGATGCTGCATTACGTACTGGGTATCACCAAGGCGTACACCACGCGGGTTGGTGCCGGACCCTTTCCTACGGAATTGGACGACGATGTGGGGAAGTATCTGGCTAAACGTGGCAAGGAGTTTGGTGCGACCACCGGGCGCCCGCGCCGTTGCGGCTGGTTCGATGCTGCCGCGTTAAAGCGCTCCATCCAGATCAATGGCGTATCCGGGCTATGTGTTACCAAACTGGACGTACTGGATGGCGTGGAGACACTACGCCTCGGGGTGGGTTACAAGGTGATTGGCAATGGCGAGGGCGAAAAGTTCAGCAGTATCCTGCCAGTGGGTGCGGACGACCTCGCCTACTGCGAACCGGTCTATGAGGAGATGCCGGGATGGAAAGAGAGTACCGTGGGAATAAAAAATTCTGAACGGCTGCCCAAGGCGGCGCGAAACTACCTGAAACGCATGGAAGAGGTATGCGCCGTTCCAATAGACATGATATCCACCGGCCCGGATAGGGAGGAAACGATTGTGCTTCGGCACCCATTTGAATAATGGGTGTGATTTTTGGTTGGGCGGTTGGCCGCTCGTTTGCGGGTTTGGCGATGGCACGCCGATTCAAGGTTATCATGGCTCATATCGCATCCAGTCCTTATACCACGATAGACACCTTCTATAACAGTCGCCTGCATGCCGCGCCGGCATGCGTTGTGCTGTCATGGCTCCCATCGCCTTTAGCTCCGTTTCATGGCGGAACGGTATTGAATGATCTTACAAAGCGATTTGGATGAATGTCTACACAATACGCATAGCAAGTTGGCAAGATGATGGCGTGGCCCTGCGCAGGGTGCGCGAAACGGTATTTATTCTTGAACAGCAGGTCCCTGTGGAATTGGAATGGGATGAATTCGACATGATGAGCCTGCATTTACTCGCCATGGATCCAGCCGGGAATGCTATTGCGACGGCCCGCCTGTTGCCAAATGGCGTTATTGGACGCATGGCCGTGCTTAAGGAGTGGCGAGGTAGAGGCGTGGGCAGTGCACTGTTGCTGCGAGTGCTGGAAGAGGCGGGGAAAAGACAAATCCAACAGGTAACTTTGAATGCACAGCTACGTGCCGTCGGATTTTATGTCAAATTCGGCTTCCGAGTGGCGGAGAAAGAATTCATGGATGCGGGAATCCCCCACATAAAAATGAATTTTTGGTTATCGTAGTTTGACAACTGGATAGCGTTGCTACATTTCTCCCGGAGATACCGCTGACTGCTTTTTGCCGAAGGCTGCTGCCCGAACCGATACACAACCCGATCGGTATTAGAACGGCACCATGAAATCCAGTGATAACACGACCTGGTCCTTATGCCCGCCGAAGGGCCGGTAGTCTACGTTATGCAAGCCATCGGCCGCATCATACCGGACGTTGGGACGAACGTTGAATTGCTTCATCGCCTTCCAGTCCATCTTCAGCGTTTTTGCCGCCTTCCAGTTCATACCCACGGTAACCGCATAATAATCGGCGGGAGCACTGGTGGAATTGCCGAACCGGCCCGATCCCAGCGCATAACTAAGTCCTTGGTTGTTGGTGGCGGCACTGACGCGGCCAGGGGAAAAGACACGGAAACCGTCCCTGTCGCGAAACCACTCGGCACGGACACCGATCGATAGATCAGGCGTGATATCGTAATACGTATGCGTATTGATACCATACCACTCGGCATTCTGGATGACGCCATTCAACAATACCCCCCCCGCATAACCATGGTCGTGTTGCAATACGAAATTCATGTTGGGGGTAATTCGGTGTTTCAGCACAATGCTGTACATCCCCCATGGCTCGTTGCTTCGTGTGGATGTCTCCGCGTAAGTCCCGCTGATATTGGCTGAACTCCCCATATCATCACTGGTCCAGGTGATGCCGGCCAGACCGCCCCAGTTACCCAACTGCTTATCAAAACCGCCATCCCACCCGCCGGTGGCGCTGCCGGTAGTCGTGCCTCCCATAAACATCCAGTTCTTGTTGATGTAGTAGTTACCCAACGCACCGGTATGCGTAAAGGGCTCGCCATACTGCATGGTATAGGCATGGGAGTAGAAGAAATTATTGGGAGCGGGAACCGACTCATAACCGATTGGTGTGTAAAAATGGCCGACCTTGACGTTCAGGCCGTTACCGACCGGCACATAGACTTCTGCATAAGCCTGCGGGACCGCGATTCCGTAGTAGCGGGTCGAAGCACAGCACAAATCAAGATCCCAGTTACTTCTGGCCAGGGGTTGGCCGGAATTCACATCAAATGCGGGAACACCATAGGCCTGGGTAAAAATGGCGTCCGTGCCAAACATGATATCGAAGCGTCCTCCAAAATCCCAGGAACTACCTTGCGCCACAACGGCCCGTTCTAAAAATATATTGAACTGATTCAACTGAAATCGATTGGCCTGATCACCGAAAGTGACCGTGCCATTGAATCCGTCAATATGGCTCGGATTGAAGGTTGCTCCGCCATTGATCCATCCGCCCACCCTTATGCCGCTTTTTTTAAAGAACTCCACTACGGAATTGGATACGGATGCGGTATCCGTTGCAGTACCAGCCGCAATATTGGCTGCAGCCGCATTATTGGCAGCGGTGTAAGCGGTGGTGGGATCAGCATGAGCTACGGGAAAATGCATGGCCATTGCTAACAAGCTGCCTATAAAGGCAACCCGCATCTGGACTTTGCGTTCTGGCAGGCATGTCATGTTGGATCTCCCGGTAGAAACACTACAGTTAGAATTGGTATTGTTCCCGAAACGTAACACGAGATATGTTAAGTTATTGTGATAATTATGTGAATAATTTGTTAAGTTCAGGGATCTGCTATGACGAAAATAAAAATGGACATATGCATGGAGAAATTACTCACCAATTCATGACTATCGTCGTGTTTATCTGGATTAGTTTGTACATATAGCGTTAATAGCTATTTTTCAAAATTTATTATCCCGGTAGTGAGACGATGAAACACCCTTTCATGAAAGGTGATCGACTCTCATTCGATCACCTTTTTTCTTTTTTTATATTGTGTGGGGAAATTATTCTTCAGTCGCAGTATAAAATATCGCGAGAAAAAGGGAGCGAAGATTCAATTCCAATAGCCGGGTGTATCTGAAGAATTGAAGTGAAGAAGTGACTGGGCGAGAACGGATTTTGGGGATGCTTTTACCGATCTCCTAAAAGCTGCGAGGATACACGCCTCTGCCTGGGCCGGTGCAGTTGCACGAAATTCCACATGATAGGAATCGCCCCTTTGGGAAGAAAACTTATTCGAACAGATTACTCCACGTTGGATGTAAGCTTGAACCTGCACACGCTTCCGCCACGCGCCATGCATTCATGCTGCTCAACCTTGCTGTCGGTAAAGGTTTCCATCAAACCCCTATCCAGATGGCAAATCTCGAGATCCTTTTTAGCCATGGTGTGAAATACGCAGTTATCGGCCTCGATTATCGCCTCATCCCCGGATACCGTCGCATTCCTCGCGTTATATCCCAGCTGATCCATTACCTCGGTGAGCTTCTCCACCTTCTCCCTGTGCGTAGTCAAATGGGGATACTGGCTGCGTATCTGCTGCGCGACGTTCGCACCAATCTCATTCATGCGCTTGCCCATGTTTTCCACGCCTTCTTCGCGCCGAACCGATGCCACCACTAATTGCGCAAGCCAGGAATATTGACGCGGAGACATCTCATTGGCAAGCTCGGTCAAAACATAAAGCTTCTGAGGCCGCCCTCCCCCGGAAGGACGCGTCGCTCCGAGCGCCACCAATCCCGCCGCTTCCAGTGAAGCAATATGCTGCCGCACGGCATTTCGCGTAATCTCAAGTCCTTTTGAAAGCTCATGCACACTCAGACCTGGTTTGTTGCTTCGCAGCAACTTAAGCAATTGTTTCTGCCGTTCACCCATATTCGATGTCTTGAATTTTTAATAATTAATGTTGATTGATAACACAATACAACATAAACATCAACATAATACAATCTTAGAGAACTTATAACATGAAAAACTTGCAAAAGTGCCATTTGCACACTATAGTGCGCTCTAATAACAATCCATCATGGGTAGATGGTTCAGGTTTAAAGGAAAGCCGTTATGAAACCAGCGACATTTTTCGCAGTCTTGCCTCTCGCGGTATTAGCCGCCTGCGCTCAGATGATCCCTCATGAGGCAGTTCAGAATGCAAATATCCGTAAGGCTGTGCAGAATGCCAGAACGCGTAGCGATCATGACGAGCTGACGAGGTATTTTGAAGGTGCCGCGAAGCAAATGCGGACAAAGGCTGAGGAACAAAAGAAATTACTGGATCATTACGAGGAAAAAAGTTATCTCTATGGCCGGCAGGCCCAGGACTTAAAATCGCATACTTGGGCGCTCGCACGCAAATACGAGGAAACCGCGGAAGCTTACATCAAGGAAGCGGCTGCTCACCGCCAAATGGCAGCGGAAGCGGTACAACATAACTACGCCGCGCGTAATGAATAATCAACTGGAAGCGCGCTCTCAAATAATGAGAAACCGTAGCCCCATCCCATCCAGACGCCGGATTCAGGTTGAATCAGAAAGGAATGGTCGCGTCCAGAGAGAACAGGAATTGATCCCTTCTGCCATCAAAAGGGCGATAGGATTGAGCAATACCATCTGCCCTGTCATAACGAATATTGGGACGAATATTCAATTTTTGCATCGGCCTCCAGTCAACTTTAAGTCTTTTTGCCGGCTTCCAATTCATGCCCAGGGTGACTGCGTAATAATTGGCGGGGGCCGCGGTGGGAGCAAAAGCGCCCGCAAAACTGGAGCCGGTGTGATTGGTGGCGGCAACCACCCTGAATGGCGAGGGGACACGAAAACCATCTCTGTCGTGGAACCATTCTCCACGCACCCCTATGGACAGATCCTCCAGAAGATCATAATACAAATGCGTGTTGATGCCATACCATTCGGCATTCTTGGGTGATCCATTCAATAAAACGCCCCCGGCATAACCGTGCGTATGATGCAGAACAAAGTGCGTTCTGGTGGTGATCCTGTGCTGCAGCACGACGCTGTAGATGCCCCAGGGCTGGTTGCTTCGTGTGGAAGTCTCGCTGTAGGTGCCCGTGACATTAACCGAGCTTCTCATATCATCGCTGGTCCAGGTAATACCGCCTAGCCCCCCCCAGTTGCCCAATTGTCTGTTAAAACTCCCATCCCATCCACCGGTCGCGCTGCCGGTGGTGGCGCCACCCATCAGCGACCAATTCTTATTGATCGGGTAGTTGCCCATGAAACCGGTATGGGTAAAAGGTTCTCCATTATTAAAAGTATAGGCGTGGGTATAAAAGAAATTGTCGGGCGCCGGGACGGTTTCATACCCCGTTGGCGAGTAAAAATGACCTACCTTTACGTTCAGGCCGTTACCCACCGGAATGTAGGCTTCCATATAAGCCTGCGGCAGCGCGATGCCGTAGGTGCGAGTCGAAGAACAGCACAGATCCAGATCCCAATTTCCCCGGTTTAATGGCTGCCCGGAATTTACATCAAAAGTAGGGATGCCGAAAGCCTGGGTATAAATGGCATCGGTACCAAACATGAAATCAAAGCGGCCGCCGATATCGAACGATTTACCCTCGGTCAACACGGTACGCTGTATGAATATATTAAACTGATTCAGTTGAAAACGATTCGCCCGGTCAGCGAAAGTGACGGGGCCATTGTAGCCATTGCCTGGAAAATTTGGATTGAAGGTCGCTCCGGCGTTGATCCAGCCGCCCACCTTTATACCGCTGTCTTTAAAGAAGTTTACTACATTATTGGCATAAGCGCTGCTGGAGCCCATAACGATGGGTAACAGGCTCCCTGCAATGGCAAATATTATCCGGCTTCTGCATTTGGGCCGACATTTCATTTGTGAATTTCCTTAGTTCCCTAGACATAAGGACCTGATAAAAAATAGCAATCATTATTATTTTCAGGTGCGATATTACACAGCACCTATCCACCACCACTTTTCTCAAACATAAAAAAACACATCTGTTGCATAAACCACCCCTCCACCGGCAACGCTCGCCCTGATCATGACCTGCCAAAACTAAAAAGGAATCGTAGCATCCAGTGAGAACAGGAACTGATCCTTCCTGCCATCAAAAGGACGGAATGCTACATCAATACCATCCGCTCTGTCATAACGGATGTTCGGACGAATATTTAATTTCTGCATCGATTTCCAGTCCACTTTCAGTCTCTTTGCGGGCTTCCAGTTCATACCCAGGGTGACCGCGTAATAGTCGGCCGGCGCGCTGATAAATGGAATGTTGCCCGCATAACTGACGCCCTTGTTATTCGTAGCGGAAAGTATCCGGTAGGGCGAAAAAACACGCCAGCCATCCCTATCATTGAATCGCTCAGCACGAATACCAATGGACAGATCCTTGAGGAGGTCATAGGTCAGGTGCGTGTTGATGCTATACCACTCGGTATTCTTGATTCTGTCACCCAAAAAAATCTTGCCTGCCCAGCCATGAGTATGATGCAGAACGAAGTGAGTTTTAGGCGTGATCCGATGCTGCAGCACGGTGCTATACATAATCCAGGGTTCCCTCGTGGCTGTTTCTCCGTAAGTGCCGCCCACCGTGACCGAGGTTCTTTTATCGTCGCTGGTCCAGATGATGCCAGCCAAACCGCCCCAGTTGTCCAGCTGCTTATCGAAACCGCCATCCCATCCACCCGTAGCGCTGCCGGTGGTCGCGGCAGCCAGAACGGATAAATTTGCATTGACTGTATAGTTACCCATCAAACCGGTATGGGTAAATGGCTCTCCGCTGTTCAAAATGTAGGCACGCGTATAGAAAAAGTTGTCGGGAGCGGGAACCGTCTCATAACCGAGTGGCGTGTAAAAATGCCCGGCCTTGACATTAAGACCGTTACCAATCGGCACGTAAGCCTCTAAATAGGCCTGCGGAAGTGCAATGCCATAAGTGCGGGTCGACTTACAGCACAAATTGAGATCCCAGTTGCCCCTATTTGAAGGTTCCCCGGTATTCTCATCGAATGCCGAAATGCCGAAAGCCTGGGCATAAATGGCGTCTGTGCCAAACAGGAAATCAAAACGGCCCCCAATATCCCAAGTGGTGCCTTCCGACGGGACGGCGCGCTGTATAAACAAATTTAACTGGTTCAACTGGAACCGGTTGGCCCGGTCAGCGAAAGTAACGGCGCCATTGAAACCATCGGATGGATTATTCGCATTGTAAGTCCCGCCACCGTTGATCCAGCCGCCGAATTCCATGCCGCTATCCTTCAAGGTGCTCTTTAAATTGTTCGCATGCACATTATTCAATGTCAGGATAGTCAGCAGCAGGATGCCGGCAATAGCAGATATCGCCTTGTTTCCGTGTTCTGATGTGTGATCCATTTGTATGATTTTTTCTCTTCAAATGAAAATCTATAGAAACCTTACATATGATTCGAGTTTGCCCCTATGCCAGAAACAATTTATACGCCGGATTACTGCTTTCATCCCAGTAGTGATTTTCCATCCGCTTGAGAAATTCCTTGAACTCGGCTTTCTCTTCGGGGGGCACTTCCATACCCACCAGTACCCGGCCGTAGTCGGCGCCATGGTTGCGATAGTGGAACAGACTGATATTCCAGCGGTGACCCATGCTGTTCAGAAATTTCATCAGCGCTCCGGGTCGATCGGGAAATTCAAAACGATAGAGACGTTCATTCTTTACATCACGGGCACGCCCTCCCACGAGGTGGCGTATATGAAGCTTTGCCATTTCATTATCGGTTAAATCCTCGGTGCGCAGGCCGCTTCTCTCCAAGCTCCTGATCAGCTTTGCTGCTTCATCGCGGTTGCGTACCGACACTGCAACAAATACGTGCGCTTCTTTTGGGTCAGCATAACGGTAGTTAAATTCGGTAATGCTTTTTGTCCCCAGCATGGCGCAAAATTTCCTGAAACTGCCAGGCTGCTCGGGAATGGTAACCGCCATCACTGCTTCCCGCTGTTCGCCCAACTCCGCCCGCTCGGAAATATGACGCAACCGATCGAAATTCATATTCGCACCAGAGGCAATCGCAATCAGATTTTTATCGCGAATATTCTCTCGCTTGGCATAAAGCTTGGCACCGGCGATCGAAAGCGCCCCCGATGGCTCCAGAACAGTGCGAGTGTCCTCGAATACGTCCTTGATCGCAGCACAAATGGCATCGGTATCCACCAGGATGATTTCATCCACCAGTTCACGACACAAGCGGAAGGTTTCCACTCCCACTTGCTTCACAGCCACACCATCCGCGAATAGCCCCACCTGGGCAAGTTTGATTCGACGCCCCGCGCGCAGCGACCTGTACATGGAATCCGCATCGACAGGCTCGACGCCGATAATTTTGATTTCCGGATGCAGTCTTTTCACGTAGGCTGCAATCCCGGAAATAAGACCGCCGCCGCCTATCGGTACAAATATCGAGTGGATAGGGCCGGTGCGCTGACGCAGGATCTCCATTCCAACGGTACCTTGCCCCGCGATCACATCAGGATCGTCGTAGGGGTGCACAAAAGTCGCATGTTTCTCCGCCGCAAACTTCAATGCGTGAGCATAGGCCTCATCATAGGAATCGCCATGGGTTATCACGATCGCGCCACGCGCCTCTACCGCCTGCATTTTGATTTGTGGCGTGGTAACAGGCATCACAATGGTTGCACGGCAATGAAGCCGTTGCGCCGCGAGCGCCACCCCCTGCGCATGATTGCCGGCAGAAGCTGTCACCACGCCCCGCTTGAGCATCGTGGGTGAAAGCTTGACCATTTTATTGTAAGCTCCGCGCAACTTGAATGAAAATACCTGTTGCATATCCTCGCGCTTCAGGAATAACTGGTTGTGAATGCGTGCAGATAAATTGGACGCCAGCTCCAATGGAGTTTCCGCCGCCACATCATAAACCTGGGCCGTGAGAATTCTTTCGAGATAATCGTTTTTCATCGCTGCGTATGTCCGCGAGTCGGAAATGACGAATTTTAGCACGCCGGGGGCCGGCCTAGCAGCCTGTCCAACTTGAAGAATCGAGGCAAAAAGGTAATTGGGTGAGAACGGATTCTGAGGGCTTTATTCTTGCCAGCCGGGAAAGCAGCAAGCCACAAACCAGACAGGCGCCTTGCAGGCGATTTTTCTTAAGTCCGGCGGATTGCCATCCCGCCACATTGTTATAATGGCTGGATAGGATTATCCTGATAAAACTTATTTCCATTAACAAAATACATCATGACGCAAGATGAACAGAAACGCGCCGCGGCGCAAGCCGCTATTCAGCACATTCCCGCTGGTTGTGTGGTTGGAGTAGGTACCGGCTCCACCGCAAATTATTTCATAGATGAGCTGTCTAATATCAAGCACAAGATCGAGGGCGCGGTGGCAAGCTCCGAAGCAACGGCCCAGCGCCTCAGGGGACACGGTATTGAGGTTATCGATTTGAATAGTATTGATGCACTCACGGTATACGTAGACGGCACAGACGAAATTACCGAGCATCTGGCCATGATAAAGGGGGGGGGCGGCGCGTTGACACGCGAGAAAATCGTCGCCGCTGTGGCGAAAAAATTTATCTGTATCGCGGATCAGAGCAAACTCGTGCAAGTGCTCGGCAAATTTCCGCTCCCGGTGGAAGTGATTCCCATGGCCCGTAGCTATGTGGCACGCGAGATCACGCGGCTGGGAGGGGAACCATCACTGCGTCAGGGATTTATCACGGACAACGGCAATATAATCCTTGATGTGCATGGTTTACGAATTCTGAACCCGGTTGAACTGGAGACAGCGCTTAATCAGATAACGGGGATAGTGACCAACGGTCTTTTCGCGAAGCGCGGCGCCGATGTGCTGCTACTGGGCACCGACACCGGCATCCGGACGATTGCTGTCTGACCGGATGTAATACGGAAAGCAACAAAATTGTCATAACTTGCGAGTATCATCTTTTGTCTCTTCTAACCAGCGGGATACGCAATGGCAAGCAGCGAACACACATCCAAGCAGTTTGACACCGATCTTGAAGCGGTGCGCACACGTGTGCTGCATATGGGTGGATTTGTGGAAGAACAGATTGAAAAAGCCATTGAGGCGCTTACCAGCGGTAATGAAAACCTGATCGAAAATATTATTGCCGATGACCATCGGGTGAACGCGATGGAAGTGTCAATAGACGAAATTTGCAGCCAGATCATCGCGCGCCGCCAACCTGCCGCCGGCGATTTACGCATGATTATGACGGTCATCAAAACCATTACCGATCTGGAACGCATCGGCGACGAAGCGGAAAAGATTGCGCGCATGGCCAAACTGATTTACGAAGCTGATCGCATGCATATGCCCCGGTTCGTCGAGATCAGGCATGTCGCCAATATCGCAATGGAAATGCTGCATAAGTCCCTGGATGCATTCGCCCGCCTGGATCTGGCAGCGGCCGCTCGCGTCGTGCGCCAGGATGAAAAGGTCGATGAAGAATTCCGCTCCATTATGCGTCAACTTATCACCTTCATGATGGAAGATCCGCGCAAAATTTCCACCGCGCTGGAAATCCTGTTTGTAGCGAAAGCAATTGAACGTATTGGCGATCACGCCAAGAATATGGCGGAATATGTTATCTACATGGTCAAGGGCAAGGATGTGCGGCATGTGTCGGTTGAAGAGATCGAGCGTGAAGTCAGAGAGTAAATCTGGCTGGTAACGACGGAATCGGAAAGTCATGCTCGAATATTCCACCCTCGCGGCAGTAGACCTTGGCTCAAACAGCTTTCGTTTGCAGGTAGCACGGGTGGTAGGCAAACAGATTTATCCGCTGGACAGCTTACGTGAAATGGTGCGGCTTGCCGCCGGCCTGACTGCCGACAAGCGGCTCGACGAGGATTCGCAAGCGCGCGCATTGGATTGCTTGAAACGCTTTGGTGAACGTCTGCGTGGTTTTCCGCCACACTCCGTTCGAGCAGTCGGAACAAATACGCTAAGAGTCGCGAAGAATGCACCGGCCTTTCTAAAAAAGGCAGAGGCCGCCATTGGCTTCCCCATCGAAGTTATCGCGGGGCGCGAGGAAGCACGGCTCATTTACCTGGGCGTGGCGCACAGTCTGCCCGCCTCCACCAGCAATCGTCTGGTCATGGATATCGGCGGTGGCTCCACCGAATTTATCATCGGCAGACGGCTGAAACCCGTTAAACTGGAAAGCCTCTATATGGGCTGTGTCAGTTACAGCCTGCTTTTTTTCCCGGATGGCAAGATCACCAAAGGCGCGATGAAGCGAGCTGAACTCGCCGCGCGAAGCGAAGTACAGGCTATCGCCGCCGAATTCTCCAGTGCCCATTGGCAGGATGCATTCGGCTCGTCCGGTACCGCGCGCGCACTGGGTGAAATAATAGAACTGAACAATCTCGATGAGGGCGGTAGTGATGGCGATATCACCCCGGAAGGACTAGACAATTTTCGCGACTATCTGCTCAGGGCTGGCGATATTAAAAAGCTGGAAATTTCTGGATTGCGCACTGACCGGGCGCCTGTCATTCCTGGCGGATTCGCGATCATGTCCGCCGCATTCGCCGAGTTAGGCATCCACCGCATGTCACAGGCTATGGGAGCATTGCGCCAGGGCGTACTCTACGATTTGCTGGGACGCTTCCATAATCAGGACATGCGCGAAATGACGGTGAGGCAATTCATGCAACGCTACCGGGTGGATTCCGCTCAGGCGGGGCGAGTGGAATCGTCGGCGCTACTGCTGGGAAAACAATTACTGTCGGATTTCCCTGATGAAATGGAAGAAATGCTGCAAAGCCTGTCATGGGCGGCAAGGCTGCATGAAGTCGGCATTTCAGTGGCCCATTCCGGCTATCACAAACACTCTGCATACATTCTCGGTAACGCGGATATGCCCGGCTTCTCAAGGATGGAGCAAGGGCGCCTGAGTGTGCTTGCGCTTGCTCATCGGGGCATTATCGGTAAAGCACGAGGAGCCGTTACCGAACCGCTGGATTTTGCCCTGCTGTTCGCGCTGCGCCTGGCAACATTGTTTCACCGCAGCCGCTGTGATATCGAGCTGCCCCAACTCGAAGTGCGTATGGACAATACGGAATTCGAACTGATTATCGAACAGGATTGGCTGCAACGCAACCCCTTGACCGATACCGCGCTATCCGCCGAAGTCGAAGAGTGGGCGACTCTTGGTTTCGATTTCCGTATCAAGGAGCGGCTGGACGGAAACATGGGTTGTAAAACAATCAGAAGTACGATCAGTGTATAGTCCGGATAAGGCCGATGGCGTCCCATTCAAAAAAAAGATCCACTAAGGCAGGATTGCCGCCAGGCACACTGGTGCATATTGGTAAAAAGAAAAATGTCACTCCCCGCATCATTTTGCTGGACTATGACGATAATGGTGTGCGCGAATCAGAAATAACCGTCGCGGATCTGGCTGACGGAACGAGGTTTGCGCATGGCATCAAATGGATCAGCGTTCATGGATTGGGTGATACCCACATGATGGAGCAAATCGGTGCCTGCTTTGACCTCCATCCATTGGTACTGGAAGACATATTCAATACTGAACAACGCTCCAAGCTGGAAGATTACGGCAATTACCTCTACGTGGTACTGAAAACCTTTAGTTATGAATACAACGAAACGGGAGAAAGGATAGATTCGGATCAGATCAGCCTGGTGCTGGGAAAAAATTTTGTACTCTCGTTTCTTGAAGCGGACAGCACTCAATTCGGATCAGTGCGCGAGCGATTACATGCCGGTAAAGGCCAGATCAGGAAGTTGGGTGCAGATTTCCTGATGTACAGCTTGATTGATTCCATTGTTGACAGCTACTTCGTCATCCTTGAGCAGCTCGATGAGAAAACTGAAGCGCTGGAGACAGAGCTGGTAGCCCGCCCTCAACCCAGTACCCTGCATTCAATTTACCGCCTGAAGCGTGAAGGGGTTTTTCTACGCAAATCGCTGTGGCCGCTACGTGAAGTGATCAGCTCATTGCAACGCGGGGATTCGCCTTTGTTCACCCGCAATACATTACTTTATCTGCGGGATGTATACGATCACATCATTCACATTATCGAATCGGTCGAGTCCCTGCGCGACCTGACAGCCGGCATGCTCGACATCTACGTGTCCAGCGTAAGCTACCGCATCAGCATAGTGATGAAAGTCCTTACTGTTATCACAACCATATTCATGCCGCTGACATTGATTGCGGGAATCTACGGCATGAACTTTAAACACTTGCCGGGACTGGACTCGGAGTTGGGATTTTTCGTGGTGCTGGGAATCATGGCCACAATCAGCGTGGGAATGCTGGCTCTGTTTCGTTGGAAGAAATGGTTATAGGAAAACCGGAAGGCGTAAAATTTGGGCCTCCGTGGAACATGCAGCCGGGACCGGATCGGAAGCCTATTAGAACTCCTTAAAACTCGAATACCTGCCCGCGCTTCAATTTTTCCGGTTTGAATTCTCCTGCTGCTGTCTGAATTTCCGCCATCGTGGCATCCTCATTGCCGGGTTCCATATGAGTGATCAAAAGACGTACTGCCTTGTTAAGTTGATTTAAACCTTTTGCCAGCAACTCCGGACGCATATGGCCGGAGGCCTCTGCGCCTGCCGTATTGCAGTTGAGAAACGTTGCCTCAATCATCAGGTAGCGCAGATTGCTGATTGCGTTCAGCGCATTCCAGAATGGCTCATGGTAGGTCGTATCACCGCTGAAGACAAAACTTGCATTGCCGCTGTCAAGCTGATAGGCAACTCCGGGTACAGCATGGCGCACCGGTAACGGAGTGATTTTTCTTCCCGATAATTCCACCGTCTGCCCCACAGTGATGGACCGGAATACGACGTAGGGTTTTTCCGGCGAAGGCAGGACGGTGTAATCCGGCCAGAGGCGGAAATTGAACATATCCTGTTTGAGGATGGCAATTGTTTCAGGCAAGGCATAAACCGTGAGCGGCGTATCCCGGCGTGGTCCCGCAACGTCAGCCAGCATCGGCAGCAGTGCAACATGGTCAAGATGGGAATGGGTAAGAAACACCGTGTCCACCCGCAGCATCTGGCACACTGTTAAATCACCTGCGCCGGTACCCGCATCAACCAGAATATCATCGTCCAGCATCAGGCAAGTGCTTCTTAAATCCGCCGCCACACCGCCGGTGCATCCAAGTATGGTTACTCGCATCTTACCCCTCCAATTGATAATACCCTCTTAGATTAACGCCTTGGGTTGAAAAAATTAACCTGAACCGTCAGGTATATGGGTCTGTCCGGCGATACTGCCGAGCGGCTCCGGATGTAGCGCTCACCGTTGTAGGTAGCTAAAGCAATAGACAGCGATAACCGGGGATTCATCTCATTGGCAAACTTTAACAGCCTTTCGAAAGACCTTGCCTGCGAGGCCCTGAGCTCCCATCCATATGGGCGTCATCCACAGGCGAAGTTCACGGCGCGTTCCTCCGGACAAGGCTGATCCCGGCTGGCCCGTGGCCGCACTTGCCCTTCCAGTAGCGCCACGTAGCGGGATAGTACATCCGGGTCCCCCACCTCGATCATTTCCTTCACAAAGCGCTGATGATGCGCTTCAATGTAAAAATTGTCGCAGCCGTGGCTAAGAAATCCTTCGATCTGCCGATATACGTCATCCCGGCAGCGCAGTTCCGTCTCCGGCAGGTATTCCGCCAGGGCGGAGCGGCCCGCATGCAGGTAGTCCCCTGCCAGGACCGGCTTCTTTGCCTTGACCGCTTCAAATACCACCGAGGTGGCCAGGTCAATGATGACGTCCGCCCAGTTCATGAGGTGGATGGAGTGGATGTTGCCCGCCACGCTCACGTTCGCCAGGCGCCGCACAGAGGGGTCCCGGGTCAGGGATTGCTGCCAGCCCCCGCGCGTGTGCGGCTTGATGATCAGTTCCACTCCGGGAAAGCCGGCAACGATGCGCACTACTTCGCCCACTTCTTCCCAGAAGGTGGAGAAGTTGCTCTTCCTCAGAAAAATGACGACTTTGAGCCGGCTCGCCGAACGCGTCAGCGGCGAGGGCGGCATCAGGGTGGCCAGTTTGGCCAGCCATTCGTCGCAGTAGCGCGGCGAGCCCAGGACGGCCAGCTTCCGGTTGTCCATGAAGGGCCGAAATCGCACCGAGCACAGTTCGTTGGGCACTACTACTTTGTCGAATATGCCCGCATTGGCAAATGTGGTGTCGGGCTCCAGGCGCAGTTCCCGCCGCCGGATCAGCTGGCTCGCGTGCGGGCTGTCTCCATGCGGCAGCGATACGGTGCCAAGTCCCATGGCGCGCGCCGTCGAGAGGACTATCTCGACCCATTCCACGCATATGGAGGAGTTCCTTTCTATCCAGTCAAATACCACCACGCCTTCACCGGTCCCTTCATGGGGACTGCCGAAGCTGCGCTCGAGCAGCCGCTGCGCGGTGCTGTGCCACACCGGTGCCCGCCGTCGGGCATCATAGGTCTTGGCCAGGGCCGCCATGACCGGGCCGATGAAGGGGCGCCGCAAGCTGCGGATCAGTATCAGCGTTTGCACAAACCAGCGGGCAAATTCGACCGGCGGCAACAGGTCGCCAATATAGGCCATGCGCACTCCAGCAAGCTTGCGCAGAAATTCAATGCGGTAGTCGTTGCGAAAGCGCGAGTTGCCTATCAGGACAATATCGCACGTGTGCCCCGAACCCATCCACTTGTGGATCACCGGGGTTATATGATCAATGTCGTTATAATGACGAAGAAAAAATAGGGCTTTCATACCCAGGCGTTTAGCTCCGACATGTCAGCAACAGGCAGTATATTCATCATTTAATCGAATAATCAGAATCTTGAGTGACGAAAAAGGGCGTAATTGTACACTCGCAGATATACGTTTACCAGTGTGGTGCGTTTGAGTTGCCAGAAGTATGGCCACCTAAGCCAGGCCAGCGAACTCGATAATGATTGACTGGGCGTCGATCGAAGATGCGTGGATATGCATATTCTAGTCATATGCAATAACACGCAATGGGCATGGCGACACTTGACCATTGCTTTACAACTGTGTCCAACGGGCAAAAAATCTCCGGATATCCACTCCACCGGAGAGCATATTCAGCGATTTCGCAAGGTGGACACTACTTCAAATTATCGCAGAGACTCTCCTCTGATGGTACGATAGCGACCAGAGTGAACAAACTCCATTACCACTGACTCATGGGACTGAACCAGGGGCGATCAAATGGAGAAGAGCATCTCTGCAAATCTAAAACTCCAATGAATGTGAATAACCAATGAAAACAATTGCTGTAATACCAGCACGGATGGGTTCGTCGCGTTTTCCCGGCAAACCGCTTTCAAGACTGTTGGGCCGAACCATGCTGGAACATGTTTACAAACGCGTTGCCCTGAGTAAAGCCCTCGATGCTACTTACATAGCCACCTGCGACGAAGAAATCCGGCGGGCGGCGCAGGGATTTGGCGCTCCCGTAATAATGACTGCTGACACTCATGAGCGCGCCAGTGACCGGGTTGCGGAAGCTGCCGCCGGGATTGATGCGGAACTTATTGTTATGGTACAGGGCGACGAACCGATGACCCATCCGGAGATGATTGACGCCGCGGTCGAGCCATTCCGCCATGATCCGCAACTGGGCTGTGTCAACCTGGTGCGCAGTATCGATAACAAAGCGGACTTCTATGACGTCAACACTATTAAAGTGGTGATGAATCAACAGGGTGATGCCTTATATATGTCGCGGCAACCGATACCGACCGCTCCGGCTTCCACTCAGTCCTCTCAATCGGATTTTGTGCATCCGTGCGCCTACAAACAGGTATGCATTATCCCATTCCGGCGTAAGACATTGATCGAGTTCGCCCGGTTGCCGTCCACTCCATTGGAGCAATTGGAGTCCGTGGACATGCTACGTCTGCTGGAGCATGGTTATCGCGTGAAGATGGTGAGAACGAGCTTCAATACTCAAGCGGTGGACACGCAGGCTGATCTGGAGCGTGTGGCCGGATTGATGGAAGCGGACCCCCTGCTGGGCTCGTATTGAATCAGGTACTCTCCGCAATATATTCAAGTCGTTTTCCTTAAGGAGCACTATGCAATTAAAATCAAAACTGGCCCGGAATGCCCTAACCATCGGCTCATGGGTCACGTTAGGACATCCGGCAATTGCCGAAATCATGGCTGCCGCCGGGTTTGACTGGCTGGTACTGGATACGGAGCACAGCGTTCTGGAACTCAGCGAAGTGCAAATGATGATTCAAGTCCTCGATGGTCAACAGTGTCCGGCAATCGTACGACTGACATCGAATCACCCTGACCAGATCAAGCGGGTTATGGACGCCGGTGCGGCAGGTGTAATGGTCCCCATGGTCAAAACCGCCGCTGACGCCGAAGCCGCGGTGCAGGCTGTTTATTATCCGCCGCGTGGCCGGCGCGGAGTCGGCCTGGCGCGCGCTCAAGGTTATGGCGCACGATTTCAACAATACCGGCAGTGGCTGGAAGATAACGCCGTCATCGTGGTCATGATCGAACATATAGACGCAGTCAACGCCATTGACTCCATTCTTTCCGTTCCCGGCATTGACGCCTATATCATCGGTCCTTACGATTTATCCGGTTCCATGGGGCGGCCCGGCGAACTCGATTATCCGGACGTCGAATCCGCGATAGAACAAGTGCGGGAGGCCGGACACCGGTTAGGCAAGCCTGGAGGCATTCACGTAGTTGAGCCGGATCCGGAGGCATTGCGGCGCAATATTGACGCTGGCTTCAACTTTCTTGGCTATGGTTTGGATATTCGCATCCTAGACACACTTTGCCGGGGTCATATGCGGAATATAAGGGCGACACTATGAGCAAGCTTGTTATTTCCACTTCGTCGTTTGATGTGGACAACAATCTCCATATTCAGCATTTGCAAAGTGAGGGCATGCATATTGTCGGCAATCCCTATAAACGCAAACTAACCGAAGATGAAACTATCGAATTGCTGGGTGCAGATGCCGTAGGGATGATAGCGGGTATAGAGCCCCTGACAGAACGTGTTTTCGCATCCGCAAAAAAACTGAAAGTGGTCTCCCGCTGCGGGAGCGGTCTGGACAGTGTCGATCTTGCGGCAGCAAAGCGCCACGGAATCGCTGTGCTGAATACCCCGGAGGCGCCAGCCCAAGCAGTGGCTGAGCTTACCATGGGTCTGATATTGGCTGCGTTGCGGCGGATATGCCAGATCGATCGGCAGCTGCGTGCGGGAGAGTGGCCAAGAACTCAGGG
This sequence comes from Nitrosospira lacus, assembly GCF_000355765.4. Lineage (NCBI taxonomy): Bacteria > Pseudomonadati > Pseudomonadota > Betaproteobacteria > Nitrosomonadales > Nitrosomonadaceae > Nitrosospira > Nitrosospira lacus. The sequence continues at coordinate 933,227 of NZ_CP021106.3, read as the reverse complement.
CCAGCTGCTCGCCGCCCAGTCGGTAGGCATCGTTGGCTTGGGGCGCGTCGGGCGACGGGTTGCCCGTTTGTGCCAGGCTTTTGATGCCAGGGTTGTAGCACATGATTCCTATGTAAACCAGTCACCGCAAGGAATAGAACTAGTATCACTAGAAAAGCTTCTGGCAGAGGCGGATATCATCAGCCTGCACCTGACTTATGACGCTGACACTCACCATTTACTGGATGGGAAGACCATCGCGCGCATGAAGCGCGGTGCCGTGGTGATCAATACGGCTCGCGGCGGCCTTATAGACGAAACCGCCCTCGCTGAGGCCCTCACTTCCGGGCAGCTAGGTGCAGCCGCACTCGATGTTTTCGAGCAAGAACCTTATCATGGTCTATTGATCAAATGCGACAATGCTATTCTCACCTCACACATTGGTTCTCTTGCCAGGGAATCGCGCCATCGCATGGAAGTGGAAGCTGCGGAAAATCTGTGGCAAGGTCTGATTAAAGCTGGCTTAATGAAAGACAGGTAAAACAGGAATGGCTAACGAAATCGCTATCGTGTATGGCGCCAGTGGTTTTCTTGGCAGTCATGTTGCTGACGCATTATCCGCTGCCGGGTACCGGGTGCGCCTGTTTGACCGGTGTCCCTCACGTTATCAGGGTCAGGATCAGGAAATGATCATTGGCGACATCATGGATCTCGATCAGGTGACGGAAGCAGCCAGGGGTGTAGACGTGGTCTATAATTTTGCCGCGATCGCGGATATCGATGAAGCTCATGACAAGCCGCTGGCTACCGCCACGATCAATGTACTGGGTAATATGCACGCGCTGGAAGCCGCCCGTCTCGCCGGGGCTCGCCGCTTCGTCTTCGCCAGCACGATTTATGTTTATTCCGAGTCCGGTTCGTTTTACCGTGCCAGCAAGCAGGCGGCAGAGCGCTTTATAGAAACCTATCATGAGCGCTACGGACTGGATTATAGTATTTTGCGCTATGGATCTTTGTACGGCAGGCGTGCCGATGCCCGCAACGGGATCTACCGGATGCTGCACGAAGCCGTTGAACGGCATTCGATAACCTATCATGGTACCGGTGAAGCGCTCCGCGAGTACATCCATGTGGAGGATGCGGCGCGCATGAGCGTACAGGTGCTGTCGCCGGAGTTCGCCAACCGCCATTTGATCCTGACCGGACAGGAGCGGTTGCGGATCAAGGATGTCATGACGATGATCTCGGAAATCATGCCTTGGGAAATAGCATTGAATTTCGACGAAGGCAATGCGGTGCATCACTATGAGGTAACTCCCTACGCATTTCAACCCCGCATCGGCCGCAAGCTGGTGCTTAACGAGCATGTCGATCTCGGCCAGGGCCTGCTTGATTGCCTCAGGGATATTCACAAAACCATGCATCACTCCAGCGACGATGACGATGCCACACCTTCGGCATCTGCCAACAAAGCATGAAGACCGGGCACTGGCAAGCCATCATTTTCGATTTCGATGGTGTAGTAGTGGAGTCCGGGGACATCAAAACAGAAGCCTTCGGTAATCTCTATCGAACCCATGGGGAAACAGTGATGACTGCGGTGATGCAATATCACCGCGCAAACGGCGGCATGTCGCGCTACCAGAAATTCCATTATTTTCAGGAATATTTATTGGACAGACCTCCGCTGACACCGGATGAAGAGCAACAACTGGATCGACGTTTCTCTGAACTGGTGGTTGAGGCCGTGATTGCAAGCGAGACCGTGCCTGGTGCAGCCGAGCTGATTCGTAAAGAGGCCGCGAGAATACCCTTGTTCATTGCATCCGGTACGCCGGAAGCAGAACTTAATACAATTGTTGCACGCCGGGGCCTTGCATCCTATTTCACCGGGGTATGCGGCTCTCCCACGCCAAAACAAACGCTGATCGGGAATATATTGTCCGGCCATAATCTTCCGCCAGAACGTGTGCTGATGATAGGTGATGCACTGATTGATTATCAGAGTGCCAGGCTTAATAACATCGCATTTTTGGGACGCGTACGGCCGGGAGACAAAAATCCCTTCCCCGCTGATGTGGATATCGTGCCCGATCTAAGAGATCTCTGAACAATCTTCGACGAGTCTTCGATCTTACCAGCAGATGTGCCGCTGGAGGACTTCAGGGTTCCCCGATATCAACGCATCACACCACGCCGCAATAATCGCCAGGAAACCTTGAAACCCCACAGCACAGGATGCCGCCGCAACATGGGTGTCACCTCAACGCGTACGCCGGTATGGCGTTCGATCTTCCATGCCGCATAACTAATGCTGTCGCGAAAGGTAAATGCAGCCTTGGTCAACCTTAGCACGGACAAGACCTTCCCCTGCCAACGGCGTAATCGCCAGTGCCATAGTGAACGCCGATGGCTCGTTTCATCAACCAGCCACTGATAATGCCCGTTCGGCAAGCTCTTCAGCTTTCCCACCAAGGCCGGTACGGCATGCGCAGTCAATCGCGCATAGTCATCCAGATTGATCCGCGCAAGCTGTTGCGCACGCGTTGCCCGTTCAGGCCGCAATTCAGCGGCGTAAGTCTGGGTCAGACCGTTAATCCAGATTGCTTCGGCATCCACCACGGATGAATCCAGTACGGGAAGACTGGACTTGAGAAATGTTACTACCGCACTGGCCAGCGCGTGGTGAATACGCTTGCGGATGATTTCATCGCGCACATACAGCAACCGCGTGGGTTGAGCAAAGCGCGCCCACAGATAGGGGTGAAACCATTGCCGGGTTCCCCGCTCAAAGTCTGCTATTGAAACCACCGCATATTTGGCGCGAAGGCTGTTTTCCTGACTGGATACCTCCAGATAAAATACATTAGGCGGCAGCCATGCATTGAGATAAGCCAGATAACGCTCTGGATAAGCGTTGCTGTAGCTATCCACCACGACGTAGAAATCCACAACCCCTTCACCAACCTCATGAGAACGCAGACAGGATCCATAAAGAAGAACCGCGTCCAGCGACTGGCCAAAGCGTGATTTTAATTCTTCAACCAGAATAAAAAAATCCGCCGGGACCGCTTTTGAGCTTAGCGAAGCCATCTCGGCGACCAGGTCGCTTGGGAGCTGTTGATCAGATAGTGGAGCGTAGTCTGACATCCTGAATCCGGTAGTTGGATGGAGCGAAGTGTGTGGTTTTTGGGGTACGGAACAAGGCGCAATGACGCGGAATGGTCATTCCGTTCCAGGTAGCTGCAACGCAGCCATGGGCCGCAAATATTATGCAATTCGCTTCGTAGCAAACACTCACCAAAAAGGTGGAAATCTCAGGGTTCAAAACATCTTTGTGCATCATCGTGCTAAACAAAAAAATGAGTGATTGCCTGCCGCTTTCAGAATCATGATTATGAGTTCACGCTGCCGGCTCCCAGGAAGATAATCGGACCGGCCCCTGTGATGCGCAATGGCCCATCCTCGCTTGATGCCCGGTAGGATTCACCGTCGACGATGTAATCGTCATCTATAAGCAGTTCCAGCACTTCGGTATTGAAACTATGATAGCCATCTTGTTCCTTAAGGACCTCCCCGCGACCTGAAAGTAGCGTCAATAACGAGCGTAGCGGACGCTTCCGCTTTTGCCGGACACAAGTGACATGAAGCGGTTCTCCCCCCCGTCCCCAGTACGGACGCATGCCGAACAAAAGGCGATCGAGCGTGCTGGCAAACAGAAACGAATACGTTCCGCGGAGGGTTTCGCCATTTTTCTGGATAATCGACATCTGAACTGGCGCCCAGGCACCTTCCCGGCGCCCGAGCAGGACTCCGGCGAAATAGCCGAGCGTAATGATGGCTGAATAGATTTCCCCCGTAATACCCAACTGCTTGATTCTACCCTGAGAGAATATTACTGCGCGGGCAATTAGGCCGAGACCGAAAAACATTCCATAAACCTTGGCTGTGCCCGCTTGTTCAATACACAAGACATGACGCCTCAACAATATGGGTGAAGTTTGTTTTAGCAGGCATTTGCTTAACTCTCGCAGAATATGCTCCGGCCTGCCGTGAATGCCCAGATCCAATGCAGTCATATTGGTTGTGCCGCCAGGGATGATTGTTAGAACAGGCCATTTGCCCATTGGCCGGGTTGTAAATAGATGGTTCAATACCGCCTGCACGGTCCCGTCCCCGCCAACGACTGCCAGCAAATCGATTCCTGCGAGCAAGAACGCGTCAACCGATGCGCAAATCTGCGGCCCATTCGTCACTTCCTGGCAGATTGCACCGGGAATTTTGATCAGCTCACCTTTTATCGCATCTTTACGCTTGCGAATGCGCCCGCTGAGAGGATTGAAAAGAAACCCAACGGTTGCCGTTCCTTCTCTTAAGCTGTCAATTCGTGACTGTTCTATCATTCAACTTGATGGTACCGGCTGAAATTCCAGACAGCCCGCTATCCTCTCCCGTGTTATCGGCTCACTATCGCACCGGTATAGACTCTCCTGGATACGGCAGCTGGACAGATCGCCATCCGATTGATCGCTGAATCCGGAATCACTGGAATATATCCCTGGTGCGAGCCAAGCCGCGCAGATTACAGTATTTGCGGGTTAACTGCCATAGCAACAACTCGTGCGGAAACGAATACTCGCGCTTGCTCATCGAAACTACGGAGGCCTAAAAAATCCGCCGCAGCCAGAAATTAGCCAGAATGATCAACAATAACCCCGGTGAGAGCGCGGTGAATGCTGGATTCAAATGCAGTAACAATCCGGCATTCGCGATAATCTGATCAAGAAGATAAACGCTGATGCCAAGCATGGATGCGAGTACCAACTTATTGCCAAGGCCCGCCCGTACCGAGCCGAATACAAAGGGGATGGAAAGCAGCAACATCGCGATTGTTGTCAGCGCTCCACCTGCCTTTCGCCATAGAGCCAATGCATAAGCGTCTGCCTCCTGACCAGTCGCACGCAGGAAACGAACATGCAGAAATAACTCGATGGGAGAAAGACTCTCCGGTGACTTTGTCAGCGTCGATATATCATCCGGATTCAGAAATGATCTCCAGCTCATCGATGCTTTGCTCATGGATTCAATACGTTGTCCCGCAAATGTCTTGATAGTGACATCGCCTAATTCCCACAGACCATCAGCAACGAGATCCGCATATTTGGCATAAGTATAGGTTAGCAGGAACCCATTATCATCAAAATGCATGACTTCTATATCCACGGCCTTTTTCGCATGCAGCATCTCACCGATACGAACTATATTCCGCTCATCCCGGGTCCAGATACCCAGATGCTTGCCAAGCGCCGCACTCTTGTCAAGCGCGACCGCGCGGGACGAGATAGCCCGCTGCTGAAGTTGCGGCGCAACAAATTGTTCCAGTACAGCAATGAATAACAGGAGAATCAGTCCGACTCCCAGTGGCGCAAGACTGATACGAATGGGAGAAATACCTGCCACCCTTAATGCCGTCAGTTCCGAGTTAACAGCCAATCGTCCTAGCGCGATGACGTTCCCCAGCAGCGTAATAAAAGGCGCAAGTTGAACAAATCTGCGCGGCAACAATAATGCAGTGTGCAGAAATGCATCCTCGACGCGATAGGTCCCCTTCCCCACGTCGTCAAGCTGATCCAGCAAGTCGAGAAAACTGAATAATGGCAAAAGCACCGCGGTAGCGATGCCCAGGCCCATCAATACCTGGAAAGCCAAGTAGCGGTTGACTATCGTCATCGGCGGGGGAACAACTTCCGCCAGTAACCAGGTGACAGCAAGCCGAGCGCAACCATGGACATCAAGGCATAAAGCCACCAGACACCAGGTACTCTACCAATGGTTCCCTGCTCCACCCATGTTTGGGCCAAGCCACTCAGGATGTAGTAGATCGCGAAAACCAATGCCGCGGCATAATAAGTTTTTTCACCCTTATCCTGACGGGGTGAGGCACGGCTGAACGGCACGGCAATCAGTGCCAGCAGAATGGTGGCAATGGGGCGTGAAAGCCGCCACTGGAATTCCGCAATATCGCGTGGCTGATCAGATTCCTGCAACGCCTTGGTGGAGGCAGCCTTGCGTTTGTAATCCAGTACGTTGCCGCTATCGGTAAAATATACCAGCTTCTCTAAATGGACTACCGTGTCTCTCATTTCAGAATGCATCAGCTGGTATGCGGCGCCATCAAGCAGGTGTATCTGGGGACGTTGGCGAGCTGCCGGCTCCTGCGGATGGATTTCCCTGGCTATAATAATCTCGCTGCTGTCTTTTTTTCTGATGTAATGAAACACATCCTTCATCTCCTTGCCGGCGCTATCCTTGGTCTGAAGATAAATCACCCTGCCGCTGTTTTCGCTTCCATAGAAACGCCCGGCTTGGAATCGATCCATGTTTAATTCAGCTTCCGCCTGCGCATTCAGAATATAGCTTTCTTCATAGGCCCATGGGCGCACGAAAATAGAGAGTACACCGCTAATAATTCCCACGGGGATGGCAACGATGAGTATGGCATAAATTATGCGGTCATCGCTGATACCGGCGGATCGCAATACATTAATTTCCTGATCCCTGTTCAGCCGTCCAAGACCCATGACGATAACAACATAAAGAGCGATTGGCATCAGCACTTCCAAGGCAATCAGCGTCCTTAGCAATACCAGCTTCAGCATGGCGGTAACACCAAGCGATTCTGTAACCGCCCCGGCCAGGAAGCGGGCGCTGCTGAAACTCGAGAATAATGCCGCCAAAATGACAATCACCACCGTAAACGGTGTTAACAATTCACGCGTAATATATCGTTCTATTATTTTCACGGATTCTTCCCGCCACTTCGTGCTGGAACGGCCACACGCTATGAAAGCCGGCCAGGCGAGTCTGTTTTCTCTTGAGCAAGCGGCACCGCTCCCGCCAGGACAGATTCCACGAGCAGCATGTCCTCAACCTTGTCAACATCGACACCAGCTTGGGGAAAAGGCAAAAATACCGGCTGCACCTTGATCCCGGTCTTGGCCGAAACGGCCTTTAGTCCGCGGGCGAGCGTCAATAACCCAAATAGGTACAAGAGTACAGCCATGAGACCAAAAGTCTGTGCGATCAATTGTCCCGGATGTTTGCGCAGATCTTCCGCTCGCTGCCAGAACGACACCAGGCCCCGGCCACGAGGGTTAAGAAATGCATAGAGATTACAGCCGCAGACGCCACCATCCTGCAAACGTATGACGGTTCGTTTCACCCCGGGAAATGCAGCTGCGACATCTTCATATTTGACCACTCCCACCGTGGCGTCGCTACCCGACTTTTGCGATTCATCCAAAAAATAGCGCACAATTGAAGACGTCAATAAAGCATGATCGGCTGTCGTCAGTAACACCGGAGAGTTCTGATCGATATGCGTGAGTCCGCTATCGGCGCTGCGGCTGGGAGAATCCAGATTCGGCAGCCAGATGACACGCCGGCTTGCGATTCGCCTTTCAAGCTCGGGGCAGCCCGGGAGCGCGGACTTGGGTGGACCGCATACAATAATCGTCTTCACCCTATCACTGGCTTCCAGCGCATCCAGCACGCGAATGATCATCGGCGTTCCGTGGATGGGTGCAAACGCCTTGCAGGCCACGCCTGTTTCAGCCGCGACCGGGTCACCTGCTGTCCGATCTGCGGCCAGCACGATAGCGGTAAATTGATCAACTTTATTCATCGCGGGCTTTAACCAGATAATCCATTAGACAGCTCTCCGAGCCTGCCCAAATGCTGGCAGTCAGTTTGCGGCCATTTCCGCCGCTTGCCCGGTTCCCATAGTCCAAGCCATGGACTTCTTCCAGCCGACAAAACCATCTCGCAACCTGCCTCACCATCATCTCGCGTCCTATTGATTATCTGGATTTAACTCTCATACTATGGTGTCTGTCATATATCGATTACAAGGTCTTGCCAAAAATCCGGTAACGTTTGTACTGCCGGCAGCCCAGGTAATCCAGAATTCCCCGCATTGCCTTGTTATCCTCAAGTATCCATGACAGTTCAACCGCCTGGATTCCCCTGGAAAGCCCTGCCTGCCGCGGCGCATCGATTACCATAATCGCCAGCGCCATGCCGATCGGCGAACTCTGAAATTGCTTGCGTACCCCCATCAACGGTATCCGGCCGGTACGAACTCCTCTGGATTTAAGGTATTTGATCATTCGAATCCACCCGAACGGAAACAAACTGCCATTAAGCTCCGCGAATATCTCGTTAAGATTGGGCAATCCCGCCATGAATGCCGCCGGGCGACCGTCAACCTCGGCAATCTGAATAAACTCGTCGGGTACGAGTAAGCGAAGACTGCTGCCAAGCTCGGCAAACTCGGCCTCGGTAAAAGGAACGAAGCCCCAATTCTCCGACCAAGCATCATTGAATATATCACGCAATATTTCCATCTCTTCGTCAAATTTGTCACGGCGTAGTTTCCGTAACCGTACCTGTTTGGAAAATCTTTCAATCACATTGCTCATCAATCGGGGCATCTTATGGTCAATCTCCGCCCAATAGGCAAGCAGATCCTTCAGCGGTTGGTAGCCTTGCTCTTCAAGTAATTTACCGTACCATGCGCGTGAATGCGGCATCATCACCATCGGTGGCGTATCAAAACCCTCTACCAAAACACCACACTCCTGATTGATGGATAAATTGAACGGTCCGCTGATATGCCTGGTATGCCGGGCAGCCAGCCACTCCTCGGCGGTGCGCACAAGCGCCGCGAAAACCTCCGTGTCATCTATGCCTTCCAGCAAGCCAAAATGACCGGTATCCGCACCATAGCGCTCCCGGTGCAGCTGATCAATTTGAGCACTGATCCTTCCCACGGGCTGATTATTTCGATATGCAATCCATGCTTGCCATTCCCCATGCTTGAAAAACGGATTAAATCTGGAGAAATGCAGGCGCCGCTCCAGACGCAGGGGAGGTACCCACATCGGGTCATCTGCATAAATGCGCCATGGGATATCGATAAACATTCCCATCTCACGATAATTTGTGACCGGACGCACAACTACAGTGCCCCATATCGATAGACCGGGCTTTTCATTCATGACGAAATAGGAATAATCAAAGAAGCCACTACCCCAAATGTTGTATGTCGGAAGACAAGAGTATCCAGTTGGAAATTCATCAAATTTTGATCAGTTATCGAGTTACGTCCATTCGGACTTATCCCGTCATCAACGTCCGTTCAACGCTCAGCGCGTTAACTCGATGGCGCATTGACGACGTGTGCTATTATAATTGCTGATTAACGGCAAACGGCGCTTCAACAAGCTTCCTGTTGCACACCGGGCCGCAATTGGAGATTGAACTCATATATTTGTTAATTTTACCATTGGGGCATTTGCGATATCATTTACTTGCGACTAAGGCGCTTGATTTGCGAGCAAGCAGGTCGGAGGCGATAACGCTCCTCTGAATCTTCAAAAGAGAGGCGTTGTTTCCTTCTATTTAAGAAATGGTCGCGCGCAAGCGAAAAAATAGGGAGGAAAATTGATTATTCACAGCCTTCCAGGCTACAAGAAAATAGTTAAAATTTCCTGGCAATACTTTACAAAGAGGTTAATGATTAATGGATAGTCCTGAATATAACCTGTTAATTTCTCTGGCTCTCATCCCTCTCGTCTTTATGCTGCAGATGTGGGTGAGACAACGTCGAGTCCGCCGGCGTAACGAAGCCGGGCAACAGGAATTCGATAGTCTTGGCGCAACGCTCATATCGGCAATTTCCGAGGGATTAGCCGTTATCGGTAGTCTAATACTAATTATCTGGATCATGGGGGCTATATTGAGGTACCTGTTCCCCGTCATATTTAATGCGCAATAAATCGCGATTTCAAGAAACCAGGAAACCGGCCCGGAAAGTCCGGTATTCCCTTTGATTTCAGGATTCGCAGCCAACCAAATATTCTTATGTACTGCAATCAATCAGCTTTCTCCGGTTCCGAAAAACGTGGCCGGCGTTCCATCCAGGAAGCGATCCGCCTGGGTCTTCACGACACGGCGGCAGTGCCGATAGACCGGAATCCGATGAACACACCTGATTGTGTATGCGCATAGTCGTTACAGGAATGGGGATTGTTTCGCCAATTGGCATAGGCGTTGACCAATTCTGGACAGCGGCTGTCAATGGTGTCAGTGGTATCCGGAAAATTACGGGCTTCGATGCATCTGACCAGCGCTCTCAAGTAGCCGGAGAGATCCCGGGGTTCGATCCCGCCAGCTTTCTGACGGCTAAGTATATCGAGCAAACCGACAGATTCACCCAACTGGCGCTGCTGGCCACCAGACTTGCACTGGAAGATGCGGGTGGGCTTGATACATACGCACCGCAGCGTTTGGCCGTAAGCATAGGTTCGGGGATGGGCGGTTTCTCCACCTTTGAATCATCCGCCATGCGCAAGTTCCGAGGCCAGCCTATCCCTCCGTTCACGGTACCTCGAACCATGGCAAACGCCGCAGCTGCCTGGATCGCAATCAAACATCGATTGAAAGGGGTAAATCTGACCTGCAGCACGGCGTGCTCTTCCGGAGCCAATGCGATTGGCATGGCTCTTGACCTTTTGCGGGCGGGAAGAGCCGATGCCGTGATTGCCGGGGGTGCGGAAGGTTGCGTACTGCCTCTAACCATGAAGGGATTCGAAATCCTGCACGCGCTGAGCACCGGGTCCAACACTGATCCAGCCCGAGCATCCCGGCCTTTCGCCAAGGGCAGGGATGGGTTCGTTATGGCGGAAGGCGCTGGCATACTCATCCTGGAAAGGGAAGAACAGGCCCGGCTTCGAGGGGCAAAAATATATGCCTGCCTTGCTGGCTATGGGCAGGCCTGCGATGCAACACATATTGTGATGCCCGATATGGAAGGCCAGATAACGGCAATGCGGGCGGCGGTCATGGATGCCGGCATGAATACTGATTCCATTGACCATATCAATGCGCACGCGACATCCACACCCCTTGGAGATATCGTAGAAACCCGTGCCATTAAGAGTCTCTTTGGCGATCGGGCCGGAGATATTGCCATCAGCGCCACCAAATCCATGGTCGGACATTCCATCGGTGCATCGGCCGCTATCGGCAGCATCGCCACTATCATGGCCCTTCATACAGGTACGGTACATCCGACCATCAATCTTGATGAGGCTGATCCGGAATGCGATCTTGATTACATACCCAACCACGCACAGCAGAGGAATCCACGGAGTGGCCTATGTAATGCTTTTGGATTTGGTGGCAACAATGCAAGTATTATCTTCACAACCCTTGAATGAAGGAATGGAACCCGATTATGGATACAGCGGATATTGAAGCAAAGGTAATACAGTTCATCTCAACAAAGGTGGAGAACCTGGATGCTTCCACCATAAACAGGTCTTCAAAATTTGAAGACCTCGGACTTGACTCCATGGATACGATTCAACTCTTGTTCGATGCGGAAGATACATTTGGTATTAATTTTGATAGTGAAGAAGCGAAAGGTTTTACCTGCGTCGGGGATATCATTTCTTATATTGAAAAGAGTCAGGTGCCATCTCCCTGAGGGATAAAGCCTAAACACAACATTGGAGCTTTCCAGAGCAACCTTGTCGAAACTTTGGAAACTAAAACCTCGGACCACTCTTCGATGCCCGCGGCTTGTACTATGGTTTCCGTATAGCGGTTTTCTTAACGGCGGATGTCCTGGATTTTGGTCTCGCTGCCTTGGTTTCCGCGAGTGCTGCTGTTGTTTTCGTTCTTGATTCCCTCGGCTCAAACTCGAATCCCACTTTTCCGTCCGTACCGGCCACCAGATAAGCTGAAAACGGCCTCCCTTTCTTGGAAATGAATTTTGGCAGCAAATCGGTTTTACCGGTACGTAACAATTTCCCGACCTGCTCGCGTTCGATAGGACGCGTGAGGATTATTTTTCCGATTTTAAAATTGCAGGTGCGTACCGAGCCGACAGCCTTCTCACATGTATAGCTCATACCGTGATCGAATACCTCACCACCACAGCGGGGGCATTTTCCCAGCGATTCCTGTCCGGAAAAATCGATAGTTTCGGCACCCTCCTCACTCTCTCCGCCAAAATCAAATTTCATTTCAAATTCGCTGGTAAGCTTGATGTTGGCATTGAATAGCCGCCCCAATTTGCTACGAAAGCCTTGCAGCGGACCTACCTCGCGGCGGGTGATCAACTGCTCCATTTCCTTCGTTTCAAATTGTCGGCCAGCCAGAATTTTCCATAACGCGAAATCGCATTTTTGACACTGAAACTTTTTGTAAGTCTCTTGTACCACCCCCCCACATTTGGGGCAGGGAGACTTGAGCGTGGAAAAATCTCCGCTTATGGTTTCACCACGATGGCTTTTCGCCTGCGTCACCATATGACTCGTCATTCCCGCAATTTCTTCCATGAATTTGTTGCGTTCGAGCTTGCCTTGCTCGATCTGGCGCAGTTTGAATTCCCAGTCACCCGTTAATTCGGGTGAGGTAAGTTCAGGCACCTTCAGTCCGCGCAGCAATGTAATTAATGAGAATGCCTTGGCAGTGGGATGCAATTCCCGACCTACGCGTTGCATATAGTTTTCGAATACCAGGCCTTCGATGATGGAAGCGCGGGTGGCCGGGGTACCCAGCCCTTTTGCACTCATGGCTTCCCGAAGTTCTTCGTCTTCCACCAGCTTGCCCGCGCCTTCCATGGCTGATAACAACGTCGCTTCATTGAATCTGGCCGGTGGCCGGGTCTTGCTGGCCACGACGTTAACTTCCCTGGCGAGCACCGGCTCGTCTGGATTGACCGCAACCAAAGCCGAGTCGTCATCCCCGCCCTCCATCTGAGCCTCTTTGCCGTATATCGTCTGCCAGCCCGGGTTGACCATCACCTTACCTTCGGTTTTGAATGGCTCGCTCTCTACACGGGTGATTCGAGTTGTAACAAGAAATTCAGCGGCGGGATAAAAAATGGCTAAAAACCGCTTGGTCACGAGATCATAAAGTTTCGCTTCCGCGTCGCTCAGACCCTTGGGCTCGAGCGAGGTTGGAATAATGGCGAAATGATCGGAAATTTTCGCATTATTAAATACCCGCTTGTTGGGCTGGACCCAGTCCGCTTTGAGAATCTGTTTTGCAAATATGCTATACCGGGTCTTCTCCAGTGAATTAAGGGTATCCTTAACGGTTGCAATATAGTCTTCCGGCAGCGCACGCGAGTCGGTGCGGGGGTAGGTCAATGCCTTATGCTTCTCATATAACGCCTGAGCCAGTCCTAGCGTTGTTTTGGCGGAAAAACCGAAGCGCCCGTTAGCATCGCGCTGCAAGCTGGTGAGATCGTACAGCAGCGGGCAGATTTCCGCGGTTGGCTTGCTTTCTTCGCTGACAATGCCGGGTTTATCCTGACATTTGGCGCGAATAGCCTCAGCCGTATTCTCATCCCACAATCGCTCTGCTTTTTGTTCGCTATCTTTTTTGTCTTTTGAAAACTTTTCATCGAACCAGCGTCCGTTATACGTTCCTGCTTGGGCGGCAAACGTGCCGTGTACCTCCCAGTAACTACGGGGGACAAATTTCCTGATCGCATCTTCCCGCTCAATCAGAATTGCTAAGGTCGGAGTTTGTACCCGTCCCACGGTGGTCTTATGAAAACCACCCTCCTGAGAATTGAACGCGGTCATGGCGCGAGTGCCATTTATACCCACAAGCCAGTCGGCTTCCGACCGGCTGACGGCCGCTTCCGCCAATGGCTGAACAGCGATATCGTCAAGCAATTTGGTAAATCCCTCGCGAATTGAGGCGGGAGTCATCGATTGCAGCCAAAGTCGCTTCACCGGCTTTTTGTTTCCCGCATGACGCGCAATGTAACGAAAAATCAATTCTCCTTCGCGTCCCGCATCGCAGGCATTGATAAGCGCGTTCACATCTTTGCGTTTGATGAGTTTAGTTAAAAGCTTCAGGCGCGATTCTGATTTCTCGATAGGATTAAGATCAAAGTACGGCGGGATTACCGGTAAATTGGAAAAACTCCATTTTCCGCGTTTGACTTCGTATTGTTCGGGTACCGCCAGCTCAAGCAAGTGGCCGATAGCTGATGACAGCACGTACTCATCGCTCTCGAAATAGTCGGTATGCTTGGTGAACCCCCCCAGTACCCGCGCAATATCGGCGGCGACGGAAGGTTTCTCGGCGATGATTAAGGTTTTTCCCATGAAACTCCTGTGAACACTCCGTGATTGGGTAGCGGTCTTGCGAAAGCACACACTATTGCCGGGCGGCAACAGCCCAGCTTTCGCAAGAAGAATTACCAGTACTTTACGCTCAACCGCTTTTCCGGGATTACACGGATGGCGAGAACAAGCGGACTCTGGCGCAGCTACCGAAGCCGCTGGTAGGATCCGCCCGGCAGCAGGGCAACCACGCCATCCAGTTCAAGCGGCAATAGCATCGCCGATACCGTTTCCGCCGTCAAGCCACTACGGGTGCACAGTGTATCGATGTCGGCAGCATCATGGCCGAGATATCTCAGCAGCAGCGATTCTTTTGCGGTAGGTTCATTAGTACCATTGACCGCAATTTGCGCGGACTGATACCCCAGCTCATCCAGTATATCGTCGGCGCTTTCGACCAATTTTGCCCCCTGCTTGATAAGCGCGTGACAACCCTTTGATAATGGAGAATGAATCGAACCGGGAATGGCAAATACGTCTCGCCCCTGCTCCAGCGCCTGTCGTGCAGTGATAAGAGAACCGCTTTGCAGCGCGGCTTCCACCACCAGGCAACCCCGGCTCATGCCGCTGATGATGCGGTTGCGGCGTGGAAAGTTGCTACCCACGGCGGGAGTGCCCAATGGAAACTCGGACACAAGCACTCCATGTTCCGCCAGCTCATGGGCAAGATCCCGGTTGCGTGCAGGATAAACGATATCCAGGCCGGTTCCCACTACGCCAATACTGGCAGCCGTGCCACGCAGACCCCCACGATGGGCTGCGGCATCCACGCCGAGCGCCATTCCACTCACTATGCAAAGTCCCGCGTTACTGGCAGCCGCGGCAAAAGCTTCCGCATTGGAAAGCCCTTGAGGTGTGGCGTTACGGCTGCCGACCACGGCAAGAGCGGGTGAATTCAGCAGTTCCCGTTTCCCTTTGAGGTAAAGAAGCGGCGGCGGATCTGCAATATTGAGCAGCATCAAAGGGTAATCGGGATCAGCCAGCGTCATGACCGAGTTGACAGGGTCTTCGAGCCATTTGAGCGTTACCGCAATTTTTTCTCTGGCCACCCCTTGCACAATACTGTCCGCCACCTTTTTCTTCACCAAGCCGGCTAGGGCGGCAGCTTTCGCTGAGAAAATGCCGGCGGGGCTGCCGAAAGCCACCAGCAATCGCCGAATTGACTCGTCGCCGAGACCATCAATCAAGCCAAGTGCAAGCCAGGATTCAATATCCTCGATCGGCTTTGTCTTTGTATGAGTCAACTCGTAAATCCGGTAGTTGGACGGGGTGGATTCTTCCAAAAAATAAGAATCGAATAACAAAAGAATTCTTTACGAATCATAATCCTATGACTGAAAAATAAGCGCTAAGCTGCCGAATTCAGGTTCAAATGAATGGTACGGTATTCGTACTGCTTCGATTGCCCCGGTTCACAGCTTTTTTACCGGGAAGCCATTGATTCTTTAAGAAAGCTCCAGGCAAAGCCTCTCAAGCCATTGCCCGGATCAACAAATTAGTAATCAGACTGTCCGAAACTTTGTATCGGTGTCTTCGGCGGGGTGACTGGACTCAAGCTCCGGCCCAAATCAGGATATAATGGACTTACGCTTGGAGAATCATTGGTATAGAAACTCCGGACAGGGGTCAAACCAAACATCGTAATAGTACAGTTTAAATTCTGCATTTAGATTATTAAATGCGCAAGTCTTTTTATGGCAATTCTGCAGATACTACAGTACCCGGATGAACGGCTGCACACCATAGCGAGCCGAGTACCGAAGGTTACTGACGAGATTCGGGCTTTGGTAGACGATATGGCAGAAACCATGTACTCCGCTCCTGGAATTGGACTGGCGGCGACCCAGGTTGACGTGCATCAGCGTGTCATCGTAATCGACATCTCCGATACCCATAACCAGCTGCATGTGTTGATCAATCCTGAAATCACCGCTCGCAGCGGTGAGTCTGACTACGAAGAAGGTTGCCTGTCGGTACCGGGAATCTTCGGGAAGGTGGAGCGCGCGGAGCGGGTCACCGTCGAGGCGTGGAATCGCGATGGCAATCCGTTCGTGCTCGATGCCGATGGCTTGCTGGCGGTATGCATTCAACACGAGATGGATCATTTGGTAGGCAAGGTATTTGTTGAATACTGGTCACGGATGAAACAATCGCGTATTCAGACCAAGTTCAAAAAGCAGCGACGCAAGGTAATGTGAGCGCCCGTTTCCTGGCCACTGGCAAAATCGGGATCTCCGCGGCCGCGTTTCATGGCGCCTGCATTGTATCCAGACGCGGCGTCCGTATGCTGGTGCGTGATCGGACCTTCCCGCGGAGAATACTGTTCCGCCCCGTATCGCGTTCCGCGTCGTTGCGCTTGTCCCATATTCCGAAAATTGCACACTCCACTCCGCTCAACTGCCGGGTTTAGATTGAAAATAATTTTTGCGGGCACCCCGCCATTTTCCGTCCCTGCGCTCGAAGCCTTGGCAGATGCCGGGCATGAGATCGCATTGGTGCTGACCCAGCCAGACCGCCCTTCCGGACGGGGCATGAAGCCCGCCGCAAGCGCGATCAAGCTGCTGGCACAACAACGCAAACTTACCTTGCTGCAACCCTATTCGCTTAAACAACCCGAGTTACACGCGCAGCTTGCTGCCGTCGGTGCGGATGTCATGGTAGTTGTCGCTTATGGACTGATTCTGCCTCCAGCTGTTTTGAGCATCCCGCGCCTTGGTTGTCTTAACATCCATGCTTCCCTGCTGCCTCGCTGGCGGGGCGCAGCCCCAATCCAGCGGGCAATATTGGCGGGAGATCGGGAGACCGGGATCACTATCATCCAAATGGATCGCGGCATGGATACGGGCGCAATCCTGTTGCAGCGGAGCGTGGCAATTACACAGGAAGACACCGCGCAAACTCTGCATGACAGGCTTGCCTTACTGGGAGCAACCTGCATCGTGGAAGCATTGGCGCATTTGCGTGACTACATTTTTTTCCAGGTTCCTCAGAATGAAGTTGTCGCATCATACGCACCGAAACTGGAAAAGAATGAAGCGGAGATTGACTGGCAACTAAGCGCGGAATACATCGGCGGAGTAGTGCGGGCATTCAATCCTCGCCCCGGCGCTTATTCGCAAGTACGTGGAATCTCCATGAAAATATGGCAAGCAAAGGTCATCCCGGATGCCCTTGGCCAACCGGGAGAAATTGTTGCAACTGGACGCGACGGAATCGTGGTTGCATGTGGCGAGGGAGCACTCATAGTCGAGATCTTGCAGAAATCTGACGGAAAAAAGATGCTCGCAGCGGAATTTCTCTCCGGGCATTCCTTGCAACCGGGTGACCGATTTGAACCCAAAAGTGGCAGTTGATCACTCATTTTTCCCTATCCCCGGCGCCATGACCCATCATGACTTTTTACCACACTTGAATTTCAGCTTCCCGATGAGCTTGCTTACATTGCCGGATTTAAGCTGAATGCCGCAGCATGCTTAAAACTCAGTGTTTGGCTGCCGCAACTGTAGGTAAGGTACTGGCTGGCGCGAGCCTGACCGAGGTGTTGCAGGAGGTCTGGCGTACCCATGGCGACCTTTCCACTCAGCAACGCGGGGCAATTCAGGATTTAAGCTACGGTGTGCTGCGTTTTTATGGTCAACTCGACAGGATGCTTGGCTTATTACTGAACAAGCCGCTACGGGACCGGAATATATGTCATTTATTATTGGTGGGGTTGTATCAACTGGGATACAGCAAGGCTTCCGCGCATGCAATTGTGGATCACGCCGTATCTGCTACTTATGTTGTAAGCGGCAATAAAGGTGCCCAAGGACTGGTCAACGCGATATTGCGCAACTTTGTGCGGCAACGCGCGAGTCTTCTGGAACGGGCGGCTGAAAGTGAGGTGGGGCGGTATTCTCATCCACAATGGTGGATAGACAAGCTCCACGCATACTATCCACAAAGCTATCAGGCAATATTAGAGGCCGGCAATCAGCATCCGCCCATGACACTGAGGGTTAACCCGCGCAAGATCAGCGTGGCGGAATACGAGAATCTTCTCGATCAGAACGGCATGGAGGCACGACGATTGTGGAATGGCGCGCTCAAGCTGGTACAGCCCATAACGGTCGACAGTCTGCCGGGATTCGCCCAGGGCCTGGTGTCGGTACAGGATGCGGGTGCCCAGCTTGCCGCACCATTGCTGGATACGCACGACGGCATGCGCGTCTTGGATGCTTGCGCCGCACCCGGAGGAAAAAGCGCACATTTGCTGGAATTGGCGGAGGTGGAATTAACCGCGCTCGACAAGGACATCGCACGAGTGGCCCGCATAGCACAAAATCTCTCTCGCCTGGGGCTTGATGCCCACCGTGTCATTCACGCAGATGCGGCAAACTTGGCGGAATGGTGGGATGGCAAGCAGTTCGATCGTATTTTAGCCGATGTACCCTGCTCCGCCTCGGGTGTGGTGTGCCGCCACCCCGATATCAAATGGCTGAGGCGTGAAAGCGACCTCTCCCAATTTGGTCAAAAGCAGGGAAAAATCCTGGATGCCTTGTGGCAGATCCTGACCAGAGATGGTAAATTGCTCTACGCCACCTGTTCAGTATTCGCCGAAGAAAATAAATTGCAGGTGGAGAAGTTTCTGCGCCATCATTCAGACGCCCGTCTGTTGCCTCTGTCCCAGGTTGACACAATCGATGGGCAACTGTTGCCGAATTCTCATCATGACGGTTTCTTTTATGCTCTGCTGCACAAAGTCTGATTCCCTCGCACGCCTGTTACAGGCAGCAGCAGTGATATTCCTGAGCCTCGCGCTGCCGCTGAGCACCACCGTCCACGCGGAAGGAATACAGATAAAGTCCATCGTAATAGATGCCACGGACGAGGGCTATCAGTTTGACGCTGATTTCGAGATCGCGCTTAATCCCAAGCTGGAACATGCACTTGAGAAAGGTATCGTGCTTTATTTCGTCACCGAACTCAACTTGATGAATTTCCGTTGGTACTGGCTGGACGAAAGAGTTGCGCAGAGTAGAGTACGTGAGGGATTGAGCTATTATGCGCTGACTCGTCAGTACCGCTTGAGTCGCGGAGCGTTGTCGCAGAACTTCAACACGCTTAAGGAAGCGCTACAGGCGCTTAGCCGGGTGCGCGACCGTCCCCTTATCGCAAACTCCGAGCTAAAACCGGATGTGGAATACACTGTGGAATTGCGGATGCGGCTTGATATATCGGCATTGCCTAAACCTTTTCAGGTGGAAACACTCGGCTCCAGAGAGTGGGATCTAAGCACCGGCACACTACGGTGGAGCACGAAGTTACCATTGCCAAAGCTTCAAGATAATACCAGGTCGTGAAATACGTCATCATCATCGGCGCGGGGCTGGGTGCGGTCATGCTGTTTTTGCTCGCCACCGCGGGTGCCGACACAGGACTCTTCGAACGAAAGTATAGGCTTCTGATCCGGATCAATATCGGCCTCGTGTTGTTTCTCATGGCAGTGGTGGGATATCTGCTGTGGAGACTCAAACGCAGGCTCAAGGCTGGCGTATTCGGTTCCAGGCTGGCGCTGCGCCTGCTGCTGATCTTCTCCCTGATGGCGATTCTTCCGGGTGCGCTGGTGTACGGCGTCTCTGTGCAATTCCTCGGGAAAAGTATCGAGTCCTGGTTTGATGTCAAAGTAGATCGGGCGCTCGAGGGAGGATTGAATCTGGGGCGCACCATCCTCGACAATCTCCTGGTGGAATTACGCAACAAGGCTCAATCTGCCACGCTTACCCTGGCTGAGGAATCCACTTCGCCGTTACCGGCGCTGGATCAGCTGCTGAATCAATCACAAATACAGGAGGCCGCGCTGTTTGATCAGAACGGCCAGATAATTGTATTTGCCGGCTTACATGACACAGGATTATTCCCGGACACTCTGAGTGCGGCGGTAATGCAACAGGCGAGGACGGAAAATGCCTACAGCACGGTTGAATCCATCCCCGGTAAAGGTTTGTATTTGAGAGTGGTGGTGCCTGTCGACGCCACAGGCATGAAGGGAGATGCGCGGATGTTGCAATTATTGCAACCGGTACCGAAGCAGCTGACCGAAGATGCAGAAATAGTGCAGGCGGCGTATCGCGATTATCAGGAATTGCTTCTCTCGCGCGAGGGACTGAAAGGGCTGTATGGCGTGACGCTCACGCTCGCGCTGCTGCTTTCGCTTTTTTCCGCACTGGCGGCAGCATTCCTTATCAGTGAACGGCTGAGCGCGCCTTTGGGCATGCTGGCCGAAGGTACCCGAGCGGTAGCGCAGGGCGACTTCAGCAGACGCCATCCCGTCCAAAGTCGCGATGAGTTGGGCGTACTGACCGAATCATTTAATCTCATGACTCAGCAGCTGGAGGAGGCCCGCGTCACCGCCGAGCGCAATCAGCAGGAGGTGGAAAGCGCCCGGGCTTATCTGGAAAACATCCTGGCAAACCTCTCATCCGGCGTTCTTGTATTTGACGAAAACCTGCGCATGCGTACCGCTAATCTCAGCGCCGAGCAGATTCTGAAGGTTCCACTGATGAGCTTCGAGGGATTAACCATTGAAGAATGCGCAGCACGCGAACCGCAACTGAATTCTTTCAAGACGGAAATTCTTAAGGGGTTTCATTCAGGCAAGGGAGGCGAATGGCAGTGTCAGGTAGAGCGCACGAGGGACAGCACAAGCCAGGTATTGCTGCTCCGCGGGACACGTCTGTCGCACGTCTCGGGCGGCGGCGGTGTCGTGGTATTTGATGACATCACCAGTTTAATACAGGCTCAGCGCACCGCCGCCTGGGGCGAGGTGGCGCGGCGCTTGGCCCACGAAATCAAAAATCCGCTGACACCGATACAGCTTTCGGCTGAACGTATGCAGCATAAGCTTGCGGAAAAATTAAGTACGCAGGATGCACATATCTTGCGGCGCTCCACCGAAACTATCGTCAATCAGGTCGAGGCACTCAAGAAAATGGTCAATGAATTCAGCGAATATGCGCGCGCACCCGAACTGGAATTCCATGTGCTGGATTTCAACGGCCTGGTGCGGGAGGTACTTGCATTATATGAAGCCGCAAGCATGGCAACATCTGGAAATCCGCAACCTCGCATCCATTTGGCCCTGGCTTCAGACCTGCCGACGGTGAGGGGTGATTCCGCACGCTTACGCCAGGTTATTCACAATCTCTTGCAGAATGCCCAGGATACGCTGATAGGCGTCCCGGAACCCGTTATCATGGTTCGAACCGAAAGCATGTCCAATGGAGTGCGGTTTAGCGTAAGCGATAATGGGGCGGGATTTACCGAACAAGTCAGAGCCCGCGTGTTCGAGCCCTACGTTACTACGAAGCCCAGAGGCACAGGACTTGGGCTACCCATTGTTAAAAAAATCGTTGAAGAACACAGCGGGGTGATTCAAATAGAGAATATCCAGCCTCACGGCGCACGTGTTTCAATTACCCTTCCGGCCAAGGCGAGCAATTTGACGGTTTATCATAAAATCACATAATCATCAGCCTTATGAATATCCTGCATCTCTGGAAGCGCTCAGAATTTTTTTTTAGCCTTTTTAGCTAAGCACTATGATCTGTAATGACCTTGTATCCCGCTTGATCTTCATCTTTCTGGTGAATTCGCTCCAGGTCGGTTCACATCTTGTCCAATCGATGAATCTAGGTGAACCATGAGCAGCAATACGATACTGGTCGTTGATGATGAAATCGGCATCCGGGAGCTATTGTCCGAGATCTTGCGTGATGAGGGCTATCAAGTGGCCCTTGCGGAAAATGCCGGACAGGCACGCAATTGGCGCAAGCAGGCGCGACCCGATCTGGTATTGCTCGATATATGGATGCCGGATACTGATGGCATTACGCTGCTGAAAGAGTGGGCAAGTGGCGGGTTGCTCACCATGCCGGTAGTGATGATGTCGGGGCATGGGACCATAGACACCGCGGTAGAGGCAACACGGATGGGGGCATCCGGCTATCTGGAAAAACCGGTCCCACTGCAAAAATTATTGAGTACGGTAGGGCGCGCCCTGCGTGGCGGGCAGGGCAAGCCGCCCGCTATACTTCCGCTCGCCAGCTTGGGCAGAGGCCCATTGATCGCCGACCTGAAGAAACGGCTGGAGCAGGTCGCCAATCTTAGAACACCGCTATTGCTCACCGGCGAACCAGGAACCGGAGCGGATTTGTGTGCACGCTTTCTACACCGCCCTAATACCCCCTGGGTGGAGCCGGACACGCTTGCTGCCCTTACGAATGCTCCGTTTGATCTACTTGAACGCGCAAAAGGCGGCTTGCTGTTTCTCAAGGAAATTGGAGATCTCAACAGATTGGCACAAAAAGGCCTGCTGTTGCTCCTGGGCAAACTGGAGAAATACAGTGTACGGCTGGTATGCGCCACATCCATGCCGTTGGCCGGCCTGACTGCGCAAGGCGCTTATGACCCGAGGTTATATGAAATCTTGAGCGGTCTTTGCATCCATATTCCCGCCCTGAGGGAGCATCGGGAAGATATTCCTGAACTGGCCAGCCAGATTCTCTCGCGCTGTATTGAGTCAGGCGAAGTACCCCTGCGGCAATTCAGTACCGCCGCGCTCAATGCCTTGCGGAATCATGACTGGCCCGGCAATCTTGCCCAACTCACCGGGGCGGTTCACTCTCTGGCGCTCACCTGCGCTGGCGATGAGATATCGGCGGATGATATAAAGCAGATACTGGCCTCCTCATCTCCGATCCAAGCAGTGGCCGGTGTCCCGCTTAATATTCCGTTACGCGAGGCACGCGATATTTTCGAGAAAATTTATTTTGAACAGCTCATCGATCAGGAGAATGGCAATATGAGTCGGGTGGCGGAGCGAGCCGGATTGGAGCGCACGCATCTTTACCGCAAGCTGAAGCTACTGGGGATTAAGCTACGGAATCACTGAGCGGAGAAAAATTTCCCGCTATATGCATATCCATAAAATTACCGCGGTTACCGGTATTCACGGATACGCAGCTGTATCGCTTAGCGGCTGGTTTCCAATAATACTTTTAGACTAACTGCAATCCGCCGCGTTTTAAATCTTGTATTAGTGTCAACGCAAAGTTGTCTGACATCGTATCTTAAGCGATAATAATGGTTTTTTCCGATCCGCCCCCCTGCCTAGGTTAGGGGGTGGTATTTTTATCGCCATATATCCATTGAACGAGGGAGTTTGTGCCCATGGGAACATTTAGAGATTTTGATGCGCCGGTGTTCAAGAATCTTACCAGCGCTATCCGTGCGCTGGCTATGGACGCTGTGCAAAAAGCCAATTCGGGTCACCCCGGCATGCCCATGGGTATGGCGGAGATAGCTGAGGTATTATGGATTCATCATTTGCGCCACAACCCCGCCAATCCCAAATGGATGGACCGCGACCGGTTCGTGCTGTCCAATGGCCATGGTTCGATGCTGATTTATGCTTTGCTGCATCTTACTGGCTACGATTTGCCGATGGAGGAAATCAAACGCTTCCGCCAACTCCATTCCAAAACTCCCGGGCACCCTGAATATGGTTACACGCCGGGCGTAGAAACCACTACCGGCCCTTTGGGACAGGGGCTCGCCAACGCGGTAGGCATGGCACTGGCGGAGAAAATACTTGCCGCGGATTTTAACCGGCCCGGCTTTGACGTTGTCAATCATTACACTTACGTGTTTCTTGGTGATGGCTGTCTTATGGAAGGAATTTCTCATGAGGCCTGCTCGCTGGCAGGCACGCTGGGACTCGGCAAACTGATCTGTTTTTATGACGACAATGGCATTTCCATCGACGGCCATGTGGAAGGCTGGTTCACGGACGACACGCCCAAACGTTTCGAGGCTTATGGGTGGCATGTCGTTCCCAATGTGAATGGCCATGACCCGGTAGCGATCGAGGCGGCGATCGAAGCGGCCAAACGGGCCAGCGGAAAGCCTTCAATGATCTGCTGCAAAACCGTCATCGGCATGGGCTCTCCCAACAAGGCCGATACTCACGAAGTCCATGGTGCCGCGCTGGGTGACGTGGAGATAGCTGCTACCCGGCCACATATCGGCTGGCATCATCTGCCATTCGAAATCCCCAACGATGTCTATGCAATGTGGGATAGGCGCGCAAAAGGCGAAAAACTGGAGAGCGAGTGGAACCACAAGTTCGCCGAGTATAGCGAGAGATATCCCGCCGAGGCCGCCGAGTTCACGCGGCGCATGTCGGGGGAATTGCCGGATGGCTGGCGCGAGCACGTGGATGGCTTGATCGGCCGTGTCGATGCCAAGCAGGAAACGATTGCCACCCGCAAGGCTTCGCAAAACGCCATTGAAGGCCTGGCATCGGCATTGCCGGAACTGGTCGGCGGTTCCGCAGATCTGGCAGGATCCAACCTAACCCTCTGGTCAGGCTCTAAGGGCTGCAAGCGGGAGAACGGAGGCAACTATGTTTATTATGGCGTGCGTGAATTCGGCATGAGCGCAATGATGAACGGGCTGTCCCTGCATGGCGGCATCATTCCGTACGGCGCGACCTTCCTGATGTTTTCGGAATATGCCCGCAATGCCTTGCGCATGGCTGCACTGATGAAAATTCGCACTTTGTTCGTGTTTACCCATGACTCGATCGGCTTGGGCGAAGATGGTCCGACACACCAACCGGTGGAACAGACCGCGACGTTACGTTATATCCCCAACATGGACGTATGGCGGCCTTGTGATACCGTTGAATCCACTATCGCGTGGGCACGCGCAATTGAACGCAAGGATGGTCCTTCAACACTGATCTTCAGCCGCCAGAATCTGCCTTTTCAGAAACGCGACGCCGCCACTATCAAGCTGATCGACAAGGGTGGCTATATCCTTTCCGAGGCCGCGGGCGATAAGCCACAGGCCATCATTATCGCCACCGGTTCTGAAGTGGGACTGGCAATAATGGCACAAAAGGCACTTGCTGAAACAGGTATCCACGTGCGCGTGGTTTCAATGCCTTGTACAAACCTGTTTGACCGCCAGGACCCGGCTTATAAAGATAGTGTATTGCCAAAGGGTATAGGACGCGTAGCGGTCGAGGCAGGTGTCACCGATTACTGGCGCAAATATGTTGGACTTGAAGGCGCGGTGGTCGGCATGGATACATTTGGCGAGTCAGCGCCTGCCGGCGATCTATTCAAGCATTTCGGCTTCACCGTCGAAAATGTGATAAAGGCGGTGAATAGCGTTATTTAATCTCGGCAGAAACTTGCGGCATGGGGATTCTTTTGCGCTACGGTTCGATTTTTTTATCCAAGGAGTTGAAAATATGACAATCAAAGTCGGTATCAATGGGTTTGGCCGTATTGGACGCATGGTATTCCGCGCGGCAATACAAAATTTCAAAGACATCGAAGTCGTCGCGATTAACGATCTGCTTGAACCAGACTACCTGGCCTATATGCTGCAACACGACTCCGTGCATGGCCGCTTCAAGGGAGATGTCTCGATCGAGGGCGATACCCTGGTCGTCAATGGCAAGAAGATCCGCCTGACCGCCATCAAGGATCCGGCTGAACTGAAGTGGAACGAGGTAGGTGCCGATGTTGTCATTGAGTCTACGGGTCTTTTTCTGACCAAGGAAACCTGCCAGAAACATATTACGGCCGGTGCCAAAAAAGTCATCATGTCGGCACCGTCCAAGGATGACACGCCCATGTTCGTTTATGGCGTGAATGATAAAACATATGCTGGACAGTCCATCATTTCCAATGCGTCGTGTACCACCAACTGTCTTGCCCCTGTCGCCAAGGTATTGAACGACACCTTCGGTATCAAGCGCGGCCTGATGACTACCGTACATGCCGCCACTGCCACACAGAAGACTGTCGATGGCCCTTCCAACAAGGATTGGCGCGGAGGGCGCGGTATTCTTGAAAATATCATTCCGTCCTCGACCGGCGCCGCCAAAGCAGTCGGCGTGGTTATTCCGGAACTGAACAAGAAACTCACCGGCATGGCCTTCCGCGTACCGACTTCCGACGTATCGGTGGTCGACCTCACCGTCGAGTTGAATAAGGATGCCACCTACGAGGAAATCTGTGCCGCCATGAAGAAAGCATCGGAGGGATCCATGAAGGGGGTGCTCGGCTATACGGATGAAAAGGTCGTTTCCACCGATTTTCGCGGTGACAGTTGCACCTCCATTTTTGACGCGGAGGCTGGCATGTCGTTGGATGGCAGTTTCGTAAAGGTTGTTTCCTGGTACGACAACGAATGGGGTTATTCCAGCAAGATTCTGGAAATGGTCCGCGTTGCCGCCGCCAAGTAATGTACGGCGAGGAGTTGAGAATCGCCGGGACATGAAGAAGTCTGCCTGATCCGCTTCTCACCTTCCATTTTTCACTTCGAACAGGCATAGGGTATAGGCCGCAAGCCGTCCCTTATGCCGCAAAATCTGGAGCTTCCCGTGTCCGTCATCAAACTCATCGATCTCGATCTTAAAGGCAAGCGTATCTTTATTCGTGCCGATCTGAATGTACCCGTTAAAGATGGCAAGGTTACATCCGATGCGCGTATTACCGCTTCCATGGCTACCATCAATCACTGCCTGAAACAGGGGGCTAAAGTGATGGTGACTTCGCATCTGGGCCGTCCGGAGGAAGGTGTGTGGTCTGAGGAGAATTCGCTCAAGCCGGTGGCCGAGAATATCGCTGCCCGTTTGGGCAAACCCGTGCGCCTGATCAAGGATTGGGTAGAAAACGGATTCGAGGTCGCGGAAGGTGAATTGGTCGTTCTGGAAAACTGCCGTATCAACAAAGGCGAAAAGAAGAATGTCGATGAGACTGCACAAAAGTATGCCAAGCTTTGCGATGTCTTTGTAATGGACGCCTTCGGCACAGCGCATCGTGCCGAGGCCTCGACCCATGGTATTGCCAAGTATGCGCCGATTGCTTGCGCAGGTATCCTGCTGACAGAGGAGCTGGATGCGCTAACCAAGGCTCTGCTGAATCCAGCGCGCCCCATGGTCGCGATTGTCGGGGGCTCCAAAGTCTCGACCAAGCTTACCGTGCTTGAATCCCTGTCGGAGAAAGTGGACCAGATGGTGGTTGGCGGCGGCATCGCCAATACCTTCCTCAAAGCTGCCGGCAAGAATACCGGGAAGTCTTTATGTGAGGATGACTTGGTTCCTACCGCGAGGGCATTGATGGATAAGATGGCGAAGCGCCACGCTTCCATTCCTATCGCGGTGGATGTCGTGGTGGGAAAAAAATTCGAGGCGAACGAACCGGCGATATTAAAAGATGCCGATTCAGTGGCCGATGACGAAATGATTTTCGATATCGGCCCGAAGAGTGCGCAGGAGTTGGCGGATATCATCATGAAAGCAGGCACAGTGGTATGGAATGGCCCCGTTGGCGTATTCGAGTTTGATCAATTCGGCACCGGGACCAAAACCATCGCCATGGCAATTGCCGATACCAAAGCATTTACCCTGGCTGGTGGTGGCGACACCATCGCCGCGATTCAGAAATACGGTATTTATGACAAGATATCGTACATTTCCACAGCTGGCGGCGCCTTCCTGGAATTCCTGGAAGGCAAGAAACTGCCCGCCGTGGAAATACTCGAACAGCGCGCAGGTTAATTTTTTGCGGCTGATCGATACGGCATACCTCCCTGAGAATGATCGTGAATCCGGCAATGGATCGCTTATGTTTCACTTATTTTCAAGCTCGACACCATGATTGACAAAGATTTTTTGTATTGTGTGACCGTCACCTCTTTAATGAGTTTGCTACAACTACCGGATTTAGAATGATTCGAAGAACAAAAATCGTCGCCACGCTCGGCCCCGCATCCAGGGATCCAAAAGTTCTGGAGCGTATGATAAATGCGGGAGTGGATGTAGTACGCATCAATTTTTCTCACGGCACACGAGAGGAGCACATCGAGTGCGCCGAACTGACTCGTTCGCTGGCACGTGCGGCTGGCCATGCTGTGGGGGTGCTGGCGGATCTGCAGGGGCCAAAAATTCGGATTGGCAAATTTGAGAAAGGAAAGATTGCACTTAAGACCGGTGACAAATTTATACTCGACGCCGAATGTACGCTTGGCGATCAGGAACGGGTGGGACTGGATTACAAAGAGCTTCCCAATGATGTCGAGACGGGTGCGACACTAATCCTGGATGATGGCCGTATCGTGCTCGGTGTCTCCGATGTCCAGGGATCCCGGGTGTATTGCGTAGTTGAACAGGGCGGCGTGCTGTCCAACAACAAAGGTATCAACCGCAAAGGCGGCGGACTCAGCGCCCCCGCGCTGACCAGCAAAGACGTCGAAGACATCAGGACTGCCGCGGCGCTCAAGGCGGATTACCTCGCGGTATCCTTCCCTCGCTCCGGGGAGGATATGCGCTGGGCGCGCGAAGTGATGCACGAAGCCGGTGGTAAAAGTTTATTGATGGCGAAAATTGAGCGATCAGAGGCAATTCTGGCGTTGGATGATATTTTGCAGGCGTCCGACGCTATTATGGTGGCGCGTGGTGATCTTGCGGTAGAAGTAGGCGACGCGGTGGTGCCGGCGCTGCAGAAACGCATGATCCGCACGGCACGCGCCAACAATAAGCTGGTGATAACCGCCACGCAAATGATGGAGTCAATGGTCACCAGTCCGGTCCCCACCCGTGCCGAAGTATCTGATGTGGCGAATGCGGTACTTGATGGCACCGATGCGGTAATGCTGTCCGCGGAGTCCGCCGCGGGCCAGTACCCTGTCGAAGCTGTTGCGGCCATGGCCAGGGTTTGCCTCGAGGCGGAAAAGGAATATCTGGCGAGCAGCGAACTTCGCCGGCTTCAGGGCGGCCTTCCGGATACCATTGAGGAGGCGATCGCCCGTGCCACCATGTTCACTGCCGGTGGCCTGAAACTTCGCGCCATTGCCGCGCTTACGCAGAGCGGCAGAACGGTATTGCTGATGTCGCGCAGAAGCTCCAATGTACCCATATTTGCTTTAAGCCCGCAAGAGGACACCCGCCGTAAAATGACCTTGTTTCGCGGTGTTTACCCGATAAAATTTGGCGGCGGCTCGAATGATCCCGAGATCATCCTGAATCATGCGGAAAACGAGCTTCTCAAGCGGGGCGTGGTGCGCAATGGCGACCTGATTATCATGACCATCGGCGAACCGGTGGGCAAGGCGGGTGGTACCAATACCATGAAAATTGTCAAGGTGGGAGAATACAGAAAGGCTTCGGCGAAGTCTGAAATCTGAGTAACAGGAACATTGAGTTCTCTGCTTTCCGTATCATCTCAAAGCAGCGATATTTCTGACTGACACTAACAGTTCACTTATACGATTCACCCTACACAGATTCTAACTTGGAGGAGGCTTAAATGGCACTCGTATCATTGCGTCAACTTTTGGATCATGCGGCGGAAAATGGCTATGGTCTGCCCGCTTTCAATGTCAATAATCTGGAGCAGATTCAGGCCATCATGCAAGCGGCCGATGAATGCAACAGTCCGGTCATCATGCAGGGCTCGGCGGGTGCCCGCAAATATGCGGGTGAAGCCTTTTTACGCCACCTGATTGCGGCGGCGGTGGAGGCCTATCCGCATATTCCCGTGGTCATGCATCAGGACCACGGTGCCTCCCCGGCGGTGTGCATTAACGCCATCCGCAGCGGTTTTTCCAGTGTGATGATGGATGGCTCGCTGGAGTCGGATGCCAAGACGCCATCCTCCTATGAATACAACGTGGAGGTCACCGCCAAGGTGGTCGAGATGGCGCATGCGGTCGGTGTTTCTGTCGAAGGTGAGCTGGGTTGTCTGGGTTCACTCGAATCCGGCATGGGTGAAGCGGAAGACGGGCACGGAGCGGAAGGGAAGCTATCTCATGATCAACTGCTGACCGATCCGGAGCAGGCGGCCGATTTCGTCAAACAAACAGGCGTGGATGCGCTGGCCATCGCCATCGGGACTTCTCATGGCGCGTACAAATTCACGCGCAAACCGACGGGCGACATTCTTGCAATCGAGCGCGTTAAGGAAATTCATCAGCGTATTCCCAATACGCATCTGGTGATGCACGGCTCCAGTTCCGTGCCGCAGGAGTGGCTCGACATCATCCGCGAATATGGTGGAGAGATGAAGGAAACCTATGGCGTGCCGGTGGAGGAAATCCAGGAAGGCATTAAGCATGGTGTGCGCAAGATCAATATCGATACCGACATCCGCCTCGCCATGACGGGTGCGATCCGCCGCCATCTTGCCAAAAACAAGAGCGAGTTCGATCCGCGCAAATTCCTCAAGGATGCAACCGCCGCGGCGAAGGATATTTGCAAGGCACGCTTCGAAGCATTTGGCTGCGCCGGCCAGGCCGACAAGATCAAACCGGTCATGCTGGACAACATGGCAAACAAATATGCCAAGGGTGAGTTGAAAGCCGTTATAAAATAAATAAAGTGAATGACGGATCCAGGTGATATCTCCCTTCCGGATCATGAAGGATGATAGGAACCCGGATATACAAAAAGGCGGTCAGCATTGACCGCCTTTTTGCTTGCGCGCGATACAAGGCCAGCGTCAAGGCGCATATGTTTTATTGATCGTGTGCACGGCCCAAGTAGCCTCTGGTAAAGCCTTTACCAGAATGAATCATTTCTATTGAAGTGCTTCCAGGCCTTATTCAGTTCCAGTTTTTTAACCAGCGCCAGGTTCATACCCCAACCCCGGATGATGCCAACGGCTTCATGCTCATCGCTTTCATCTTTGGCGATCGGGAGTTCGCTCAGCAGGCGTTCAGCAATGGCGGTGTCATTCATCACGCCCAGAATATCTTGAAGCATGGATAAAGACTGAATGTAACGTTTCGTCTCCTTATGCGGATAGAACCCGGCAAAGAACTCCGCAGCGTAGCGTTGTTTCTTGGCGATGATGCGCAGAGCGTGTAATTCCGGCGCACTGAGACTCCCCAGTTTCCTGCCGTATCTTTTCAGTTGACGATGGCGATGCGCCAGCAACGTTCCGGAAAATTCTTTCACCGTCACGTCAGATCCCGTTCCAGGCAAATCATCTGATACCGGCAAACCTGGTTGAGCAAGCCAGGGTTCCGCGTATAGCCAAGCGCCCAGATTCAATATTAACTCCGTATAATGCCCGGATTCCACAGCGTTGCGTGCAACTTTATTGTGATGGCGGCGCATTTGCTCACACTTTTCCCGTAGTGCCAGCATACCCTGGTGGGCGGAGAAAGCGGGGTAAACCATGGCCAGCGTTTCCGTGACGAATACATCCCAATCCCGCGCCGGACCAAATTGCCCGGTCAGCCACTTCAACTCCTGTGCTATCTGAGTAAAAGCAGCCTTGGAAAATACCTTGGAAAAAATACTCAAGGCGGAACGTTGCCTGCGCAAAGCAACCCGCATCTGATGCAGATATTCGATGTCGCATCCTTCCAGCATGCCGGCCTCGTTGTCATGCAAATGGCTGAGGCAATTCCATGTTATCGTTTTGAACGCTTCACTGACACTCATTTCAGGTGCAAGCTGGACCAACTGGGCTTTGGACGGTGGAGATCTGGAGCCGGAAACAAGCACATAACCACGCTCTGCCTTACTGACACTTTCCAGCCTGACGGGAATATTGTGCAGTAGATCCCGCGCAAGCTGAAATAATGGCAACGGACTGCCCGATTTCAATTCCAGTTCAATTTCGCAAATTGGAACACTGGCATCACCCGCAATAATTTTTCCCCGATCGAGACAAAACTCCGCTTCGCTTCCATCAGCCAGACACAGTGTGCGAGTGCTGCGGTTGATGACGGTAGTAAACAACGGCCGCAGTTGCTCGCGCAGACTGGTAGTGCTGAATAGTCTAATGAGCGAGGGATCGGAGATCTTGGTAAAATCGGGCTGTGCTTTCAGCACAGGCGCCTCCCACTCGTTACGCTGATGCAGCCCCGCCGCGGCACTACCTCCACCTTTGATGGACTGTATCCACCGTTTGCCCTCATGGCGCAACCGCAATGCAACGCCATTACGCCTGAGATCAAAATCAGGCGTGTCATAGTAGACACTGTAAAGCTTTTGCCTGACGGAATTCGAAATACTTAACGATTTCAGCAATGGATTATGCTGCAATCGGGCGACAGCATCCGGTGGCAAGCGCAATTTGAGTTCGATCTCGGTGGACATTATTTTGGCTGTCACAAACTCCGCTGCTATATCTCAGGCTGTCTCGCGACCGCAAGCTCCGCAAGCAGTGTTTCTTGAGCGCAGAATTTTTTGCTGGCACGGGCGGATCTGAGACGATAATTTCCGTTGCTATCCATTTCCCATGCCTGGGTATTGTCCCTGAGGTAGGTATTCAAACCCTCGACAAGCACACGCTTTTTCAGTCTGGTGTCCAGAACGGGAAAACATATTTCAATGCGGCGAAAAAAATTTCGATCCATCCAGTCGGCGCTGGAGAGATACATAGCGTGGGCGCCGCCACTACGAAAATAGAAAATCCGGGTGTGCTCAAGAAAGCGTCCAATTATGGAACGCACCCGGATGTTCTCCGATAGTCCCGTGATGCCGGGACGCAAGGCGCACACGCCGCGAACAATGAGATCGATTTTTACCCCGGCCGCTGAAGCGGCATAGAGCGCTTTAATAATTTCCGGCTCAAGTAATGCATTCATTTTGGCTATGATACGCGCGGGCTTCCCCGCTCTGGCATTCTGCGCCTCTTTATCGATAGCGATCAACATCTGGCTATGAAAGCTGAATGGAGATTGCCATAGATGTTTTAATTTTCCCGCCTTGCCGAGGCCGGTAAGTTGCATGAAGACTTCATTCACATCGGCGCAGACTTCTTCGTTGCAGGTAAACAAGCCGAAGTCGGTATAGAAGCGGGCGGTACTGGGATGATAATTACCCGTACTCACATGCACGTAACGCCGCAGTTTGCCATCTTCTCGCCGTACCACCATCGCCATTTTGGCGTGGGTTTTGTGCCCCACCACGCCATATACCACATGCGCACCGACCTCCTCCAGACGGCTGGCCCAGTTTATGTTGGCCTCCTCGTCGAAGCGCGCCAGCAATTCCACCACTACCGTGACTTCTTTACCGCTGCTCGCCGCGGCGATAAGCGCGGTCATCACCAGCGAATCCGTTCCCGTGCGGTATACGGTCTGTTTGATTGCCACCACGTCGGGGTCCGTCGACGCCTGCTGAATGAAGTGAATCACCGGCTGGAACGATTGATAAGGATGATGCAGGAGAACATCATTCTTGCGAATTATCTGAAAAATGTCGACGGCTTTTTTCTTTTGCAGCGTGAGCGGGAGACCGGGAATGAATGGCGGGTATTTCAGATTGGGACGTTCAATACGATCCGGAACCTGCATCAACCGCACCAGATTCACCGGCCCTTCCACTTGATAGAAGTCATCGCGGGAAAGGCCAAGTTGCTCCAGCAAAAAATCCGCCATGTGTTGTGGGCAATTGTCCGCCACTTCCAGCCGTACCGCGTTGCCGAAATGGCGCTGAGGCAACTCTCCCTGTAGGGCGACACGCAGGTTTTTAACCTCCTCTTCGTCCACGAACAAGTCACTATTCCGGGTTGCGCGGAATTGGTAGCAGCCCAGCACACTCATGCCGGAGAACAATTCGCCCACATGAGCATGCAGAATAGATGACAGAAACACGAAATTATATTCGCTGGTACTGATTTCGCCCGGCAGAAGAATTACGCGCGGCAATACCCGCGGGGCTTGCACGATAGCCGTTCCGGAACTGCGCCCAAAAGCATCCTTGCCTTCCAGCTCGACTGCAAAATTCAGGCTTTTGTTGAGTACACGCGGGAAAGGGTGCGAGATATCAAGGCCTATCGGGGTGAGTACCGGCATCAGTTCGCGAAAGAAAAAAGTCTTGATCCACTCGCGCTGAGCGTCATTCCATGCGGCGCGGCGCAGGAAGCGGATACCCTCATTCGCAAGTCCAGGCAGGACTTCCTGATTCAATACCTGGTATTGGCGCGCCACCAGCGAATGAGCCTGTTCGGAAACCAGCTTGAATACCTGCAGCGGCAACATGCCATCGGGTCCGAAACCATGCGTATCCAGAGTGATTTGTTCCTTCAATCCGGCGACGCGAACCTCGAAAAACTCATCCAGATTACTGCTGACGATGCAAAGAAATTTCAGCCGCTCCAGAAGGGGATTGTCTTTATTGTCGGCCTGTGCAAGGACTCGGCGGTTAAATTCGATCTGACCGAGTTCGCGATTGATAAATTGACCGCCGGTTGGAGGATTTGGCATGAAAAAGATGTCTGTCCTACGCCGATTCAATTAGGGATAAGCATGATGGTCGGTATACTGCTCCCACGCAAGATGCAACCATTTTTCCGTGACGTTTTTCATTTCGCGGGAGGCACATAACCTGGAGGCTGTTCCGCTCCAGCTCCAAAAAAATATGCTTCCATCTGTTCAGCCAGATATTTGCGGGATTTGATCTCCGCGAGATTCAGGCGATTCTCATTGACCAGCATCGTCTGGTGTTTGACCCACCCGGCCCATGCCTCCTTCGATACGTTGTCGACAATGCGCTTCCCGAGCTCACCCGGATAAGGCTGAAAATCCAGCCCTTCCGCTTCCCGTCCGAGTTTAATGCATTTAACGAGCCTTGCCATTGATTACCTCCAAAAAGAATTGCGAGTCCATTATGGCTATTTTGTTTGGTCACGTAAACCAAGCCGTGCATAGCCATCCATCCACAATGCGGGCATGCGCCAAGACAAAGATTTGCCGCGGGCAGCCAATTAGCCGGCATGGCTATAGTTCCTTTACAAACACCTTGGAGCGGCGCTGATAATTGTAAAGTCCCTGTTTGGCTTTGGGTAGTTCCCCTACATCGGTTTCGAGAAAACCTCGCTCCACAAACCAGTGGGCAGTCCGGGTGGTGAGGACAAACAATCTTTTACCGCCTTGAGAACGGGCCTTGGCCTCGATATTCTTGAGCAACGCATCGCCACATCCAGCGCTACGATAATCAGGATGCACGGTGAGACAGGCAAGCTCGCCTGCGTTGTCATCGGGGAAAGGATAAAGTGCCGCGCAACCCATTATCATGCCGTCATGCTCGACTACAACAAAGCGATCAATTTCCATTTCCAGCAATTCGCGATTCCGCCGCACCAGCGTCCCATCGATTTCAAGCGGCTCGATCAATTGCAGAATGCCACCTACATCCTCTATTTCCGCGCCCCGCAGGTTTTGCAACGGCCCCTCTGATATCATGCTGCCGATACCGCTGTGAGTGAACAATTCCTGTAGCATCGCACCATCTACATGACGGCTGATAAGATGGACACGCGATACGCCACCTTCGCAGGCCATCACGGCGAAGGGCAGATACAACCGGGCATCATCGGAGAGCTTGACGGCTTCGTTTGCAAGTTTCGTGAGCAGCACCTTCCCCTCGGCCACAGTCAATTCTCGCAACAGTGGCTCGGAACTATCCGCACTTACCTTCTCTATGCCCGCGGTATCCATCAAAAAAATAAGCTTTTCTGCTTTGAGCGCAACCGCCGCTTCAGCCGCGACATTTTCCAGGGTCAGATTGAAAATCTCGCCGGTGGGTGAATATCCCAGCGGCGACAGCAGCGCCACCTCGCCCTGCTCCAGCCGGGCGCGAATAGCTGCGGTATCCACCTTGCGCACCTCGCCAGTGTGCATCAGGTCAATACCTTCTATTACGCCTACGGGGCGAGCCGTAACGAAGTTTCCGCTGGCGACGCGAATGTCTGCGTTGGCCATGGGTGAGTTTGGCAACCCCATCGACAACAGGGCCTCGATTTCAACGCGAACCCGCCCTATGGATTCCTTCACGCATTGCAGCGCGGCGGCATCGGTAACGCGCATTCCCCTGACATATATCGTCCGCAACTGGTGCTCATTCAACCGTGCTTCGATCTGCGGACGCGCGCCATGTACCAGCACCAGCCGTACGCCCAGGCTCGCCAGCAAATTGAGATCATGAACAAGCTCGACAAACTTTCCATCAGCCACCACTTCGCCGCCGAAAGCAACAACAAAAGTCTTGGCGCGGAACGCGTGAATATAAGGTGCCACTGAACGGAACCAGGTTACAAAATCGGTGTGCGGTTTCATGTTTGCGCTTTATTATTGAAGATAGTGCCAATTGGGGCCATTATTACGGCATGCAAACCCAGTCTGTAGCCGCCAGTCCCGACCTGGAGAGAATACAAGGCCTCATGCCATGTCCGAACCAGACGCGATGGAATCAATAGTCGCCCCATAGCGCCTGTATCGCCGCGACTGCGGCCAATGCGGCGCTTTCAGTGCGGAGAATGCGTCGACCCAGGCGTAGCGGAATGAATCCGATCATCAAGGCTGCGGACTCTTCCTCCGGCGTGAAACCGCCTTCCGGCCCCACCAACAAAGTTAAAGCAGTGATGGGGGATGATTCGCGAAAATCGCACAATCCCTTCTGCGCGGTGGGCGAGAGCATAAAACATGAATTGGGAAGATCTCCATTGCTTAAATTCTTCCGCTCTTCCATCTGCGAGCCGAACCAGTCGGATAATGATATCAGCGGCAGCACTTGCGGAACTCGATTTCTACCGCACTGCTCACAGGCGGAAACAACAATCTGTCGCCAGTGCTTCGTGCGCCTCTCCGCTCGCTCCTCTGATAGTTTCACCGTGCTCAGCTTTGTGACGATGGGTTGAATGCGGTAAACACCCAGTTCCACAGCCTTCTGTACAATCCAATCCATTTTTTCATTGGCGCACACCGCCTGCGCTAGGGTGATGGCGAGTGGCGACTCACGTTCAATTTCAAGATTCCTTTCAACTACCACTGTCGCGCCACTTTTCCCGATACGCGCCATGGTCGCCTGGAATTCACCCCCATTGCCGTCAAATAATATCAATTTATCGCCCTCTTCCAGTCTCAACACGCGTAAGGCGTGGTGCGCGACTCCGGCGGATAACGCCATGATCTGTCCGGTGATAACGGGTTCAGGGCAGTAAAAACGGGGAAGCGCCATCGTTTGGGAAGCACGGCAATTAATGATCGGTTCCCATGATAATATAACGATACATCGACAGCTGTGAATTTTGTCCGAATGGCATGCCATTCAAGAATTTCAGCGTTGGGTCATCACTTATATACGGTGGATTGGATGATATGGGTGCGGTTTCACCCGGGATTTGTGCCTGTCGGGGTGTTCAAAAGTATTTTGTTATTTATTCGGGAGAGGGGATTATGGCTAGCCTGGAAACGCCTGTTTGTGATTTTGGCTGGAAGGCGGTGGATTTCGATTTATCGGGAGTGGATGGAAAGCGCTACACCCTGGCGTCCGTAACAGGTGAGAAAGGGTTGCTCGTGATGTTTATCTGCAACCACTGCCCTTATGTAAAAGCGATAAGGGATCGCATTGTTCGCGACGTAAGGGAATTGCAGAAGCACGGTATAGGTACCATCGCCATCATGTCAAACGATCCTGCCGATTATCCCGAGGACTCATTCGATAACATGATGCGGGTTGCGGAGAAATACGATTTTCCGTTCCCCTACGTACAGGACGAAACCCAGCAAGTCGCGAGAGCATATGGTGCAGTGTGCACACCGGATTTCTTTGGTTTCAATAACAGACTTGAACTGCAGTACCGTGGCCGTCTGGATGCCTCGCGCAAAGAAGCCGCGTCCTCCGGCGCGCGCCGTGACCTGTTCGAGGGTATGCTCCAGGTTGCAGAAACTGGCCGTGGACCTGCTGAGCAGATCCCCAGCATCGGGTGTTCGATCAAATGGCGGACGGAATAACAAGTGCTGGATGCGGTCGTTGCCGCAATCAGAGCGGTGGCGCAGCAGGAGATCGTACCGCGATATCTAAGAGTTGCGCGTCAACGCAAGGCTGATGGCAGCCTGATTACCGAAGCAGATCTTGCCACGCAAGAAGCACTGGCGCACGAGTTGCGAAAAATTTACCGGGGTGCCGTGGTTGGGGAAGAAATGACGGAGCAGGAGCAAATTGACCAGTGGCTTGCCGGGGATGCGGGGTTGTGGTGCATGGATCCGATAGATGGAACTTCCAATTTCGTCAATGGCCTGCCTTATTTTGCCGTGTCGGTGGCACTAATGCGGCAGGGAAGAAGTGTTCTGGGTGTGGTCTATAATCCGATCGCGGACGAAATGTTCGTCGCGGAGCAAGGCAGCGGGGCCTATCTCAATGGCGAAAAACTGCCGATCAAGGCATATGTCCCACCGCTCAGAAGCGCGATGGCGAATATCGATTTGAAGCGGCTGAGCCCCAAACTCGCGGAGGGAATCTGTACTGAGCGGCCTTTCTCTTCGCAGCGCAATTATGGATCGTGTGCGCTGGAATGGTGTTACACCGCCGCGGGACGATTTGACCTCTCCCTGCATGGGGGACAGAAATTGTGGGACTATGCCGCCGGCTGCCTTATTCTGGAAGAGGCAGGGGGGCACATGTGCGGTTTCGATCAGGATGATTTCTGGGCGGAACCTCTCTGGCAGCGCCCGGTTATCGCCGCACTTGATCCGGACCTTTTCATACAATGGCGAGACTGGGTGAGAGCGCATCGGTAAGATTTTGTCTATGCATTAGCTTCAGCTCCAGATCGAGATCCAGATCCAGATCCAGATCCACGAATATTGTCTCGGCTGATGCTGTGTCAGGACTTCCACTCGCTTCCAGTCTCGTGCAGGTATGCCCGTCGTAGGGACTGCCCGGCAGACTGTCCCCACTGACATTCACCCCACACTCATAGAGAGAGCTGGCGCGATTTGCCTTCGGCTATGCACTCTACTTCCGGCGCGTGCAGGCTGTACAACTTGTGGTTATCTTTGGATTCCTGCTTGTGCAAACGCTTTTACCTGGCGCAGCAAGCCGATGACTTTGGGTTTTGGATGCATCGGCACCTTGGCCAATTAGCATTATGTATCATGCCAGACCCGGTTGACTGGCGTCTTGAGCTTCTTCAGTTGACTGGACATGCGCAGGTATTGCCTGACATGGGCATAGCGGGCAATCTCCCCCCTGATTTGGACGCTTTACGGTTGCGGTTCTGGCGCAACATCATTCCGACCTCTGTGCCCGTCCCATGTTCAGGCTTCGCCGCTCGATTATCTTCGCCGATGTGTCTACCTTGATAAATCATGCCTTCTCAGCTTTTGAGTCTCTCTGCTGATCATTTCCGATCTATTACCTATTCTGATAACTATTTTCATACAAAGGCGATTTAAATTGTCGCTTTTTAGCGACATAAAAATACTTTTATAAACAAATAATTATTATATAACAGCAAAAAATTGAATGAATCTGACGACAACTCAGCATCCTGACATATATGCAATTACATGATTATAAATGCCTAAATATTCTGGCATGGATTGTGCTTGTTTAGTGCAAACAGGCTTACCCCGAGTTAATAACGCGTAACGAAATCCCAAGTAGATACCTGCATTTATTGTTCCCCCAATTGGATCAGACTTCATACCTTTTACATAATTCATTCCTCCATTGGGGATGATGGCTATGAAGATAGCTGAATTTTCCATAGTGCTAGGATTCTGTATTTCAGGCATAAATTAAACTGATTAAATCTCTGGACATCACTCCCATGCAATTACAAAGACACAGCGATAAAATTTTTCCTATCGATAGAACTTACTCCCCGCCATCCGCCGGAACTGGTGAATATCATAGTACGCCGCGCTTACAGCTGACATCTCGCACAATGCCGGTTGGGAAACTTGAGGACAAAATCCCTGACCAGAAATATGTTCTGAAACGTGGTAATTATAATATTCGTCTGGCGGATTCGCTTGAGCGGCGCAGCGAGGCGAGCGCGCTGATCAAGCGC
The DNA here is from genome assembly GCF_000355765.4 of Nitrosospira lacus. Taxonomy (NCBI): domain Bacteria; kingdom Pseudomonadati; phylum Pseudomonadota; class Betaproteobacteria; order Nitrosomonadales; family Nitrosomonadaceae; genus Nitrosospira; species Nitrosospira lacus. The sequence goes on along the minus strand of NZ_CP021106.3, from coordinate 893,164 downwards.
ATGTATTCCTGGCGTGGCTATAATACCGAAAGCACCTCGGTATCGTCGTCACATAACCAAACCACACTGGAAGCGCTCAGCGGCCAAGAACTCGTCGGCACACTTGCGTTACGGCTGGATTCGGATGAGGGTCTGCTTGCTGACAAGCTCTACGAACCGGAGATCAATCCCTTTCGCGCAAGAAACAGAAAATTGTGTGAACTATCAAAATTAGCCATAGATCCCCACTTCAGTTCAAAGGAACTGCTGGCATCCCTATTTAATCTTGCTTATATCTATGGACGCGTCATTCATCAAGCGACAGACTTTATTATCGAGATTAACCCGCGCCACGCCGGATATTATAAGCGCATGTTGGGATTTCATCAGATTAGTGAAATGCGCACCTGCCCACGTGTTAATGCGCCAGCGGTGCTATTGCGTTTGGAATTGGATTACGTGGACGCGCAGGTCTCTCGTTTGGCGGGCGTACACAAACCCGCAGAGAGATCCCTTTATTCTCTCTTTCTCACTAAGCACGAGGAAAAAAAGATAGCCAATAGAATTTGGCATATTAATGAAGCAACTACTTTTGGTTGGAACGCACTATGCGGTTAAGTAAAAGGACTTTTTGATACACTCCTGTTTTCTCGAGTGCGGGAGAAAGAGTCTGGCCGCCAAGAATTACCAAAATATCTCCTTTCTCTGAGCGCGATTTGCCATCCCAATCCTGTGGCGGTCTGGGACAGACTTTTGCTCCTTCATTAAAACCTCCTTCTCTTTCGAAGGAGACTCGCAGGTTCCAGTTGAATCCCGCGATGGATCAGAACCCTTATGAGGTTCCTCCACCCTGCAATGTTGCCTTCTGTCCACTTTCCTGTTTATCAAGCCGGCGGCTTTTGCCTTCGATATCCTCCAGACTCACAATTACCGCAACACCTTGCCGTTCAGCCAATTTTTTTCCTTGCCGGGTGCATCAGTACACATAGGGGGCGGTCAAATTAAGCTGCGCGCCCCTATCGCACCGCCCGGCATGCAGTTCCGAACCGGGCGGTTCGAGAAGTTGAGGTCATGAGAAACTGCTACACTCAGGCGATCGGAACGAGCGATGGTCATGACGGTTTTCAGCAGCATCGCTGTGCGTTACCCGCAGCAGAAGTTGGTCGCCACCCATTGCGCCATCGCCGATGCGCCGAGCACTCGCAGTTCCCGTCAAAAGAATGTGCCCATACTGGGCACACATAAATAAAGGCTACCGGCTTTCGCCGGTAGCCTTTCTTGAGCTTATAGTTTGAATATCTATGGCATAAAATGGATTTTAACCAAACTAAAATTTATCCTTGTTTTCTGTTCCGGCGGCTCATAAAGCCGAAACCTACCAACCCAAGTCCGATCAAGGCAATAGAACCGGGTTCCGGTATGGAAAATGTTTGGAAAGCATCAGTTTGCAAAACAAAGTCTGACCCGGTATTGACGCCCGTGGCTATCCCATTGATAAACGCCGGTCTGGTAAATGCACCTGTGGTTCCGGGGAAATTCAGCGTCGTTCCGACCTCTGTCCCCACCATGGTGGGGTTAACATAGGTGTTATTAACACTGGTGACTACGCCAAACACCGTGCCTCCACCTACACCAATAACGCCTGGTGTCGGGATAGACCCGCTAGCTGAGAAGGAGGATAACCCGCCAGAAAATACACCTGAAATAATGGGCGTGCCATCAAAAAAGCCCGTCCCCGCCACTGGATTTGCATCCGGCGAAATATCGAAGTAAATATTGAAAAAACCACCCGCATTAGTAACAATGCTGATGCCTGTAACGTTTCCCCCACCATCAACGCTTGTCACCGTCGCCGTTTCCAGCAACTGCCCTATGGCCGTGTACTCATAGGTTCCTACAGAAGGACCGGGGGTAGCTACCCGAAGATCCGGTGTTGTGGTGCTCGATCCGATCGAACCGGCGAAGAACTGCGTGGTTATGGTGAAACTATCCGTATCCCCCACGGCATGACCGCCACCGCTAAAGCCATAACCCTGCACGAATCCGGCACCGTTGGAATGCCAGTCAAAACCTGTAAAAGTCTGTAACAGGCCATCACCGCCCGTTGCGCTGGGCGCAGCAGGTTCCGTGCCGGCGCCTTCACCGACAGCGTTATTCACGTTAGCAGCGGCTCTCGTGTCCAGCGTACCTACATAGGGAGCCGCTTGGGCCGTTGCCATCATCCCACCGAATATCCCCGCGATTGCCAATGCGCAAACTTTTTTTGTCATTTGAATTTCCATTTTCATGTCCTCGTTAAAGATTAAGCCAAATATAGAATTCACTATTTCACCACCGGTGTCAAAGGTGGCTTCTCTTAATGCTGACAGAAATATATAAGCAATTGTTGTGCCATGAATAAAAAAACAAACAAAAACAAGTTATTAAGAATCCGATTGCTTTTTTTCCGAGTATTAGGGTCAAAACTGTAAAATTTCTCGACAGTTAGACAGTTATTGAGGCGGCGCGTGGGGAAATATCTCCTAGCGAGCTTCGTATCAAGGGCAAGCTGAGCTTATCCTGATGTTATTTTGACAGCAAGTTCTTTTTCAGACTTGTTGTTCCACTCGAACCAGTTTGCGTATTATTGTTAAGTAAGATACAAGATTCGCATCTTGCATTTACTCCCAGGCAGGCGCTTGGATGGGGACAGCTGACTCTAAGGGAAACCTTGCATGTTGATTCGGTACTTTTCGCCCACCAAGACCCAGTTTGCCATGCTACGCTCCCAATCATGGGAAAATGAATAAATACGCGGCAGTGTGAATTAAGGGCTGCGAGACCGGATTTGGATGATTGCATCCCCAAATTAAAAATGATCGAATGGATATTTTTGCATGGCACATTGCGGCACTATTCGATTATCTGGCCATCGGCCAGTTTAATGACCCGGTCGGCCATTTCCATGACTTGAGCATCATGAGTGGAGAAAATGAAGGTGGTGCCTTCTTCCTGATTGAGTGCTTTCATCAGTTTGAGAATGCCTTCGCCAGTCTTGTGATCAAGATTGGCAGTTGGTTCGTCCGCCAGGACAATGCCTGGATGGGTGGCGAGGGCACGCGCGATCGCTACCCGCTGGCGTTGACCACCGCTCAGCTCATTAGGGCGGTGGTGCGTATAGCGTTCCAGGCCGACTATGTTCAAATAATGCCGCACCCGTTCCTGCCGCGTTTTTTTTTCCATATCACGCCGCTGCAACAAGGGATATTCGACATTTTCCCACGCTGATAATACCGGCAATAGATTAAAAGTCTGGAAGACGAAGCCCAGCGTCTTGAGTCGCAGGTCTGCCAGCTCATCGGCAGTTTTGCCGCTGATATCCTGCCCCTGGATCAAAATGCTTCCTGAGGTCGGAGTGTCAATGCAGCCAATCAGATTGAGCAGTGTCGACTTGCCGCTACCCGACGGTCCCGCCAGTGCCATGAATTCGCCTTTGTCAATCATGAGCGAGATATTGCGCAATGCGATAACAGACTGTTTACCCAAGGCATATTCTTTGTTGACTGCACGGATTTCGACTATTGCCGCCGCAGGTTCAGCATCGTTTCCTTTATCCATGACAAACTCCGGTTGGAACCTAAATTGGCTTTGCCGCATTCCGGCAATTGGGGTATGCTGGATAGTCTTCCATTCATTAGATATTATGGCGCAGTGCATCCACGACCAGCAGGCGTGAGGCGCGACGAGCCGGCAGCAAGGCAGCTACCACTGCCGCCAGCGCTCCGGTCAGAGTCGCTACTCCAAGCACCCACGGGACCAGTCGAATTGTAGCAGTGTAGCCGATATTCGAGCCAGGCGGCGGCGGCATGGCAATGCCGATGTTCGATATCATACCCGCAAGCGCGACCCCAAAAATTACGCCGAGCAGGCTGCCGATTAATCCCAGGAGGGTGTTCTCCAGCAGCACGAGCTTGAAGACTTGGCGCTGGCGCAGTCCCAGTGCGAGTAAGGTTCCGAACTCGCCAGTGCGTTCGTATACCACCATGTTGATAGTGTTGGCCACGCTCAAAACCAGCATGACAAGGATGATGGACTGCAGGGCTCCGAACTGGCGCCTGTACAGCGCCTCTGTCTTTTGATAAAAATCGGCTAACTCATGCCAAGGCTTCACTTCATAACCGAGCGGCTCCAGCCGGGCTTTGAGGGTCGCTGTCACGATGTCAGTCGTGCTGGTGTCATCCAGCAATACAACAATGCTATGTGCCGATTGTGTAAAGAGCAGTTCCTGGGCGGCGGCCAACGGAATCCGTACAGCTCGATCGTCGTATTCCTTGGAGAAAGTATGGAACACGCCGACGACTTCATACTCAAGCGTGTTAAGCGCACCTTCCAACGTATTCACCATCAAGGTTACAAAGCTACCGGGGCGGAGATGCAGGGAGGCGGCCACCCCTTCCCCGATCACCGCGCCGAACGCGTCCGTATCTCGCAATGGGCGGCCGGCAACAATGGTTATTCCGGTTCCCAGTTGCGCTTCCTTATCCGGTTCAATGCCTTCGCCGATAATAGGCAAATCGGCACGGCTATTATTGGCCAGTCCCGAAAAATTCACACGCGTCATTACAGCCTGCACATGCGGAACGGCCCGTACAGCGTCCATCAAAACCGCGGGCTGCGCGATCATATAACGCGATGGCTCGCGTCCACCATACTCGCTATAGCCGTGCCGAAAAATCTGTACATGTCCGATACGTGAGTGGATTGTCGACTCCCGCAGTTGCACAAACACGTCCTCGACAAAGCCACCGCTGATAATGATGGCGGTCACACCGGTGATAATCGCCGCCAGCGTCAAAGCAGTGCGTAAGCGATTGCGGAAGATGTTGCGGAAGGCGAGCTTGAACATGCGGCTTTGGGTCCTTTGAATCCTTTGAGTTCTTAGATATTGTGGCGTAACGCGTTGATGATTTGCAGACGCGATGCTTTCCATGCCGGGTACAAACCTGCCAGCGACGTGGTGACGAATGCAATCAGAAACGCATGCATCATCACGCTCAAGGTAATCCGAATTTCGCCAGTGTAGCCCTCTGTCATACCGGGGGGCGGGGGCATGGGGATGCCGATTGCGGAGATCAATTCCGCCAGTCCATAACCGGTGACCAATCCCAGGGATGCACCGGTCAGCCCGAGCAATAATCCCTCGATGGCAAACAGACGAAGGATTTTTTTGCGCTTGAAACCGATGGCCAGCAATGTGCCGATCTCGCCGGTACGCTCAAGCACGTTCATCACCAGCATATTGGAAATGCTGAGTACGATAATGCAGCCGATGATCAACCGCAATACGTTCATCTGTTGCGAAAACAGTGCCACCGTCTTGTTATAGAAGTCAGCTTGCTGGTACCATGGCACTAACTCCAGTTTGTTCGCCGCTGTGGGAAAATGGGCGCGGAACTGCGCGAGATAATCGTCTGTGCGCTCGGTGTCATCAAGCAGTACCAGCCAGAGGTGAGCACCGTGAACGCGCATGAGCGACTGAGCCAAGCCAATGGGCAGGCGGAGGGCGGAATCGTCGTAAACCTGATTGGCACTTACGAATATTCCGGTGACTTTTGCCTCGACCGCATTGATACTGCCCCCCGCAGTGGTTACCAGCAGCACTACAGTAGCCCCCGGCTTCACGTCGAGACTGCGTGCCAGACCACGGCCCAGAATCACCTCTTTCGCACCCGCATCGGAAAGATTCCGCCCTTCCACAATATGCAAGGCCTTGCTTAACTCCACCTCTTTTTGTGGATCGACACCGTCGGCCACAAATGCGACCGTCGTTTCATTGTGGCTGATGAGTCCGGTTACTGCCAGCCTCGGTGCCGTCAGCTTGACGCCGGCCGTGGATTCGATCACGCTGCGTTGCGGCAAGTCCTCCGGTAGTATATAAGCATAAGGATTGGCTGTGCCTGCGCTGAGGTATCCCGGTCGCATGACTTGGATATGACCTAATTGGGACTGGATAGTGCCTTCGCGCATGGCCCAGAAAATCCATTGGATGAAGCCGTCTGCGAGCATCAGGGAGGTGCCGCCGACAGCCACCGTAAGCAGGGCTGCGAGCGCTCGCCGCCGATTGCGTGCGAGGTTGCGCGCGGCGATCTGGAAATTAACCATGGTGTTCTAACGCTGTGGAATTTTTAGCTGGACAATCATGAATTGCCGGAATAGTGCGATTACAAAAAAGCAGACTCGTGGCAATCAGGCTGCGGGGAACCGGATTGCCACACCTGCCGCACGCAGCAGTCGCGGTTTATCGCACTTCCTCAACAATATGATTATAGTTGCGATCCCATCCATCTGGGGGACGCTCATTATTTCCGTATATGAATGATGATACAAGATAATCTCCGTGTTATGGTATTGCTTTCTTGCAAGGGGTTTCCTGCGAGCAGGTGTAATGAAAACCCGAAGTAAACCCGTCATTCTCCTTGTGGCCGAAGCTGTGACGCTTGCGCATTTCGCGCGGATTGCAGCGTTGGCACGGGCGCTCGATCCATCCGGATATGAAGTGATTGTGGCATCGGATCCCCGCTATGTTGCGCTGGAAACATTAACTGGGTGCGCGTTCCGCCCCATTCGATCTATCCCCTCCGCCGAATTTGCCCAAGCCCTCGCCCGGGGTAAGCCATTGTATAGTGTCGAAACGCTCACCCGCTATGTCGAAGATGACCTGGCACTGCTTGACAGCATCAAGCCGGATCTGGTTGTCGGCGACTTCAGGCTGTCGCTGGCCGTGAGTGCGCCGTTGCGCAAAATACCTTATGCCGCGGTGGTCAATGCCTATTGGAGTCCCTATGCCGACATTGTCTATCCTGTCCCCGATTTGCCCATGACCCGGCTTCTGGGTGTATCCCTCGCGCAATGGCTGTTCGATGCGGCAAAGTATATCGTCTTCGCCCTGCACGCCCATCCGCTGAATGAGCTGCGTCGTCGCTACAACCTCCCTGCCTTGGGGCATGATTTGAGAGTCGCCTACACTTGGGGTGATTACACCCTCTACGCTGATGTGCCCGAGTTGGTGCCCATGCGGCCGTTGCCCGCCAGCCACCGCTATCTTGGGCCGCCGCTCTGGTCTGCGGGCTTGCCCCTGCCGGACTGGTGGAGTTCCCTTCCGGAAGACAGGCCGGTGGTATTGCTGACTCTGGGCAGCTCTGGCCAGGCTGACTTGTTGCCGATGGTCTTGTCCGCCATGTCTGAACTGCCGATCACTGTGATAGCCGTCACTGCAGGCAAAATTCACCTTACTGAGGTGCCTGCCAACGCTGTCGTGGCGGATTATCTGCCGCTGGATAATGGTGTCCGGCGCTCCAGCATGGTCATCTGCAATGGCGGTAGCCTGACCACCTACCAAGCCTTATCCTCCGGGGTGCCAATTTTGGGGATTTGCTCCAATATGGATCAACTACTCAATATGAGTGCCGTCAAACGCTTGGGGGCCGGCTTATTCCTGCGGGCGGCGCAGGTTGGCCCCGCCCAGCTGGTAGAGGCTGTCCGTGCCCTGCTTGAAACTCCGATCTATACCCAGGCAGCTCGGCGGGCTGGCAAGCGATTCAGGAAAATTGATACCGGGCAACGTTTCCGGGCGTTTATTTCGGAAATTGTGGGTTAGGAAAACCCGAGCAAAAGGAAAGCCATGCGCAAAATCACCCCGTTGCAAATTACGCTATTTTTTCTGCTTTTCGGGGGTGTTCTAATACTGGGTATCGCTACCGCTTACAGACTACTGGGAGCATTGCCGCTGGGGGACTTTCGCGGTATCGCCGTGGTGGGGAGCGCTGTCGTGTTCATCTACCTCTACGCCTTTGCCGTGTATCGGTTGTTTCTGCATTTCATGCCGCTCAGCGAGGGCGAGTTGGCTGAAGGTTCGCGGGAGGAATTTGCAGCTCAAGTCAACGCCCTGTTCTATTTGATGCTTTTCAACAGCCTTATCCGCACCCATTTTCTGCCCGCACCGCTGATGCGGCTGGTCTATCAGGCGCTCGGAGCGCGCATGGGCGCAAATACCTACAGCGTTGGCGCTCTCCTCGACCCGCCGCTTACCGAACTGGGTGCTAACTGCATCATTGGCCATGATGCGGTGCTGTTCTGCCACGCCATTGAAGGCAGGCATTTTTCCCTTGCCCGCATTCGGGCCGGCAACAATGTCACCATCGGCGCTACCGCCGTCATCATGCCGGGCGTCAATATTGGCGATGGAGCCATCGTCTCCGCGGGTGCGGTGGTACTGAAAAATACCCGCATCGGCCCGAATGAAGTTTGGGGCGGCGTGCCGGCAAAGCGCTTGAGATAGAAAGAAATAACTGGGCTGCAGTTTTTACTTTATCCGATGCTCATCAATCGCTCAACGGACAGGCGCAAGGATCGACTGGTTGCCATAGCACCATTACCGATACGGCCGAGAAAAATTACCTGTTCCACGGGAGAGTCTCCCATTAACCGAATTAGGCGCCCAGACAGTCCAGTCGCGATGCCCAGCGCGCCCGGCAGGCGGCTGAATGTCCTGCCTTCGCGCACATAGCGACTAAAGATCAAAGGGGTCATCTCCGGTTGCAATTGAAGTCCAAAACTTGTGGCGGTCAGCCAGAAACGTTGAACCGCCCGGCCTGCAGCCACGTAATCATCAATTGTTTCAGGCGCTTTCGGTGCCAGAATGGCAAAGTGAGCAGCACAGAACAGACCGGGTAATAGATCCATTTCGATCCGTGGAACGAGGTGCCCGGCCAAATAAGTATTAAAAAACTCGACACGCTGCCAGCTAGCCATGACCCAGCGCATTAGTTTGAGGGTCATGACATCCAACCCAAGGGCTTGATCGGGTACTTTGTCGTCGCTGAAACGTGATTCCCACTTAATGATATCCCGGTGGACGGAGTAGGCTTCCGGCAAGATGAGCCGGAGTTTGGCGTTGTCAAACATTAATTTGGCGAATTGCCAGCGCTGAATCCGGTTATCAAACCATCTTGTAGTATAAGATTCTCCGACAGCGCTTTGTAAAGCCTCTTTTTGTAGCTCCTTGAGCGGTGTGGTATGCATAGGTCTGCGCTGTACAGAACGGACCTTGACGTGGGGAAGCAAGGGATCAGGCGGTAATTGGCTGTCAGAAATCAGTTCCACAAAATATTCGGGGCACCTTTCGGACGATTCGGAACGGCGCCTGAATTCTGCTCGCATGCCATACGCACTGGCGGCGATGGCCAACGTTTCCAGCAGCGCACCCAGTGCAATCTGGCTGGGATGACCATCCAAATCATAGACACAATGGTCACGGGTATCAAACGCGTGAACAACTAAATGACGTTCGCCGACGATTTCAAATCGCCACGGCTGCGTATTGTCCCCGCTGGGTGCCCAGCGCGCAAGTTCGAGAATATCCGTGATGGGCTGAGGGGTTGGAGGCATTTATAGTCCCAGTTTGCGTTTAGCCAAAGCAATGACCAGACGCTGCAAGGGGTGGCGATTACCGCCCGGTCGTCGGGTCAGTGCCAATTTATTGCGGTAAGCATCAAAATGGTAGCCCTTGGGAGCGCTCCGAACCGGGCCGCGCCCCAGAAGGATTTTCAGGGCTTCGGTCGCCGCTACACCTGCACAGAGCTGGCAGGCCAGGATGGTCGATGGCCCTTTGCGATGGGCAAGATCGACCGTCGACGGATCGACCAGGTAGCCCATTTGCAGGCGGGCAGGGGCGAGCCCCATGAGGAAACGCAAGGGCTTTTCCGCTTCAGGACCATCGTCCAGACAAAAGTAATCATTAAAACTCATACCACCCGGCAAAAAATTAAGCACTGCCGCACCCATGCCCAGTGGGGCGGCGGTAACAGCGGGGATGCCTTTCGCCGCACAAGCAGCGAAGACCTGTTGGCGAGCCTGGAAAGCAAAGAAATCCAGACCATCGACATAAATGTCCACACCTTCCAGAAATTCATCCAGATTGTCGGCGGTCACGCCGGCAGCAAATCCCTTGATTTCAAGCTCAGGATTGATATCCCGAGCCTGCCGGATCATGACCTCAAGCTTGCCTAGGCCCAGGTTGCTGACAGTCGCACCCACCTGGCGATTGCAGTTGGCCAGATCAAAGGTATCGAAATCGGCCAAATGGAACTTGCCTATACCCAGCCGGCAAAGCGTCAGAAGATGGACACCGCCGACACCACCCAGCCCGGCGATGGCTACCCGTTTGCAGCGCAGTTGCGCCTGCTCCTGCCGGGTTAGCCAGCCTATATTTCGGGAAAAAGCTTCATCGTAATTAAAGGATGACATGCGTCCGAACTGGAGAACCCCACCAAGGCATCATTCTCCCACTTGGCAAGAAATATGTGCTGCACGGATGCCAAGTGCGAGGATAATCAGGCATGACAGGTATTGGAAGGGAATTATCATATGACACATCTTGTGCCATATGTTTTTTTGCGCCCCGTCCAACTGCCGGAGTTAGGTTAAACCATCTTTGTATCTGGAATATACGCTCAACCGGATGATGGGTCAACGCGCTGTATACGGCTTGCGGGGGACATCAGAACGAATAGCGCATCTCGGTATAGACGCGATCGTTATTGTTGAAACGGCCAAACAAGCCGGTAGGCTGCCCACCAAAAACATCTGCCCCCAGTACCCAACGCCAGTTCTTTTCGAAGTTCCAGGTCAGCCTCGGCCGAAACATCCAGTCGCTACGATTCAGACTGTGGATGACCAAGGCTTGCGCTTCAAGCTTGTGCCAGATCTTGCCATTGAGCAGAATACTTGCCCCGCTCTCCCTCTTATCCGCAATGAGGTCCGGATCATGCCCGAAATACGCTCGCTGAAAGAATTGCAGATTCAAGCGGGTTTCGGCTGGCAGGCTGAAATCCAGACCGATTACGTAATCGAGGATATTCTGCCTGGTTAGACCATCAATCGCGGTAGGCCGTGTGACGTTAAACTTGCGTCCATCCGTATAAACCAGCTCACCCTTCAATACAACTGAGCCAAAATCTTTCGCAAAAGTTGCGCCAACCTGATCAATCTTATCGTGTCGCGCCTGAAAGACAAGTGGTTCGGTGGCCCCGCTGACACGATAAAACGTGGGAGAGGCGTCGAGGCTGTGATAATAGAACCCAGACATATCCCAGCCGTTTTTCAGATACGATAAACGAAGTCCGTAATTCGAGTTGCCAACGTTGCGCCCGGAGCGATCTTCCGCAAGGAAATTGGCTGTTCCTCGCAGCGGACCAGGGTAAAAATCGGCGCCCGGCTTGCCACTCTCGTCAATAGTCGGTACCGGAATCCACAATACCTCGGCATGTATATTATTCTTCGTATACTCGGCACGCATCGCCCACTGCGGAATACGCATTATATCGAACGACGGGAGGATAAACTCGCGCATATCCCTGGCTGACACAACATCGGCGAAAAACAATCCGACCATTTCGCCCCATATCACGTGTTGACGGCCAAGACGGAAATCGAAATTGCCGGCGGAAATATCCAGATAATTCTCGCGCAGAAAGAGATCGTAGCGTTGATCCTGCCGAACCGCCGGAGGATAGAAACTGGAGAGATCATAGGCGGCATCGTAATCGAAGCGGCCACTGATTTTCCACTTCATGTATTCGTTGAATTGCCCGGTGCGGGACAGCTCGGTTCGCAGCTTCGCTTTGGAGAAATGCTCTGGACTACTATAGTTATCCGCAATTTCCAGTTGAGAGAACCCCCTCCAGCCAGTCGCCAGTTTTTTCCAGGCAGGCACGTGGGGTAATTTCTCCTTTGCCGGTTCAGCGTCACCGAATAGCGACTCACGCGCATCTATGTCACTTTTATTTTGTTCTTTGTCCTGCGCGACTACATTATGCTCCTTATCCTTGATTATCAACGGGATTGGGGGCAGGGACAGAGAGTAAGACAACGGCATGAGCAAGGGCTCACCATTAATCTCTTCATGCGCAGCAGCAGCGCTGCCTTCCACAGTGGTAGCGATGGAGTCGGCCGTCTGGCGAACTAGATGCGGGGATAGGGATAAAGACAGGGACAAGAACAAAGGCTCCCCATCAGTCTTATCTGTCAGTGAATTGGATGATGATCTTGCACCGATGGGGAAATTGGGAGTTAGCGAATTGGATGATGCAGGCTCGGCAAAGCAACGCAGCGGCAGGGCGATCAGTACCGCGATGAATACAGAATATCCAAATTTGCGTGCGTACACCATCCGCCCCACTTAATCCGCACCCTGGACTGAGGTATTTTCGCCCACACGACAGCACTCGATTATCATGGTCAATTTCTCGTCCTAATTGTCATTCTGACACTCGCAATCAGATCGTCTTCGATACGCCTTCAGCGGTTTCGGCATCGACATAAAACAGTCACGGCGGCAAAAGTAAAGATTGTCTTGAAACGGCCGTTAATATGCTTCATCAATTTGAAGAATGGCTACGCCGGAGCTATGGGCAAAATTAGCGGTCGGCTCGTCCGCCGACCATGGACAGGGCATATATCCCGCGGATGAGCCCTCTCAAGCGACAGGGTATCCATACAGCGGATCGGATTGAGAAGAATGGACTTGATCACTAACAGATGGATCGGCTATCTCAAGGAATGCACCACCCAGAACATTCACGTGACGCCTATGCCTGGCTGGACTTATTGTTTATCAAAGGTGTAGTCTTCGAAATCGTGCCAAGTCAAAAAATTTTTACAGGAACAATCCTAGAATAGGAAGCCGCAAGGGCAGACGGCATCCACAATGAGGAAACCATAATGCAAAAAAAACCTTCGCGGTATTTATTAACGGCAATTTCCCTTTTTGTTTCTTTGGCATCCACCGCGTTCGCCGAGTCTACTGATGCGGAATTAGCTCAAAGTATTCTGGAAAAGGCTGATCAGATACGTTTCCCGCGCGAGAGCTTTCAGGTCGACGTCAACATCAATACTACCGCACCTGACCAGGTAGCAGATATGCGTAAATACCGGGTTCTATCGAAGGGTAACGAAAACAGCGTGGTGATGACCACCGAGCCCGCTTCCGAACGCGGTCAAATTATACTGATGAAAGGACGCGATCTGTGGGTATTCATGCCAGATATCTCGCAACCAGTACGCTTATCATTATCCCAACGGCTGACCGGCCAAGTAGCAAATGGGGATTTGGCGCGCGCAAACTTTGCCGGCGACTACAACGCTACGATTTTACGCACCGACACCATTGATGGCGACAAATATTACGTATTGGAACTTACTGGCGTCGATCGGGGCGTTACATATCATAAAGTCTTATATTGGGTACGGCAATCAAATTTCTGGCCGTATCGCGCCGAGTTCTATTCGCTGTCCAACCGCCTGCTCAAAACCGCCCGTTACGAAGATTTCAAGATGCTACTTGGCAAACAACGGCCCACCCGCCTTGTCATGGAAGATGCATTACGTAAGGGAGAGGAATCCGTGCTCGAATATTCAGAAATGAAACTGCGGGATCTGCCCGACAAGATTTTTACCAAGGACTATCTGAAAAAACTTGAATAGGTCAAACTGAAGCACCCCAAACTAAATTTGCCGAGGAGATCAAATTGGTTTCATCCGATATACTCAACCTGGGTAATATTTTTAAGCAGTACTTTGAAATCGTCCCGGCTTTCTCAAACGCGCTAAAAGATGAAGTCTATCGAATACGGCATCAAGTTTATTGTGAGGATCTGGAATTTGAACCGGTGCGATCGGATGGGCTTGAAACCGATGAGCATGACCCTTATTCGCTGCATCTCCTGATGCGCAGTGTCAAGACAGGCGAGTTTGTCGGCTGCACCCGTATCGTCCGCCCTCGACCGGAGGATCCGCATTATCCTTTGCCCTTCGAGAAAACCTGCGCCACGACGCTGGATAAATCCATCGTCGATTCGGCGAAACTGTCACGCCGCGATATCGCGGAGGTGTCGCGCCTCGCCGTTATCGCGGGCTATCGCCGGCGTAAAGGTGAGTCAAATACCGCGGTGGGTATCTCGGGTGAAGATTTTGGCACACCCAACCAGCCACGCTTTCCATTTATTCCGATCGGTTTGTATCTAGCCACTACTGAACTGGCCCGACTGAATGAAATCGACACTGTGTTCGTCCTGACGGAGGAACGGCTGGCGAGCCATTTCAGTAAGCTGGGATTCAACCTTCAGTACATCGGCAGCCCAATTGAGCATCATGGTAAACGTATTCCCTCAATGATGAGCGTGAGCGGCACCATTCGCAATATGCGGGCGAATTTGCGGTCACTCTACCACGCCATAGCGGCGGATATAGAGAAAGGCCTTGCATGAGGAATAAGAGCAATTCGGTTCGGTAGATCCGGAATAGCCAACCAAAAAGTTTGCGATAACTTATATCCTTCTGCCCTTTGAGCTTTCCAGCTCATAATTAAGGCGCCCCAATATTTGCCACTCGCTTCGGAGCAATTGACCTACCGGGCTTCCGCAGCACGGTCCGGCTCACCGTATGTCTCCCTTTCGCAGCAATAGCTTATGGCTCGGAATGAGCTCCTGTTATTCATTATATCCCTATTGTATTTAAGGCTATTGAGGTTCACACTCTTGCATGGGTAGGCCCCATAAACTGCAAAAAAAAGGGAGAGTCAAATGAGGAAAAGCTTCTGCTTGACGCTATGTAGTGCGGTCAGTCTGCTTCTTCTATGCTTCAGCGCCTGGGCGAGCGAGAGCGCTGGACCCGAGCTTAGCGAGGCACGGCAAGTCGCTCAGTACAACTACGTCATTCATATTCTGGCGATGTTGCTGGTAGGTTTCGGTTTTCTCATGGTGTTTGTACGAAGATATGGATTTGGCGCCACGACCGGCACTTATCTGGTGGTGGCGGTCGGTCTTCCCTTTTACATGCTGCTGCGCGCGAATGGAATCCTGGGACACGAAATTGCTCCAAATACGGTCAAGGCTCTGCTTTTTGCCGAATTCGCGGTGGCGACCGCATTGATTGCCACGGGTGCTGTGCTTGGACGTCTACGGGTTTTCCAATATGCCTTACTGGCGTTTTTCCTGGTTCCCGCGTATCTGATGAACGAATACCTGGTGCTCGACAATGGGATGGGCTTGACGGAGGGCTATCAGGATACCGCCGGGTCGGTCATCATCCATGCCTTTGGCGCCTATTTTGGCTTGGGACTATCCCTGGCGCTGACCACCCCGCGACAACGCAGCCAGCCGATCGAATCCGATGCGACTTCTGACCGTTTCGCCATGCTTGGTTCGATGGTATTGTGGCTTTTCTGGCCCAGTTTCGCCACCGCCATCGTTCCTTTCGAGCAGATGCCGCAGACGGTGGTCAACACCGTGCTCGCGCTTTGCGGGGCCACTCTCAGCACCTATTTCCTGAGCACGTACTTCCACAAAGGCAAGACTTCAATGGTCGACATGGCGAATGCGGCGCTGGCCGGGGGAGTGGCAATTGGATCGACATGCAATATCGTATCCCCCTCAGGCGCTTTCGCAATCGGGCTGCTCGCGGGCGCTGTTAGCGTCATCGGGTATGTGTTTATTCAACCGGCATTGGAAAAGCGCTTCAAAATCGTTGACACCTGCGGTGTCCATAATCTGCATGGGATGCCCGGACTATTGGGTGCCTTGATTGCCATCATGGTGGTGCCGGGTATCGCAACAGCTCAACTGATCGGCATTACTTTCAGCGTGGTGTTTGCCTTCGTTACCGGACTCGTGGCCGGTGCGGCGATCAAAGCCACCGGAACAACACATCTAGCCTATGAGGATAGCGAGGAATTCACTCATGTCGCACCTCCTGAAATCGAGGTTGTGGAAGGAGGACACTAAATCGGGAACCTTGAATAAGTGCTGCAGGACGAAGCCGGGGAACGAAACGGATGATTGCTGAATTTCCGGTGTAGGGCACCAGCAACCGCTACATCAGAATGACATCATATTGTTCCTGCGTATAAGCGGCTTCTACCTGCAGACTGATGGGCTTGGCGATAAAATCTCCCAGTTGGGCCAGACTTTGCGATTCCTCATCAAGGAATAGATCGATGACTTGTTGTGAAGCCAGAATACGAAACTCGCGGGCGTCAAATTGACGGGATTCGCGCAATAATTCGCGCAGGATTTCGTAACACATCGTTTGCGCGGTTCTGACCTCGCTGCGGCCCTGGCAAGTAGGACACGTCTCGCACAAAATATGGGCAAGGCTTTCCCGCGTGCGTTTTCGTGTCATTTCCACCAACCCGAGCGCGGTGAAACCATTGACGGTCATGCGCGTCCGGTCCTTCATCAGTGACTTTTTGAATTCGGCGAGCACGGCATTCTTATGCTCCGCGCTTTCCATATCTATAAAATCAATAATAATAATACCGCCCAGATTTCGCAGGCGCAACTGACGCGCGATGACCTGCGCCGCTTCGAGGTTGGTTTTGAAAATGGTGTCGTCGAAGCTGCGCACACCGACGAATCCGCCGGTGTTGACATCCACTGTGGTGAGCGCCTCGGTCTGGTCGATGATCAGGTAGCCGCCGGATTTAAGGTTTACCCGTCGCGCCAGGCATTTTTCAATCTCATCTTCGACACCATACAGATCAAATAATGGGCGCTCTCCGGCATAATGATCGACGCGTTCCGTCACATTGGCCATATAGTCTCGCGCAAAAGCAACCATCTTCTGAAAGGTCTCGCGTGAATCCACCAGAATACGCGCCGTACCAACATTCACGAAGTCGCGCAATACACGATGGCTGAGATTCAGGTCCTGATAGAGCAATCCGGGCATACCGGTTGAAGATTTCCCTTCAATGTCGTGCCACAACTTGTACAGATAATCGATATCTGTCTGCAAGTCCTGCTCACTGGCGGCTTCCGCCATGGTGCGAATAATAAAACCCCCTTTTTCACCCGGAGGCAGCAAGTGTTTTAGCTTTTCGCGCAGCAACTTGCGCTCGGTTTCATCCTCGATACGCTGCGAAATCCCGATGTGGGACACCTGCGGGAGATACACCAGCATCCGCCCGGCGATACTCACTTGAGTGGATAGTCGTGCACCTTTGGTACTGATGGAATCCTTGATGACCTGAACGAGAATATTCTTGCCCTCGTACAGTAATCTTTCAATGGGCTTATCGGCATCTTCGCTTTGGCGCAGCCTCCAGATGTCAGCCAGATGAAGGAAGGCGGCGCGATCCAGACCGATATCGACGAAAGCCGATTGCATTCCCGGCAATACCCGGGTGACGCGCCCGTTGTAAATATTGCCTACAATTCCACGGCTACTGGTACGCTCTATATGCAACTCTTGCACCGCACCCTGCTCCATTACGGCAACACGAGTTTCCTGCGGCGTGACGTTGACAAGAATTTCGCTAGTCATTACTCCTGAATCCCGCAGATGACCGTCATTTTATGAGTTCGTTTTCCAGTTGAGCGCCATGACCCTCACAGACTTTTTTTCGTCAACTGATCTTTACTTTTTTTACTTAGGGAAATATTTTTATACCGGATTCCTCCAGCAGTTGGCCAGTCTCGAACAGCGGCAGCCCCATCACACCACTATAACTGCCGGAAATCTCCGCGATAAAAACTGCCGCTATCCCCTGAATCGCATAGCTGCCCGCTTTGTCATGCGCTTCGTCGCTGGCAAGGTACAGTCGAATTTCGCGTTCGCTGATGTGACGAAATCGCACCGTGGAAGCGGAAGTTCGCACATGTATTCCATTTTGCGCAGCCACCGCGACCGCAGTCAATACCCGATGAGTCTGGCCCGAAAGGGCACGCAGCATCTCTTGCGCATGAGCAGCGTCCTCAGGCTTGCCAAAAATACGTCCCTTCAGCACCACTACCGTGTCGGCAGCGAGCACCGGAAGTTGTGGCAGCTTGCGCTGCATAAGCTGCATCCACCCCGTCCCGGCCTTTGTCCGGGCGATACGTGAGGTGTAAATCTCCGGCGCTTCGTCCGGCATTGAGGCTTCATCGACATCCGCCATGCGGGGCATAGCTTCGCGTAATAATAGCGTTGCGAAATTTACTCCAATCTGCTTCAACAGCTCCCGTCGGCGGGGACTGCGGGAAGCAAGATAAATGCGATTCTCCGGTAAAGTCATATTGTCCTGGAAAATACTCTATTTCCAACCTATTCGGCCGCTGGAGCGGGTTCACCTAAAGGGTCAGCGTCAAATAATACGAAATATTGCTATTAATCATAATACTGTTCTACTAAATGAGCAGTCCATTGCCGCACGCAGGTTCAGACATGTTGCGGTCCAAGGCTGTTACGCCCGGTGGTAGGGGTGCCCCTTGATAAGGGATACCGCGCGATACAATTGTTCCGCAAGCAGTATCCGCGCCAAACCATGCGGCAGCGTCAGTGCGGATAGCGCCAAAACCTCATCCGCCGAATTCCTGATACCGGCGTCCAATCCGTCCGCTCCGCCCACGATAAAGGCGGTATCCCCGCCATTTCTCATCCATTCCGTAACGGAATCAGCCAGCTTGGTGGTAGTCAATTGTTTACCACGTTCATCCATCACCACCATTCGGCACCTGGGCGGTAGCGCCGCCAGGATGCGAGCAGCCTCGGCAGCCAGCAACTGCTCCGTCTTCTTGCCGCTACGTTTTTCCGGCTTGATTTCCAGCAATTCAATGCCAGCCTCATGTGGCATGCGCCTGCGGTATTCCTCAAAACCGGCCGCAATCCATTGCGGCATTTTGTGACCCACCGCACAAACAAGAAATTTCATACGAAGTACTCGGATTTAGCTGGCGCCCCCGGGGTTGGGAGATTTTTTCCTGACCGGCGAGACCGACTTGATGGAGGCTTTGCGGGGCTTGACAGTCGATGACTTGGCAACGAGAGGCTTGAGAAGATCCTTGCTTTCGCCTGCACCGGCAGTTGCTTTGCTTATCTTCTTCTTTTTCGCTTCTGCCCACAATTCTTCCAGATTGTAGTGGGCACGCACTGTCGCTTGCATGATGTGTACCAGCATATCCCCCAAGTCCACCAGCACCCATTCTCCGGCTTGCTCACCCTCTACGCCATAAACCATCCCACCGCCGGCTTTGACTTTTTCCACCACATTGTTCGCAATAGCCTTGGTGTGACGAGTGGAATCCCCGCTTGCAATAATCATGCGGTCGAACAAAGTGGTAATCTTTGTCACATCCAGAACTTCGATATCATGTGCCTTTATTTCTTCCAGCGCGGCCACAACCGTTTTTACCAGTTTAGCAGGTGTCATCCTCCTCCTGAGTACAAGTGATTTGCTGCAATATAATCGATAGCCGCATCGGGCATCAGATAACGGACGCTTTTCCCGGCGGCAATATGGGCTCGAATGGAAGTTGCGGAAATATCGAGTAAAGTCGTCGGTGCGATGAAAACCAATCCACTGGGTGTATATTTGAGACTATCCGCACTGGATGCCCAGCGTTGCGCGCACTCATCTTCCAATTCTTGCGGCAAGGCGTAACGATTCGATGCTAACGCATATCCTGGGCGAGCCACTATGATGAAATGGCATAATCCGAATAATTCACGCCAGCTATGCCAGTCGGCAAGTTTCATGAACGCATCCGCCCCTATGATGAAACATAGTATGACGCACTCTCCCATCTCCCGTCTAAGTTCGCGCAGCGACTCCACGCTATAACTCACTCCATGACGGCGGACTTCGCGCTCGTCCAGGACAAATCTGGAATTGCCCCGAATCGCTAGACCCACGATCGCCGCGCGGTGCTGAAGCGATGCAGCGGGAGCATGGCGCAACCGCGGAATGCCGGCGGGGACAAAGCGCAGTTCTCTCAGGCCAATGGTTTCGGCAATTTCTTCAGCCACACGCAGGTGGCCATTATGAATGGGATCGAAGGTGCCACCAAAAATACCAACGAGCGGAACCCCGGATTCTATTGCCTGAACAGACTCGGAATGCCAGAGTGCGGAAACGGTTCCCTTTAAACCTGAATCCGGCAATTGATCGCTCATTCCTGGTTTAGCGGTATGTGGGTTGAGATTTCTTGCGGCGAGCCTTTTCTCATAATAATACCCGGCGCATATCGGCGAGGACCTCGACCAGATGTGAAGTAAAGCGCGCGGCGGTTGCCCCATCGATTACGCGATGATCATAGGACAGGGATAGCGGCAGCATTAGACGAGGAACAAACTGGCCATCCCGATAAACAGGTTTTATGCTGGCACGGGATACGCCGAGAATCGCCACCTCAGGTGCATTGATAATTGGCGTGAATGCGGTGCCTCCGATCCCTCCCAGACTGGAGATGGTAAAGCTTGCACCCTGCATTTCAACGGGTTTCAGCTTACCCTCGCGAGCCAGCACCGCGAGATTGGCCATCTCTCTGCCGATGTCTATCACGCCTTTTTGATCGACATCACGTATGACGGGCACCACCAGTCCATTTGGCGTATCCGCCGCAAAACCAAGGTGGTAATAGTGCTTTATCACCAGATTCACTGCACCGCCTGCACTGTCAAACGACGCACCATCAAGCGAGGCGTTGAACTCTGGAAATTTTTTTAATGCCGCTATCGACGCACGCATCAAGAAGGCGAGTATCGTGACTTTCACGCCATCTTTTTTTGATGCCTCATTGGACTCCTTGCGCAGGGCTTCCAGTTCTGTGATATCGGCTTCGTCGAATTGCGTCACATGGGGAATCATTACCCAGTTACGGTGCAGATTCGTTCCGGAGATTTTTTTGATACGCGACAGTGGCTTCAACTCCACCGGGCCGAATTTTGCAAAATTTACTTGCGGCCAAGGCAGCAAATTGAGTCCCGCGCCATTGCCGCCACGTGGTTTTGATAATTCGGCTTTGACGTAGCCCTGTACATCTTCCCTGAGTATGCGCTGTTTAGGGCCGCTGCCGCTCACCAACCCAAGACTCACGCCCAGTTCGCGCGCAAATCGCCGCACCGAGGGGCTCGCATGGGCCTTCGCGAAAGCAGCTTCGTCTATTGGTGGAGATATGGATTGACCGATTGGCTGCGGAGTTGGAATCTGCGCCGAGGCTGATGGGGAAGCTTCCGCCTCCGATCTTTCCAAAAAATCGGCGGGTTGGGCAGATGCAGAAGGAGGTGACGACTTAGGAGCCTGCCGTGAAGCCAAGCCTGTTGACAGGGCGGCTTGAGAGATTTTCACCGAATTGTCCGTTTCAACGACTTGCATCGCTAAAATAGGCGTACCTTCAGATACCTTGTCACCTACTTTTACAAGTACGTCTCCAATTACACCCTCAAAAGGGGAAGGCACTTCTATTGTCGCCTTATCCGATTCCAACACGATCAGCGGATCCTCCACCTTGATGGAATCGCCCGCCTTCACCAGCACTTCTATCACCGGAACGTCTTTAAAGTCGCCGATGTCCGGAATCAATACTTGTTTAGTCTCTGCCACGCTTCTTTCCTTCGTGTCTACATTAATCCCGATCTGGAAATAAGGGCTGGCGGCGCGAAATCCGGCAGTTTCGTGACCCGCACCGATAATAAACCACGACCGGGGTATGCACCTCTACGCGTCTTGCAGACAGGCATCCACTCACGCGTCCGCTCTCTCATACAGTCACTGGATTTGGTTTGTCCGGATCTATGCCGAACTTGCTTATCGCGTGCACCACCTTTTCCACCGGTATCTTGCCTTCCTCGGCCAATGCCTTGAGCGCGGCCACGGTGACGTAATGGCGATCCACTTCAAAGAACCGGCGCAGCTTCTCGCGTGTATCGGAACGGCCAAAACCATCCGTACCCAACACCTTGTAACGCCCCGGCACAAACTCACGTATCTGATCGGCGAATATCTTCATATAGTCAGTGGCCGCCACCACAGGTCCCTCGTGATCTTTGAAACATGACGCTACATAGGATAGTTTTGCCGGTTCGGCGGGATGCAGCATGTTCCAGCGTGTCACATCCAGCGCTTCACGCCTCAATTCGTTAAAGCTGGTGACACTCCATATGTCGGCGGCGATGCCATATTCTTTTTCCAGTATTTCTGCCGCCGCGATAACCTCACGCAGGATAGTGCCGGATCCAAGCAATTGAACCTGCAGCCCGGAATATTCTCCTTCTGTCCGTTTCCCTGCCCGAAACAAGTACATGCCTTTCAATATACCTTGTTCCGCATTCGCGGGCATTTCCGGATGCGGGTAATTTTCGTTCATTACGGTAATATAATAATAGACGTCTTCCTGCACGTCATACATTCGGCGCAACCCGTCCTGAATAATAACCGCAAGCTCGTACGCAAATGTGGGATCGTAGGATACACAATTGGGAATGGTCGAGGCGGACAGATGGCTATGGCCGTCTTCGTGTTGCAGCCCCTCTCCATTCAGTGTCGTGCGTCCGGCCGTACCTCCCAGCAAGAATCCACGGCAGCGCATATCTCCCGCTGCCCAAGCCAAGTCACCGATGCGCTGAAAGCCGAACATGGAGTAGAAGATATAAAACGGGATCATCTGCACACCATGAGTGCTGTAGGCGGTTGCGACAGCCATCCATGATGACATGGCGCCTGCTTCGTTGATCCCCTCCTGCAGAATCTGCCCGCTCTTGTCTTCCTTGTAATACATCAGCTGGTCGGCATCCTGCGGCGTATAGAGCTGTCCCGTTGACGACCAGATGCCCAACTGCCGGAACATGCCTTCCATGCCGAAAGTGCGCGACTCATCCGCAACGATCGGTACTACATGCTTGCCTATAGCCTTGTCTTTCACGAGAATATTCAGGATGCGCACAAATGCCATGGTCGTGGAGGACTCCCGTCCTTCGCCGCTTGCCTTGAGCAATGTATCGAACGCGGATAACGGTGGTATCGACAGTGCCTCGGCCTTGCGCTGGCGGCGATGGATGAATCCGCCCAGCGCCTGCCGCTGCTGCCGCATATAAACAAACTCGGGCGAATCTTTGTCAAATTTCAGATACGGTACGTCGTCTATCCTGTCATCCGCAATGGGCAGCCCGAAACGATCACGAAATGCTTTCAGCGACGTCGTGCCCATTTTTTTCTGCTGATGGGTAATGTTCTGCGCTTCGCCCGCTTCACCCATGCCATAACCCTTGATGGTTTTGGCAAGTATCACGGTCGGCTGCCCGGTATGCCTGGCTGCGGCGGCGTAAGCGGCATAGACCTTATGTGGATCGTGACCTCCGCGGTTCAAACGCCAGATATCGTCGTCCGACATGTTGGCGACCATCTCCAGCAGTTCCGGATATTTGCCAAAGAAATGTTCGCGCACGTAGGCACCGTCTCTGGACTTGAAAGTCTGGTATTCGCCATCCACGCATTCCATCATGCGTTGCTGCAGCAAGCCCTTAGTATCCTTGGCTAACAAAGAATCCCAGTAGGAGCCCCAAATTACCTTGATGACGTTCCAGCCGGAACCGCGAAAAGCGGCCTCCAACTCCTGGATAATCTTGCCATTGCCACGCACCGGGCCATCAAGGCGTTGAAGGTTACAATTAACTACAAAAATCAGGTTGTCCAGATTCTCACGTGAGGCCAGCGAAATTGCGCCGAGGGATTCCGGTTCGTCCATTTCTCCGTCACCCAGGAAAGCCCAGACCTTGCGCCCCTTGGTCTGAACCAGCCCACGGCTATCCAGATATTTCATGAAACGCGCCTGATAGATTGCCATCAATGGCCCCAGCCCCATTGATACTGTCGGAAACTGCCAGAAATCGGGCATCAGCCACGGATGCGGATAAGAGGATATGCCCTTCCCGTCAACCTCCTGGCGGAAATTATCGAGTTGTTCCTGTGACAATTCCTCCAGCAGGAAAGCATAGGCGTAAAGACCAGGGGAGGAATGTCCCTGGGCGAATATCAGGTCACCGCCATGATCCTTGGAGCGGGCATGCCAGAAGTGATTGTAGCCCACATCGTAGAGTGTCGCGGCGGATGCAAAGCTGGCAATATGGCCGCCAACATTGGAATTCTTATTGGCGCGCAACACCATTGCCATGGAGTTCCAGCGAACGTAGGAACGGATACGGTGCTCCAGCGCATGGTTACCGGGTGAGTGATCCTCCTTGCCGGGAGGAATCGTATTGATATAGGCAGTGGTGGCACTATAAGGGAGATATGCGCCGGAACGGCGCGCTTTCTCCACCAGCCTTTCCAGCAGATAATGCGCTCGTTCGGTCCCCTCGTGTGTGAGTACGGACTCCAGCGCATCGAGCCATTCCTTTGTTTCAGTTGGATCTATGTCCGGGATAGGTTCCATATTTTGTCTCGCATATGATGAGGGGCTGCCGATGTTACGCTGCGGCTATACCCTTGCCTGAGCGGTTTGAGCGCGTTCCGCAGCCTCTATGGTATTACACAGCAACATGGTGATGGTCATGGGTCCCACCCCACCCGGCACCGGCGTAATGTGACCCGCTTTCTCCTTGACCATTTCAAAATCCACATCCCCCGCAATCTTCCCGTCAGGCAAGCGATTGATGCCGACATCTATTACCGTTGCACCGGGCTTCACCATATCGGCCGTGATCATGCGCGGCTTTCCAACGGCCACCACCAGGATGTCAGCTCGTTTTGTATGTTCGGCCAACTCAAGCGTCTTCGACGTGCAGATTGTGACGGTGGCTCCGTGCTGCAACAGCATGAACGCCATCGGCTTACCTACGATGTTGCTGCGGCCCACCACCACTGCGTGCTTGCCCTCAACCGGAATACCGCATTTTTCCAGCATTTTCATTACGCCATAAGGGGTGCAGGGCGGGAAAACCGTATTGCCGGTAACCAGCGCACCGACATTGTATAGATGGAAGCCGTCCGCGTCTTTTTCCACCGCGATGGATGCAATGATCTTGCCGCTTTCAAAATGCCGGGGTAGCGGCAATTGCACCAGAATACCGTGGATTCTGGGGTTTCTGTTCAATTCCTGGATGCGCTGTATCACCTCGTCCTGGCTGGCCTTCTCCGGGAACGCATGTATTTCCGAATAAATTCCAGTATCGCCGCAAGCCTTGGCCTTGTTTCGCACATATATGCTTGAGGCTGGATTGTCACCGACAATGACCACAGCCAATCCTGGCTGCACGCCATTTTCCGTTAAGCGCTCGGCGCGAACCTTCCATTCGGCTCGCACTTCCCTTGCTAACGCATTGCCATCCATGATTGTGGCACTCATTATGGGTCGTATCGACAATATCGCGGGCTATATGGACAGGCAATTATACGTTGTCCGGGTGTGGCTTTCACGTTTCATGCAGATTTATCGCGAGAATGCGTTCAGGAATACGCTTGCAGACAGCAGCCTGACCCGGCTGCCGGACTCGAAGAAACCCAAACTCCCGATCGAGTGTACCGGGCTGCGATCACTCCGGAGGTGAAGTTGGCAGGGGTGGTTTTTTGATCTTCATGCGGTAAATCCATAACCCGATCAAGAATGTTGGAAGTACAACCAAGGCAGCTGCCAGGAGTCCCGCTGCCAGCACATCGATTCCCTCGGTTTTTGGAAGGAAAATCGTGACTGCCCAAATCGTTACAAAGGCTGCTACCGCACCACCGATAAACATGATTTTTTTACCACGCTCGTAAAAGCGCCAGAACGCCCCCGAAACCCGTACCTCATTTTGATACTCATCAAAGATCATGGCCAGGCTATTGTCATCCGGTACCGCTTCATAACCAATCGTGATAGCCAGTGTATCGCCACCGTCTTCCACTCGAGACATATTATTCAGAAATGCAATTCGTTGTTGAGCCTGCTTTTTAGTCATGCCATCGCTGATGAGCATCGCCTGAAGCGCCGCAAACCCATGATCACGGGCGCTGGTTGACAAGCTGAGACTCTCACTGCAGCGCCACATGATACCGGCCAAGTACAATTGAATTGTCATTTGCCTGAACTGAGGCGCAAAGTCGTATCCCTTGTCCTTGATTTTCGCAAGCTGGGAAGCCAGCATCTCTCGCGCATGTTGTACGCAAACATCAATCCCGGTCGCTCCCGCGTCAGTTTTCGTGTCATCCATTGTCGTAATTATGAGGCTGTGCCTAACCCTAACTTTGAATTTATAGAGGCACCCATTATATACTGGCTATACTGCTATAGGGTCTGTGGAAAAAACTGAGTTGTCCGGTATGGCGATAATACCTTGATGGTCCTGACCACAGCTGCGCGAATTTACGATTTCTTTCCGCATGGTGTAATGGTCAGATCCAAAGTTCCACGATAATGCCCTAACTTTTTCATAAAGAGCAGATACGGGAAAAATCGCGATATTATAATCGAGGCAATTTTCAATATGCGCTGATGCGCATCTATAAAGGGAAACGGTCATGAAACATCACAAGTACCTAATCGTCGGCGGCGGCATGACTGCTGATTCCGCTGTTCACGGTATCCGCAAAATCGACCAGGATGGCGCCATTGCCATGATTTGCGAGGAACGCCATCTGCCTTATGATCGCCCCCCCCTTTCCAAGTCGCTGTGGAAGGATACGCCGTACGAATCCATTTGGCGTAACGCTCATGGCCTCAATGTCGCGGTACACCTGAGTAAAAAAATTGTGGCCCTCGATCCATCGAAAAAAACGGCGACCGATGATGCCGGCAACGTCTATACTTATGAAAAGCTTTTACTTGCCACAGGGGGCTCGGTACGGCGCTTCCCCGATTCCAGCGAGAGCATCATCTATTTTAGAACCGCTGACGACTATCGCAGGTTGCGCGAGTTGAGTGAACAGGGCTCGGATTTTGTAGTGATCGGCGGTGGCTTCATCGGTTCCGAAATCGGCGCCGCGCTTGCCATGAACGGCAAACGGGTCACGATGATTTTTCCGGAAAATGGTATCGGCGCGCGTGTTTATCCAAGGCCTCTGGCCGAATTCATAAATTCTTATTATCGCGAAAAAGGAGTCACCATACTCGCATCGGAGAACGTCAAATCTGTGCGGACTGCTGGCGGCAAGACTGTTGTGATCACGGGGAATGGCACGGAAATCCCTGCCGATGGAGTTGTGGCAGGGCTGGGCATTTTGCCGAACATCGACTTGGCCGTTCAGGCCGGACTTGCGGTGGACAACGGCATCATCGTGGACGAGCAACTGCGCACGAGCAATCCTGACATCTATGCGGCGGGCGATGTGGCAAACTTCCATAGCACCGTGCTGGATAAGCGTATGCGCGTGGAACATGAGGACAACGCTAATGTCATGGGTGAAATGGCAGGCAGAAATATGGCCGGACAGTCGGACAGCTATCATCATCAGCCTTTCTTTTATTCCGATCTGTTTGACCTGGGCTACGAAGCGGTGGGGGAGCTTGATGCAAGCCTTGATATTATCGAAGACTGGAAGGAGCCCTTCCGCAAGGGTGTGATTTACTATTTGCGCAATGAGCGGGTATGCGGTGTCCTGCTCTGGAATACATGGGGACAAGTTCCAGCCGCTACCCAGTTGATTGCGGAAAAAGCCGTGCATTCCCACGCTACGCTAGAGGGAAGAATAACGGATTAGCAGCCTGTAGGACTTGAAGAATGATGGGGTTCAGGACGAGTTTTGACGATTCTGAAGTCGACATCCATTTTTATTGGCCGCTAAAGCTGTGAAATCTGGACCGGATAGATACTCTTGCAGCCGATTTCCTGTAAGTCCCACGGGCCGCCAGTGGTTTGTTTTGTAATTGATAGGACTAATAAAAGCGAGGGATTTTGGTGTCAGCTCAGGGGCAAACCACAGCGATAGCCCAAGCTATCGAGAGGATTTGCAACGACGCATGACGCGGAAAACCGCGTTTTCAGATTCAATCACTTGCGAAGTACACCGCTAGCTATGCCGGTGCTGTAGATCTGCAACTTGTCCGTACCTTGGCTCACCGGGATGTTGGGAGCAACCAGTTGCCGGGATAAATAGCAACGGTGCGATACCACCAAATACCATCTTGATAACGCTAACCTTCACCCGCCCGGACGATTGGCATCTCCACCTGCGCGACGGGGAGCAGATGCGCGCAGTGCTGCCGGATACCGCGCGATGCTTTGCCCGTGCCATCATCATGCCAAATCTCAAGCCACCGGTCGTGACATCCGGCATGGCGCTGGCATACCGTGAGCGTATTCTTGCCGCTCTGCCTCGGGGAATGCGCTTCGAGCCGCTGATGACGCTATACCTTACCGAAAACACTACGGCCGCGGAAATTATCGAGGCCAAGAGAAGCAGTGCGATACAGGCCGTGAAGTATTATCCCGCCGGCGCCACCACAAATTCCGCGGCCGGCGTTACCGATATTGCCAAGTGCCACGCTACGCTGGAAACGATGGAACAGGTGGGCATGCCGCTGCTGGTGCATGGTGAAGTGACCGATCCCGAAGTAGATGTGTTCGACAAGGAAAAAATATTTCTGGAACGAGTGCTGATCCCCCTCACGCAACGCTTTCCGCGATTGCGAATCGTATTCGAGCATATCACCACGCGGGAGGCGGTGGAATTCGTCAGGGGCGCCTCAAGCAATATTGCCGCCACTGTTACCGCCCATCACTTGCTGCTCAATCGCAATGCCCTGTTTCAGGGAGGTATCCGGCCACACCACTATTGCCTTCCTGTGCTGAAGCGCGAAATTCATCGCCGTACGCTGGTTGAAGCCGCCACCAGCGGCAATCCAAAATTTTTTCTCGGCACCGACAGCGCGCCACATTCCCGATCCACCAAAGAAACGGCCTGCGGCTGCGCGGGCATTTATACCGCACACGCGGCCATTGAACTGTATGCGGAAGCTTTTGAACAAGCAGGTGCGCTGGATAAACTCGAAGCCTTTGCCAGCTTTCATGGTGCGGATTTCTACCGGCTGCCGCGCAACAGGGACCGCATTACGCTGAAAAGAGAAAACTGGAACGTACCTGCACAGCTGGAATTTGCGGAAAATGGATTGATTCCGCTACGGGCGGGAGAAAGCCTGGCCTGGAAATTATTAACCAGTGCCATATAGCCGGGTAAGACAAACTCGGGTTTTCGGTACATTCATTTCGATCGCATGACGATTTCTAAAGTTTCCTTAACCATGCTCCGTGCGCTTGCGCTTCTCAAAGACGTCTTCGGCTACCCTGCTTTTCGCGGACAGCAGGCTGAGATAATCGCGCATGTTGCCGGAGGTGGGGATTGCCTGGTGCTGATGCCGACCGGAGGTGGCAAATCGTTGTGTTACCAGATTCCGGCGTTATTGCGCGACGGCATCGCGGTGGTGGTCTCACCGCTGATTGCGCTCATGCAGAATCAGGTCGCGGCGTTACATGAGGCCGGAGTGCGCGCGGCATTTCTCAACTCTTCCTTGTCACAGATGGAAACCGCGGCAGTCGAACGCGGCATGCTCGCAGGCGCATATGATCTGGTGTACGTGGCACCCGAGAGATTGCTGACGCCGCGCTTTCTCGATCTTCTGGCGAGCACACCGCTTTCGCTGTTCGCCATCGATGAGGCTCATTGCTTGTCGCAGTGGGGACACGACTTCCGTCCGGAATACATCCAGCTTTCGATTCTGCATGAGCGGTTTCCCGGCGTACCGCGCCTCGCGCTGACGGCGACTGCGGACAGCGTAACGCGCAGAGAAATCGTTGAGCGCCTTGGCCTCAATGGCGCACGGATTTTCATTTCCAGCTTCGATCGTCCCAACATTCGTTACCAGATCGTGGACAAGGTGAACGGCAAGGTGCAATTGCTTGCTTTTATCCATGCGGAACATGATGGCGACGCCGGTATTGTTTATTGTCTGTCGCGCAAAAAAGTCGAAGAAACGACGGTATGGCTGGTCGAAAAAGGCATACGCGCGCTTGCGTATCACGCCGGCATGAGTACGGAAGATCGCAGCTGCAACCAGGAAAAATTCCTGCGCGAGGAGGGCATCGTAATGGTAGCCACGATTGCGTTCGGTATGGGCATAGACAAGCCGGACGTGCGTTTCGTCGCACATCTCGACCTGCCCAAAAGTGTGGAAGGCTATTATCAGGAAACCGGCCGTGCCGGGCGTGACGGTCAAGCGGCCAACGCATGGATGGCTTACGGTTTGGGTGATGTGGTGCAGCAGCGGCGCATGATCGAAGGTTCCGAGGCGGATGCGCAGTTTAAACGGATCGCCTCAGCCAAACTCGATGCACTGCTGGCGCTGTGCGAAGCCACTACCTGCCGCCGCGTGCGTCTGCTGGAATATTTTGGCGAAACCACGGCCAGTATTGCTTGCGGTAATTGCGATGTCTGTCTCAATCCGCCCCAAGTGTGGGACGGCACGGTGGCAGCACAAAAGGCGCTGTCTTGCGCCTTTCGTACGGGTCAGCGCTTTGGTGCCGGGCATCTGATTGATGTGCTGCGCGGCAACGATACCGCGCGCGTGGGGCAGTGGGGTCACGACAAGATCAGCACCTTCGGTATCGGCAAGGAACTGGAAGACAAGGCGTGGCGCGCGATATTTCGCCAATTGGCGGCACTCGGCTTGCTTACTGCGGACAGCGAGGGTCATGGTTCGCTGCGTCTCACGGCAGCCAGCCGCGCGGTATTGAACGGAAGTCAAACGGTATCTCTGCGCCTGCAGCCGGAGCGCAAAAAGAATACAGCCAAAACCAAGGCCGCGCGTGAGGACAAACTTGCCACACTCGATCCGGCGTCTGGTGCACTATGGACGCACCTGCGCACATGGCGCATCGACATGGCAAAGAAGCACGGCGTTCCCGCTTATGTCGTGTTTCACGATGCAACGCTGGCGGAATTAGTGCGCCTGCGTCCACAGACAGAAAACGAACTGCGTCAGGTACCCGGTATGGGTGCGCGTAAACTGGAAAGTTATGGCAACGATCTGCTCAAAATTCTTCGCATTTGATCGAAATGGGCAGGAAGCGCCACGCCGTCTTGTTATTCACGTCTGCGAATTCTTGACACATTGACGGCAATTGGTTCGCGAAGCGCCTGATCAGATGTGAACACTACCAGTGTCTCTTGGCGCGATTCCACTGGTAAAGCAGCCGGGCAAAGACGTTGTACGCCAGACGTGCAAGCTGCTTGAGTACCGGTAATCGCAACAGGCTTGCAAGCCAGTGCTGGCTGGGCGTCTGTGACCATAGTCGCGTGAATGCGTCCGCTCCGATATTGAGCTCGCCATCGGCATCCTTGACATACAACCGCTCGCGCACCTGCTCCAACGAAGCGCCCACTTCCGACACAGCATCTGGATTAGCGTGCACGTCGACCCACTCGATGTCCTTAATGCCACACGCTTCCATGCGCTGGCGCTGATCCTTGATTCCTGCATTGCAAACCGGGCATGCGCTGTTGTAGTAAACCTTGCTGGACATGTTCCGGCTCTCGCATATTCGATTCAGATGAAACCATAAATAGGTTAATTGCGGCCCCCAAAGCTGACATTACTCACAGCGATAGACGACCCCCAAGACTGTAGTGTTTGACGTGCCTTTGCTGCCCCATGCGTTGGTATTACTCGAGTCTTGCACCCAGACGTAGTTTCCCCCCATTTCAGCCGCCTTGTTGCGCAGATCGTTTCTGGCACCGATAAGCAGGTTTTTATTCGGCGTGTAGTCGCCTGTAAACCAGTTGCCCTGAGAGCCCACTGCGTCACCAAGCGGCTTGCAATTACCCGCTGGTTTTACAGTGACAAGTTCAACGGATCTTCCTTCCGGGGTCGTTGAAATCGCCGAACAACCGGCAAAAAGAAACACTGGCAAAAGAACTGACAACACAGCAGTCATTTTCGCAACCATCTATCTTTCTCCTATGAAAATCTTATGTTCTCGCTATGTTTCTTTTAAAAGTTGAATGTTAAAGAGATTCTACGGTTTCGAGCGCCGAAGTCAACCGACGACAACCAGTTGTCATGAGACAGGCAAGTCTGGTGAAGCGGAAATAATCACTCGCCGGAACCAAGCGACATCAATGAGGCGGCAAGTACGCTGAATCCCCCTTATGCGCTTACGCATGCCGTGGACCAAACATGATAATGGCCATCCCGGCAAGCGCCACCAGAGAACCGGCCACATCCCAGGCCGTGGGCCTGATGCCCTCGACAGCCCACAGCCAGAGTATCGCCACGAAAATATAAACCCCTCCGTATGCGGCGTAGGTGCGGCCCGCAGCCGTGGGATGGAGCGCAAGCAGCCATGAAAACAACGCGAGACTTGCGCCGGCGGGCAGGAGAAGCCACGCGCTCTGGCCTTGCTTGAGCCAGAGATAAGGCAAATAGCAACCGACGATTTCGGCGACTGCGGTAGCCAGGAAAAGAAAAAAGATCTTTAGCTCAAACATCCAGAACGTCTCCAATTGCGGTCGGCATATGATCTTTGTCTCGGATAGCCCTTGAAAGGATGGGACTCCCCCACTCACCGCCATCCTCTCGATCCTTTTTCCCCTACTTTATGCAATAACGTAGTACCTGCGTATATCGGGTTCTTTCATGAGCAGGGACGCGGCCTCCGAAAAAGCATTCTGCAGATGTGCCGTTATAAAGTGGCTATCGATAGCGGAATCGCTCTCCCATTCTTCCACAAATGTAAAATCGCCAGGGTCAGCTCTGTTTTGAAGAAGCTGATAGCTGATGCAGCCACTCTCTTTGCGTGTTTCTCCCACCAAACCCCGCAGAATTGGGGTCAGCTCTTCAATCTTGTCAGGCCGCGCAGTTATCCTGGCGAGGACTCTCACGGTTGTATTTGCCATGACCCACTCCTGTAAATGTATTGAACGAACCCATAAGCGCTGGATCGCATATTTGCGGTTTATCTCTCCAGAGCCGCTTTTTCGGCCGAGCGTTTCATCACCGCCTTAAAGAGTTTGGGAATCGCGACCGTATTCGACAAGTTGACGACAAAGGCCGGAATCAGGCCGCCAGGATTCGTCAGCAGTGTGTAGGTGAGCCGCGTACGCTTGCCGTCATCGAGCGGTTCACCCCGCCACGAGCCTTCGTTGAGTTTGACGCGCACTACACCCTCGATTTCCGGGTGGGCGTCGGGACTGGCAGTCCATTCGGTCTTGAATATGCCGCCATTCATCGGTATGCCGCGCGTCATCCTGACCTTGAGCGGATAGTCACGCTCGTTTACGAACGGCGGCGCGATGCGCGCGTAAGTAATGACTTCGCTATCATTCTTGCGGCTGAGCACCCGCGACTCCTTCACGTAAGGCATGAAATCCGGATAATGGTCGAAGTCATTGATGACATTAAAAACAACCTCCGGCGGAGCGTCCGCCTCGGCAATTGCGACAATTCTGCGTCCCGCTTCCACATCTTTCGTAAAAATGACAAGCTCATTGCTGCGGTAGGCCTCGGTCCAACCCATCCCAGGGCTTTTCAGGTCGATCGCCTGCACGGATGTAGCGGCAAGAAGCATCGCAATGGCAATGAAAGAAGCAATGTAACGCATGGGATTTCCGATAAATATCCGATTGATGATTTTGATGTCGCGTAAAGAATTTTACTTCTGTTTCGCATTGCAGGTCATTTTTTAACCAGGCGGATACGACGAAACCACCCACCCGCCAGTACCGGCACGTCCGCTTCCACTTTCAATTCCGGAACGCCCGCCAACACCTCCTCAAATACCACATCCAGCCGGGTAACGATATGCTGCGACAGCAGATTCAATGTTCGCCTGATCCAGGCGGTCTCGCCCGGCTTGAGAAACTTGTCAAGGATCAGCACGCTTCCGCCCGGTTTTAATACACGGGCGGTTTCCCGCAAGCAGGCGTTCGCATCGGGAACGATCGCAAGAATCAGATGCAGCACCACATGATCAAAATATCCGTCGGCAAACGGCAGTGACATGCTATTGCCCTGAATCAGGTTCAGGCGCAAACCCCCAGCACGGGATCTTGCACGTCTTAACATGGCGGCGGTAAGATCCAGGCCGACATAGCGGTGGCATGGAGGAAGATAAGGCAAATCCAGTCCGGAACCAATGCCGCTGATGAGAATATTGAGATCACCTTGTTGCGGTAGTTGGCCGAGGCTTGCCGCGCGCACTCCGGTACCCGCCGTCGCGAGCAAAGCATCATAAAGCGGAGCAATGACTGTGTAGGAATGGCGCAGGGACATGAGAGAATCTTACTTCAGGCTTCGTCCGCCCTTCTTTCGTTCCGGCTTATTGGGCTTAATTGGCTTATCCGCTGGCTCCAAACCGGGTGGTATGCTTCGCTGCGCTCGATAAGCCCAAACCAGCATACCGGCGCCTGCCACAATCATCGGCAGCGACAACCATTGCCCCATGCTGATACCAAGCGTCAGTACACCCAGAAAGCCATTATCCGGTTCACGGTAAAACTCCGCAAACGAACGGAACACGCCATAGCCGATCAGGAACATGCCGGAGACCGCGGCCACCGGCCGCGGTTTGGCGGAATAAATCCACATCAATGCAAAGAATGCCAACCCTTCCAGCGCAAACTCATAGAGCTGGGAAGGATGGCGCGGGAGATCATCCACGTGCGGAAAAATCATGCCCCAGGGCACGTCGGTGGGGCGCCCCCACAGCTCCGCATTGATGAAATTACCGAGACGGCCCGCCCCCAGCCCCAACGGCACCAACGGCGCGATAAAATCGGTGACGGCCAGCCACCGCAGTTTATATTTTCGGGCCAGCAGCGCCATCGCGGTTATCACGCCAAGAAAACCGCCATGAAACGACATTCCACCCTGCCACACTGCAAAGATTTCCAGCGGATGCGCCAGGAAGTAGCCGGGCTGATAAAATAATACATACCCCAGGCGGCCGCCCAGTATGACTCCCAGAACACCGAAAAACAGCATATCGTCGAGCATGCTGGTGGTGAATACACCCTCAGGGTGGCGCTTGATGCGATAACGCCCCAGCAGTATGAACTGCGCGAATCCCAGGAGATACATGAGCCCGTACCACCTGACGGCAAGGGGCCCAAGGTAGATGGCGACAGGGTCGAACTGCGGGTGAACGAGCATAGGGTTCGGCTTTTTTGCGGTAAAATGATTGATTATACGTTAAGGAATCCCTGAATAAGTTTCACGCACGCGCGCCAGAGAGATTCCTTCACGCTGTTCATTGCGGAGATGAATGCAGGGTGAGAAGAATCGAACAAAAACAACTTGTACTGATCTCGTCTTTCCTTCTTTCTGATATCGCGGTTCAAGCTCGAAGCGCCGCTACGTGGCCTACGATTTAAAGATTTCCCGGTTTTTCAACTTTCTCTAGGAGTTTCCATGCCAGATAACAAACGCAGCCAAGCCATCACCCAGGGTGCGCAGCGTTCCCCCAATCGTGCGATGCTGCGGGCGGTGGGTTTCAATGACAGCGATTTCGACAAGCCTATCGTTGGCGTGGCGAATGGTTTTTCCACAATCACACCGTGCAACAAGGGATTGAACGAGCTGGCCATAAGCGCCGAGGACGCATTGAAAGAAGCGGGTGCGATGCCGCAGATGTTTGGCACCATCACCATATCCGACGGCATCTCGATGGGCACCGAAGGCATGAAATATTCGCTGGTATCTCGCGAAGTCATTGCGGATTCGATCGAAACCGCGGTGCAAGGGGAAAGTATGGATGGCGTCATCGCGATCGGCGGCTGCGACAAGAACATGCCGGGTGCGATGATCGCTATGGCACGAATGAATGTTCCGGCCATTTTCGTTTACGGCGGCACCATCAAGCCGGGCCGCTATATGGGAAGAGATTTGACCATTGTCAGTGCCTTTGAAGCCGTCGGTCAATACACGGCGCACAAGATCGACGAGAAGGAGTTGCTTGAAGTAGAACGCCATGCCTGTCCAGGGGCCGGTTCCTGTGGCGGCATGTTTACCGCCAATACCATGTCATCGGCATTTGAAGCGATGGGAATGAGCCTGCCTTATTCTTCCACGATGGCCGCGGAGGATGGCGAGAAACGCGTGAGCGCCGCCCGCTCTGCGGAAGTGCTGGTTGATGCGATCAGGGCGCAAATCCGTCCACGCGACATCATCACCCGGAAATCCATCGAGAATGCGATTGCCGTGATCATGGCGGTCGGCGGTTCGACCAATGCGGTATTGCATTTCCTCGCCATTGCCCACGCGGCGGAGGTGGATCTCACTATCGATGATTTTGAATGGATGCGCGGCAAAGTGCCGGTGCTGTGCGACCTGAAACCCTCCGGCCGCTACGTGGCCACCGACCTGCACAAGGCAGGAGGCGTCCCCCAAGTCATGAAGATGCTGCTCGAACACGGCTTGCTGCACGGCGATTGCATCACCATAAGCGGCCAGACAGTGGCGGAGTTACTGCATGACATTCCCTCAACACCGCGCAAGGATCAGGATGTAATCCGGCAATGGGAAAATCCCATGTATGCGCAGGGCCACCTTGCCATACTCAAAGGTAATCTTTCAAGCGAGGGTTGCGTAGCCAAGATCACCGGCGTGAAAACGCCAAAAATCACCGGCCCGGCACGCGTGTTCGAATCCGAAGAAACCTGCATGGCGGCAATACTTGCGCGGCAAATCCAGCCCGGTGACGTGGTCGTCATACGCTATGAAGGTCCCAGGGGAGGGCCTGGCATGCGCGAAATGCTTTCGCCCACTTCCGCCCTCATCGGCGAGGGTCTTGGAGATTCGGTGGGACTTATCACCGATGGGCGCTTCTCGGGCGGCACCTACGGAATGGTGGTGGGTCACGTCGCGCCCGAAGCGTTTGTGGGAGGAACCATCGCGCTGGTGCATGAAGGGGATTCCATCACCATAGACGCCGAGCAGCGTCTGCTGCAACTCAATGTTACAGAGGAAGAACTTGTGCGGCGCCGCGCCGAATGGACGCAGCCACCACCCCGCTATGTGCGGGGCGTGCTGGCAAAATATGCAAAATCGGTTTCCACGGCTAGCCGGGGAGCGGTAACGGATTAATCCACCTTGACCAGGAACCCATGCTCAATCATCTTTCCGGCGAAACCAGTCCGTACCTGCTTCAGCACGTGGAAAATCCCGTGGATTGGTATCCCTGGGGAGACGAGGCATTGACGCTGGCCCGCACCGGGAATAAGCCGATACTGCTTTCCATTGGCTACTCGGCCTGTCACTGGTGCCATGTCATGGCACACGAATCTTTTGAAGATGCGGAAGTTGCCGCGGCGATGAACCAGCACTTCGTGAATATCAAGGTGGATCGCGAAGAGCGCCCCGATCTCGACCAGATTTATCAGAGCGCGCTTTACATGCTAACCCAGCGTCATGGCGGCTGGCCACTGACGCTGTTTCTGACACCCGACCAGAAGCCATTTTTTGGCGGTACGTATTTTCCTAAGGCCCCACGCCACGGTCTGCCGGGTTTTCTGGATCTGCTGCCACGCGTCGCCGAAACATATTCCACTCGCGGCGAAGAAATCGAGCGGCAGGGCGCCTCGCTGCTGCGCTCATTTGCCAGCACGCTGCCGTCAGCAGGCTCGCCAACCTCGGCATTTTCGGAACAGCCGCTTGATCAGGCGCTGGCCGAGTTGAGGGACCGGTTCGATTCCGTAAATGGCGGTTTTGGCGATGTGCCGAAATTCCTTCATCCCACCGAGCTGGAATTCTGCTTGCGCCGCTACGTTGCCACCGGCAATGCGGAGACATTGCGCATGGCGGCGCATACCCTGAAAAAAATGGCGGAGGGTGGCATCTACGACCAACTGGGCGGCGGTTTCTGCCGCTACAGCACGGATCAGCACTGGAGCATTCCACATTTCGAAAAAATGCTTTATGACAACGGACCGTTGCTGCGACTCTACGCCGACGCCTGGCTCGCCACTGGAGACCCATTATTCAAACGAGTTGTGGAAGAAACAGCCGAATGGGTGATGCGGGAAATGCAACCACCGGTTGGGGTAGAAGCAGGCATGATGGGCGGGAGTGGATATTACTCAACGCTGGATGCCGATTCCGAAGATGAAGAAGGCAAATTCTATGTATGGGATTACGCTCAAATAGCGCAAATTCTGTCGCCGGAAGAATATGCCGTGGTTGCCCCCTATTACGGGCTCCTGCGTACCCCAAACTTCGAACAGAAACACTGGAATCTGGAAATCACCCAGCCCCTTGCGGACGTTGCCCGGGCTATCGGTATCCAGCATGAAGAAGCACGGCAAAGGCTTGCATCAGGGCGCAGGAAACTTTTTATCGAGCGCGAATTACGCGTGCGCCCGGGCCGCGACGAGAAAATCCTCACCAGCTGGAACGGGTTGATGATCAAGGGAATGACGCGTGCGGGCAATGTTTTCGAACGCTCCGACTGGATCCAATCCGCAACTCTCGCAGTGGATTTCATTCGTTCCACGCTATGGAAGAATAACCGTCTGCTGGCAACCTGCAAGGATGGCAAGGCGCATCTCAATGCCTATCTGGACGATTACGCCTTCCTGCTGGATGGCTTGCTGGAACTGATGCAGGCGGAGTTTCGTCAGGCCGATCTGGATTTTGCCATAGCACTGGCCGATGTGCTGCTGGAGCAATTCGAGGACAAACAGGCGGGAGGTTTTTTCTTCACCAGCCATGACCATGAGAGACTGATACATCGCCCCAAGCCGGGCCTTGATAACGCCACGCCTTCGGGTAATGGCGTGGCGGCATACGCCCTTCAGCGGCTGGGGCATCTGCTCGGCGAATTTCGTTATTTGCAGGCCGCCGAACGTGCTTTGAGTTTGTTCTACCCCACCCTGTCCCGCTATACCAGCTCGTGCTGCAGTTTGTTGGTCGCACTCGAACAATCGCTCTCGCCCCCGCAAATTGTTATACTTCGTGGTCAGGCGCTTGCTTTGACGGAATGGAAAAAAGCATTGCGGTACAGCTCCCCGTACGCTCTGGCATTTGCTTTGCCGCTGGAACTTCTTCGGCTGCCGCCCGGTCTGAATAAACCGGCTGCAACGGATAACGCCGTCAACGCCTGGGTCTGCCAAGGCGTTAAATGCCTACCGGAGATCTCTGACTTGCAGGAATTGCTGCGCGTCTGTGAAATTCAAGGTAAGATTGGTTCTTCTATAATTAACGGATAAAAGGAGTAAGCATGAAAGCTGTCTGGATGGGAGTGGTTGCGGCATCGGCCCTGTTGATGGTGGGTACCGCGCAAGCGAACGCGGACTTGGCGAAAGCCAGCGGTTGCATGAACTGTCACACAGTTGACAAGAAACTGGTCGGACCGGCGCTAAAGGATATCGCCGCCAAGTACAAGGATGATGCAGGCGCCCAGGCCAAGCTGGAAGAAAAAGTGAAGAAAGGAAGCACCGGCGTGTGGGGACCGATCGCGATGCCACCGAATTCCAATGTCAGCGATGCCAATATCAAAACGCTGGTGTCGTTTATTCTATCGCTCAAATAACCGATTTTGTTTAATAAAAAAGCCGGCGCATCAACGCGCCGGCTTTTTTATTTCCCTCTCGTAAAGCGGCATAGCAGAATAGTATGATGTAAATACCGTGCGTACCTATGCCACATCAATAATCGGACATTAAGCTCTTGTATACCAATTAACCATGGGCTGGTTTGCGACTAATCTGGCAAGCGCATTTCTGCTTCTCCCATTGAATCTTATCCTGTTAGGCGTGATGGGGGTGCTGCTTATCAAGCGCCACCCGAGAATAGGCAAGGTTCTGGTTATGCTCGCGCTGACTCTGCTT
Source organism: Nitrosospira lacus (assembly GCF_000355765.4). NCBI lineage: Bacteria > Pseudomonadati > Pseudomonadota > Betaproteobacteria > Nitrosomonadales > Nitrosomonadaceae > Nitrosospira > Nitrosospira lacus. The sequence goes on along the minus strand of NZ_CP021106.3, from coordinate 853,605 downwards.
TATCTGCTGTCCATTCCATTTGTCGCCGAAACCGCGTTGCAAAAGCTGGAGACACCCCCGGCATCCCACTCCTTCGATAATATACAAGCCATCGTAGTACTGGGTGCAGGCACCTATTTCGATGCGCCGGAATATGACGGTGACACCGTGAACCGGCTCGGCCTGGAGCGCATCCGTTATGCCGCGCGGCTGCATCGGTTCACAGGTAAGCCGATATTGGCGACAGGCGGCTCTCCTCTGGGAGGCGACTCTTCGGAGGCGGCGCAAATGAAGGCAGCGCTCGAAGACGAGTTTCGGGTTCCGGTTAAGTGGATAGAGGAGGACTCGTGCAACACCCGCGAGAATGCCTACAAGAGCTTTGCCATTCTCAAAAAAAAAGGGATCAACCGTGTCGCGCTGGTCACTCACGCCTGGCACATGCCAAGAGCGTCGAGGGAGTTCGAACAAGCCGGATTCAAGGTTACACCCGCTGCCACCGCGTACACCACACGATATAAGACAGATGTCTTCGCATTCATCCCGACAACTGGCGCACTGCAAAAGAGCAACTGGTTCCTCCATGAGGTCATTGGCATACTATGGTACCGGCTCATGCCTGCTTCCGGTCAACCATGAAACCCGTCCTGTGAATCAAGGTCTCCGATCTCATCCATCAGTCGCCCCTGGTATCCTGTCTTGGGCGGAGACCGGACGAAAGGATTAAAATAACATTTTGGATTCTTCGAAGAGGAATAGCATGAAAGCACGCATCGAATGGAAGGAAGGAATGAGCTTTCTGGGCGAATCGGGCAGCGGCCACAGCATACTGATGGATGGTCCGCCAGAAGCGGGCGGCAAAAACCGGGGGCCACGCCCCATGGAAATGCTGTTAATGGGAACCGGCGGTTGCGCAGCTTTTGACGTGGTATTGATTCTTAAAAAAAGCCGGCAGGATATCAGCGATTGCGTGGTGGAAATTGAAGCGGAACGGGCACCGGAAGAACCCAAAGTGTTCACCCGCATTCATTTTCATTTTATCCTCACCGGGAAACAACTGAAGCCCGAACAAGCGGAACGGGCGATCAGACTCTCCGCGGAAAAATACTGCTCGGCCTCGATCATGCTGGGAAAAACGGCGGAACTGACCCACGACTTCAGAATCGTGGAGGCATGAGATCTTTCGTCAAACCCAATATGCGGTTTTTGTCATGACTTTTGATCCCAGCTTCATCGCCAGTTTAACAGGCATCGGCAATTCAATGCCGCCGTGGGACATGGCCGCTGTAGCATGTCCGGCTTCGTCCACCTGCATCTGCGCGACAATGGCGCGGCTTTTGCCGTCGTGATGCGGCAACCGCTTTAAATGACCAGCCAGATGGATTTCCACCTGGCGTTCGGTTTCCGCGAGAAACCCAAGATTCCATTTATCGCCCAGCATGCCCGCCAACGCGCCAATGGCAAGTGATCCACCATACCACAGGGGATTCAGCAGGCTCTTGCGCCCATGCAGTTCCGCGATACGTCGCTCCGTCCAGGCAAGATGCTCGGTTTCCTCACGTGCCGATTGCGCCAGGGTGCGCTGCACCTCCGCATCACGTGCGGTAAGGGCTTGCCCCTGATATAGCGCTTGTGCGCAAATTTCGCCGACATGATTGACGCGCATCAGTGCGGTGGATTCATTTTTCTCTGAATCGCTCAGCTCCACTTCCGGCAATTCAGTCCCCGGAACCGGTCGCAATGTTTGCGCAGGCGTCAGCAATGTGCGCAGTGCATGATCGAAACCGATGATGAATTTATCCAGATTCGGCATAATTTCCCAGTAAATGTAGATTTACCCTAAAACCCGCTAGCTGACCGCTCATTTAATAGATCAGCATTATGACCAATAACAATATTTCTTGTTATTTGACTCTCACCCTGGTTAGGCTGCCCACCAGCGGATTCAGGATTATGACGCCATACCCATCTGCCGCGCCAGTAGTGTTACCGGATGCAGCACCTCGATCTCCGAGCCTGTCTCACGCAATGCGCTGGCAATATGCATGGCGCAACCAACGTTGGATGTGGCAAGGTAATGCGCGCCACTTGCATCCAGCGCGGTTATTTTATCACGCAGCAGTCCCCGTGCCATCTCCGGCTGGTCCAGAAAATATGTCCCGGCCGCGCCACAGCACTGATCATTCCCGGCCAACGGGGCCACCTCAGCGCCCGGAACGCGCGCCAGCAATGTATAGGAGTGCGCCGAACCGCGCAAGACATTGCGCAGGGTGCATGGTTCATGCACTACGATTTTGTGCGGCAACGGCTCGGGCTTTATGTTGTCCCATCCCTCCGCCTTTGCCAGAAATGCACTGATATCCATCACTTTGGCGGAAAAATTTCCGGCCTCCTCTTCCGCATGCAGTGACTGAAGGATTTGGTACTCCGGCGTTTCCGATGCATTACAAAGGGGGTATTCCGTCAATTGCACGCCACAACCCGACGCAGTGCTGATGATTGCGTGCAAATCCAGTCCCGGGCCCTCAAAAGCCCTCGTATTCTGTTGCGCCAGCTGCACCGCCGCTTGCCTGTCCCCGCCATGTTGATGCAAGGCGCCGCAACATGTCTGCGTGGGCGGCACATGCACCGTGTAACCCAGATGGTTAAGCACGAATATTGCAGAATTGAGCGTTTCAACATCCGTCAGCCGCGCGACACAGCCGAGGAACAGCCCGACTTCACCGCGCGGATTTCCGATTGAGGGATAAACGGCCTGCCATGTATTGGCCACGCCACCTTTACCGCGCAAGGTGCAAGGCATGCCGACGGGCGGTAATTGCCTCTCCAGCACGGCGAGCTTTGTTTTTCCAAGCAAGCCTGATTTTCGGATGGCTTTCTGCAAACCTGTCTTCTGGTAAAAACGCAGGAGCGGTCGCAATGCATCCAGGCGGCCGGATTTAGCGAGTATTTCATTTTCCATCCATCGCCGAAACCAGGATTTCCGCGTTACCGCTCCCTCTTTCAGGAGATCCGGGTATGATGACGAAATCATGGCGCGGGTTCCGTCCACCAGTTTCCCGTAGCTTACGTGGTTCGGGCAAACCGCCTCGCAAGCGCGACAGGTGAGACAGCGGTCTATGTGCAAAACAAAGCGCGCATTCATTGGAATGCGGTGGCTGGCAACACCGCTCATCAGGGCGATGCGCCCGCGGGGCGAATCAGCTTCAGACAACGTTATACGGTACGTGGGACAATGCGGCAGGCAAAGCCCGCATGCGACGCAGCGATTGGCTTCGGCAATGAGTGTATCGACAGAAAAATCGGGTGGAAGGTCAGAAGGTTTCATGATCATCTCCGCTGAACAGAATGATCGTAGACCCATTTTTGTTAGAACCGCAGTACATTCGAAGAGTCTACCCCCTAACACATACAAAGACAAAAGAACTCGTCACCGGCATCTCGGGATCAACATACAGAATAAATCCGATATCATCATCGGACAACTTATAGGCAATGCAGTATCGATCATTTGAATCACTAGTTGAGCAAAGAACGATATGTGACAGCGAAATCGCGCTACAATTCCCCGCCCGTTCTTCTCTCCATACGCTCAATCTTGGAAGCCTTTTTTACCTCTACCCTGCTGGTTGCTCTTGCCGAAATCGGCGACAAGACTCAACTTCTTTCATTTGTTCTGGCTGCCAAACTACGGCGGCCTTATCCCATCATGGCGGGTATTTTCGTTGCCACTTTGCTTAATCACGCGTTGGCGGCTTCGGTCGGCGCCTGGCTGGCAAGCCTGATCTCTCCGCAATCGCTCAACTGGATCGTCGGACTGTCGTTCATCGGTTTCGGATTATGGGCGCTGAAGCCCGACACGCTCGATGGGAATCCTCGCATCTTCGGTGCCGGCGTGTTCGTTACCACGCTGATCGCTTTCTTCATGGCGGAAATGGGAGACAAAACCCAGTTTGCGACGGTGGCGCTGGCAGCGCGCTACGATGAGCTGACGGCGGTAGTACTGGGAACCACACTCGGCATGATGCTCGCCAACGCGCCCGCGGTCTGGATTGGCGAGGCACTTGCCGACCGTATCAATATGAAGTGGGTACGATGGTTCGCGGCGGCTTCATTCTTGCTGATGGGTATCTGGTCGCTGGCCGGCAACGCAGGATCCCATTGATAACTTACTTCACTCAGCGGATGCCGTGGATATAACGTTCGAGCTGGTTGATAATGAATTCCTGGCCCGAAATCGCATCCTTGACCAGGTCGCCGATGGAAATAATACCGACCACTGCATTGTTTTCCAGCACCGGCAAATGGCGTACCCGCATCTCGGTGACCAGTGCCATGCAATCCTCGGCCGTATAATCGGGACTTACATATGCCACTTGTGCGGTCATCAGTTCTTTTACCCGAATGTCTTTCGCGGATTTATCCAGCAGGTATGCCTTGCGCGAATAATCCCTTTCAGTGAAGATGCCGGCCAATTTTCCATTCTCCAGTACCAGGAGTGCACCAATGTTCTTGGTGGCCATCAATTCCATCGCATCGTACACCGATTTATCCGGCTCGATGCTCGCCACTTCGTATCCCTTTCCTTGCAGTAATTGCCTTACAGTCGCCATGGCACCATTCCCCACGCTCAGTTTAAATATCCGAAAACCTGCTTATCAAGCTCATCCAATCATAACACGGCAAAGACAGGACTTGGCAGCTTGTCCCCCTAGGGTGTGCCATGGAAACATTCAAATTCCACGGCAACTGCTACATTCCTACAATAGGCGGCTTTTATCGCCATGGGTGAATCCAATAAGTGGCTGGGAAATATTCTTGCCGAAAGCGATGGCCTTGAATAATTCACCCATTTCGGCAGGGCTCACCAGCTTTTGTAACTGATTTGCCAGCGGCAAATACTCCTTTACGTTCTCCGCCGGTATTCGCGCCAGACTTTCGGTTATTCCGCAGTTGATGAGGAAGTGCGCCTGGGTGGTATAACCCAGCAGCTCCAACCCGGCTTTTGTGGCCGCTTCCGCAACGGCACTGAAGTCCACATGACTGGTAATGTCCTGCAGACCCGGCAGGTAAAACGGATTGTCATGCGCATGATGCCGATAATGGCACATCAGTGTCCCGAGGTTACGCTGTGGATGGTAATACTCGCCGCGCCCGAAACCATAGTCGATAAGCACTATAGCGCCCTGCTGCAGAATTTTCGCGAGACTGACCATAAAACCCCGCGCGGCAAGACCGATTTCGCTGATATATTCACTCACATCATTCACGCTATCGCCGCTGCTGCCGGACGCAATCCAGGGAGTTAATTCGCGCGCAGCCTCGAAAAGCTCTCCTTCCCCCAGTGGGCGTTCACTCCACCCAAACTCATCGCCCCTCGATGCGCCCGACGTCAGACCGCGCTCGAACAGACCGGAATTGTGCCACGCCACCAGATGCACCGGCATCGCATCCAGGACTTCGTTGGCTAGCATCAATCCATTAAACTTGGCGGGTAAACGTTCCAGCCACACAACCCGCAACAGGAGCTGCGGCGCGTGCCGTTCGAATAATTGACGTTGCCGCTGTTGAAGCTCCGCGCTGACCTCAAGAATAAAATACCGTCTCGGTAAACTGCCCAATCTTTCCAGTTCAAGCAGCAAATCGAACGCGAGTTTGCCCGTACCCGCTCCGAATTCCAGAATATCGCCACCGCCATCCGTGAGTTCCAGCACTTGCACCGCCTGTCGTGCCACTGCGTGCCCGAATAGCGGCGAGATTTCCGGCGCAGTGACAAAATCTCCCTCCTGGCCAAATTTGGCTGCGCCGCCGCTGTAGTAACCCAACCCCGGCGCATATAACGCCAGCTTCATATAATGTGCAAACGAAATCCAGCCGCCCGCGGCGGCAAGTTCAGCATCAATGAGTTCCTTTACGGCGCGGCAATGCTGAAGGGCTGCTTCGCTCGGGACAGGTAGTGGCGGGAGTGGTTGCATTGGCGCTATGCTACACAAAATTGTTGTGCGAGTTTACAGGCACAAGTGTAGAGGAGATACTGATGGAAGGGAAAGTCATACTCATCACCGGCGGAGCCAAGCGAGTAGGTGCCGCGACCTGCCGCAGGCTGCACGCGCGAGGTGCAAATCTCGTCGTGCATTATCGGGCATCAGCGGGGGAAGCCCGAGCATTGCAGGCTGAGCTGAATCAAGTCCGCCCCGGCTCGGTGACGCTGGCGCAAGCCGATCTGCTCGACATTGCGCGACTACCCGACCTCATTGCTGAAACCATGAATCATTTCGGAAAACTCGATGCCTTGGTGAATAATGCCTCCAGCTTTTTCCCCACACCGCTGGGAGAAATCACGGAAGCGATGTGGGATGATCTTATCGGCAGCAACCTGAAGGTCCCGCTGTTTCTATCCCAAGCGGCGGCCCCACAACTCAGAAAACAACATGGCTGCATCGTCAATATCGTCGATATCCACGCGGAGTGGCCGCTGAAAAGGTACGTGATATACAACGCCGCCAAAGGAGGCCTGGCGGCACTCACCCGATCACTGGCCCAGGAGCTTGGGCCGGAAATCCGCGTAAACGGTATTTCACCCGGGCCCATCCTATGGCCCGAAAATGGCGAGTGGAAGGAGGAAGCGGTACGCCGGCATATTGTCGAGAGGACGCTCCTGAAACGCACGGGCGAACCGGACGACATCGCTAGAACAGTGGCTTTTCTGATTGCCGATGCGCCTTATATCACCGGTCAGATCATCGCGGTGGATGGCGGACGTAGTGTGAATTTATAGGGGTCGCGAAGGCAAACCGCATCAAGGGGTAAACTTAGCGCACTCCTCGGCACCGTAAAATTCAGTTCTGTTCTTCCGTTTCCCTTGCCGGCGATTCACCGCCAGATCCCCGGTCCACCTCGCGCGCATTGATGGGGTAGCTGTGGACAGGCCCGATGAAAGGCTGAATCAGCATTCGATCGAGTCGCTCCCAAGCCGGTTCACGGAACAGGTTGATGCCAATTGTCATCCATTCATGCCCATCGCGGGGCTGGTCTTGGTACGTGCCCAGTAGCCGATCCCACCACGGCAGATTGAATCCGAAGTTGGAGTTTGTCTCGTTAGGGTGCCAGGAATGGTGGACCCGGTGCATGTCGGGTGTAACCACCAGCCAGCGCAGAACCCTGTCGATGGGTAGAGAGATGCGCACATTGCCATGGTTGAACAATGAGGTGGCATTGAGTAATACCTCGAAAATCAGCACCGCAAGCGCTGGCGCTCCAAGTGCGGTTACAACCATCAGCTTGATGCCCATGGAGAGTACCATTTCAATCGGATGAAAACGCACCCCGGTGGTTACATCAAAATCGAGATCGGCATGATGCAAACGATGCAGCCGCCAGAGCGAGGGCACAGCGTGAAATAGCACATGCTGAAGGTAAATGGCGAGATCAAGGACCACTACGGCAATCAACACCGCAATCCATTCCGGAAGGGTAAAAACGTTCAACAATCCCCAGCCGCGCTCTTTTCCCAGCAATGCAACGCCAATGGCAGCTGTGGGAAATACGATACGAAGCACCAGTGTATTCAGCGCCGCGATGCCGAGATTACCCGGCCAACGCTTGAGCCGCGCGAGACTCCGCCTACGCCGCGGTATCAGCACTTCCAAAATACCGACAGCAGCGAGGATCGCGACAAAAAACCCCAGCCGGACAACCGGCTCGACCTCTGAAATGGTTTCGACCACCCTTATTCTCCCAACTCGGGTGCGAGACTTGGCCCCATGATTGGGATGTATTTAATTATGGGCTTGGCCCCACAGCGTGATTCCAGATCGAATTATTGTCACATTCATCCATCCACAAACCTTGCATGTTTTACTATATAACAATTAGGAGTTTTCGCGAACAACATACATATGACCCCAACCAGCGCCGGCCTCCTTCTCTACCGTTTAAAAACCAATCACCTTGAAGTCCTGCTTGTTCACCCCGGTGGACCATTTTGGGCCAAAAAAGACCTTGGGGCATGGTCAATAGCGAAAGGCGAGTATGAGGAAGGTGAAGCTCCCCTCCAGGCCGCGTTGAGAGAATTCTTTGAAGAAACGGGGTATCGGCCAACCGGGCCGTATTTACCCCTTACAGCTCGCAGGCAGCCGAGCGGAAAAATCATCGACGTATGGGCAGCTGAGAGCAATTGGGATGCTTCCAACCTGGTTTCAAATACATTCAGCATGGAGTGGCCCAGGGGATCTGGCAAAATTCGTGACTTCCCGGAGGTAGACCGTGCTGAGTGGTTCGATATAGCAGAAGCCACTCGCCGCATTCTTCCGGGCCAACTGGGATTTCTCCAAGAACTGCATGAGAAGCTCACGGGGTGCGCTGCTCATTTTTTCAATTCATTTTATGAATGATAAAGGACGTTATCATTCATAATAAAAAGAGCTGAGAGGAGGGCTTGCTCAGCCATTTTACCGTTCAATTATGACTTTCCGAACTCGTCGTCCAGTTCTTGCAAAAGGTTCTGTACCGCCTCGTCCCTGACCAGCATCTAGTGAAGATCAGCCCAATTGACGTACCGGGGACGCCTGCAGCAACCTCGCGCCAGAGATCGTTAATCCGGCGCAACACCATCAAGATTAGCTGGTCCGTGGCGGCGAGCAGGCAGTAACGTAGGAAGCAGCCAACCCCCATTGTGCGTGCCGGCTCCTTGATCTTGGCGCCCGCCGACGGCGCTTCTGACGCTCGTTGTCTGACTCAAGTTGCAGCCCTTTCGACGCGATGCAATCCATGCTACCGCTCCTATCATTGACACCGGGACCGTACCGCTTCCTGGGATAGTCTGTTCGGCTCAAGCCTAAAGCACATACTCGTCAGTTGGTTTCGTATCCTATAAAATGCTCGATATTTCAGCTTCCTGGATTCCGGTCCGACTTTCGCTTCCGTGCTACTCCCGAATGTCAGCGATGGTCAGTTTGACCTGTATCTATGGAGCGGTACAGAGTGGGTATTCAATGCAACACTGAGTGGGGGTGCCGACCATGTTTTCGGTGGCCTGGGCGTGGATCGGTTCTGCATCGTCGGCATTGAGACCGGCGCGGGACTGGATCCGAATTCCGCTACTGCATTCGTTACTGGTGTGACTTTAGTTGGTACTGGCCAAGCCGTAATGCACATGATCAGAACCCCAAATTTACGCCATGTTGCTGGCTGGGTTGGGACTGCTGGGTTTTACTACACGTCGCAGGAAAGAATCGGCTTCAGTTTAGATAATCCTATGTTCATAGCAGGTTTGTGCCGGAACTTCTGGGGGAGTAGCAGATTTTGCTCATACCGTAGAATTATCAATTACTGCTCCAAATGGGGTAACGTGGACTTCGGATTCTGGTCAGTACTCGTGCGGTTCCTGAACCAGAAACGTACATCATGGTGAATATGTCAAATCTTCCAATCCAAGGGACTATGCCAAATCTAACGAGGGGGTATCAGCACTTATTCGCCAACCTGGTAATTGGGTTAGGCTTGTTGTCTTTAACCGGGTGCGTCACTCCTATTCCACGGCATTCATTTCAAACTCAAGCGCAAACTCTAGATCAAGCGCGAGCTCAAGGGATAGCTCTAGATCAAGCGTACGCTCAAGGAATAGCTAAAGCGCAAGCTCAAGTACAAAATCAAGCGCAAACTCTAGCGCAAAAATACTATCAGCGCGGCTTTAACTATGAAACAGGAACGTGTGTTGCCAAAAATATCGAGGAGGCTCGAAGGTGGTATCAGCTGTCTGCCCAGTTTGGGAACCCTTCGGCGAAAATTGGCCTAGCCCGGCTTGATCAGGCGCTAGTCCAACGTGGAGTAACCCAGAACATCCCGGCTGCCAAGCCTACATCCAAAAATGTTAGTCCTGCCTATGTTGATAAAACCCAGCATGATATAAAAACTGAGACGGTGCACGGAGGCGAGAATTATTTACTCGGGGTTAAATATGAATCAGGGATCGGTGTACCAAAAAGTATCGAGGAAGCGAAAAAATATTATCGGCTGTCTGCAGGCCAGGGCAATGCATTAGCAAAAGTTCGTTTGCAAGAATTTGGTGAGGAAGTAATTAAGGATAACGATCCTGCGAGCCAGTTAGCTAAATTTGCGTCTCTTGAGAAAAGCATTGGGCAAACCATTCAAGTACTAACGGATAATTCTGTTAGAGAGTTGGAACGTATTCAGCGCGAAGCTTCTTATGAGATACAGCGAAAGGAGGCAGAAAGAAGGGAGGAGGACAGAAGGTATGAACAGGGGTGCGTGGATCCATAACAACAAGACAGTTTATGGATGAAACATTCAAATTATCATGTAGTGGTCAAGTAATTTCAGACACTGAGATAGGTGGTGTTGCTGTCATTATCCGTTCATAGGCGGTGGGGAACAGGTAGCCCAATTTCAAGTACGGCCGATACCGTTGTAGAAGCTGACGATGTAATCGGCAATATCGCGCTGATCGAGCAAGCTCTGGTATTAGAGACTGGTATAACGACTGCCCCGATCAGAATGCAATAGCATTTCAGGTTCTGCCGTGTGCTGCTGAACTGCCATGCGCAAGGCCGAGGACACAGATGCATGACGCGATGGTAAATATGCTCACTGAGCAGAAATCAGATTAATAACAGGAATACCATGACAAAAAATAAAAATATTATCATCGGTTTGATTACGGGATTGACAGTCTTTTATTTTCAAGTTTCCGTAGCAGCTGCCGGAGTGACTTCATCGCCTATACCGATAAATAGCCCGGAAGCCAAAAGATTATTGGCTCCGTATGAGAAGCTTGTCAGAGAAAATCCAGTGGAAGCTGAGAGGATAAAAAATCTTGCCATTCACCAAAAGTTTTCCAGGGATTTCAAAAAAACAGATATCCAGCAATTCGCCGCTCAGAGCTATAGGCCCGAGATGACGCAATTGGCTCTAATAGAATATTACAAGGAAGAACAAAGGCGAGAAAAACTAGAAGCGGCTAAACCCAAACCAAGGCAGACAGATCCTTATGATAAGTTATCTCATGAAGATAAATTGGCAGTTTCCCTTGCTGCTCTTCGCCGTTATGATATTGCGCATGATACCGGCAATATCCTGTGGATTCATGGGGAGAAGGCTAATAAGGAACTCCAAGAGTTTTTAGCCCCTGACGGCGGTTGGTTTAATAGAGAGGCTATAGCTATTCGGGACGCGAAAGGAATTGGGGGGGACTTAGATAAGCGGTATAGACAAAAAAAAGAAGAGAACATGGCTGAACTTAGAAATAACCCACCCGAACCTGATAGGGCGAATCGATGGATAATAAGTGAGCGTAATGCAATAGCCGGAAACCCTTCCAAATTAGGTGAAGCCAAAAATTTCTATGGAACGACGCGACGTGGCGGGGTTATTGATACAACCATTGCTAATGGCGGTAATGACTGGTGCAAGAGCATGGAAGAAAAAACCGGTTTGCCCGAGTATTTTAAAAAGCCAAATCAAGTCATGCGTTGTGAGAGAGTTTATGTTGCTTATGATGTGCTGCCTACCCTGGTACTACGCGATCGTCCGGATATATCCGTTGTGATGGATATCCAACCCAATAATAAATGCCCGACCGTCATCCCAATTAAAATTCAGAGCTCCAATAAAAACGATTTTCGCGACGAGAATATTCTCGGCAAGGTGATAGCTTGGGCACAGACTACTGTTTCGACTACTTGCCGTTATTCCACTGGCATAAAATTGATAGGTATCGTCAATAATCAAATTATCTATCAGGGAATAGCCGCACGTGCGAACCGCTGGGCCTTATCTGAAATCGGTGGTGAAGAATCAATATTTCCTGCTCATATAAATTGGTCCACTACTCTCAACCCGATTACTCCCACAGATGAGTTACTCCGCCTTGGAGAGCAATATGCATACGGCAAAGGAGTTCCTCGCGATAATAAAAAGGCTGTGGAATTGTTTCACTCGGCAGCCGAAGAAGGGAACTCTGAAGCTCAATATAAACTTGCCGTGATGCTTGAACAAGGGCACGGGATTTCACAGGACTTTCAATCTGCATTTGACTGGTATTCCAAGGCGGCGAAACAAGGGCATGCTGGGGCCAAAAATAACATCGGGATTATGTACGAAAAAGGCCTAGGGATGCCTAAAAATCCTAAGGAGGCGTTTACTTGGTATCGTATGGCATCGTGGGATGGACTAGGGCTTGGGCACTACAACCTTGGAAATGCGTACTTTAAGGGAACCGGTGTAATGAAAGATGTGAGAAGCGCATTCGTATATTTCCGGATGGCAGAAAGCCTAGGGGTATCTGAGGCTACTGAGAAATTGAAGGAAGTTGAAACAACTTTGCAAGGTATGCCCCGTCCCGTCCCTAATTTGTGATGAAAACAACCTCGGCTGACTGAGAAAAATTATCGCATCTTTTCGACCAAACGTTCATCGACCAGGCTTAGTAACGATTGCCAGCAGCGATGCTTGAATAGTGTGACGGAATTTTCGGCGGTTCCGGCTTACATCCCCTACTCGGACTGGTCAACACAGCCAATCGCCGCGGAAGTGCGTACCGTTTGGTTTCGAGTCCAGGCCGAAGACAACGACTACATCGTCGAGTCCTCGTTCAATGGTCAGGAGTGGGAGCAATTCGAATAGCGCGCCTGCTTGAACGGCCGGCAGTGAAATCAGTGTCATGTGGTTTGTACGCCTGTAGCCCAAAGGCAGCAGGTTACGAAGCGGAATTCTCGTTCCTGCGCTTCGAGCCAGACCGGTTACGTTAGGTGCAACATGGAAGGCGCAACGGGCGCCGCGAGCCATCTAACCCTTCGTTCCAGCGGACTGCCTTTGGCAGCCGCTGAACTCAAACGTTAGGCGTCACAAGAACAGTCCTTCATGCGGGGCTCAGTCGCCATCTTCATTCTCCCGCGCAAGTTGCGACTTGAGATGATAGGCATCGATGTCAAAGTCTCTGCTGTCCGAGACCGCGGCCAGTACCAGGGGCGTAACGCGCTCCCGCTCCTCCTCGGTCTCGAAGTTTGTGAAGTTGGCCGCAGCGGCCTCGGCGAACAGTTTCTCCGACAGCCGCTTTGTCTTTACTTCATGACTCTCTATGTCGAAATTGGCGCCGGGAGGGATGTTTTCCTCGATCCATGTGTCGACCCACCTCAGGAAGCGATTGCTCATGACTGCCCACCCATCTTCTGCGTTGAGTTCGGCGCCGGTCGCCCCTCATGGGAGCATTTTACCGATGATAAATAGGTTATCAATTGTAAATTCACAATGTTCAAATTCGTTATGCAAGGATTCATCTTGCTATTTGATCTACTCACGAGATGGACAACATAACACCGTGAATCCTGGTTTGTAAATTGATATTGGGGACTGACGGGATATCATCAATGCTCATTCCACCAGCTTCTTTTTTAATATCTCATTCACTTGCGCCGGATTGGCCTTGCCCTTGGCGACCTTCATTACTTGGCCAACCAAGGCATTAAAGGCTTTCTCCTTGCCAGCCCTGAATTCTTCCACGGATTTTGCATTGGCGGCGATCACCTCGCCGACCAATTTTTCCAGTGCACCTGAATCGGAGATCTGCTTCAATCCCTGCGACTCGATGATCTGGTCGGCAAGACCCATATCCCACCCCGATTCGCGGCGCTTCCATGCCACGGGCTGTGCGCTCACCTTGACCCACATCTGTTTGAATACTTCCTTCGCAATCTTGCCTGAGATGGTGCCATCCTTGATACGCGTCAGAAGCTGTGCAAGTTGCTCCGGAGATAGCGGACAGCTGTCAAAAAACTTTCCTTCGTCATTCAGATAGCCTGAGATATCGCCCATTACCCAGTTTGCACAAAGTTTAGGGTCGGAAGGGAGTTTATCGATAACCGCTTCGTAGTATTCCGCAATTTCCCGGTCCCCTGTCAAAGCCGCCGCGTCATAGGTGGAAAGGCCATAGTCGCGCTCAAGGCGGGCTCGCATTTGCTGCGGCAATTCGGGTAACCCACGCCGCACTTCCGCAATCCAGTCTTCCCCGATTTCCAGCGGCAACAAATCCGGGTCAGGGAAGTAGCGGTAATCCTGCGCGTCTTCCTTGCTGCGCATGGCGCGGGTTTCATCCTTCTCCGAATCGTAGAGCCGAGTTTGCTGTTGTATGGTTCCGCCATCTTCAAGGATTTCTATCTGCCGTCTGGCCTCGTAATCAATCGCTTTCTCAAGAAAGCGGAACGAGTTGAGGTTTTTTATCTCGCAGCGGGTACCTAGTTTGTCCGATCCCTGTGGGCGAACGGATACATTGGCGTCGCACCGGAACGACCCTTCCTGCATATTGCCGTCGCAAATGCCAATCCAGCGCACCAGCGAGTGCAGTGTTTTGGCATACACAACCGCTTCCGCACTGCTGCGCATATCGGGCTCGGAAACGATCTCCAGCAGGGGAGTGCCGGCACGGTTCAGATCGATGCCGGTCATGCCATGAAAATCCTCATGCAGTGACTTTCCCGCATCCTCTTCCAGATGCGCACGGGTGAGGCGAATGACTCTTTCAACCTCGCCAGATTGAATCGTGACGCTGCCGCCTTCAACCACCGGTAATTCGTACTGGCTGATCTGATAACCTTTGGGCAAGTCGGGATAGAAATAATTCTTCCGCGCAAAAATTGAGGGCGAATTGATTTTGCCACCCACTGCCAGACCCAGTTTGATCGCCCGCTCCACTGCGCCACGATTCAATACCGGCAATACACCCGGCAACGCGAGATCGACCGCGCAAGCCTCGGTGTTGGGCGCCGCGCCAAATGCGGTCGAAGCCCCGGAGAATATTTTTGATTGGGTCGAGAGCTGAGTATGCACTTCAAGACCGACAACGATTTCCCATTGCATTGCAAGTATCCTTTCTATCCAACAACTCTAACCCCGACACCCGGAGAAAATTGGAACAATCATGGATTATTCGCAGAGTCTATGGGTGGCGGATCAAGCCTATAGTGGAATAGGCATGCGAATATGCCAATCGGTCGCCCGCTGGTATTGGTGAGCCACATTCAGCATTTGCGCTTCCGCAAAATAATTGCCGATAATGTGTAATCCCACCGGCCTGTTTTGGTTGCCAAAACCTGCAGGAATGGACATGGCTGGCAATCCGGCAAGGTTAACCGCGATGGTGTAGGCATCGGATAAATACATCTGTACCGGATCGCTGCTTTTCTCTCCCAGATTGAACGCGACCGTGGGCGATGTGGGTCCCATGATGATGTCGCACTGTTTGAATGCCTCGATAAAATCCTGTGCAATCAGACGGCGCAGTTTCTGTGCCTGAATATAGTACGCGTCATAGTACCCGTGCGATAGCACATACGTGCCAATCAGAATGCGGCGCTTCACTTCCGCGCCGAAACCCTGGGCACGGCTTTTGCGATACATGTCGTTGAGGTCTACATATTCCGGAGCACGATAGCCATAACGCACGCCATCGAAACGCGAGAGGTTACTCGATGCCTCTGCCGGGGCCAGTACGTAATAAACAGGCACGGAGAGTTTCGTGGAAGGCAGCGACACCTCTACTGTCTTGGCACCCAGCTTGCTGTATTCGGCGATGGCCGCGTCCACGGCACGCGCTACATCAGCGTTTATTTCCTTGACGAAATATTCCTTCGGCAAACCAACACGCAAGCCCTCCAGCGGCTTTTCCAGATTGCGCGTGTAATCTTCCGGCTCGCGCTGCAGACTGGTCGAATCGCGCGCATCGAATCCTGTCATGACATTCAGCATTAACGCCAGATCTTCCGCTGATTTCGCCATGGGTCCGCCCTGGTCGAGGCTGGAAGCAAACGCGATCATGCCGTAGCGCGATACCAGTCCATAAGTGGGCTTGATGCCTGAGATTCCGCATAGCGCCGCGGGCTGACGGATTGAACCGCCCGTATCGGTGCCGGTCGCGGCGGGAGCCATGCGCGCGGCGACGGCACAGGCCGAGCCGCCAGAACTGCCGCCCGGGACGGCCGTACTATCCCATGGATTTTTCACCGGTCCATAAAAGGAGGTTTCGTTGCTCGACCCCATGGCGAATTCATCCATATTGGTTTTGCCGATATTCACTGCCCCGGCCGCATTGAAACGCTCGATCACGTGGGCATCGTAAGGCGAAATAAAGTTCGACAGCATCCGCGATCCACAGGTGGTAAGCCATCCCTTGGTACAGAAAATATCCTTCTGGGCAATGGGAATGCCGGTTAGCGGATGCGCCTGGCCGGCCGCGATCATCGCATCGGCGGCTCGTGCCTGGGCAAGGCTTGTCTCTTCATCGATAGTAATGAAAGCGTTGTAGTCCGGATTCAGTGACTTTGAGCGCTCAAGAAACTCCCTGGTCAGTTCAGTGCTGGAGATTTTTCTTGCCGCAAGCAAGGCAGAGAGTTGCGTGACGCCGAAGTTCAACATGGTATTTTTGAAGCGAAGCAGATCATGGAAAGATGACAGGAAAGTACCAGGGCAAGGCAATGGGGCTTTGGAACAAGTATTCCGTAAAATGCGTCGCCGGCAAACCTGAGAATTTGTTCAGAATCACTCGATGACTTTCGGCACCAGGTATAGCCCCGCTTCCACCTTGGGCGCTATCGACTGGAACAATTCGCGCTGATCGACCTCGGTCACCACATCCGCGCGGAGGCGCTGCATAACCTCCTGAGCGTGGGACACAGGTTTTATCGCCGACGTATCCACCGCCTGCATTTCCTGGATCAAGCCGAAGATGTCCGATAACTGCGCCAGCGCGGTATGTGCCTCATCCTCGCTGATTTCAATGCGGGCCAGGTTTGCGACGCGTTTTACATCATCCAGAGACAGTGACATCGCCGCCAAAACCCTTATATTCAAATAGCTAATAGAGTATCATAGCCGGCCTGACCGACGCATTTTTTTCGCGCGCTTTTTATCACTGTCATCTCCAACGGATTTCGTTTACATGCTTAATTTTATTAACAACAACATACTGAAGGGTTATTTTTCCACTGACATGGCGATTGATCTGGGTACCGCCAATACCCTGATTTACGTTCGCGGTCAGGGCATCGTGCTCAACGAGCCTTCAGTAGTGGCAATACGCCAGGATGGCGGCCCAAACGGCAAGAAGATAATTCAGCAGGTAGGGCTGGCAGCCAAGCAGATGCTGGGGCGCACACCCGGCAATATCACGGCGATCCGCCCCATGAAGGACGGCGTCATCGCCGACTTCACCGTTACCGAGCAGATGCTGAAGCACTTTATCAAGAAGGTGAATCCGCCTCGGCTTTTTTCTGCCAATCCGCGCATTGTCATTTGTGTTCCCTTCGGTTCCACTCAGGTGGAGCGCCGTGCCATCCGCGAGGCAGCCTATGGCGCCGGAGCACGCAAGGTGGAGTTGATCGAGGAGCCGATGGCCGCGGCCATCGGTGCCAACTTGCCGGTCGAGGAGGCTACGGGCTCGATGGTGGTCGATATTGGCGGCGGCACTACGGAAGTGGGTGTGATATCGCTGGGCGGTATCGTTTATTCAAACTCGGTACGCGTCGGGGGTGACAAGTTCGACGAGGCCATCATCAATTACATTCGCCGCAACTATGGCATGCTGATCGGTGAAGTCACCGCCGAATTGATCAAGAAGGAGATCGGTTCCGCCTTTCCGGGATCGGAAGTACGTGAAATGGAAGTCAAGGGACGCAATCTGGCGGAAGGCATTCCACGCAGCTTTGCCATTTCCAGCAATGAAATCCTTGAGGCACTGACCGATCCCCTGAACAGTATCGTCAGCGCGGTCAAATCCGCGCTGGAACATACGCTGCCCGAGCTCGGAGCGGATATTGCCGAAAAAGGCATGGTGCTGACCGGTGGCGGTGCATTGCTGCGTGATATTGATCGCCTGCTGATGGAAGAAACCGGCTTGTCGGTAATCATTGCGGAAGACCCGCTTACTTGCGTCGTGCGCGGGTCGGGTGTCGCGCTGGAGAATATGGATCATCTGGTCGGTATATTTGCCAGTGATTAAATGGGTCGGCGCATTCCTCTCAACCCCCGGCGGAACGCACTCTGTATTGGGAATCCCCGAAACTGAGACGTAATGGAAATGGCCCCGCAGTTTTTCAGGCAAGGCCCCAGCTTGCTGGCTCGACTGGGATTTTTTGTATTACTGTCTTTGCTGCTGATGGCGGCTGATACCCGGTTTAAATATCTCTCCGAAATTCGCCAGGCTTTCAGCGTAGTGATTTATCCATTACAAAAACTGGCTAACATACCCACAACGATCTATGACGCGGGCAGCGGATTTCTCGCCAGCCAGCATTCGATAGACGAAAACGAATATCTCAAGCAGCGGCACCTTGCGGACCGCGGACAGCTCCAGCAGCTCCAGGCGCTGGAAGCCGAGAATTCACAATTGCGCAAACTGCTGGAAGCCGCGCAGCGTATGGAAAGCAAAGCTGTCATGGCCGAGATTCTCCACGTCCCGCGCGATCCATTCAACCGCAAGGTCATACTTGATAAAGGCAGCCAGAGTGGTATCCAGCCCGGCCAGGTGGTGGTGGACGATGCAGGCGTGGTGGGGCAGATTACTCGCAACTCTCCGTGGCTGTCTGAAGTCACGCTCATTACCGACAGGGATCACTCGGTGCCGGTGCAGATCGTCCGTAATGGCTTACGTTCGGTGGTCTCCGGCACGGGCAAGGATGGATCGCTGGAATTGCGTTATGTGGCGGTTAACACCGATATCGAGGAAGGCGATATGCTGGTGACTTCCGGCATCGATGGTGTTTATCCGCCCGGTCTTCCCGTGGCGGTGGTGTCGAAAATCGAGCGCAATCCTTCTTATGTCTTTGCCCGTGTTATCTGCACACCTGCGGCGGGAGTGGACCGCCACCGGCAGCTGCTGATATTGTCCGTGATGGCAACCGCTACGGAAAATCCGGTGGACGCGTTCGAGATCAAGCCCAAGCCGGAGGGCAAGAAGCGAGAAAAAGTTGGCGTTCGCTGATCATCCCAGGCAGGAAATTCTGCGGCCTGTTAAAGGTTCATTCATCTTTCTTAGCCTGATGCTGGCGCTGCTGCTGAACCTGTTACCGTTAAAGGATGCGTTGCTGACGTTCTGGCCTGATTTCACCGCGCTGACGATTCTTTACTGGTGTATCAATCAACCGCAGCGGGTTGGTATGAGTACCGCCTTTGGCATGGGCTTGTTAATGGATATCGGCAATGCCGGGACATTCGGCCAGCATGCCCTGGCATACAGCATCATGGCTTTTGCCGCGTTGCTATTCCAGCGGCGCTTGTATAATTTTGGTCTGCTGAAGCAGGCTCCCCAGATGGGACTGATATTGCTCATGGGGCAGTTTGTCGTGCTTCTGACCTGGCTACTGGATGGGGCGGATTTTCCCGGTTGGGATTTTTTTCTTGCCAGCGCTACCGGCATTATGTTGTGGCCGCTACTGTCATTGATATTGAGAATACCCCAGAGGCCCAAGTCTGATTCCAATGCGTTATGAAGCGAACGGTAGAGCTTCGTAATCACCCCCGCGAACTGCATCATTTCCGGGTACGGCTGGCCATTGGCGCCGTGTTCGTGCTGCTGCTGTTCCTTCTGCTATTTTCCCGATTCTTTTACTTGCAGGTATCGCAACGCGACCACTATCACACGCTGGCGGAAGCTAACCGGATATCCATTGCACCCATCGTACCTAACCGGGGACTGATTTTCGACCGTAATGGCGAAGTGCTGGCACATAACTACTCGGCCTATACGCTCGAAATCGTGCCAAGCAAGGTAACCAATCTGGAAGCTCTCATCAATGAATTATCCACTGTAATCGAGATAGCAGCCCGAGACCGCAAGCGTTTCAAGAAACTGATGGACGAGAGCAAGCGATTTGAAAGCCTGCCCATTCGCACTCGTTTATCGGATGTGGAAGTGGCGCGCTTCGCCGCCCATCGCTATCGTTTTCCTGGAGTGGAAATTAAAGCGCGCTTGTTCCGCCAGTACCCGAAAGGGGAAATTGCGTCACATGTGGTGGGTTATATTGGCCGCATCAACGATAAAGATCTGGAACAGCTGGAGGCCAACGAAAACCTGGCCAACTATCGCGGCTCGCTGTATATGGGCAAGATCGGCATCGAACAAAGCTACGAGAAGGAGTTGCACGGTATCACCGGCTTCGAGGAAATGGAAACTGACGCGGCCGGCCGGGTAATAAGAGTAATATCCCGTACCCCGCCAATCTCAGGCAATAATCTGACGTTGTCGATCGATATCAAGTTGCAGGAGGTTGCGGAAAAGGCGTTTGGAGACCGGCGCGGCGCGCTGGTAGCCATTGACCCCGCTACCGGCGATGTACTGGCATTCGTCAGCAAGCCGGGCTTCGATCCCAATCTGTTTGTCGATGGTATCGACTCGGAGAACTGGGATTTGCTGAATAACTCCATCGACAGGCCGCTGAACAACCGCGCTTTGCGCGGATTATATCCACCGGGTTCCACATTCAAACCATTCATGGCGCTGGCCGGCCTGGAGCTGAAGAAACGCACGCCTCAGCAAGGAATCAGTGATCCCGGATACTTCAGCCTGCCTGGCAGCACCCACCGCTTCCGTGACTGGAAAGCGGGTGGCCATGGCTATGTGGATCTGCATAAATCTCTGGTCGTGTCGTGCGACACTTATTATTACGGGCTGGCCAATGACCTCGGTATAGACAACATTTTCAACTTTACCGGCCAATTCGGGCTAGGAAAAAAAACCGGGATCGATATCGAGGGCGAAGCCAGTGGCCTGTTGCCCTCGCAAGAATGGAAAATGAAGCGATACAAGCAGAAATGGTACGCGGGTGACACCATTTCCGTGGGTATCGGGCAAGGCTACAATCTGACTACACCCCTGCAACTGGCTTTCGCGACCGCCATCCTTGCCAGCAAGGGTGCCGCCTTCCGCCCGCACCTGGTAAAGCAGGTTCACAATAGCAGGAATGGGGAAGTGCGCGAAATCGTGACGCAACCTCTATACACGCTCAATCTCAACCCCGTTAATCTGACGCACGTTCAAAACGCGCTGATAGCGGTAACCCGGCCTGGCGGCACCGCGGCGCTCGCCGGTGCGGATGCCGCCTATACCTTCGCGGGGAAGACGGGTACGTCGCAAGTGGTCGGCATGAAGCAAGGAGAAAAATATGTGGAGAGCAAGGTTCAGGAACGCCATCGCGACCATGCGCTGTTCGTTGCCTACGCGCCCACGGAAAACCCCAGAATAGCGCTGGCGGTGCTGGTGGAAAATGGCGGTCACGGCGGCGCTACCGCCGCACCGGTCGCCAGGCTGGTAATGGACTATCATCTGCTTGGCAAGTTGCCCGCAGAAGCCGCGGCAAAGGCCATCCCTGAAGACGAGGAGGGTGCGCATGATTAAGCCCTTGCGCTTATGGCACTACCTCACGCGCTATGTGGATGGGTTTCTGCTGAGCGGAATTCTGCTGCTGATGCTGACTGGCCTGGCCACGCTGTATAGCGCCACCGACGCAAACCTGAGTCGTGTCACTAATCAGGCGATCAACATGCTGGTGGCGCTTGGCATCATGTGGCTGATTGCGAATATCCCGTTGCAGCATATCATGCGTATCGCCCTCCCGATATACGTAGCCGGTCTTTTCCTGTTGCTCGGCGTGGCGCTGTTCGGTGAAATCAACAACGGTGCGCGACGCTGGCTGAACATTGGTGTGACGCGTATCCAGCCTTCCGAGTTGATGAAAATAGCTGTGCCGCTGATGATGGCGTGGTATTTTGACAAGCATGAGGCCACTCTGCGGCTCAGGGACTACGCAGTCGCCACGTTGCTGCTCCTGATTCCGGTCGTGATGATCATGCGGCAGCCGGACTTAGGCACCGCATTGCTGATTGCATCCAGCGGTTTCTACGTTCTGTTTCTCACCGGGCTGTCGTGGCGCATCATGGCCGCACTGCTGATCGCCGGAGCTGGCAGTCTGCCAATCCTGTGGTCGATGATGCACGATTATCAGCGCCGGCGTGTCATGACGCTGCTTGATCCGACACAGGATGCGCTGGGGGCCGGCTATCACACGATCCAGTCCACTATTGCCATAGGATCCGGTGGTGTCCTCGGCAAAGGCTGGCAAAATGGGACCCAAACCCATCTCGATTTCCTTCCGGAGAAAAGCACCGATTTCATCTTCGCAGTGTTCTCGGAGGAATTCGGATTGGTCGGCAATTCATTACTGTTGCTGCTATACCTGATGGTAATCGGCCGCGGCATGATTATTGCCGCCAATGCCTCGACCCAGTTTACCCGGCTTATCGCCGGCTCGATCACGCTGACTTTCTTCACTTATATTTTCGTCAACATCGGCATGGTTATCGGTATTCTGCCCGTGGTGGGCGTACCGCTGCCGCTGATCAGCTACGGCGGCACGTCAATGGTGACAATGCTGCTGGGATTTGGTATTTTGATGAGCATACAGACGCATCCTAAACTGGTAAAAACGTAAGGAAGATTGATTCGGGATCAAGAAGCGTCTCATCCACTATTCTGGCAGTCTGCCGGACTTGAAGGAATCAAGCAAAAAAGTGACAGGGCGAGTACAGGTTCTAAGGATCATCGCGGCAGCCATGGTAGTTTTTATCGCGGGCTGCGGCAGTGTCCTGAAACGCGATAACATGGGCAAAACACCTTCCGCCGCATCGGTAAAGCCGGCTATTGCGGCAAAAAAGGGCGGTTATTATCTGGATGACGGGCCCGGCGACAACCCGCCGGCTGACCTTGCTTCCATCCTCGACGCTGTTCCGCGGCATGAACCCCTGCGCCAGGCCAACATGCGGCCTTATGTCGCGCTGGGAAAATCCTACACGCCGATGACCACCCTGGAATCTTACCGGGAACGCGGGGTAGCTTCCTGGTATGGCCGCCGTTACCACGGACAGAAAACAGCATCCGGCGAAGTCTACGATATGTACACCATGACCGCCGCCCATACCACGCTGCCATTACCCAGCTATGCCCGCGTCACCAACATCCAGAATGGAAAATCCGTGATCGTGCGCGTCAACGACCGTGGACCATTTCATTCTGACCGCCTGATCGATCTTTCCTATACCGCAGCCCACAAACTCGGTGTGCTGGATGGTGGCAGTGCCTGGGTGGAAGTGGAAAGCATCCTGCCGGGCACAGGAGCCTCCATGCAGGTTGCAGCGGCACCTGCCCTAGTAGCGAATTCGGTCCCCATCTTTAACCCTGCACCGGCTTCTACACCAGCCCCCGCATCTTCCCCTTCAGCTGCTGCCAGTCGGGAAAAAACAGCCCAGCGTCCGGTTGGCGTAGAGCCGCAAAATGAAGAAGCCAAGCCGGATTTAATCGAAGCAGCCTATTCGCCCACGTTGCCATCCGGCGCATCCGTTCGCGACGTTGCCGATGCGCAGGTTCCCACGGGTACAAGCGGGGTCTACCTGCAATTGGGCGCATTCAGCGCCTACGATAATGCGGATAATTTCCTCGCTCACATGCGGTCAGAACTTCCTTCATTGACCCCTATCCTTGGCATTGTTTCGAAAGATGGCTTATTCAAGGTTCACGCCGGACCTTATCCCGATCACGCTGTAGCCCGGCAGGCAGCCGATAAAATCGCTCAAGTGCTTTCCATCAAGCCGATGGTGCTGGTCCGTTAGTAGTGAGTATTGAGGCTAGCCTGATTCCTTGCCGCCCTTTCACGAGGCTGGCTGCCTGACGCAACTATGCAATATTCATTTCCCAAAGACGGAACAAAGTACGATCTCTAGCCGCTCTGGCAAGAATTGATCTATGCGCGCATCGACTTTGCGCCTATACGCGTGTCAGCGCCAGCGCGGCAGCTGTCATTTTCCACCGGTTACAGCTCACGTGCACTTTCACTAATAGCCAATTCCCCCGTCACTTGATAGAATCGGACCTTCCGTTAAGTTAATCAGTCCACTACATTCAGGATCAACCATGACTACCAAGAACTTCTACCCCACCAAAAAGATCGGTACGTTTTATCCCCCGCAGCGTGTCTTGATGGGACCGGGGCCGTCGGATACCCACCCGCGCGTTTTATCCGCCATGGCCCGCCCGACGCTGGGCCACCTTGATCCTGTATTCACGGATATGATGGAGGAGTTGAAAAGCCTGCTGCGCTATGCCTTCCAGACCTCCAATCTGCTGACCTTTCCGGTTTCCGGTCCGGGGTCGGTCGGGATGGAAATGTGTTTCGTCAACATGGTCAGTCCGGGCGATAAGGTAATTGTGTGCCGCAATGGCGTGTTTGGCGGGCGCATGATCGAGAACGTGCAACGCTGCGGCGGTATCGCAGTGGTGGTGGAGGATAAATGGGGTGCGCCGGTTGATCCACAAAAAGTGGAAGATGCATTGAAACAGAATCCTGATGCGAAGGTCGTTGCTTTCGTCCATGCCGAGACGTCCACCGGCGCTCTGTCGGACGCAAAATTACTATGCGAAATCGCGCATCGCCATAATTGTCTCACCATTGTGGATACCGTCACCTCGCTGGGCGGCTCCCCTCTCAAGGTTGACGAATGGAAGATCGACGCGATTTATTCCGGCAGCCAGAAATGCTTGTCATGTCCACCGGGTCTGTCCCCAATAAGCTTTTCGGAGCGTGTGGTGGAACTGGTCAAGAATCGCAAAGGAAAAGTACAAAGCTGGTTCATGGATTTGAACCTGCTGCTCGGTTACTGGGGAACCACCCGTACCTACCACCACACTGCCCCCACCAATGCTCTATATGCATTGCACGAGGCCCTGTTCATGCTGTATGAGGAAGGGCTGGAACATTCCTGGGCACGCCACCAGCGCAACCACACGGCGCTGAAAGCGGGGCTGGAGACGCTCGGTATTGAGTACCTGGTGGAGGAGAAATCTCGCCTGCCGCAGCTTAATTCGGTCTACGTGCCGGAAGGCATAGACGAGAAGGAAGTGCGCCGCAGGCTGCTTGCAGACTACAGCCTGGAGATCGGTGCGGGGCTGGGTGACCTCGCCGGGAAGATCTGGCGTTTCGGCCTGATGGGTTATTCGAGCAAAATGGAAAACGTGATGCTATGTCTGAACGCACTGGAGACAGTATTCTCTGATATGGGCAAGAAGATTGAGTACGGTACGGCCGAGGCGGCGGCGCACTACGCCTATGCGGCCAATCCCCTGCCGCAGCAGGCCGCGCCGGTAAAGGCTGTAGCGGTAGCCTGATGCTGAATCAGGCCGGACAAACCCATTTTTCCCTGCACAAGAAAGGGAAAAATGGGTTGTGCCTTATTTCGAATTACAACCCCAGTCGTTGCCAAATGGTGGTCGTCAATCCCGCCGAATTCAGTGTATAAAAATGCAGGCCCGGCGCACCGGCGCTGAGCAGCCGGTCACATAAATCGGTCACGACATCCAGTCCAAACGCGCGTATTGATGCGCTGTCATCTCCATAGCCTTCCAGTTTTTTCCTGATCCAGCGCGGGATCTCCGCACCACAGGAATCTGAAAATCTTGCCAGCTGGGAGAATTTATTGATTGGCATGATGCCAGGCACGATGGGAACGCCGATTCCCATCGCTTCACACGCTTCAATGAAATTGAAGTAGGCGTCCGCATTGTAGAAATACTGGGTGATGACGGAATCCGCTCCAGCCTCCACCTTCCGTTTGAAGTTCAGCAAATCGTCCTGCGCCGAGCCCGCCTGAGGATGATATTCCGGATATGAAGCCACTTCGATGTGGAACGCACTACCAAATTCCTTGCGGATAAATCTCACCAGTTCATCGGCGTAACGAAATTCCCCCCACTGCGCCATACCTGAAGGCAGATCGCCGCGCAGGGCGACAATATGGCGAATACCCCCATCGTGGTATTTTTGCAACATGGAACGAATATTTTCGCTGGTTGAACCGATGCAGGAAAGATGGGGTGCGGCCGCATAGCCCTCCGCCTGAATTTCCAGCACTGTTTCCAAAGTGCGGTCCCGGGTCGATCCGCCCGCGCCAAATGTCACTGAGAAGAATTTTGGGTTAAGTTGGGCCAATTGTCTGCGCGTAGCGCGCAATTTCTCTATCCCCTCGCGCGTTTGCGGTGGAAAAAACTCGAAACTGAAAGTGGGAGCGAATCTTTTTTGTGATTCCATCTGGCATCAACTACGGGGGCTCAGAAAAGATACGACAGAATTAGCCATCTCTTTCTCTCCCCGCCGCTCTGAGATCCTGGAATGTCAGTACCGGTACATCGCCGGCTTATAGGGTCCGTTTTTATCCAGATTCAGATACTTCGCCTGCTCATCGGTAAGCGCGGTGAGCTTGACCCCCAGCTTCTTGATGTGCAGACGCGCCACTTTCTCGTCCAGATGCTTGGGCAGCACATACACGTTTTTTTCATAACGGGTGCCATTTTGCCAAAGCTCCATTTGCGCGAGCACCTGGTTGGTGAATGAACTGGACATGACAAACGAGGGATGGCCGGTGGCGCAACCCAGATTCACCAGACGCCCCTGCGCCAGTACGATGATACGCCGGCCTGACGGGAAAATGACATGATCCACCTGTGGCTTGATGTTTTCCCATTGATATTTCTGGACAGAGGCAATATCTATTTCAGAATCGAAATGGCCGATATTGCAGACAATGGCCTGGTCTTTCATTCTCAGCATGTGATCATGGGTAATGACACGCAGGTTACCGGTAGCGGTGACGAAAATGTCAGCCTGATCGCAAACTTCATCCATGGTGACGACACGATAACCTTCCATGGCCGCTTGCAGCGCGCAAATCGGATCGATCTCGGTAATCCACACGGTTGCTCCCAGACCACGCAAGGATTGGGCGCAGCCTTTGCCCACGTCGCCATAGCCACACACCAGTGCAATCTTGCCGGCAATCATCACATCCGTAGCACGCTTGATGCCATCCACCAGCGACTCACGGCAACCGTAAAGATTATCGAACTTGGATTTGGTAACCGAGTCGTTGACATTGAATGCCGGGAATGGCAGCTCCCCTTTCTTTTGCATTTCGTATAAACGGTGAACGCCGGTAGTCGTTTCCTCCGTTACACCACGAATATTCGCAAGTCTGCAGGAATACCAGCCAGGCTGAGTATCCAGTCTTTTCCGGATTGCCGCGAACAATGCATGCTCTTCTTCATTGGCTGGATGGGCGATGACCGATGGGTCTTTTTCCGCCCTGCTGCCAAGAATGATCAGCAGCGTTGCATCGCCACCGTCGTCCAGAATCATATTGGGCGTACCATTCGCACTCGATTGCTCGTCACCGGACCACTCAAAGATGCGGTGGGTATATTCCCAATAATCATCCAGCGACTCACCCTTGTAGGCAAAAACCGGAATGCCTTTCGCTGCGATGGCCGCCGCCGCATGATCCTGGGTGGAAAAGATATTGCACGAAGCCCAGCGCACTTCCGCTCCCAATTCGATCAGGGTCTCGATCAGCACCGCTGTCTGAATAGTCATGTGGAGCGAACCGGCAACACGCGCGCCTGCCAAAGGTTTTCCGCCGGCATATTCTTCCCGTAGCGCCATCAGGCCGGGCATCTCGGTTTCAGCAATGGCTATTTCCTTGCGCCCCCATTCCGCCAGGGACATATCGGCAACTTTATAATCGGTAAATTCGCTGCTCATAAGCGTAGAGGCGGGGGCAGGTATAGATGCAGGACTGAGCACAGCGTTCATGGAACAAATCTCCTAAAAAATGAACGAGCGCCGTTATTGCGATTCTCCCCCGCCGAGCCTCGCGGGACTCTGCCCGTCGCAGCGCTCCTCAGTGGGGGAGGAATTGAAGCTAACATGACCTTCTCTGCTTATGCCTCAACCGCGACCTCGATTCCCGCATCGGCGCGAAGTCGTGCGGCTTTATCGGTGGCCTCCCAGGTGAATTCCGGCTCATCCCGCCCAAAGTGGCCATAGGCGGCAGTCTTCTGGTAAATTGGACGCAGCAGATTAAGAGTATGAATAATAGCACGAGGACGCAAGTCAAAATGCTGTTCGATCAGCTTGACGATTTTATCGTCGGAAATCTTGCCGGTTCCGTAAGTATCAACCATGAGTGAAACCGGTCGTGCCACACCGATAGCATAGGCTATCTGCACTTCACATCTGCTGGCAATGCCCGCGGCAACGATGTTCTTGGCGACATAACGCCCGGCGTAGGCTGCGGAGCGATCCACCTTGGATGGATCCTTGCCAGAGAAAGCACCGCCGCCATGGTGCGCCGTCCCGCCATAGCTATCCACGATGATCTTGCGGCCGGTCAACCCGCAGTCGCCCATTGGTCCGCCCACCACGAAGCGGCCGGTAGGGTTGACCAGATAACGAGTCTGACCATTCAGCATATTTTTCGGAAGTACCGGCTTGATGATTTCCTCGATTACCGCTTCACTCAGTTCCGCGTGGGAGATGTCCGGATTGTGCTGGGTGGATATCACTACAGTTTCGATGCGTTGCGGCTTACCATTCAGATAGCGTACCGATACCTGCGACTTGGCATCCGGACGCAGCCACGGCAGGCGTCCATCTTTTCTCAGCTCCGCTTGCCGCTCCATCAAGCGATGGGCATAGTAAATCGGCATCGGCATCAATTGCGGCGTCTCGTCGCACGCATAGCCAAACATCAGTCCCTGGTCGCCTGCCCCCTGATCCATTTCCTCTTCCTTACTGCGATTTACCCCTTGTGCAATATCAGCGGACTGTTTGTTGAAAGCAGTCAACACGGCACAGGTATGATAGTCAAACCCAATATCGGAGCTGTTGTAACCGATACGCTTGACGGCCGAGCGCGCGACTTGCATATAGTCAACGTTGGCCTCGGTGGTAATCTCCCCTGACATAACGATCAGACCCGTGCTGCACAAGGTCTCGCAGGCTACTCGCGCGTTGGCATCCTGAGCCAGGATGGCATCCAGAATTGAGTCGGAAATCTGATCCGCCACCTTGTCGGGGTGGCCTTCAGATACGGATTCGGAAGTAAAAAGGTATTCACTCATGTTATCCAGCCGCATATAGTTTTATGAAGGGACTGTAGAATACCAAATTACGCGCGTATTAAGAAGAGAGACAATAGTACAGTCAGCTTATACAACTTCCGCTTTGCTCATATCCGTGCAGTATCGCCCCTGCGACGGTACATGTGGCCGCGGCTCGTGCCAAGCGTATATCACCACGGTCATGATGATGCGCCTGATTTCTTTTCCTTCTCTTTCCGCATCCTCCGGCGTGCGACACAGGGGTCTTCGTTGACCGCACTTCGCCTGCAAAGGGGCTTTTGCAGTGAAAGGAGCCATGGTGCCGGCATGGCGGCCGATTGACAGGGGTATCTTCCTGTAACAAACTCGCACCGGGAGGGATATATTCGTTGGCTTTTCCGGTGCGGGCGGAATTGTCCGATGAAATGGGTGGCTCATTAATGAAACTCAAATTTACTAAGATGCATGGACTGGGCAATGATTTCGTCGTTATTGACGGGATAAATCAATCCCCATTTCTGGGCCCTGAGCAACTGCGCCTGCTCGCCAACCGTCATTTTGGCATCGGCTGTGATCAGATTCTATTGATAGAAGCCGCTGAAGGCGACGCTGACTTTCGCTATCGCATTTTCAACGCCGATGGCGGCGAGGTGGAACAATGCGGCAACGGTGCGCGCTGCTTCGTTCGCTATGTGCATGACCGCGGGATGACAAATAAAAATGAAATCCGCGTGGAAACACATGGCGGCCTGATCATTCCCAGATTGGAGGCCAATGGTGAAGTGACCGTCAATATGGGCGCACCGAAATTTGAGCCGCGGGAGATTCCCTTTGCCGCCGAAAAGCGCGCACTGACTTATCCACTCGATATCGACGGCAGGCAGGTGGAAATCAGCGCTGTTTCCATGGGGAACCCTCACGCGGTGCAATGGGTAGCAGACTTGGATCATGCTCCGGTATTGACCGAAGGTGAACTGATTGAGCGGCATCCATGCTTCCCCAAGCGGGTCAACGCCGGATATATGCAGGTGATTGATCGCAGTCATATCCGTCTGCGGGTGTATGAGCGCGGTGCGGGTGAAACGCTGGCTTGTGGCACCGGAGCTTGCGCCGCCGTGGTGGCAGGTATTCAACGCGGATTGCTGGAGTCAAAGGTTAAAGTCAGTTTTCGCAGCGGCGACTTGATCGTCCGCTGGGAAGGTGAAAATCAACCGGTCTGGATGACGGGACCTGCTACCACCGTATTTGATGGAGAGATCGACTTAAAGATTCTCTGAATAAGTCTGCCGCAAACTCGGGATTTATTCGGATCCTAAAAATTGAACCGGGGAGAAACATGAAATTCAGCTCGGAAGAAGTCGCCCAGTATTTGCGGGACCACCCTCAATTTTTTGAGGAGCATGCCGGCATGCTGGCAGACATCCGGGTTCCTCACCTGCACGGCGGCGGAGCCATTCCCATCAGCGAGCGGCAAATCATTGCACTTCGGGACAAGAATCATATCCTTCAGGACAAACTGGGTGAATTGGTCCGATTTGGCGAGGAAAACGGCGCCATCAATCAGAAAATGCATCGTCTCGCCATAATGCTGCTTACCTTCACGGACCTGAAAGATCTGCTGCACGGACTGAATTTTAATCTGCATGAGGATTTTTCCATACCTCATATGACACTAAGGCTATGGAACCTGACCGCCGAAAGCCCGCAGCTTCCGGAATTCACTCAAACCAGTGCTGATATTCACATCATGACGGAAAGCCTGGTGCATCCCTGTTGCGGCCTTCACGTACTGGAGGAAATCAAGAATTGGTTCGGGGAAAGTGCGGGTCACCTGCGCTCGTTTGCACTGGTGCCTTTGCGAGCGGAGCAAACCATCGGTCTGCTGGTGATGGCAAGCGAAGACCCGCAGCGCTTCTATCCCGAAATGGGAACCCTATATCTGACGCAGCTTGGAGAATTGGTAAGCGCTGCATTGGTACGATACAAACCGGCTCGACAATTCTAGAAGTCGAAAAAACGTATGAATATCCGAAAATAACTTCAGCATAATGGCTACTATGACGTCCGGAGATAACCAGGCTGTACTCGCGGCCGCCTATCTTTCCCATCTTCTCAATGTAAGGCGCTTGTCATCGCTCACCTGCAAAAGTTACGCGCATGATATTGCGATCCTGCTCAACTTCGCGAATGAAACATCGCTCGATCAATTGCGAATTCATCATATTCGCCGCTTTGTCGCCCAGCGTCACGGAAAGGGATTTTCCGGCAGAAGCCTGGCTAGAATGCTGTCTGCATGGCGTGGCTTCTACCACTATTTGGCGCGTCATCACGGCTATACCTGCAATCCATGCGCCGGGGTACACGCCCCAAAATCGCCCCGAGCGTTGCCCCATACTCTTTCACCCGACGAGGCAGCGAAGCTGCTGGACTTTCCCGTTGAAAATGACCCAATGGCATTACGGGACAAAGCCATGTTCGAGCTGTGTTATTCCTCGGGACTCCGGCTGGCTGAACTTACCGGCCTGCAGCCGAGGGACCTGAGTTTTTCCGACGGTACGGCGCGCGTTACCGGAAAAGGCGGCAAGACTCGCATAGTACCCGTAGGGAGCCAGGCGGCACGCATCCTGCGCGAATGGATAAAACTGCGCGAAGTGCTGGTCAAACCCGGCGCAACTGCGTTATTCGTGTCGCGGTATGGAAGAAACATCAGTCCGCGGTCAGTCAGTCAACGGTTAAAAATTCAGGCGTCGCGGCAAGGAATCAGCACCAATATCCATCCTCATGTTCTGCGGCACTCATTTGCCTCCCACCTGCTGCAGTCCAGTGGCGACTTGCGCGCAGTGCAGGAAATGCTGGGACACGCCAGCATCAGCACCACACAAATTTATACTCATCTTGATTTTCAACATTTGGCGAAAGTCTATGATGCTGCGCATCCGCGCGCCAAGAAGAAAGGGAGGGGAATCAAAGCCGGAAATGAGGGCCTCTGAATGAGTCCGGCAGGTTGCTATCCGTACAGCTTTTTTTCTCGACGCATCGACGTCCTGTCCGAATCCGGTATTCAGGCGGGATAGCATGCGGTTATTGGAATGCGGGGGCGAGGTACAAGGAGGGTTAATCTCCATTCCTGGGCGTTGCCAACGACACAGCAATGTGAACTCACCGGACAGGTGGAGTTCAAGTGGAGCAAGAATCATGACGGGTCGCGGCGTTTAACTCAAAATGACTTAAAAATGAGCGGTCAACCGCCGGATTTAGGTATAATCTGCGATCTCACTCATTTCGCGCTGACACATGCCAGAATTTCGCGGTACTACCATACTTTCGGCCCGGCGCGGAACGCAGGTGGCGCTCGGGGGCGATGGCCAGGTAACCTTGGGCGCCATCGTAGCCAAGGCCAGCGCCCGCAAGGTGCGCAGGCTCTACCATGACAAAATTCTGGCGGGATTTGCAGGCGGTACAGCCGATGCTTTTACCTTGTTCGAACGTTTTGAAGGCAAGCTTGAGAAGCATCAGGGACACCTCATGCGTTCGGCGGTTGAACTGGCCAAGGATTGGCGCACCGACCGCATTTTACGCCGGCTGGAAGCAATGCTGGTTGTCGCGGATCCCGAAACCACACTGATCATTACAGGCTCGGGTGACGTGATTGAGCCTGAACTGGGGCTTGCCGCAATCGGCAGCGGAGGCTCTTACGCTCATTCCGCAGCGCGCGCGCTCCTGGAAAATACCAGCCTGACACCGCTGGAAATCGTCAAGAAGTCGCTTACCATAGCGGGCGACCTGTGTATCTATACCAATCAGAACCATATAATCGAAGTTCTGGAGTAGCGTGCAAGCTAAACGTAACCGGTGGGACGTAATGAAACAGGGGAAGATGCAGTATCTTTTGCCGAACACCTCCGGCGAAGCCCCCCTTACTTCCGTATATCAGTTCCAGCCTGCTTCTCTCCTCAGGTTTCATAGATCCCGCCACTTTATTACCGATACCCTGAAACCATGTCCCAATTGACCCCGCAGGAAATCGTCCACGAGCTGGACAAGCACATTATCGGTCAAGACGCCGCCAAACGCTCCGTGGCCATTGCGCTCCGAAATCGCTGGCGCAGGCAGCAGGTAATGGATCCTTTACGGCAGGAAATCACGCCAAAAAATATCCTCATGATCGGCCCTACCGGAGTCGGCAAGACCGAAATCGCACGCCGTCTCGCAAAACTTGCCGATGCTCCATTCATCAAAGTGGAAGCGACCAAATTCACTGAGGTGGGTTATGTCGGGCGCGATGTGGACTCCATTATTCGTGATCTGGTGGAATCCGCCATCAAGCAGTCCCGCGAGCAGGAAACCCAGAAGATGAGGGCCCGTGCGGAAGATCATGCTGAAGAGCGTATCCTCGATGTGCTGCTGCCAGCGGCAAGGGAGATAGGCTCGCAAATGGAAGCGGGCGAAGGCGACAATGCCACCCGGCAGAAATTTCGCAAGAAGCTGCGCGAAGGCGAACTCAATGACAAGGAAATTGAAATCGAAATTTCAGCGGCCCATACCCACATGGAAATCTTTGCGCCGCCGGGAATGGAAGAACTGACCACGCAAATTCAAGGTATGTTCCAGAATCTGGGCGGGGAAAGAAAAAAGACCCGTAAGCTGAGAATCCGTGAAGCAATGAAGCTTATTATCGATGAAGAAGCATCCAAGCTCGTCAATGATGAGGAATTGAAGCTTCGTTCAGTGCAAAATGTCGAGCAGAACGGTATCGTGTTCCTCGACGAAATCGACAAGATCACCAGCCGCTCGGAAACTTCCGGAGCGGACGTATCGCGTCAGGGGGTGCAACGGGACCTGTTGCCGCTGGTGGAAGGCACCACGGTTTCCACGAAATACGGCATGATCAAAACTGATCATATCCTGTTCATTGCCAGCGGCGCATTTCATCTCGCCAAGCCTTCCGATCTGATTCCCGAATTGCAGGGCCGGTTCCCCATTCGCGTCGAGCTGGCCAGTCTTAGTGCTCACGATTTTGTGCAAATCCTCACCAATACCGACGCCTGTCTGACACGGCAATATGAGGCGCTGCTGGAAACCGAGGGAATCAAGCTGGAATTTACACCCGATGCGGTTAAACGCCTGGCGGAGATCGCTTTTGCGGTTAACGAAAAAACCGAGAATATTGGCGCGAGACGTCTTTATACCGTGATGGAGAAACTTCTGGAGGACGTTTCCTTCGACGCCGAGAAACACAGTGGCGATACCATCGTCATCGATGCCGTATACGTGGATGTACGACTCAATAGCCTGTCCCAAAGCGAGGATTTAGCCCGCTACGTGCTTTAATCCGGTAACTCCCGATCCCCCCGGGCTTCGTACGGAGAAAAAACGCATCTCGGCTAAACGGCGCCCCGGGACGTGATCTGTTACAATCCTAACCTGCGGCGTTCGCTCCAAGTCTTCACGCTGCCCATTCTGTTTTTCAAACCATACCCGTCTGCCTAAGACTGGCGTCTCGTTACCGGGGCGACAGGCCGATGTTACCCCAGGAGTTTTATGTCTTTCTCTATCTTCGGTCTGTCCGACGAAATCATTCGCGCCGTAACTGAATGCGGCTATACCGAGCCAACCCCCATTCAACTGCAAGCCATCCCCGCTGTACTGGCTGGCAGCGACTTAATGGCCGGGGCTCAAACCGGTACCGGCAAAACCGCCGGCTTCACCTTGCCCATCCTGCATCGTTTATCCGATAAGAGTGTAAAAGGTCCATCCAGCGGCCGGCCGCCGATACGTGCACTTATTCTCGTTCCCACGCGCGAACTGGCTACACAGGTGGAGGAAAGCGTCCGGAAGTACGGCAAATACTTGAAACTGAATTCGATGACGATGATCGGCGGGGTTAGCATTAATCCTCAGATTACCCGCCTGAAGAGTCGTGTGGACATTCTGGTAGCCACTCCGGGACGCTTGCTTGATCATGTGCAGCAACGAACTCTCGACTTGTCACATGTTGAGATCCTGGTGCTGGATGAAGCGGACCGTATGCTCGACATGGGCTTTATTCGCGAGATCAGGAAGATACTCGCGCTACTGCCCAAACAGCGCCAGAGCCTGCTTTTCTCGGCAACCTTCTCCGACGAAATCCAGACGCTGGCTGCCAGTTTCCTGAACAAGCCGGTGAAAATTGAAGCAGCGCGCCGCAACGCCACCGCCGACAATGTGACGCATGTGGTGCATCCGGTGGACCGTGAAAGAAAGCGTGATCTGCTTGCCTATCTCATTAAGAAGCACGACTGGTCGCAGGTACTGGTGTTTACCCGCACCAAGCATGGCGCCAACAAACTGGCCGAGTATCTGATCAAAAGCGGTATCCCGTCACTCGCCATACATGGCAACAAAAGCCAATCAGCGCGCACTCGCGCATTGGCTGAATTCAAGACGGGTAGCCTGCAGGTGCTGGTGGCAACCGACATCGCGGCGCGTGGAATAGATATTTCCGAACTCCCCCACGTGGTCAACTTCGAGCTGCCTAACGTGCCGGAGGATTACATCCATCGCATCGGGCGCACTGGCCGCGCCGGGTCTGACGGCGAAGCGGTGTCGCTGGTTTGTGTGGATGAATTTAAACTGCTCGCTGACATTGAGAGGCTGATCAAGCGGGAATTATCTCAACAGATCATCGCGGGTTTCGAGCCCGATCCGGGCATTAAAGCGGAGCCAATCATGAATGGAAGCAACGGTGGACAACGCCGCATACTGCCCGAGTCACCGGGGCGACATGGTCGCGGCCAACGACGAGGCCAGCCAAGTGCCAAGCAGCCAGCAGCCAGGATCCCGGCAAAACCTGCTGCGGGTCGCATGCCCGCCCTGCAGCGTTCGGGCGGACGTGGCCGTTAATCCGGTTTTGTTCTCATTCCGACGTGGCCGCAAGGGCAAGATGCCAGCCGGCGTCTTACCTGAAAATATTGGCAGCGTTTCAGGCAATCGGGATTCCGATTTATATTTATGGGAAATATATCAGCATGGAACCATGGTACGGGATATCTGATGAAACGGGACTGGATTACACGAACTGGCCTGCCGCATAACCGGACGACCAAGCCCACTGGAAATTAAATCCCCCAAGATGTCCCGTCACATCCACCACTTCACCGATAAAATATAATCCGGGTATTTTTCTCGCTTCCATCGTCTTTGATGACAATTCACGGGTGTCCACCCCGCCCAGTGTCACTTCCGCTTTCTTATATCCAGCGGTACCACTGGGCATGATTTGCCAATCATGCAATTGAGCGGCAATCTGCTTCAATCCGGCTTCACTGTACTGGTTTATCGGCCGGGCGGACTGGCCCGGCATAATGTCGTCGCACCATGCCTGTGCGAAGCGCCGGGGCAGATATTGCATTATCAGATTGGACAGTAGCCCGGGGCTGTGCCTGTGATCGAGCAACCACGCCGCATCGAGATCCGGTAGCAGGTCGACATGAATCGTGACTCCCGGTTGCCAATAGGAAGAAACCTGCAATATTGCGGGACCGCTCAAACCACGGTGTGTAAATAATAGGTTCTCCCGAAAGCATGCTCCATTACAACTCACCGCCGCGTCAATCGCGACGCCTGGAAGTCCGGCGATGGTTGCCAGTTGATCCAGTGAGAGAGTCAGCGGAACAAGCGCTGGCCGCAGCGGCGTCACAGCGATGCCAAATTGCCTGGCGACATGGTAGCCGAAGGGGCTTGCGCCGATTTGAGGAATGGACAGGCCCCCGGTTGCGATGACTAATGAATCCGCCGTCAAGATGCCACGATCTGTTTCCAGCAGGAATCTGCCGCCGGGAGCTATACCGGCGTGGATACGGCTTGTATTGTTCACTCGACATGGAATTTGCCATTCGACGCCCGCCGCATCGCACTCCTGTCGCAACAGATCGATGATCTGCTGCGAGCTGCCGTCGCAAAATAGTTGTCCCAGTTTTTTTTCATGATAATGGATGCCGTGCTTCTCCACCAGCATCACGAAGTTTTGCGGGGTGAAACGTGCCAGCGCGGATCGGCAAAAATGCGGATTGTGTGACCGGAAATTTTCAGGCCTGGTGTGGCGATTGGTGAAATTACATCGTCCTCCACCGGAAATACGAATTTTTTCCGCGAGCTTCGATGCATGATCCAACAGCATAACCGAGCGTCCGCGCTTGCCGGCTTCGATCGCACACATCATTCCGGCCGCGCCAGCGCCTATCACTATCACATCTTTTTTTATTTTCATTCGATGAAATAAACCTGAACCCTGCAGGCTACTCCATCGCCGCCTTGCGCCATACGCTGGCAAACCACGGCTGCTGGGCACGCGGCCGGCCAGCTGGACGGTAATAGTGGGTAATTTCGACAAACCCGGCAATGGTCATATAACCTCGCCATCTTTCAATATCATGATATACACCATAACGCCCGTGGGTCCAGCCCTCTTCGTCATTTCCGCGCGGGTTGGAACTGAACAGCACGCCATCCGGCTTCAGCGTGTTACACAATTCTGCCAGCACACGCGGCAGCTCACATCCAGGAACATGAAACAGCGAGGCATTCGCGAATATGCCGTCGAAGTATTCATGCGGCAGATCGAGTCCCATAAAATCCTGACACCATACTTCACAACCGGCATGGCTGCGAGCCATCTCAACGAAGCGCGGGGCACCCTCAAGTCCAACCGCGATATGGCCGAGTTCGGTAAGCACCTTGAGATCGCGGCCCGGGCCGCAGCCAAAATCTAGTACGGCGTAAGGAGGCTGACCCTTGATACACCTCAGCAGCGCCGTGATATTCTGGCTGACGTCATGATCTTTTGTTCCTTCCCAGAAATGCTCGGCATGCTCGTTGTAGTGGGCGAGCGTGAGATAAGAAATTGTTTTGGGATCCAGCGGGTTGCGCTTCATGCCATCCCTGATCAACTCCGGATCAGGATCATTCATTATTCACGCAAAACGCCCAGCAGCGCGCCTCGTGCCTGTAAGTCGCGCATAATTGCCAATCCGCCTTGAATCACGACTTCGGGCGAGGGATGGCGGCTTTCCGCAGCGACAATTTCGAGTGCCGTTTGACCTGTATGCTCGGCAGTCTCTAATAGGCTGACCAAGCGCGACGTAAACCCGTTGATCTCACTGAACTGGACCTGATCGGTGGCATCGCGAAATACCAGTAAGCAGGTCTCTATCGGCATGACTCGAGCGCGCGGGCGGATACGATGCACCGGCCACCGGTAACACAGATTGGCGAGCACCGGGTTCAGAACGGGTCGTTGTTCCAGCAGGCCGCCATCGGGATCGATATGATCCCAGTCCGGACCATCCATTGAAACGGAAAGCGCCAGTTCTATCCATTCATAGTGTGCAAGTTCCAGCATGAATTCTGGATAGTTTGGGGGTGACTTCCACTCCGCTTGCAGGTACTGGATAAATTCTGCAGGTATTTCCCTGAAAAAAGGTGAGCGGCTGCGATGTGTGGCAAGAAAAGCGCGCACGACCCGTTTCCAGCGGCGCGTTCCCAGTACTTTTCTGAGCACGGGAAAGCAGGTCAATAAGAAATTCTCGACATTGTTGTAAACCAGTCTTGTATATATCCGCATATGCGTCGCTTCAACACCCCGTGGACAGGCATTTGCCTTCGGGTCACGGATATGTGCGGCGAAGGCGTATTGGAAGCGCTGAAATTCAGGGAGCGGCGCGGACATGGCTGATACCTGCATACCGAGTCTGAATAAGACCGATGCGTTCGACCTCACGCATCAGTTCATGTAGGGGGGGAATGTTGAAATCGCGCTCCAGCAACGTGGGGGCCACCCCGTGTATGTGGTAAGCATAATCAAGCAATGACCATACCGGATCGATTACGTCCGCGCCATGCGTGTCGATAATCAGATTCTTCGCTTCATTATAATGCCCGGCCATATGCATGTAGACAATGCGTTCCGTAGGCATCGCGCAGATAAATTCGATGGGATCACAAGCATGATTAACGCTGTTGACGTACACATTGTTAACGTCAAGATGCAGGTCGCAGTCCGCTTCGATTAATACGGCACGGATGAAATCCGCTTCACTCATTTCGGCAATGGGTGCACGCACATAAAACGATGCATTTTCCAACGCAATACGACGCTCCAGGATATCTTGAGCACGGCGAATGCGTGCGGCGACATATTTCACCGCTTCTTCGGTAAAGGGTATTGGAAGCAGGTCATAGAGATGGCCATCATCGGAACAGT
The DNA here is from genome assembly GCF_000355765.4 of Nitrosospira lacus. NCBI lineage: Bacteria > Pseudomonadati > Pseudomonadota > Betaproteobacteria > Nitrosomonadales > Nitrosomonadaceae > Nitrosospira > Nitrosospira lacus. The sequence continues at coordinate 814,405 of NZ_CP021106.3, read as the reverse complement.
ATGAGAGATGTTCCGTATAAAGGGAAATCTGATGCCGATCCAGGAATTGCCGAATCTTGTGCAGTAATACTTCATCCAACGGGGCCGGGCTACCAATGGAAAGTGAGAGTCCGTGGCAGACGAAGGGATAGCGCTCCGTGAAGCGGCGCAAATCCCGTCCCGCCACGCCACCGAAATCAATCCAGTTTTCCGGGGCTATTTCAAAGAAATCAATAGCGGCAGGGACACGTATTTTTAGCTCGGGAATGAGTTCCCGCCGGAAGCCCAGTCCCACACTGGCACGGCCTAGGGATTCCATCAAGGATCAGGAATTACTTTTTCATACCGCCATGCGGCGCAGTATCGGGTGCACCGGGTGCATGGGGTGCACCGCTGGGTCTGGCGCCTCCATAGCTGTCTGCCTCAGGCTGGTCGACAGCACCATCTTTGTTGGTATCCATCCTGTCAAATATGGCTTCGTGATGCTTCAGAAATTCCTGCTTCGTGACCTTGCCATCCTTATTGGTGTCCACCATCGACATGCCGCATCGGCCTTCGCCGGATTTTGCGCCGCCCCCATATTTATTGGGGTCCACCCTGTCTGCATACGCGAGCATGGTACCCCTATCCAGGGATTGCACGATGAAAGGACTGTCAGCTCCAGAGGCGAGCGGTGCCGCACCAAGTGCGGCGGCAAAAGCGGAACCCACCGCTAGGGAAATCATGGTTTTCTTGTTGCGCATGATATCTTCTCCTGAATTTTGGAGAAAATATTATGTCACAATTCGAGAGCGATTGGAGGGCGTGGTTAGCCGAGGGATCGACTTTTCTCGTGCAGAAGCCACGCTTGGAAAAAATCGTCCCCAGCTGGAATAAATACCAGGAATTATCTCTTCCCTACTTACTGCCCCCGCACTTGCCGTCCTTCATTTTGCCCTTCATCTCATCTTTGCTGATAAAGCCGTCTTTGTTGGCATCCATATGTTCGAACATGGCGTTATGATGCGCGGTCCATTCTTCCTTGGTGATTTTACCGTCATTATTTGCGTCCGCCATGGACGCGCCACACCGCCCTTCGCCGCAAGCGCCCTGACCGCCACATTTACCTTCTCCACTTTTCTTTTCGCCATATTTATGCGCGTCGGCAACCATGTAGCCCCTGTCGAGAGATTGCATGGCAAAGGGACTATCAGCGGCAAAAACGACCGGTGCGCCACCGAGGCTAACGGCAAAAGCAGAACCAACGGCTATGGAAATAATGGATTTTCTTTTAGACATGATCTTTTTCTCCTGTTATATATATGGGGGATGTTGGGTTGCAACCCTGATAGAAAACCGCACCTGTCTTAGCAATCCCGCGGACTTTATTCCTTTCTCTTGCAACCGGTTTCGACGCGTGCGGATACCTGACATAAACACAATCTCAACCATTATTGAAGCATCAAGTTCAACTATTTGGTTGGCAGGACAAATTATGGCCTATTGGTAACATAGCACAATTTCCAGCCCGGTGCGACAAATTGCCGCACCGGGCGATCACAGTGCCGCCGATAATCGTGAGAAGTACATTCGTAATGTTAGTCATTATTGTGGACGATTTGGAGAAATGGGGCATTTATTTTCTTTCAGGGGTATTCAAGCAATTGGAATTCTGCAAAAATTCGTGCTGTCGTGCAGGGTGGGTTTCATGCAAACTGACTGACCCGGGTTATCTACAAACTCTCTTGTATGGGTTGGAATTGATTTTTGCCCCGTGTCGTGGAGGACGTATAGCAAACGTATTGCTGTATAATATTTTCTGTAATGGTACCTCTATACGTCACCAGAAATATAAAAGGGATATTAAAAATGCCGCAAGAACTGCGTAAACCAGCTACTCCTTACAAGCCGAAGAAGGGGGAAAGCTACATGAGTTCCAGGCAGCTTATGCATTTTCGCAACATACTGGAAGGTATTAAAACCGAATTAGGACAGGATATAGATCGCACGGTGCATACCATGCAGGATGAAGCGACTATTTTTGCCGACCCTAACGATCGGGCCAGTCAGGAGTCGGATATGGCGCTGGAATTACGCAATCGTGACCGCGAACGCAAGTTGATCAAGAAAATTGATGAGACCATTGCCAAAATAGACGCTGGCGATTATGGTTATTGCGATAGTTGCGGGATTGAAATTGGCCTGAAGCGCCTTGAAGCCCGCCCCACTGCTACTCTCTGCATCGACTGCAAGACTCTCGATGAGATAAGGGAAAAACAAGTAGCCAAATAAAATTGATGGTGTTTTCCACAGGTTTGTATTATCTGCCTGTTGTCACAAATTATCTTTTCCATGAAAAAAAAGCCTCTATCTGATAGAGGCTTTTTTTATGACTAGTCGTAAAAAGGAGCTTATGAAGCAGTGCTATCAGCACCCTCCATGGCGACTGCCTTCATGCTAAGACGTAGCCGTCCCTTGTCGTCGGCCTCCAGGACCTTGACCCGCACCGCTTGACCTTCCTTGAGATGATCGGCGACACTATTGACACGCTCGTTGGCAATTTGCGAGATATGCAACAAACCATCCTTGCCTGGAAGAACGCTAACAATCGCGCCGAAATCCAGAAGTTTCAATACGGTCCCGTCGTATATTCTGCCCACTTCCACCTCGGCGGTGATGTCTTCAATACGTTTTTTTGCCACCTCGCCGCCTTCGGCGTTAATACAGGCTATCATAACGGTGCCATCGTCAGCGATATCGATGGTAGTTCCGGTTTCTTCAGTCAGTGCACGGATTACCGCACCACCTTTGCCAATTACATCACGGATTTTTTCGGGATTGATTTTAATTTTAATGATACGCGGCGCATGTTCGGAAATATCTTCGCGCGTTGAAGGCAGCGCCTGCTTCATAATTTGAAGAATGTGGATGCGTCCTTCCTTGGCCTGTATCAGCGCGGCAAGCAGAATATCCTTGGTGATACCCTGAATCTTGATATCCATCTGCAGGGCGGTGATACCTTTCTCGGTACCCGCCACTTTGAAGTCCATATCACCCAAGTGATCTTCATCCCCGAGAATATCGGTCAGCACCGCAAAGCGGTTGCCCTCTTTAATGAGCCCCATGGCAATACCCGCCACATGCGCTTTCAATGGCACGCCAGCATCCATTAACGCAAGACAGCCACCGCAGACCGACGCCATGGAACTCGAACCATTCGACTCGGTAATCTCCGATACGACCCTTAGCGAATACCCAAACTCCTCGGCAGAAGGCAGTACCGCAACCAAGGCTCTTTTGGCCAGCCGTCCATGCCCGATTTCGCGGCGCTTGGGCGTGCCTACACGACCCGTTTCGCCCGTTGCATAGGGCGGCATATTGTAGTGAAGCATGAAACGCTCGGAATAATCTCCCTGCAAGGCATCGATTTTTTGTTCGTCCCGCCCTGTGCCCAAGGTTGCAATCACCAGCGCTTGGGTTTCTCCGCGAGTAAACAAGGCGGAGCCATGAGTGCGGGGTAACAAACCATTGCGGATCGTAATGGGACGAACGGTACGCGTATCTCGCCCATCTATGCGAGGCTCGCCATCGAGAATCTGGGAACGCACTATTTTTGATTCGAGAGCAAAGCAAGCCTCCTTTACAGCCTGCCCATCCGGCCCATCTTCTGTGTCGACTCCGACTTCAGCAAAAACTTTTCTCCAGATGTTATCTATGGCCTCGGATCTTGCCTGTTTCTGCTTCAATTGGAATGCACCGCGCAAATCCTTTTCCGCCAGCTCCGCAATTTTATCGGTCAGCGCGGTATCCGTTTCCGCAGGTATCCAGTCCCATGCGGTAACACCTGCCTCGTCGGCCAATTCATTGATGGCGCTGATTACCGCCTGCATTTGCTGATGACCGTACATGACCGCCCCCAGCATGATGTCTTCGGATAATTCCAATGCTTCAGATTCCACCATCAGCACAGCTTGTTGCGTACCCGCTACCACCAGATTCAACTGGGTTTGCTTCAGTTCGGTCGTGGTGGGATTCAGGACATACTCCCCGTTGATATAACCGACTCGCGCGGCGCCAATAGGACCATCGAAGGGGATGCCGGAAAGCACAAGCGCAGCCGAGGCGCCTACCAGCGCGGGTATATCCGCGTCCACCTCGTTATCGGATGATAGGACGGTGGCCACGATCTGTACTTCATTGTAAAAACGTTCTGGAAACAGGGGACGGATGGGACGATCAATAAGGCGGGAAGTAAGAATTTCTTTTTCGGAAGGACGGCCTTCACGCTTAAAGAAACTGCCGGGTATTCTACCCGCGGCATAGCTTCTTTCCTGGTAATCCACCGTCAACGGAAAAAAATCTTGACCCTGCTTGGCATTTTTTGCGCCCACCGCAGTCACCAGCACCACGGTGTCGTCCATGGTAACCATCACCGCCCCGTGCGCTTGTCTTGCTATCTCCCCGGTCTCCAGCGTTAGTTGATGACGCCCATAGGTAATACTTTTCTTGATTGATTTCAATTAACTACCCTTTTTTTGAAAAAATCGTTCCCGCCTGCTGCGATTAATCCGTTCCAGCATGAAATGCGTCCTATCGTCTATCGCAAGGACAAGAGTTTTCATGTGCTCCGCAGTTCCCCGTATCAGGGATCGATAATCTATTTCCGCAAGCCGAGACGCTCGATCAACGTACGATAACTATCAGTGCTGCTGCGCTTGAGGTAATCGAGCAACTTGCGGCGGCGGCTGACCATACGCAATAACCCGCGACGGGAGTGATGATCCTTGACGTGCGCCTTGAAATGATTTGCCAGATCATTGATACGAGTGGTCAATAACGCCACTTGCACTTCGGGAGAACCCGTATCTCCAACGGCACGCTGATACTCGCGCACCACTTGTGCTTTTTGATCGGTTGTGATTGGCATGCGTACTCTCCATTAAATGCCTGATACGAAAGGCCGGTATTTTACTCTTTAACAGCGTGAATTCTCAAGCAATTTGATGACTTTATTTTATTGCTGATGTGATTTGAATAAGCGGCACCCATTGATTTTCCATGATGAAATATTTTTTACCATAAATGATGCAATCCACTTGCGTGGCAGGAATTCGCCCAGGATTTCCATATTTTTCTCCACGCTAATCCGTTTCAAGAGCGGAACGCGTCGAGGCGAGCCCCATTTCTCTGTCTGCGTAGCGTACCACTGTGGCTAACGTGGAGCACGCAGCACGGGAATCCACCCCGAGACGAAGTAACGTGCCGAGCGTCACGGATCGCCGCAGCAATAACGGCAGCAGGCGCGCCAAGTCGGGACTTCCGTCGCGGCGTATCGCGCCAAGCAGAATCGAAGGGGGTGAAAACTCCACCGGGTCCGAGATTGCGCGCACCGTCAGGAATGGCAACCCGGCATGCGCGGCGGCCTCCGCCACTGCGCCGCTTTCCATATCCACTGCACAAGCTCCAGTAGCCTGTGCCAATTCACGCTTTGCGGTTGCTGAAGTCAGCATCTGCGTACTCGCCGCCAGCATGCCACCCGCCACCCTCAAGCGGGCGGGAAGTCGCTGCCGCAGGCGAGCACGCCAGCCCAAATCAATGGGCAATAAGCGTCCGCCATAAATCGACTCTGGCAACACCAGATCGCCCGGCCGCAGACTGGAATCCAATGCGCCGGCAAGCCCGAAACTCATGAGGGCAGTAGCCCCGCCTGCTCTCAGGCCGTCCGCCGCTTCGCGAGCCGCCTCCGCGCCTATACCGCAGAGCCATATCGCCGCGCTTTCTCCCAGGCTGATTCTTTTGTTAAACGGCAAGTGGAGTGAAGTAACGCACCGAGCCTCCACCCGCATTGCGGTGACGATACCCACTCCCTTCACGCAGGAGGTTTCCGGGTCAGCGCCTGAAATCTAGCCAAAGCCCACAACGGAAAATAACTCGTGTACCCATGATATTTAAGATAGAAAACTCGCGGGAAGCCCGGGGCGGTAAACCAGGGTTCATGCCACAGGCCATCGCTATCCTGCTCATGCAACAGGTAGGCTATGCCACGTGATACTTCATGGCTTTGTCCCTCACCTGCTGCCATCAGACCGAGCAGCGCCCAAGCCGTCTGGAAAGATGTACTCGTCTCGAAATATCCCGCTTTTTGGGGTTCCGAGTACGAATCGTTGCCCTCACCCCAGCCTCCATCATCGCGTTGCACGGATTTTAACCACTGTACCGCGCGGCGAACAGCAAGGTGTCCAGAATCCACACGCGCCAACCGGAAAGCTTCCAGTACCGACCAAGTACCGTATATATAATTGCTCCCCCAGCGCCCGAACCAAGCTCCGCTGGGCTCCTGCTCGCGGAACAGGTAGGCCAACCCCCGTTCCACCGCATCCTTATGCCGGGAGTCACCGTGTAGCGCCAGAAAACCTGTACAGCGGGCAGTGACGTCGCTGGTGGGGGGATCAAGCAGGGCACCATGGTCGGCAAACGGAATTTCGTTCAGGTAGTAATAGGTATTGTCGCTGTCGAAAGCCGCAAAACCACCGTTGCTGGACTGCATGCCCGCGAGCCAGTCCGCCGCGCGTACGATGCTTTCGCGATAAGCTTGCGGATCCGCCTGATGCAATGCCCATCCAACCGCAGCGGTGTCATCCAGATCCGGGTAATGAGGGTTGGCGTACTGAAAAGCCCATCCACCGCCGCTCAGGCCGGGATGCTCTTCCTGCCAGTCGGCGGGTGCGTCGAGTATCTGATTGGGAATCAGCCAGTCGAGAGCCTTGCGGATGGGCTTCTCGTCTATACCCATACCCTCCTGTAATGCAAGACTCGTCAACACGGTATCCCATACCGGCGATGTGCATGGCTGACACCATACGCGTTCGCCTTCATCCACCAGCAGTCCCCTGAGTGCCCTGCGGCATTGCTCTCGATACGGATGCTCATAGGGATAGCCCAGCAATGCCAGCGCTTCGCTGGCATTTACCATCGCCGGAAAGATCGCTCCCAGTCCGCACTCACCGTTAAGCCGCTCCACTATCCAGTGCTCCGCACGCTTTAATGCGATGCGACGCAGAAAAGGTGGAATGAATGGCTCGAAAGGCGAGGCGATGCGCTCAATCAGCAAAAATAACCGATTCAATCGCGTGCGGACCGAAAAATAACCCCGCTCGTTTTCTGGATCCACTGTGAACAGCTCGTGAATATGGATATCGCGCGGATTCGCAGCCTGCGCTTTCAAGCTGCAAAGTATGGATAGCGGAATCGTCACGGTGCGCGACCAGTATGCGATTTTGCTTAGATGAAACGGAAACCAGCGAGGCAGCAATATGATCTCGACCGGTACGAACGGAACACCACGCCAGGGAATCTGACCATACATGGCGAGCATTATCCGCGTGAATACGTTGGCCCGCGCGGCGCCGCCATGTTCCAGAATAGCTGCACGCGCGCGTATCATGTGCGGCGCATCGGGCGAATCACCCACGAGCTTCAGGGCGTAGTAGGCCTTGACTGAACAGCTTTGATCGAAATCGCCACCGTAGTATAGCGGCCAGCCTCCATGCACAGGATCCTGTTTTTCACGGATGAATCGAGCGAGCCTGACTTCGAGGTCTCTATCCACATCATCCATGAAATGCATCATCAGCACATACTCCGCCGGAATCGTACAGTCCGCCTCCAACGGAAAACACCAGTGACCGTCCTCTTTTTGCAGGGAAAGCATCGCTTCGCGCGCCGCGGTCAACCCATCTTTCAGCGCCGTTGAACTCAAGAACCTGTCTTGCGAAGATAATCTGGCGGTACGCTCCAATCTTTTCATTCGTTTTTACCTATATTACCGTACTACGTGAATCCATTTTATGTATCCATCATCCATTCCCGATGGCAACCCCTGACGATGCAAGGAGCGGATTTTCATGATCTGGTTTCCGTTGCGGAGGAACCATGATCTTCCAGCATCTGGCAATCATCATTCCAAAACCTGTCAAACGCAGCAAACAACAAACGCCAGCTTAAACAAGTCGATTATTATACGCGCTTGAAATTGATTTTCAGTGTAATGGCTTGGCCGCCGATTTATTTTGCATGGAATCGTCGTCTGGATCATCATAAACCTCCGGCGGCGGATCACCGTCATAAATCAGATGTTTACGCTGCTGCAAAAATCCTTCGCGCACGAATAGATAGGGATCGAGCGCCGCCTGATCGCGAACGCGCATGGGACCGGTTAATCTCGCCCGTTTGTCGATAATACCCAGAACGGTGACGGGTCCTATAATGGCGGTACTGGCAACGGTGCCCGCATAAAATAAAAGATTGCTGACAACGCTTACGGGAATACCCGGCGCATCCCGATAGCTACTAGGCCCTATCAGGGGAACAAACAGATAAGATCCTGCATCAACCCCCCACACGCCAAGCGTCTGCCCAAAGTCTTCGTCGTGCTGTATCAAACCCATGGGTGCCGCCATATCAAAAAGTCCTCCCAGGCCTATGGTCGAATTCACAACGAAACGCAGACTGTCCTGGAATCCCTGACGAACCTTGCCCTGCAAAAAAGCGTTCAGAATAACGTTCGGGTATGCAAGATTGTCATAGAAATTTCCGATGGAACGTTGCATGGGATTGGGAACATATTTGATGTAAACATCGGCAACCGGCGCCATCACGTTCCGATCGACCATATCGGTGAAGTCATAAAACTTGCGATTGGTTTTCTCGTTGGGATCGATCGAATCCAGGCCCGTATCGTTCGGACGCGTGGTGGCGCAACCGGTAAACAGTACCGCACATACTAACAATAGAATCGTTGCCGGTGTATGCGTCATAATCAGATAAGGCGTAAATCAACCTGGTTAATCGTTAATCTCCCGGGACTCTGATATTGCGATTATGGCAATAATATTTCAAGGTGCGAAGTATAAACAATATTTGTCAAATTAGGGCATAACTTTCTAATAGCTGGATGCGAGTTTACCGAAGAGGCTCCTGCACAATGGCAGAAATGTTTCCAGTTTATTCTCGCCGCGAACTGGAATTCGTACTCCCAACGGGAGTGCGCAGTATCGCTGGCAGTATAACAAGCGTGCAGACCAGGGTAAAAGTCAGTCCTACAGTCAGCATTATTCCGATACTGGCCGTTCCCTGGTGCGACGACAGCATAAGACTCGCGAAATCCACCAGGGCGGTCAGCGCGCTATAAAAGATGGCGCGCGCAGTACTGGTGTGAATCAAAACTTCGCTCACCATTTCGTTGTTCAGACTTCGGTGCACCATGTGCAAACTGCTATCGATACCAAGACCCAGCAACAATGGCAAGGCAATGATATTGGCGAAATTGAATGGGACATCCAACAAGATAGTAAATGCGGCAGTGAACAAGCTGGACAACAAAAGCGGAGTCAGCACCAACAACATGTATTTCACACTGCGCAATATTACCAATAGTGCGACGATAATCCCCAGCAGCGCCAGCAAGAACGCCTGCATAAATGCCTGCACAACCGCCTCGCCTGCCTCAAGACTCACCATGGGCGCCCCGGTTGCGTTTGGCGCCACTGCCTGGACCGCCCGCACAAAACGCCGCAATGCGTCATTGTCGTTGAGATCTTCCGCGGGGTAAACTGCCAGCCGGTATTCTCCTGACTGGCTATGCCAGCGCGCACCCAGCGATATGGGCAAATCCTGCTCTTTAAATGGAGCGGCTTCCGTGGCCATACGGAGACTCCGCAAAGCAGCGGGCAGCGTTGTAAGCAAATCTTCCTCAACAGCATGCAGCAGTTTGCGTTTTTCATCTGCATTGGCTGCATCGAGTCGAATAAACAGCGAAGTCAGGGACGCTTTGAGGATCCGTATGGCTCCGGACGCTGGATGCTCAGGCTGCTCGGCCATGAATCGATCTAATGCGGCGGCGAGTTCGTCAAGCGCTTTTCGCTGCCGCGGCGAGGTGTCTTCTCCGCCAGTCTGCGCCTTGCTGGAAATCGAAATTGGTCCCACCGTAAGCGCCATTTCCTCGATAAGCTGGATTTTTTCCTCCTGCTGCGCCGGCACAAAATCGAGAATGGTGACCACCTTGTTCACTTCAGGAAGTCCAGCCAACCGCTTCGCGAGGCGTTCCGTTTCCTTGTGATCGCTAGCCAGTACAACCGCGTGCCATGGGGAATGGTCGGCATCCGCAAGAAGCTCCCGGAAAGTCCGCACCGCATCCCCGGTTTGGTCCTGCATGTTCAACAAATTGTAGTCAAATCTTACCTGAGGCAATAGGGCAATCGCGGCCACGGCTGCGACGGCCGTAGCGGCATAGGTCAATTTGTGCCATTTCAAGGACAATTCGAGCACCTTGCCGACGGAACCCTTTGTAACGGAAGATTTTGGTGGCCGTTTCGACTGATAACGCAGCAAGGCAGGACCCAAGGTAAGAGTGACGAGCAGACTGATGATCATGCCGGTACCGGAGATGATCCCCAATTCCGCTACACCGCTGTAGTCGGTGGGCATAAATGCGTAGAACCCAATGGCGTTGGTGATGGTACACGCAGTCAACGCGGCGCCGGCATCCCCGCCGGATATATGAGTGGCCTCTGTCGGTGGAAGACCGTTTTCCAGAACCTCCCGATACCGCAGCAGAAAGTGGATCGCGAAATCCGCCCCCAAACCAATATACAACACTGCGAAAGCAATGGAGATCAAGTTCAGGTGACCCACTACGGCAGTGGCGAAAGCCGCGGTGAGAATCAGACCCATTGTCAGACAGAGCAATACGTTGAGTATCAGTCCAGTAGTACGCATCGCGAAATAGAGAACCACCGCCACCAGGATAAATGTAATCATCCCGGCATATTCCATCCCGCGAAGCGAGCTGTTGAGTTCCTCTTCGGCCAACGCGACCTCGCCGGTAATGCGCAACTTTACCGGTCCATCTTCTGTCACCCCGGTATCTTTTGCCGCTGCATGCAACGCCGCAAGGGATTCTTCGGCCGGGAACATCAGGGTGTAATCCAATCTCGGTTTTACAATGATCAGTTCCTGGTATTTTCTTTTCTGGGGCCCGCCATGGAACAGGGATTGCCATGACAGCACCCTGGGCGAACCCGCAAGCCGCGCGTCCAAAGTTGCACTCAGCCCGCTTAGCACGGGTTGAAGCTCCATGCTGCGCCCCTTGCGCAATTCGTCCACCGCGCGGGTAAGCACGGAGACAAAGGCGGGCAAGGTGGGATCTCCGGCAATATGCGCTATCAGCGGCTGTGCCGCGGCCAGACTGTCAGTGATCTGTTCCAGTTCCGCGAGACTTTGGTAGAGCAAGCCATTGCGCGCGAAGAAATCATTCACGTTTGGCGGATAAACATCGTGAAAATTCCTGGTGTCTTCTCTTAAACGTGCCACGAGACGATCTGCCGCCATATAGGCCTGCTCGGGAGTAGGCGCATCCAGCACCACCAACAGGGTTTCCATGTCTTGCGGGAAGGTTTTGTTGTAGTGCTTCATGTTGACGCGAAACGGCAGATGCTCGGAGAGCATGTCGGTAGTATCGGTATTCATGCCGAGGTTACGCGAAACATAGACGCTGCATGCCACAGCGGTCAGCAACGCTCCCAGAAGAATCCAGGCGCCGTAACGATAGGAGATGGTGGCCCAGCGCGCGAAAATATCGTAGATGCGGCTGTGAGAAGCTTTGGCGGGAATAGTCATCCTTCAGGAAGAATTTGGAGCGATTGGCCCTTGGTGTTGCGTGATTTTTTTTATTCTTCTTCAGTCAGGGCAATCTTTTTCCTGAGCATGTCAATGAGCGTCTGGAAACCATCGCGTTGAAGGATGGCACGGTACTCTACACGCTTGAGCGCAAGGTCACTGACACCGTCGGCCAGGATATTGACGATGCGCCACCCATCCTTCCCCTGACGAAGTATATAGTCGAAACGCACAGGTTCGCCCTTCAATGGAACGAGCCTGCTGCGCACCATTATCTGATCTCGCGGCATAACCTGCCGCTCCAGAATTTCGAAATGCTCACCATCGTGACTTTTAAACCATCCCGCATAGGTGCCAATGCTGAGCTTCCGGAAAATATCCGTGAAAGTTTGCTGCTGAGCGGGATTCAGCTGGGTCCAGTTCGGTCCCAAAGTGGTACGTGCGATAAAATCGAGATCATGAGTCTGATTGATGACGGGAGTCAGAAGTTCGAGGCGGCCTTGATAGCCGAGTTTTGCGCCTTCGCGCATTGCCTTGATCAGCGACTCGTGCAAATGGCTTACGACCTGTTCCGGACTATTGGAATCCATCGCCTCGGCCCAGGATACGGGTGTAACCACCAGCATCGCCGCCACTATTATTATCTGGAATTGCAATACGGACTTGATTGAACGCAGGACTTTCATATTGACTCCTTTACCGCAGATGTACCAACCGCGCTGTAACGAAGCACTGAAGTCCATGCCATGGCCAGCAGCATAATAAACCAGTGACAGGCACCGCCGCGTTATCGCTGTCCCGGACTGGCTGATGCCGGCAATATGCTACTTGTTTTAAGCCTGGGCAGTTTCGATTGCCCAGGGAAATTCCCTGCCGAAACTGTGCGCCCGCAGTAACCCGTAAATTTGATGGCGCTCCGGCGCACCATCGAACCCACGTCAATGCTCCGTGCCAGCACGCTGGCCTTATCGTCTTTATCGCTCCACCCTGACAGGAATTCCGCCAATTGTTTTGCGAGCTTTCAGTTCTTCGGTGACCCATTTAGGTGTAGGCTCGGCCACCATTGGACCGGTCGTTCTCGGACCTTTCAGCGAGGCGAGCAACGCCTTCAGCGGATGCTGCAATGTATCTTCGACGGCCGTTGCTTCGTAACCGCAGTGAGCCATGCATTGCGCGCACTTGGGATTGCTGCTGTTACCGTATTTCTCCCAGGGGGTGTCATCCAGCAACTCCTGGAAGCTGGACGCATATCCTTCATCGGGCAATAAATAACAGGGTTTTTGCCAGCCGAATATATTGCGCGTCGGATTGCCCCATGGGGTGCACGCGTAATCCTGGTTGCCGGCCAGAAAATCAAGATAAAGCTTGGAATGGTTCAATTTCCAGTTGCGTTTCTTGCCGATTTCAAAAATTCCCCGGAACAGTTTCTTGGTATCCTGCCCCTTGATAAAGATATCCTGCTTCGGCGCACGCTCATAGCTGAACCCCGGTGCGATGGTTGCGCCCTCGATACCTAACTCCATGGCGTAATCCAGAAATTCGGCAACATCCTGCGGCGTTTCACCCTGAAACAGGGTACAGTTCACGGTGACTCTAAATCCTCTTGCCACGCACAATTTGATTGCTTCAACCGCCCGGTCGAAAACTCCATCCTGACAAACCGAGGCATCATGCCTCTCTTTCATGCCGTCGAGATGGATGGAAAAAGTCAGATAAGGAGACGGCGTATAGTCATCAATCCTTTTTTTCAACAAAAGCGCATTCGTGCAAAGATAAACATACTTCTTCCGGGCAATGATACCCGCGATAATTTGTGGCATCTCTTTGTGTATCAGTGGTTCACCGCCCGGAATTGATACCATCGGCGCGCCGCACTCATCAACGGCCTGCATGCATTGTTCAAATGAAAGGCGCTGGTCAAGGACATCTTCCGGGTAATCGATCTTGCCGCAGCCCGCACAGGCCAGGTTGCAGCGGAATAAAGGCTCCAGCATCAATACCAAAGGATATTTTTTTACTCCCTTCAGCTTTTGCTTGAGCAGATAACTACCGACAGCTATCTGTTGACGTAAAGGAACTCCCATGAGTAAATCCTCCAAAAAACTTCAATAAACTGACTGATAGCCGCACAGAAATAATTTTTTATTCCAAAACTCAGAAGGATTTCCTACGCTGCGCTGGCGGCCTGTGTCATCTCTCTTTTTGCTTCTTCCTGGCGATGTTTTATTGCGCCAGTATATTAGCACGTATGGCTTATAAACTAAACACACAGCCATTTCAGGGTTAATACGCGGGCCTTGCTCATACCTCGGTCCGTACTCTCGTACAAAGTATCCTTCATCACAACCCCGGCCAAAAAAATGGGGCGCCGAAGCGCCCCATTTCCACCGACCTAATTCAATTAAAAGTTGTGACGGACACCAATCGTGTAGGTGGCACGACTTCCGGTTGCATAGCTGGGAGCAACCATGCCACCGATATCATTTGCTGTTGCGGCATTAGGATTGGTCACATATACGTGCTGATAGCCACCGAAAATGCTGGTACGCTTGCTCAGATTGTGGATCGCACCTACCGTAAAGCTGTCAGCTTTGCGTGCCGCCGCTGAATTGATGCCACCCGCATGCGCTTTGGTCATACCACCTTGGGCCACCAGGGTGGTATTGCCCCATTTGTATTGGGCACCCGCAAACCAGATATTGCCGTCGGCGCCGGCGTTCATGGCGGAATTACATTGTCCTGAACCGGCTCCGGCAGCATCAAGCGGATTTGCCGTCAGGGAAGCAGCGGTGCTGCAGGTTGCGGAACCAATAGCGTTGTTGATATCTTCATATTGGCCGCTAAGCTTGAAGTTCTCGAAGGCCCAGGAAGCACCCACACGCCATACCTCTTCGGTTTTCAATCCTATCGCTTTTTGTGTCTGGTTGGCGTTATCTCTGGAATAGCCACCGAATATGTCGAAGCCCATGCCCATGTAATCTACATGGTACTTGGCAGCAGCCTGACCATCGAATTCACCATTTCTACCACCGGTGTTGCCATTGCTGCCCAGACCACCGGGAAGGAAGCCGGATGTGATGCTACCCGTCTGGAGGGGGTTAAGGGTATTTGCATCGCCGGGCATCAACAATCCCGAGAAGGAGAAACCTTCTATGTTAGCGGAATCATAACGGATGGCGCTGTTGACGAAGGTATTTGCACCAGAACCCAGACCATTGGCGCCTGCGGACATGGTCCCGCCAGAGCCGCCGGCTTGCAGTGTGGTGTAGGCAAACGGATCAATCGTCATACCGCCCGCGAAGTCCTTGAACGGAGATTGAACACGGCCGAATTTGATATCGCCCCATTGATTGCTGGAAAGACCCACCCATTGCTCACGCGGGGTGGTAGCCGAACCGGAACCGGCATTCAAGCCCTGTTCCAAACGGGCATTGGCCTTAAGCCCATTGCCCAGATCTTCGGTGATATGCAGACCCCAACGTGACGAGCGGGAATTGTCCTGCAACGATCCCTGGCTAGGCGTGCCGGAAAAATCGACCAGGCTATATTCAGCTTGCACCCGGCCAAATATCGTGACATTCGTCCCCTGAGCGGATGCAACCACCGGGGCTGCGAGTGCCCCGGCGACGGCCAGTGCAATCAGTTTCTTTTTCATGTGGAAAATCTCCTTTAAAGTTGAAACGGTGGGGCCATCTCACCGACCCTATTTTCGGTAAAGTGCGTCCCGCTACTTGGACCTCTCAAAGTGAGAAGGTTGAGAGAGATTGTGCCTAAAGCAACAACGCGTAGCAAGGAAATCAAGAAACTTTCGGAATACGGAAGAAACTTGTGTTGCTTTTTTGCAACAAAATTGATTATTGATTCACAACGCATACATTCGAGAAAGGAAATAGCGGATTTCGATGGTTATAAACCTTGCCCAAACAATCGTTCCAGCTCAACTCCCGGATCATCGGCGCGCATGAACGCCTCACCCACCAGGAAAGCGTCGACCTGATGATCGCGCATCAGCTTCACATCGGCCGGGGCGAGAATCCCGCTTTCAGTAATTACGATACGTGCCGGCGGGATATGGTCGAGCAGTTGCAGCGTGGTATCCAGCCGCGTTTCGAAAGTGCGCAGGTTGCGGTTGTTGATGCCAATCAGGGGAGAGCACAATTGCAGCGCAAGCTCCAGCTCTGCACCGTCGTGGACTTCAATCAATACCGCCATGCCCAGTTCCTGGGCAAGCGACTCAAGTTTGCGCATTCTCGCAACAGCTTCGTTTTCTGGCAGGCGTTCTCCGGTTAAAGGCGAAGGCATGCAAAACACTGCGACAATGATCAGGATACAGTCCGCTCCCAGGACGCGGGCTTCGATCACCTGGTATTCGTCCAGCATGAAATCCTTGCGCAGCACCGGTAGATCGCAGGAATCCCGTGCCTGCTCGAGGTATCCCCCGCTGCCGGCAAAAAATTGCCTGTCGGTCAACACCGACAGGCAGGCCGCGCCATGCGCCGCATAACTGGCCGCAATCGCGGCGGGATCGAAGCGCTCACGCAGCACGCCCCGGCTAGGGCTGGCTTTCTTGATTTCCGCAATGACCGCGGGCAGGCCGGCGGCAATCCTATCGCGGATCGCTCCCGTGAAATCACGAGGCGGTGGAGCGGCTTTCGCTTCCTGACGCATCGTGGAGAACGGCTTGGCCGCCCTTGCCGCAGCGATTTCCTGTACTTTGACGGCTAGAATTTCTTGCAGGATATTGGGCATTGATTAACCTGGCACGACGCTATTCCGATTCGAGAAATTTACCAGTTCCCGCAATTTCGCCCTGGCCGCGCCGGTTTCTATCGCGGCGCGTGCTTTTTCCAAACCCTCCGCAAGCGATTCCGCCACGCCCGCCACATAAATCGCCGCCCCCGCGTTGAGCAGCACGATATCAAGCGCGGGGCCTGGCTGATTATCCAGCACTGCTATCAGCATCTCTCTGGACTGTGCGCTGTCTTGCGCCTGTATCGTTCCGAGCGCGGCCGTTTTCAAACCGAAATCCTCCGGCTTGATAATGTATTCATGCACCTTGCCGCGCCTGAGCTCGCCAATCCGGGTTTCACCCGCTATGGTGATTTCGTCCAGTCCGCCTTGCCCGGTCCCGCCATGGACCACCATCACGTGCTCACTGCCCAGGCGTTGCAACACCCGGGCGAGAATACCGACAAGATCGGGATGAAATACACCCAATACCTGATTTTTCGCTCCGGCGGGATTGGTCAATGGTCCCAGGATATTGAACAATGTGCGCACCCCCAGATCGCGCCGCACCGGCGCGGCATGCTTCATCGCGCTGTGAAAATTGGGGGCGAACATGAAACCGAGACCGATTTCCCTGATATCTTCCGCTATTTGCCCGGGTGTCTGATCCAGATTGACACCCAAGGCTTCCAGCACATCCGCGCTTCCCGACTTGCTGGATACCGAGCGTCCGCCGTGCTTGGCGACGCGGGCTCCCGCCGCCGCCGCGACAAAGGCGGCGGTGGTGGAAATATTGAACGTATGTGCGGAATCCCCGCCAGTCCCGCACGTATCCACCAGATGCAGATGATCCGCCACCTCTACCCGGGTGGCAAACTCGCGCATCACCTGTGCTGCGGCGGTAATTTCTCCGACGGTTTCTTTCTTTACCCGCAGTCCGGTGATAATGGCAGCAATGAGCGCCGGCGACAGCTCTCCACGCATGATCTGACGCATAAGCGAGAGCATCTCGTCATGAAAGATTTCGCGATGCTCGATGATGCGCGCCAGTGCCTCCTGCGGGTTCATGATCCTGAATCCGGTGGCTGGATGGCGTGGACTGTATGGTTTTTGAGACGCACAGCGCGGCGCGAGAGCATGGCTTTCACTGATTCAGAAAATTTTTCAGCAATTTGTGTCCATGCTCGGTCAGAATGGATTCCGGGTGAAATTGCAGGCCTTCGACTGCCAGAGTCTTATGGCGCACGCCCATGATTTCACCATCCTCCGTCCAGGCGGTGATTTCCAGGCAATCCGGAAGACTCTCACGTTCAATCACAAGGGAATGATAACGCGTGGCCGTAAACGGACTTGGCAGGTCTCGAAACATGCCTGTACCTTTGTGGAAAATGGGTGAAGTTTTGCCATGCATGAGTTTCCTGGCATGAACGATCTTGCCGCCAAAAGCCTGGCCTATGCTCTGGTGGCCGAGGCAGACGCCCAATATGGGAACCTGGCTATGGTAGAGCTCAATCAGCGGTATCGATACCCCCGCCTTACTGGGCGTACAAGGGCCGGGCGAAATGACAATACGCGCAGGCTTCAGCCGGGCAACTTCATCAGGCGTGATTTCATCGTTGCGAAACACCAACACATCCTCGCCCAGTTCGCCAAAATATTGCACCAGGTTGTAGGTAAAGGAATCGTAATTATCGATCATCAGCAGCATATATGGATTTGTTTCGAGTAAACGATGAAATCCAGCTATTATCCGCCAGGCTTTACGCCCGGCATTTGCGATTGTGGATAGCGCGGAAAACCTTCATTATCTCTTCTGGACATCGGGTGAGCAAGGGAAATGAAGGCGGGCTGCCAATACCGCAGCAGCGTATATCAGGAAATTCGGGGAATTAAAATAATAACCCGCTCGAAAAGGAGATTATAAATATCTCATGATCCTGCATCTGAGCGCACGGACCGATAGAGATGAAGGCATGGGGGAGGAGACCTCAAGCCCCGGCAAGTCTGTGGGAAAAATGCGGAATTCCCCGAACATCCTTAATTGACGGAACGTTCGAGGCGCTGACCCTCGATCTTGTCCCGATAGGTTTCAAGCAGATTCTCCATCTCGACACGCTTCACCGCCGTAAAGGGCTCCGCCTCCAATATGGCGTTCATGGCGCCTTTACTAGTATACCAATCAGCGAGTTCCCGGCCTATCCGATAAAGCTCGCCGTTATGCGTTTCGCAAAGCTTCGTTTGCTCGTTCTGTTTTGCCAGGGCGGCTGCCGTATTCTTCAGATCCTGCTCCAATTGTTTACGCTGACCGGACAATTCTTCATTATGTTTGCCCGCTTCATCAAGCCGGGTGCGCAATTCGGTGGCTTCCTTGTTCGCCGCTTCGATATCCCTCTCCAGCCGGGACGTCTTGGCTGCGGCGCTCGCCGCGGATCGTTTGTGGGATTCCGTTTCGTTGTTGGTTTTTTTCAGCGTTTCTTCCAGCACTGTTTTTTCCTGATCCAGCGCCGATTTCTGCTGCTGCACCTCGTCCAGTTGCTGCTGCATGCGACGTAATGCCTGCCGTTCTTTTTTTTGATCCTTGTTGCCGGCGGCACTCGCGGCCAGGGAGCCGGAGGACAAGGCGCTCGCCAGAAATATGGCGGCGATTCCGTGACACAGCAATCGTGAAATCATTTTCTTGGGGTTATTCATATGAAAATCTTGCGGTCGTCAGCGAGGGTCTTTTCATCCAATTGA
This sequence comes from Nitrosospira lacus, assembly GCF_000355765.4. Taxonomy (NCBI): domain Bacteria; kingdom Pseudomonadati; phylum Pseudomonadota; class Betaproteobacteria; order Nitrosomonadales; family Nitrosomonadaceae; genus Nitrosospira; species Nitrosospira lacus. The sequence continues at coordinate 795,307 of NZ_CP021106.3, read as the reverse complement.
TGCCTCCCGCGGAAAGCGGTACGTGCATTGAACCTGAATATCCGGGAATTGATCGCTCATTCGTGTGAATCCGCTGCCCCGATACCTGGTACATATTTTTCGCGATCCCGCGCTTTTCTTGCCGGCCGGAAACTCGCGGCCCCAGTTCCCGCTCTGAGAGTCAGAAGCGGGCATTCAAGTCCAGATTGACCGAATCGATGGATAAGGGCAAGCCGCTGACTTGATCGTATGAGTTGTAGCGCAGACCAAGCCAAGTGTTATGCGCCACGCCATACAGGGCATGGAGCGTGTAGCCTTTGTGGTTGGTGCCGCCAAGCAGATAGTTGGAATCAGTGAAGGCATCCAGCATCGAATCCCGCTCGGAGCGGCGATAAAACCCAAAAACTTGCCACTGGTGCCGCTCCGTGATTACCGGATAACCCACAGTCAGGCGGAACTGATAAGCATCGATTTGCGGCTTGATGTTCTGACCGCTGCGAGCGAAAATTTTATGCTCGTCGTAGCCCACGTTGCGCGCGTAGTCCATGGTGGCGATAACATGGATGGGCTTGAATTTGGAGTAGTCGGCCACCATGGTCACGTTGGCGATCCGGTAATCCGCCGCCAAAGCCCATAGATTTGTGGTGGGATCCCCATCATTGTCGATGTTGAAAAGACTGTTGCCTTTTTGCCGGAAAAGTGTGGCGGTCTGATTGAATAGAGTGTCGCCAAAGTTCGGGTTGCGGACACCGGCAATATTGCGATAGTCATAATAGGCAGCCCCCACCCTGAACTTGGTATCGGTATTCTCGGGCGCCCACTCCAATCCGGCCTGCGCCCCGAAGAACCATTTGTCCTTGGCCTTGACGGTCTCGCTCTGATTGATTTGCTGCAATGGAAATATCCCGGCATTGAGGAATGGCTTTACTGTCCTGCCTTCTTCTTTCAACCAGGGGTGGAGGTTGATCGCCAGTCCTTCAAAGTTCAAATCAACATCCCATAACAGATCGGTGTGCACGACCCCGGCCGTAGGTACGGTATGTGGCCCGCTCCTGAGCGTCCCCGTGTAGATATTCCCGACAGTGCCCACGAAGAAGGGATTGGGAAAACGCCCGCCACTGACAGTAAGCCAGTTAAAGGGTGTAAGTCTGAGATAAGCCTGATCCAGCACCAGAGCGAATTTGCTGTTAAAGGTTCCAAATGTCTGCAGGGTGGAGGTCGGTGATCCTATGGATATCGGCGGGGGACCCAGCACATTCCCGGTAAGCACTGGATCGTTGACGTTACCGGTGGTCAAGCGCAACCCAAGGTCCACTCCGCGGGTGACGTTGGCGTTGATGCCGAGGCGCATGCGCATCCGCTCCCGATGGTAGCTGTCCTCGGTAGTATTGTCGATATTCTGGCCGTTCGCCCGGAAATTAGCCGCGGGAGCGTTGGTGTCGGCGTAAAAATCGGCTTGTTCGCGCAGCCGCATATCCCCTTCCATCGTAAAGCGGCTGGTCCACTCGGGAATGGCATTCACATCGCCCCAGCGCTCCTGCTTGGCCTGACCCACCACTTCCTGGCGCAATTGATCGCGAATTTCCTTCTTCACATGTTCGGGTATGTAAGGGACTCGCACCTCGCCTTTTTTTGTCTCGCCTGCTTCCGGCTGCGCGGCCTTTTCCTGCGCTTGCCGCCGTGAAGCCTTGGCCTTCAGCTCCGCCTTTTTAATCATTTCGTCCGCCACTTCCTGCTTGATCACACCTTGCGCAACCAGTAGCTGAATCAGGTTCAGTGTAGTCTCATACAAAACTTCGACTCTCTCATGCTCATCGGTCTTTGCGTGCGCACCGCCCGCAAATATTGCTGTCATGGCAGCAAGGGTAAGTATCAAACGGATATTCATTATTATTCTTCTTATACAATCAGGCACGTGAGGTCACGCGTATCTTCAACGGCTGCGGCATGTCGGCGGGTGGATTCTCGCGCAAGGCCCGCAGGTTCCGCAGTACATCCTGGATCAATTCATCGACTTTCAAGTCGCCTGTCTTGTCGACCGCCACTATTCGCGATATCTTGCCATCGGCACCAATCCAAACTTTCACAACCACCCTGTAAGTCTTGTCCTTGAGCGCGTTCTCACGCCCCAGCGCATCCTGAAAAGCTGAATTCACCGCGTCATTCACTATGGCGTCATACCAGGCCCAGGGATTCCCCCTGGAGCCGCCGATAAGATCGGCCCCGCCTTTCTTCCCCACGAGTCCGAATCCGTCACCACTTCCGGTTCCTTCGGCATCAATCCCCAGATCCGGCCCCGGCGGCGGTTCATCGGCCTGATCCATCGGCTCGGGCTCAGGCTCGGCTAGCTTTATTTCTTCCTTCACCACCGGTTCTGGCGGTTTTTCCGGTGGCGGCGGTGGCGGTGGCGGCGGTTTGATCAAGGTGATCTGCTGCAGCGACGGCTTCCTTTGCGGGGTATCGTCGTCCAGAAAATGTTTCAACCACAGTCCCGACCCGACCAGGACAACTCCACAACCTGCAATACCTGCCCAGCGCCTCCAAATGGCGGGCCTTTGTTCTTCCACAGGATCTTCCATGGCATTATTTCACCAGACGCTGGGTCACCAAGCCCAACTGCGTGATATCCAATTGACCCAGTAATTCAAGCACATCCATTACCTTGCCGTACTGCACCACCGTGTCCCCCTTGACCACGACCGGCAGTTCGGGATTGGCCGCTTTCAATTGACCCAGGCGGGTTCGAAGCTCGTCCAGCGTCACGGGATAAGCATCCAGAAAGATTTGCCCGCTTTCATTGATCGTAATTGCTTTCGTTTGTGGTTTAGCCAGGCTGGGGGCATTACTGGCCTTGGGCAAGTTGACTTTTATGCCCTGCACCGATGCTGTCGTCATGATGATGAAAATCACCAGCAACACGTAGGCGAGATCCAGCATGGGCACCACATTGATCTCATCGTAAAGCTCGTTGTCTTCCTGAACCTTCATGCCATTTCCTGTCAGCGGCTGTAATTCTCGGCGAGCTTGGTAATAAACTCATCAACGAAAATATGCATTCTTGATACGATGGCCTTGATGCGGGAAGCCAGGTAGTTATAGCCAAACAGCGAGGGGATCGCCACTCCCATCCCGGCCACTGTCGCCGCCAGGGCCGCCGCGATGCCGGGCGCGATGGCGTTGACATTGACATCACCGGCGGCCGCAATCGCCGCGAACGTGATCATCACCCCCATGACCGTGCCCAGCAGGCCGATGAAGGGCCCGCCGGAGATGGCGATGGTGAGCAGTACCATGAATTTGTTCATGCGCTGAATTTCTTCCACCAGCCCGGCATCCAGGCTGGCGCGAATCGCATTGAGCGATTGCGGCGACAGCGACTTGTCAATATGGGTCGCATCGGTATCATCGAAGCGATGCGCCAATTCGAGAGCGCCAATATGATAAATACGGTACAGCGACGAATGCTCGAACTCTTTTCCCAGCCCCTTGGCTTTATCTATCACCGCCAGATCGGTCGACAGTTCACGGAATTTGGTCATAAAGCGGTGATTGGACTTATCCACCCGGTTAATGTAAACAGCCTTGCTATACATCACCCATATGGCGATCATCAGCATGATCGACAGGAAGCCGATTGCAACCCACCCATCCACTGTCAATGATTTCAGGATGATGCCCAGGTGCGAGGCTTCTCCGCCGCCTTCACCCACCTCATCCTCACCCAGCGTGACCAGTTTGCCGTCCTGCCCCTGCGCGGCCTGCACCGCAATCCAGGCCGCATTGCGCGCCGCGCCCGACACCTGCACCTCGTCCATCTCGCCCTGGAACCCGGCGCCCAGGGTTATGCCGCCCGCTGGCAATGCCGCACCCGGCGCTTCGCCCGCCGCTTTGCCGTCAACATACACGCGCAACGCATCCGATATCGTTAACCCAAGGTGATGCCATTTGCCCAAGCTCAGCGCCGTACTGGACACCAGGTTTGATGCCCCCGATTGCACCTTGACCATGCCGCCTTCCAGCGATACGCGCAGACCTTCGGATTGAACGATGACGCCGTCCAGCGAGGCTGGCTTGATCCATACCGCGAAGCTGAATCCACTGCTCGCAGTCACGGCGGGAAGCGTGACGCTCTGTGACCCATTGAATCCGGCACCGCCGTTCGAAAAGGAAGCAGCCACCCGCTGGGCGGAGGACTGCACTGCATGCAGGCCATTTACGCCGCTGTCCTGAGGATTTCCTGCCGGCTCCGCAAAATGGTAGACAACGCTGGCTGCATCGTAAGTGGCCTTCGGATTTGCCGCGGAGGTCGCGTTCTCGTTACCGAAATAAAGGTATATGTCCGTCTGCGGCAACAGTTTGGGCACGTTAACCCATATCAGCGCCAACTCATTCCCGACATCCCACTTCTCGAAATGGAATTTCAGTTCAGTCTTGTCATCCCCGGCGATCAGGCGCAAGTCGCTGCCATTATCATTGGCCGAAAAAAAATCGAAGTTTCCCGTATGCAGGCGGATCAGTACCGGCGCATCCGCTACCTCCCCCGCCGGATTGGTCAGTGTGATTTTCTTGCGGCCTGTCCATTCGTCATTCCACCAGGCATGACTGGATAAGGAAACGGTGCATAATGCAAAAGCAAGCAGGAACGCAATGACACGCATGGGTCTATCAACCTGGATGTAAATGAGCGAGGATTATGCGCGTTCCAGATTACAGACATTAGTAGTGATTATGATCCGAACGCATCACAACTATTTGACGGGCGATCGAACGTGCTGAAGGTCGAAGAAGCAATATCCACGGCCATCGCGAGCAGGAACAGGACTAATCGTGCCTAGTCTTTTTGACTCAGATTTAACCTGCAGTATCAATGGGGTTTTGTAACATAAAATAGTGAAACCGGCCGCTGGGATTCCCGCCCGGATAGTTCAGAGCTTCCTGTTATTTACGGGCGGGCTTTTGGGGTGCAGTTTTTTGCTTTGATCTGTTCGGATTAATAACATCCTCGTCAAAATGAAAAAGAAAACGGGTAACTTGGTTGAGAGGTTGCGCCGATCGCCACTGCAACAGTTTTTATTTACCCTGGAGCCACGACATGTTTCCCAAAAATTCCACTTCCGCACTCGCGGCTTTTGCTTTGTTGACCCTGATCGCCACCGCCTCTTCCGCGAGCCGGCACGGGGACGACAGGGACGAGGGTCACCATGCTGAATCGACAGAGAGCATGAATATCCAGCTCGGTCCGCGTCCTTTCTTCCTCGTCAATGACATGAAGGACAGCGCCCTCAAGACCAGGCTCAGGCACTGCGGTGCTGGCCCATTCCGTAAAACCGGTTTCTCTATTGGCCACCGTGGCGCCGCTTTGCAATTTCCGGAACATACGCAAGAATCTTACGAGGCTGCCGCTCGCATGGGGGCAGGGATTGTGGAGTGCGACGTGACCTTCACCAAGGACAAGGAGCTGGTTTGCCGCCATTCGCAGTGCGACCTGCACACCACCACCAACATTCTTGATACGCCATTGGCTGCGAAATGCACCGGGCCTTTCACGCCGGCGCAGGTTGATGCCGCCGGGAATGTTATTCAGGAGGCTTCGGCGCAGTGTTGCACCAGCGACATCACGGTGGAGGAATTCACGAGCCTCAAAGGCAAAATGGATGCCTTCAACCCCGCCGCGACGAGCGTTGCGGAGTATCTGGGCGGCACACCCGGCTGGCGCACGGACCTGTATGCCGGTCCCACCAGCGGCACCCTGCTTACCCACAAGGAGAGTATCCAGCTATTCAAGAAACTGGGCATAAAAATGACGCCGGAACTCAAGGGCGCCAGCGTGACGATGCCTTATGACAGCGACGGCGACGGCGACGGCGACTATACGCAGGCACACTATGCCCAGCAGATGATCGATGAATACAAGGCGGCGGATGTCAAGCCCCAGAATGTGTATGCCCAGTCCTTCGACATTCGCGATGTGCGCTACTGGATCGCCAACGAACCGCAGTTCGGCAAACAGGCTGTTTACCTTGACGACGCCAATACCGTTGCCGAACTGCCCCATGCCGCGCAACTGGCGGCATACAAGGCCGAGGGCATCAATATCGTCGCTCCGCCCATATTTGCGCTGCTGGATGTCGATGGCAACGGCAATATCGTCGCCTCCGGATACGCCCGTCAGGCCAAGGCCGCTGGGCTCGACATCATCACCTGGACCCTGGAGCGTTCCGGTGTCCTGGCTGATGGCGACAACGGTTTTTACTATCAGACTTTTGATTCCGCCATCAAGCGTGAAGGCGACATGATGAAAGTCATGGACGTCCTGGCCAGGGATGTCGGCATCCGCGGCATATTCAGCGACTGGCCCGCCACCGTGACTTACTATGCAAACTGCATGAATCTCAAGTAAATCCGCATCCCGCGGCCTATAGGGTACGAAGTGAGGCGCAACGGCGCGAAGTGGCGCCGTTGCGCGGGGCGGGGCGGTAAGCCGTGTGAGCCCAGCGCGACCCGGAAAGGTCAAGAAAGAGGGGATGCCGCAATCCGGCAGGCTGCCGGATGAAATCTTTCATCGGGATTAAAGCTGCGCCAATCCAGATGCGACATATCCGAATAAGTTTAACCGGTATGCCAATACAACACTTGTAACACGAGAATATGAAAATAAGTTCATGCAGAACAACTGTGCATTCAGTTCAAAATCCAACCGAGTACCCTGACACCCGCAAGGAGATATGATGAGCAGCGCCCTGCACCCCGATGGAAAAACAAATCCCTGCCGTACCAGCAGTAACGAATCCGGCAACCCGTCCCTCCATGATTTGATCGAAGCGCGCAAGCTATCCCGCCGGACTTTCCTTCAAGGCTCCCTGGGTATCACGGCGGTGGCCGCATTCGGCGGTTCTCTATTCGATGGCCTGATCAAGTATGCCCATGCGGCACCCGCCCCTTTGAACGGCATCGGCTTCAGCTCGGTGCCCGCCAATCTATATCTTTCGGCGGGGGATGACAGGGTCACGGTGCCCGCCGGCTACACCGCCCGGGTGCTGGCCGCCTGGGGCGATTCCCTCACCAATGCGCCGCATTGGGACCCCTCAGGCGCAATGACCGAAGCGACGCAGTTGCATACTTTCGGCGCCCATATCGACGGCATGCACCTGTTCCCTTTCCCCGCCGCCGGCGCAGCCGGCATCGCCAATATCCGCGGACTGCTGGTCACCAACCATGAGTACGTCGATCCTCCGCTGGTCAATAATATCACTCCCGCATCCGGCTACGCGGCCGCCCCCATCACCCTTGACATGGTGCGCGCCCAGCAGGCTGCGCATGGCATAAGCGTGGTCGAGGTATGGAAAAAAGACGGCAACTGGGAAGTCAAGCGCCCCTCCGCCTTCAACCGGCGCATCACTGGCAATTCTCCCTGCAAGCTCAGCGGCCCGGCAGCCGGCCACAATCTGATGAAGACCGCCGCCGACCCCAGCGGCACGAACGTTCTCGGCACGCTGAATAACTGCGCCAATGGCTATACCCCCTGGGACACCTACCTCACCTGCGAAGAAAACTGGAATGGCTATTTCTCCAATGAGACCGGGGATGCGGTCGGCGTATCGGACCCGCAACAGAAACAGCAAATTCTTGCCGGCCAGACACGCTACGGCGTGGTCAAGGGAGGCTCCGGCTACCGCTGGCACGAAGCCGATCAGCGCTTCCGCGCCGACCTCAACCCGAATGAGCCGCATCGTTTCGGCTGGGTAGTGGAAATCGACCCCTGGAACCCGAAAAGCACCCCCATCAAACGCACCGCGCTGGGGCGCATCAAGCACGAAAACGCCTGGAGCGTGGTGGGTGCGGACAACACAGTCGCCATATACATGGGTGACGACGAGCGCAACGAGTATCTCTACAAGTTTGTCTGCGCCAATAAGTACAACCCCAGGAATCGCGCCGCCAACCGCGATCTGCTGGACTCCGGCACCCTGTTTGTCGCCAGGTTCGACGCCGGCGGCAGCGGCATCTGGTTGCCGCTTACGTGGGGTCAGAATGGTCTGGTGCCGGAAAACGGCTTTGCCGACCAGGCCGAAGTACTGATCAAGACCCGCCAGGCCGCCGATCGCCTGGGTGCCACCATCATGGACCGTCCGGAATGGATAGCCTCGCACCCCGTCACGCGCGAGGTCTACATGACCCTCACCAACAACAACCGCCGCGGCAGCAACCCACCCTCCAGCAACAACCCGGACGGCACCACCGGCGCCGGCAGCGCCCGGCCGCCGGTGGACGCCGCGAATCCGAGACCGGACAACCGCTACGGGCACATCATCCGTTGGCGCGAAAGCATGGGCAAGGTCGACGCCACGGATTTCGAATGGGATATCTTCGTCGAATGCGGCGACAAGCTCGACCCTCAGCCTCACCACCAGGGCAATATTATCGGTGACGACTATGGCGCCCCGGATGGCCTCTGGTTCGACCAGGATGGCCGCCTGTGGATCCAGACCGACCAGATTGGCAATGCAACCGGCGACTGGGCCAACATCGGCGGAAACATCATGCTGTGCGCCGACCCCTACACCGGCGAAACCCGCCGGTTTCTCACCGCGCCGAAGAACTGCGAAGTCACCGGCGTTACCCATACCCCCGACGGCAAGACCCTGTTCATCGGCATCCAGCACCCGGGCGAGGACTGGCAGACCCATTACACCGAGAACTCGACCTGGCCCGATAGCGGTATCAATGGCCCGACCACGGCCAGCGGGTCCCTCTCCGCATTCAAGCCACGTTCCGCGGTGGTGGCCATCACCAAGGACGATGGCGGCGTGATCGGTACTTGACCGCCGCGTCCTACTCACCGCGCCCGATCACCTCGGCTGAAATAAAGGTAGGCCTGAGCTGTCTCATCGCATCGGAAGTGCGTGCGGCATCCGATAGATTCTGCGATAAAGCTGCCGTAGCTTTGGATACATCGTCCCCCTGCGACGCGGCGCCCGAGGTGGTGGCACTGACCGCGCTGGCATCCGCTACCGGGGTGCCGGTGGAAGTCCCGGCCACGGCAATATTGTCCGCCCCCAGCACGACCGAAGCGGCGATATTGAGGTTATTCGCCCGGATGCCGGCGTCGCCCGCGTTCACCGTGCCCTTTGGCGCGATCAGGTCGATATCGCCCGCGACCGTGCCGCCGCTGGAAAGCGCACCGATCCCGCTGCCGGAAGCGGCGCCCTGCAATTCCTGCGTCACGTTGCCCTGCGAATCCACCTTGATGACCGGCGGCGGCACCGCGGTCGCGGTCTTCTTGCCTTTGCCGGCATCGATATCGCCCTCGCTCGACCACAGCAGCACATCACCCCCGCCCACGGTAAGAATGCGCGACTGATTGACCAGGATATTGCCGCGGGTGAATCCGCGCACGTTCCCGTCGGCCACCGTGAGCATGCCCAGGACATCATTGCCGGTATTCACCAGCACTTCCGGCGTATTGCTGAGACCGACGATCAGGTCACCGCCCGGCACCATGAACTCGATATTGCCGCCCCGCTCGGTCTTGATGCGGCTGGCGAACAGGTTGATCTCCCCCTGATAATTCTTGAAGCTGCCATCGGCATTCTTCTCGCGTATTCCCGGAAATACCAGTTCCAGCGCCGCATAGCCACGTTCATAGTTTGCCGCGAACGGACTGTCGCGATTATTTGAATCGCGGCCGGTGACCAGCAAGGCGGTATAGAGCATCTCGCGCACCATGCCGCGCTGGGTATCCGCGTCCAGCGCCTGTACTGCCTGGACCGCCGCCAGTGCATCGGCGCCGTTCAAATCGTCGTTTCCCACCAGCCAGCGCGCCTCCCATAGCAAGGCATCATCCGGGTTGCCACCCGCTTTTTCCAGTTGGGCGGCCAGCCGGTCAACCGTGCCGGCGTAATCGATTCCCTGCGCACCCACCCCCGCCGCCACATGAATATCGGCGCCACCCCTGGGCAGTTCGGCGTTGTCGAGGTCGCCTCGGCTGACGATGCCCGCTGATGTTCCGAGGTCGATATTACGCCCTGCCGTCACCTCCAGCCGACCCAGGCCGCCCACCCAGATCTTGGCGTTTTCTGTCCGGTCATTTCCGGAAGTAAAGGCCACATCCCTGCCTGCGACTACCCGGCTGAGGTCGCCAGCATTGGCATGCTGCGCCAGAATACCCACATCACGCACATCCCGTCCCGCACGCACTTGAGCCGCCTTGGATAAATCCAGAGTAAGTTCGTTAAAGTTACCCTGCACATCCCCAGTCGCCGCGTAAATCCGCGCTGGCTGGGTATCGCCCGTATGCACGGGAACAGGTGCGTGAACAAGTACTTTAAAATCAGGATCTACCGTGAAAAGTGGAAATTGATTGGGCTTTACAGCGGGCCGAACCGCATCCGGAATCAGCACTGGGTCCCTGTCGCTCATGACCATGGGTGCCCGCATATTGATGGAATTTCCCGCCAGCAATGTCAGGTCTGCACGTGCTGCCGGGCTCAGTACGCTTGACGTAGCCGGTGTATAAATATCTCCCTGAAATGCGGTAATTGAGAGGCTGGGCGGCAGCAGGGACAGCAGCTCCTTACTGTATGTATTTACCGATACATTGAAATTTAGGGGTGCCGTGTAAGCGCTTACCAGTATGTCAGTACGATTGGACAGGGTAGCTGCTCCGTACAGACTCTGCAGATGTACACCGCTGTCCTGGCCGTAAGTCGAGAACAGGCTCCAGCCGGCGATGCTGGAACTGGGGGCATTGGCATTGAGATTAAATACCGTTCCCCTGCCAGTGGACTGGATCACCAAGTGCGGATTCAGCACAGCCTGGATGTTGACATCGCCCCGTGCCTGCAACCGTGCCTGCGCGTCGCCCAGGGCCAGGATGGTGTAAAGCGGACTGCCACTCAGATCTTGTCCGCTGTCTATCTTGCCGCCCGCCTTCAGTACCAGTTCACCACGGTCGGCATAATATTGGCCACCCAGCAAATCGCCACCGGTCTCCACCCGCACATCACCGCCACCGGTTTTCACCAATTGGCCGACAGTCGGCGCGGTCGCCATCATGCGCGCCTGGGTGGGTGTGCTGGCTGAGACGTTCTCCACTTTTCCGCCGGCAGCGAGTGTGACGCTCCCGCCACCCAGCGCGCCAATCCCCTGCTGGAACTGGTCGAAGCGCACCCACCAGGCGGGCTGGAGCGCATATTCGCCGGTGGCATCATTCAGTTTTCCCTGACGGAACAGCCAGTTGGAATAGAGTTGTTTCGAGGGCATGCCCACTATATCGCCCGCCGCAGCCAGGCTTACATCGCCGCCGCCCTGGCTGAACTGGGCATTGGCGGGTGCGACAAATCCATTAGCCAGGTCGGCAACCCGGCCAGCAGTATAAATCGTCGCTTTTTCGTCAGTCAGCCTGATATCGCGCCCCGCCGCAATGCGGATGTCGCCGGTGCCGGTGCGCACCAGCTTGCCCGCTGCCAAAGTGACATCACCGCTGCCCGCATTGACCGCCAGCGGATCGGCCGCATCGGCATCCGCTCCCGCAACCAGCCGGTAGCCCCAGGAATCTCCCGGCAACAGCGTGGCCGGCGTGGTGCCGCTGCTGAATGGCGTCGCCACATTGAATCCATCAGACAGATTGTTATCGAGATTGAGATTGCCCACCGCCCGCAGAGTCAGCATGCCCGGCTCTTCTCCCGCGGGACGGATGGCAAGATTCCAGTTATTGCCGAGGGTGAGATCCCCGGTGGAGCGCACTTCAACCCCGGCGCGCACGTGGAAAGCGGGATCGCTGGCCTTGCCCAGCCGCAAGGCAATCGCACCAGCGTGGGACGCGAAATCGCTGTTGTCAGTGTTCACCGTGTCCAGGCTCAGCGTCGTGCTACTGCTCGCACCGCTAGCGGTGAGCGTCGTGATAGTGTCGTAGACCTTGACCGCTTCCACTATTACCGATCGAGCGCCGCTGATGCCGCTGTTGACGCCATCCACGGCCACATCGCTGCCTGCGCCGCCGCCGGTGCGGGGCGCGCGCAGCACCACTTCCCCTCCCTCGCCCGCCTGGGCGCCACCCCCACCCCCTGCATGCACGTCCAGGGTGCTGCCGGCAGCGAAATCCAGCCTCCCCGCGGTGGTGCCGATTTCCACGTCACCGCCATGTTTGCCATTGCCGGTGGCGTAGGCATCCAGCTTCGCACTTGCCAGCACCGTGACGTCGTTCTTCGCATAAAGACGGATGCTGCCCGCATCGCCACCCGAGGCATCGACGTGCCCCGCGACATCGAGCTTGCCGCCATCCACGGCAATATGGACGTCCTTGGCCTTGACCGTATCGGAGGCAGCCAGGCTGATATCGCCGCTGCGCACGCGCAGCGTCCTCGCGCCATCGAATACGCCCTGGTTGAGCGCCGTGTTCAGCGTGGAAAAGTCAGTCAGGGCGGCCACATCCAGGTCGAAGCGCCCGCCCTCGCCCCGGGCGCCGCCGGCATTCGCCAAGGCCGCGCCCTGCAGGCTGCTCGCCGCCAGGGTCGCCGTACCGTTGGCCGCGCGCACGATCACCTTGCCCGCATCGCCGCCCGGCGTCGCGGAAACATCCACCTGCGCGCCGGTTTGCACCACCACGTTGCCGTTATCGCTGGCCAGCTCGACAGTGCCGCCTGGCGACGCGCGCTCGACGTCGAAGAAAGCCACCGAACGTCCGGCAGCGTTCGCTACCGCATTCTCCCCCAGCGTCAGATTGCCGGACGTTGCCGTCAGTTTGAGCTGTCCGGAAGGCAGGATGGCCTCGGTATCGAACATCACGTCCGTGCCCGACAGCGCCCATCTCGCCCCAAGCGCACTCACCGGCGCAAGCGCGCGGTCCGCCACCGTATCGATAGCGATGAGCGAGCTGGTTGCGGCCAGGGTTTGGCTGGCCCCCTGCTCGCCGCTGATGCGCGCGACACTCAGGTTCGCCGTTCCGGCGGCAATATCGGTACTGCCCGAGCCGCGCCCGATGAGTTCATTGGCGCGGATGCCGACCTGGGAAAATCCCTGGATGGCTTTGGCGCCTTCGCCCAGTACCAGTTTGTCCGCCTGTATCGCCAGCACGCCGTTGCCGGGCGTGCCACCGGCGGCGAATACGGATGCCGCCGGGTTGGAAAGCACTATATGGGTTGCGCGCAGATTTGCGGTTTTACCGCCGTTGTTCAGGCCGGCCAGCCCTGCGCCCTGCAAATTCAGGGCTTGCAGGGTCGGCTTGCCCTCGGCATTCACACCGCCCAAGCTGACATCGCCATACAGGTCAAAAGTGGTGTAACTTGTCAGCGTCAACGAATTCAGGCCGTCAAGTTCGCTCTGGCTGAATATCAGGCCTTCGGCGCCCGCCGGCGCATTGCCGAAATTGACGCGTGTCGCGCCAATTGTCAAATTTCCGGCGACCGGATTACCTCTGTCGTCGGCAAATAGGGTGGTGCCCGTAAACGCATTCTGCAGCGTGGCATCCAGCGTGATCGAGTTTGCCGAGCGGATCGTGCTGCCGGCTTCGCCCACCAGCGTGCCCAGGGTACGATCCGGGCTGCCGGTGCGTGAAAAGCCGGCGGAAGTCGATGCGACCCGGACCAGGGCGCCATTGCCGGCGGTTTCGTAGCGGTTTGCGTTATTCGCACCGCCCGTACCGGGCGTAGGGTCTTGCGTCTCGATGGCGCTGCCGGCTTTCAGCGTCAGGGTATCCTTCGCCGCCAGAATGATTTCATCGCCCTTCAGGGCGTGACTGGCGTCGTTGGCCAATATCACTTCCTCGGCATTGACCGTGAGGAGCGTGCCAGCGCCACCCGGGGCGAGGCTGCGCGTGCCACCCAGGAACAGGCTGGCCGCGCCCATGGCATTGAGTGTGCTGGCCGCGATACGCGTGGTCAGCGGATCAATTCCCTGCGTTCCGGACGGCGTGCCGTTGGTAATGGCGATTTTAAACGCGCTGATGTCCACCGCCGCCCCACGGCCCCCCTCGGCCGCACCCAGTTTGAAAAGGGCATCCAGCTTCAGCCCGCCCGCGGTATCGATGGAGAGAAGCCCGCCGTCCTGCGGGCGAACAGGGCTGGCGGCGAAAAAGTCCGAAGCGCGGGTAAGCGTAATTTCCGACCGCTGCAAAACCTGCTCACGGGTCAGCACTTCAAATCCGCTCCACAAGGCATCACGCGGACCGCCCACGGGTGCCCGGCTGTCCGTGACATAACCCGGCACCACCTGGACACCATCCTGCTTGCTGTAAGCCTGTCCCGGCAACAGGTTATGCACGTCCGTGTCCAGCCTCACCGCATACGCGCCGGGCAGCAGCGCATAGTGCGCGGGCAGCAGGGTATATACGCCTGCCGGCAGGCCCGGTATGCCGGAGAGATATACGGCGTCCCCCGCCACGCGACCGAAACCGGTGTTCTCCTGCCTGTCGCCTGGGGCGAATCCGCTCGCATAGCCCGGCAGGATGGCATAGGTATGGGCATCGTTCAGGATATCGCGCGACCCCCCCGGACCCACGCTGAACTCGTAGGCCTGCAAGTCGCCGCCGCCGGCGAGATCCAGGGTTGCGCCGGCCTGCATGTCGATACTCGCCGCCTGGGTGCGTATGGATTTCTCGGCCAACGCAGGCTGGGGAATTTCCAGATCGGGCTTGTACACCCAGCTGCGGCCATTCACCAGCATGCCAAACGGAATCAGGCTGCCGGGCGTGGCGGCGATCGAGGTCAGGCTGCCTTCCTTGAAAGTCAGGGTATCGGTGGCGTTGAAAGCCAGTTGGCCGAACGGCGCCCACACATTGCCATCCTGCACGATATTCGCGGCCGTTACCGTAAGGCTGCCCAGGGCGGATAGCGGCAGTGACGGCGGCAGGGTATTGCGGCTGAATGCAACCGTTTGCCCCGGCGCCTGGATGTTGATCTGGCTATAGGTTGCGGGGGCGATCACCGCGCCGCTGAAAAGCAGATCGGCCGCGCTCGCGAGCGTGCCTGTCGGACGCGGCAAGCCGCTGCTGCTTACCCCCGACAGCCTGACTTCCTGGGCGCCGCTCAGTTCGGCCCGCGCCATGCCGGTCAGGGTCAGGTTGCCCGCCAGTTCCAGCAGTTGCGCGTCCGCTTTGAACGTGCCGCTGCCGGCAGCCGGCGTATTGACCACATCCACACGCTCCACGTCATAATTACCCAGCCGCAGGGTTTCCGCCTTCAGGGCGGCATTCCCTCCCGCCGTTTCGATGCGCGGCGCGTCGAGCACCACCTCTTTCAATGGCAATGCCCGGTTGGCGCCCCCCAGATTCAGGTTGTCCTCCAGCCGGATGGCATCGCGGCTTTTGAGCGCGATGCGGTCAAAACCCGCTGCTTCCAGCGCTGTAGCGCCAAGCTTGGCCTGGCCGTTCAGCCCGGCGGGCATGACAGCGCCCGGAGTCAGGCCGCTCGCCTGCGGCGCCGCGGTTGGTGCCAGGCTCAGCACACGCTCCCCAACGGGGTATCCTAAACCCGCGTCCGGGGAGGGAGTGAAGTTATTGCCCAGCACCAGATCGAATACACCGCCGCGGTTGGATGCGCTACCCGCATGCGCAGCCACCGTGCCATCCAGCAAAATACCTTCGCGCGCGCTGATGCGCAGCGACCCAGCGTCGCTGCCCACCCACTGTCCCAGCCCTCCCGCCTCGTTCAGAATATCCAGCCGCACCGGCGCAGCCCCCGCTATTCCGATTCTTGAACCGGCCTCGGTCACGACATAACCATATTGGGCATGCAACGCGACTGTACCGCCATTCAGGACCTCACCCTGGGTCAGCCGCTGGCTATCGAGAAAAGTGAGCGCCGTGCCGGATACGTCAAGCACCGCCTGCTTGCCCAGCCAGAGACCGTGAGTGGGATCAAATACCTTCTGGCTTTCGAGGCCGTGATCAAGCGTTGCCATAATGCCGCCGCCGGGCGCGCTGATACTCCCCTGTATATCCAGCAGGTGCGCGGCTGCCAGCGTGATGTTTGCCCTGGGGTCGGCCTCGATGCGTGCGCCCACGCCGATCGACAAATCACCTGTCCCATCCGCGGTATTTTTTGCCATCAGGCTCAAATTCACCGGCTGGCGCACCAGGTCATCCAGCTTTACCTGGCGGGTAAAATCTTCCATCCTGCTGCCGCTGGGGCGCAGGGTGTAGTCGGGCTGCAGTTCCAGGCTGAGGACGGCCGGCTTGATCCGGACGCCCTCGGATAAGGTTACATTCTCAATCCCCGCGAGATGGATATCGGCAAACCCGCCACGCTCGAAAAATCCGGCGCCCAGGTTGGCCGTGCCGGCGGTGCCGTCCGGCGTGCCGCCGATCTGGATTTTATGGCTGGAAACGCTAAGCGCGCCGCCTTTGCCGATGCCGTAGCCATGTATATTCTCCTCGGTGACACCCGATACCGCGTTGCCTGACAGGCTGATCTCGCCGCCGTTGCCGGCGATGACGCTGCCACGGCCATCGACCCTGAGCCGGCCGCCGCCGGTGACGTCCAGCAGCGTGTTTTGCCCCAGCGCAACATTGTCAACCGCGGTAAGCGCGATTTTTCCGCCATGCACCAGCGCGACCTCGCCCGAACCCGCCGGCACGCCGCGCAACTCGTTTACCCAGGCCCCGCGCGCCGACAGCGTTACCCCATCGGCCACCATCACATTCAGCGGCGTGGATGCAATGTTAATATCGTTTCTTAGCGCATTAAGCACGATCGAACCGGCCGGGGCCTCGATATCGGCGCCGACTGTCACCCCTTGGGCAGTAATGTGCACGCTGCCGCCCTGCGGGGCATGTAAAGCCTCGCGCACCGCCGCCGCCTGGTTACTGAAAATTTCCAGATTGGCTACCTTATCCTTGCCCAGCAATGCGGGATTAAGCCTCAGGGTAGTGATGAGATCAGACGAGAGCGCATCGCCAAACTTGAATCCCGCTGGCAGGAGGGCGCCGCCACTGCTCAGTTCGACCGCCTGGTTCTGCTTGTAGTCGTCTGCGGTGGCACCAGTATTCCTTGTTACAGCACCGGTACCGACAGTCAGGCGGGCACCGGCCGGCATAATGCCGAGGTCGCGCTGCACTTCTCCGACGACAGTGCGGCCCTGGATATCAGCCTGCATCACACTCGCACGGAAACCGATGACTTCCAGCGCACCTGCGCTCTTACCTTCGGTATAGCCGGGGTCATAATTGAAGCTCTGCCCCAGGTCGATCACCTCTTTTATGTTCCAGCGGCCGAAATCCTGCACATAGCGGGTGGCAATGCCGTCATAGCGCACATCGGCGCGGGCATTGGCGATATCGGTCAATATGCCCCGGGACATGAGTAGCGTGGTAGGCACGCTGGCCGGGGTATAATTCAGGCTGCCACCCGACAGGTCAATCGTTGCGCCGGATTCGATAATAACCTCCCCCTGTGAACTTACCCCCACGGTACCGCCCTGAGTCGAGCGCTCGGCCACGTTCCGCTCCAGACGCGCCTGGTAGGATTGCAGGCTGTCCTTGGCGATGAGCGTGGGCTTGCCCGCGTTGGCGTTGGCCAGGGCACGGTTGATGTCGACAAAAACCTTCTGGCTGCGCAGTGGACCGTCGCGATTGACCGGGGAGTCTTTCAGCTCATCCCCCCGCAGTTCTACTTCCACCCCATTGCGCGCGGTGGAAACGGCCACATTTTCCAATCCGGCCACGCTGATGCGCGCGCCGCTGGCAATGTGAATACGTGCAGCGTCGGAAATAGGTGCATTCACCTCTACAAACGGATCACCCGGCACAAAAAGCAAACTTGGATTGTCCATGGCGAAAAAATTCACCTGGCCTGCCGGCGCATTGATCACCGCACCATTTTCCATCCGCACATCCTGCCCCAGCACTCTCACCTGGGAGGGGAGCACCAGTCCGGTGCCGGTCAATCCATCCAGCACGCCGGTATTGTCGGACACATCCGGCAGTACCTCGGTCAGGCTGCCGGCGCCGAGTACCGCGCGGCCGCCACGCGTGGAATTATCCTGGCCCGTTGCCGCATCCTTCGCCAGCAGGTATACCGAGCCATTGGCGATCACCGAGGTCGTCGCCCGCGCGATACCCTGCTGGTTGACCGCATACCCCACCATGGTGACGTTGCCGCGCGGCGTGCTTAGCTCGCCCAAATTGGTGACATGGCCGAGCTTGTCCAGCGCAGACTCTTTCAGCGCCACGGTCTGCCCGTCCAGCTTGCCGTCCTTGACGCCGGTGTTGGCGGTCTCGAAATCAGCGAGGCCCGCCGGACTGTCCACTTCCACCAGCAGGCCGCGCACATTGGCATCTATCGGCTGAGCCGAAGCCGAGCGCAAAAATACCTTGGTGCCCGCCGCCGCGATCACCTGTCCGTCGGGCGCTTCCACCGTACCTTTGTTGATCACCGTCGGCGCGATCAGCATCACCCGGCCCTGGCTGCCCGCCGTGATGCGCGCGCCCTC
This sequence comes from Nitrosospira lacus, assembly GCF_000355765.4. Taxonomy (NCBI): domain Bacteria; kingdom Pseudomonadati; phylum Pseudomonadota; class Betaproteobacteria; order Nitrosomonadales; family Nitrosomonadaceae; genus Nitrosospira; species Nitrosospira lacus. The sequence goes on along the minus strand of NZ_CP021106.3, from coordinate 776,902 downwards.
GAACACCTTGATGAAACCGCCCGTGCCCTCGAATTGCGGGCTCGTCTTCTGGGTGGTCAGGAAGGCGTTAAGGATGAAGCTGTCATTGATGTCCAGACTGCTGGCGGTGAAGCTGTTGAGGTTCACCTGCGAAGAACCCATGAAGGCGATGCCATTGGTGTTGACCAGGATGATATTCGCATTCTGCCCCGCCGCCTGGCTGAGGATGCCGGCGATCACGCTGGGATCGTTGTCCCAGACACGGTTGAGCGTGGTGAAATTCGCGCCCTGCACCAGGTTCTGCGCGGCGAGGCTCTCCACCTGTTGGAACTGCACCGAATGGCCGGGGCTGACGTTAAAACTTTCCCAATTGAGAATCGCCTTGTCGCCCACCTGGTTGACAACGGCCTGATGGTCCTGGACATGATAATTCGCCTGCCCGGCTGTGACGAAATCCGGTATCCCGCCACCGCAACTGCCACCCGCGCAAGGTACCGGCAGTTCGGCCTGCGCGGATGCACTCAGCAGCAACTCTGCCAGCAGCAGGCCGGTCAGCAGCAGCGCCGCGCCGCTTGCCGCCTTGCCCCGGCTGCGCGCCGTTTCCGCCGCGGGAACCAATATGCCCAGGGTTGTACTGAAAATCAACTTGTATAATTTGCGATTCATATTGCCTTCCCGCTTCTTTTGCAATCCAGTCGAACGTCTCGATATACTGCCCGGCTTGTATCTTTTCGAATACGGCTTCGATACAGGTCATTCGGCGATGGGATGAATCTCGCCTCAATCCGTATCACCATGCCTGCCGCACCAGGAAATGCACGCGTTTATCCCCTGCTTTCGTTCTGTTCACGTCTTCCAGCGCCACCGCCCAGCTGAATTCAGCCGTAAAACCGTGCCGGGCCTTGAGGCGCAAACCCGTTCCGGTGCCGAGCAGATTGAAATGGTCGATCTGTCCGGGCAATGGCTGCTTCACCCGCACATAACCCCCGTCTATAAAAGCCAGCAGATGGAATTCTTCCAGCCCGGTGGTCAGATGCTTCGCGTAATTGGGCGTAAAAGCTTCCAGTCCCGCCGTGGCGCTGTCGTCACCCAATGCCGCGACTTCGAAATAGCCGCGCACCGTACTGATCCCGCCGACGATGGACTGCTCGTTATTGATAAGCGGTTGGTCCGCGATCTGCCAGCTGGCGCGCCCATGCAAGCCCCATCCCTGGCGGAAGGTTTCGGTATGGGAAAAATTGCCGCGCAGAAACACGTAATTGGAGTGTGCCTTGAAACGTTTGGTGGCAAATTCGGCTTCGTCCCCGACCAGACCGCGCACATGGAAATTCAGTGACAACCCAAGTTTGGTGGTGCGCCGTTCTCCCAGCCAGGTGCCATCCCACCCCACGGTAAAGGGCATATAGCTGACAGGCGTATTGAAGTTGCCGCCGTCCAGAAGATTCACTGTCTGCCCGAAATCCTTGTAGTCCAGCCCCACCGTCGCGGTATGGAAAAATGCTTGACTTCCCGGCAGCGGCAGGATGTAGCGCCCTCCGACTATCAGGCCGTTGCCCAGCACATTGAGCGCGCCCACCGAAGCCACGTCGGACGCGGAATAGACGCTATACAAGGCGAGAAAGCCACCGAGCGCCATGGGCATGGTGTAGTTGGCTGAAATGACCTTGCTCTGGTCGGGATTCTCAGGCGTGATGAGCCCGGTCACTCCCAGACTATGCTGCTTGTGCCATAGATTGTCCCAGCTCACATTCGCGCTGAGCCGCGTCAGTGTCGTATTCGGAATCTGGCGGCTGTTCAGTTCTATGCTGCCGTGCAGCGGCAACTGATCCTTCACCTTCAGATCGACTTCCACCGTGCCGGGCGTTTTACCCGCCCGTAAAACCGGCGTAACGCCGCGATCGGCGGTGCGGTTCAGGGCGGCAAGCTGCTTCTGCATTGCGGTGAAGTTCGGCACATTCCCCTCCGCCAGTTCAGGCACCGCGGCTTTGATATCGGCCGGGCTGAAATAGCGTGAATCGACCACGCGCAAGCGCTTCACCGGTGCTTCGGTCACCGTCAGCCTGACGACTCCGTCATCGACTTTTTGCTGCGGAATACTCACCAGAACCGTCAGGTAACCCGACTCATGATAGGCGCGCTCCAATGCATCGCGCGCCTGTTCCACCTCCTGCAATGATTTCTTTTCGCCCAGGTAGGGATAAACCGCCTGCTCCACGACGGTGACCGGCAACAATGTCGCACCCTGGATGCGGTATTCGAATACATCGAATATCGCATCCTGCGCGTGGGACGCATGCATCCATCCAGCCAGACAAACGAAACATCCCGCTTGCAGCGCCTTGCCAAGAAATCGCTGAATCGATCCCCTGCGGGGCAAACCGCCCGCAAGATGGAAAGAATCACCCCGCGCCCCCCAGAAAGGGGTGAGACCACCACCGGTCCCGCTGTACCAGGACTTGCCGCCCGCCGGCAAAAGCGGAGACTGATTCAGCGCTTTCCTAATCATTCGCAACATTCAAAACCACTTTAGCCACCCGGCTTCCATATATGCAAATGGGACAACCCTCGAAAGGGTTGTCCCGAACATCGACTGGCGGCATTGCACCGCCTGTTAAGCGCAATGCCTACTGGACCGCAGGCTGGCAGGAGTTGCCGAGACGTGCGCCCTTGGAGGTGGGGCCGCTGGAACCGGCCACCGGTGTGGCGAAAATACCCTTCAGATCGCTTTCACCCAGGGTACCGGCGACGGCTGAGATCAGCGCGGCGCCACTGGCGCTGGCGGGGCTGACCGAACCGCCGGCGGTGAACGCGGCCAGCTCATACCAGAAGTCGTATGAACCATCCATTGCCTCTGCGCGCTGCTGGGCGTCGGAATTGGGGGATACGCGATTCAGTTTGACGAAAGCCCAGCGATCCGCCGTGGCGGTGGGCGCCGGGGTGTTTTCCGCGGACACCACGCCCAGGGCGAATTGGCCCGCACCGGTTGCCGTGTTCAGCGCGGTTTTCACGCCGCCGGTGCTGGACTGCTCGGTCACGACCGCGGTAGGTGTGCTGTCGGTGGCACGTGCCGGCTCCAGTGCACCTCCAGACAACCCGGTGGCGCAAGGTTTGTCAAGGAAGCGCAGGTTGGAAGCGGACTGGGTGCCGGAAGTGGGCACGCGGCGCGCCAGATTGACCACGGAACCCGCGGGCCCGCCGAAGATGCTGCCGTCCACGCTACCAATCGTACCTTGGCCGGCAACGGCGGTATAGCGCTGGGCGGGCATGCTGGGCTGGCAGGCGGGGGTGAGGTTGGGAGCGGTGGGCGTGCCATCGTCACAGGTCGCGGCCAGCAAACCATCGGCCACGTCATTCTTCTGCAACTGGAGGTACAACGGGTAGCTTACCGCCACGCCGAAGGCTTGGCCGATGTTGGTCGCCACCTCGCTGCCGATGGCGCCCAAGTCACGTCCGATTTCCAGGTTCTGCTTGTTGATCGTGTATTCGGTGTCGGAAAAACCGCCATCGGGATAGCTCTGGCCGGGAAGGGCCGAGGCATCGCCTTTGAGAGTGGTTGTGAAGGTCTTGGTAACCGTGTCGCTACAGCTGTTGTAGCGCCCGATGGGATAGGACACGCCGTTCAGGACGACGTTGGTGCTGCCGGCGGCGCCTGCGGCGCATTTACCGGCACCACCCAGCAACGCCAGGTTATTGATGCGCTTGATATTGCCCGGTAGATAACCGTTGGGATTGGGCTCGCCCGCCATGCTCAGATGCGGGGCGTAGGCGTTGAAGGAACCGCCTTCAACCGTATGGTACACCACCACTTTCTTGCCTGCCAGCGAACCGGCGGCGGCACTCATGGTGCAGGCGTAGGCGACCCGGTCGCCGCTGCTTTTGCCGGGCTCGGTGCCGGTGCTTTCCAGGTACATGTGGGCGTCATTGGCGCCGCCGTTGCCGGCCAAGCCATTGCACAGCGACATCACGCTGCGGAACACGGCATTGCTGGGGGCGGACGCACCGGACAACCACACGTAGGTGGTGGGACCGGCGGCAACCTGTGCAGGGGTGAGAGCGAACGCAGCCGGGGCCGTACCCAGCGCGGCCACGGCCAGCGCGATTTTACTCAGTTTCATTTTCATCTCGATATCCTTTTAACTGGTTGATAGCGTATTCATTCCTGCCCCACCTCCCCAAAGGGAGGCGGAAGCGGGTCGAAGAAGCGAGTGGGGGTGGTTCAGACCCCTGTCCGGCGGCGGACCATCGCGCCGAGCATGCCGAGCCCGGCCAGCAGCATGGCCCAGGTATCGGCTTCCGGCACCGGGCTGGTGATGTTGAGGACACCGGCTTCGTTCAATGTAACCTTGGTGAACTCGCCCGCGCCGATAACGCCGTCGTGATTCAGGTCAACACCAAAAGGTGTCTTGGTGGCCTGGGCGAGATTGGAAGTGGAGGAAGTCGTCAGGAACCAGAAGTTCTGCTCCGTACCCAGTACCTGGGTGGTGTCGACCGTGGTCTTCGCCAACCAGTTGTCACCTTGGGTCAAACCGCCAATTGCGCCGAAGAAGGTATTGGGGGCATCTGTCGGCGTGGCAACACTGGCGCCGTTGGCGTCGGTGGCATGGGTGCCGCGGCTGTTGTTGGCGGTGAGATACTGATCCATGCCGTTAAATCCTTTCACGTTCGTATTCCCTTGGCTCGGCCAGGCATCCACGCTGCCCGTGGTCAGATAGCGCGAACCGCCGGCGAGATTCCGGTCGGTGTCGTCCAGAGCGATCACATTGAATTCGATTTTGCCCGTATTGGCCGCACCGACAAAACTCAACAGTTGATTCCAGGAGGCGCCGTAGGCACCGGAGTTAAGGTTCCACGTTCCGGTGAGGCCGGTCAGGCTGCTGTTCGCGGCGAGCGCATCGTTCATTTTTAAGCCCAGATCGAACAGGGCCGAGATGTCATCCCCACCGGAGGTAGCGGAATCGCCCCCGTAGTAGCGTACGTTGAGCAGGAGTTCGCCGTTGCCGGTCGGGCCGCCGTCGATGGCGGCAAAAGCCGGCGCCGAGGCTGCCATGATGGCGGCGACCGCGAGTGCCTTAAGCTTGAAGTTCATTTTCATTACTGATACTCCTAAAAGGTTAAATGAGTTGCGCCTGATATCCGATTTTCAACCGGCTGACCCATGCGGCTCGTGGCCCACCTGATCAGCCATCCTGGAGCAACCCGGCTACCTCCGCTCACGCTTAGGCCCGCAGCTTTCCGTCCCCGCTTCGCAACGGGTTTGGCTTTGTTCCCCTCCGGCGTGAAGCGCTTGCACTTCCTGCCGGACGCTTGCCACTATATGCAGTGACGGTTAAGTGCTCATGAAACTCAACCGTGATTTTTGTAGTACTTCCTATCTATTCCTTCTGAACCGTAACGACACCTGATCAATAGCAGGTTCAACCCTGTTTCTGCCGCCCTTTCAGGTTAAAGACCTTATGTGACGGCAAATCGATAATTCGGAAAATTTTTCATAAGTCGTTCGGACTACAACACAACAGCTCCCGAACTCCAAATGATCACTAGAGCGTGATCTTCAATGCCATCGCCTTGGCCACCGCATGCGCCCGGTTGTTGACATTCAATTTGCGCAGTATTTTTTGAATATGGTTTTTAACGGTAAGCGGGCTGATTTTAAGCAGGCTCCCAATTTCAAGATTGCTCTTGCCCATCTGTACGTAGCGCAGAACTTCCGTCTCCCGGTCCGTGATGAGCTTTCTGCTTTTTTCCACCATGGTCCCAGGCCGGTGATGACGCTCGTGGAATAGCATTCGCACCAGTGCCATATGCATATGAGGTGTGAGCAGTTCGAGAAAGTATGCGTGGCGCTCGGTCAACGCACCGGAAATCTGCGTGAAGGCAAACAGGCTGCTCGTCCGGCCATTGGCATCGAACATTCCATGCGCCGCGACGCGCTCCAGGTTGCCGCGCTTGAGATCATTCGCGAAATGCTTGTAGGTAATGCCATTGAGATTATTCGGACAAACCAGAAATGGCCGGTTCCGGCCCGCGCTCCATGCCGACATCACGCGGAAGACGATGCCGCCATCCGGCCGGCAAAGCTCGGAAAACATGATTTCGCCTATTTCGGTGCGGCTGAATTTTTCGATGCTGATCGACTGGCCGGACCCCTCATCGAACACGCATATGAGCATGCCATGCGGCAAAAGGCCTTGTAACTCGCCTTGAGACCAGAGGAAGAATTGATGACGCCGGAAGATGGAGGTCGATGAGTCGATGATCCGGAACAGATACTCCATTTCTCGTTCCGTGAGAGTAATGGTTCCCCCCATGATGCCTCTTATGCCTTGATTTTATTTGTGTCGCATACCCGGCCACACCATCGGTAAAGTTGTATTTTGCTCAACTTCGGGAGCTCGGCTATTTTCAGCGCTTTGGATGACAAAATAATTAAGCTCATGTGTCAAATTCGTGAATATGATAGGAGCACAAAGGATCATATCGAATGCACATGGACGCCCATGGCGGCGTGGCGCGGATGGAGATTCAAGAAGATTGGTAAGCCTGAATCCCGCAATTGGACAGAGTGGATTGTGCGGTTTTTGGGACTCGGGCCGAGGCGCGGCAACACGGGATGGTGCGGCTCCGCATCGAAGTGCGGGCCCCCCATAGAGATCACCTCAGTGCAGCCCGATTCCCGACCGCTTCATGCCTGGAATGCCCGACGAATGGTTCCTCGAACCCGGTCGAGTGCGTTCAGTAGGCGGGTGGCGCGGAAGCCGAGCCCGCCGCAGTGGATGGATCAGGTAAGGCAGGAAGTGGCGATGCTTCCGGTTGCAGCGGGGACCGCGGTTCAGGTTGCGATTGAGGTTCGGGCCGAGGCTTAGGCTGGGGCTGGGATTGGGCTTGTGATCCCGGTTGCTGCGCGGTACCGCCGGCTTCTCCCGGCGTGTAGATGAAGGTCCAGTCCTGATAACTCACCGCGTCGGCGAAAGTCGCATAGCGCTCATGAAAATTTGCCCGCTTGAATGGTTTCCGGGTCGAAAGGCTATGGACCCCGACAATTCCGATGCCGGGCTTTCTGATCAGCCCCCACTCGGCCCTGCCCGTCATGGGATCGAAATAGATCTTGCGCAAATGCCGTTTGGGTATCGGGAAACGGTCATCGAAAAGCAGTCTTTCCTGCGACTCCGGGTAGCGCTTGGGCATTCCCGAAGAATTCTCGTAATAGGACCCGATCGCCTGCCTGAACTGTTCCCCTACGAACATCAGCTCCACTTCTTTTTCCCGTTGTGCCTCGGTTTGCCATAGCTGGCCGGCGGCAGCCAGAACGATACCGGCCAGCGCAACCACGAAGAGCATCCAGACATAGGTGAATCCTCTTTCCGCGCCCATGCCTCAGACCCCTTTTTCACCACGCCTCATAAAATGTGCCATCTTTTGCCTGCTCGGGTGAACCACTGCGCACATCGTAAACGCCACTGCCGTCGCGGGGGGGAGGCACGGCAACCCATGTTGCCGCGCTTTCCGTCAGCGGATCGACCGGGATAGCGCGCAAATACCGCTTCTCCACCAATTCGATCAGTTCGCCTGGGTACTTGCCGGTATCACTATAAAATTTATCTATGGCATCGCGCATGATGCTGAGATCCTGCCGCAGCACCACTTCCTTGGACCTGTCGAGAGAATTAAAATAGCGGGGCACCACAATGCTGAGTAAGGTTGCAATGATAGCCATTACAACCAGTAGCTCGATGAGGGTAAAGCCGGGATATCTCCGATTTTTTGCCGGAATCCGGCCGGCTTTTCCGGCACTTCGCCTGATCCTTAAAGTGAAGGTGGAATAAGCTTTGCGCATCCCTCACCACCTGTCATAAGCAATGCCGTTCAAGCCAATTTGTTGCGAACGGGAGTACACGTCGAAAACATCGTTACCCTCCTGCGGATTATCCGGCGGACTTTCATAGGAACGCTTGCCCCAGGTTTCAGCATCGGCCAGCTCCGGGTCGATGGACATGGGATCGCGTGGCAATCGCCGTAAAAAATAGATCTTGCGCTTTTCGGGTTCCTTGGCATCGGGTACTCCCGTAACCAGATCTTCCAGCTTGCGCGGATAGTCCGATTCGTCTGCTTTTCTGGCGATCCGCCCTTCATTCACCGCCCGTTTATAAGCGTCGAGCGCTTCCCGGATCTGCCGTAGCCCCACCCGCAATTCTTTTTCTTTTTCGCGCTGCGCGGTGAGTTCATACAACGGCATGGCCGAAGAAACCAGAACCGCCATGATGGCCATAACAACTGTCAATTCGACCAGGGAAAAGCCATGGTCTGTCGCCGGGCTCGTGGCCGGAATCATTTTGGCCATGCACTCAACGGATCTCGATGTTTGCAGCGGGCGGCAATATAACCTCTGGGGATGGATTCTCACTGTCTCCCTGAAATGCAAGGCCCTTGACACTGACCTGAGCCGTGCCGGGTTTTTGTGCAATGACCTTGAACGCCACATCCACCACCCCCCCGCCTTTACCCAGTTTCAACTGGCGGGTCCCGGATTTCTCCCCCTCGCCCAGCGCTTCAAGTTGGGTTGCGTCGTAACTCAGTTCCAGTTCGGCGGCGGGCAGGTTTTCCGCGCCGGCAAGACTCACGCTTACGCTGAAATCCTTGCCGGGCACGACCTGTTCCGGCGCGATCAAAGTGAGCACCGGCGGCGCTGCTTGGGGAGTGGCATCACGTGCCGGCCGGGACTCATCGGATAGCGGGGGGCGCGGGATGTCCCTCTGAGGCACCGCCATGCCTCCCGTGGGCGTGGATGATATCGCCAGCGATCGCGCCGCGACCTTGCCTATCTTCACCGGCAGCATCCCCACGGTATTCTCGGTACCAAAATGAAACTCACTGTCCGTTTTTGCCCGCCGTGAAATATTACGCAGGATACGTGGCGTTATCAGCAGCGCAATCTCGGTCTTGTTGCGTGTAAGGTTTTGGCTGAGAAATAATCTACCCACCCAGGGTAAATCCCCCAATCCGGGAACCTTGGTAAAAGTAATGCGCTCATCGTCGCTGATCAATCCCGCCAGAACCTGGGTTTCGCCATCCCTCAGCGCCAGCGTGGTCGTCGCGGTACGGGTACCGACCTGATAGGCAAGTCCCCCGTTTGCTATCGGCACTTCCTTGACGATATTGCTTACCTCGAGACTGACCTTCATCGAGACCTCATCCTGGAGCGAAACCGTGGATTCGACATCCAGCTTGAGCCCCACGTCGAGATAGCTCACCGATGAGGCGACGCCGACATTGGCGGTGGCGGTGGTGGTTACGACCGGAACCTTGTCGCCAATGAGAATTTTCGCTTTCTCGCGATTCTTGACACGAATGCGCGGATTGGCAAGCACGTTGATGACCCCATCCTGTTGCTTGAGATTGACGATCAGCGCGGGATTGGCAATGAATCCGGTTAACTTGTCCAGGTTGGACCCATTGCGATTGACGCCGGCACTGCTGATCTCGAAGCCTGCCGGAATGCCGGCGGCGGTCGCACCCGCATTAAGCATGTTCACATTGATCTTGTCCGGATACTGTAAACCAAGATTAAGCAGCTTATTGCGTCCGATTTCCAGTACTTCGACTTCCAGCATGACTTCGGGATCGGCCAGATCATTCAGTGTAACCAGCCGCTCGACAAGCCGGATCGCGTCCGGCGTGTCTTTCATGATGAACAGGTTGAGCGCCTCGTCCACATGGATATCCTTGGTTTTGACCAGCCCCTTGACCATGGCGACCATCTGTTTCACATCCACGTTCGCGACATAGAAACTGCGCACCGCCAGCTCCTGGTATTCCTTCTGCTTGGCGGGCGTATTGGGATAAATCAACACTGAATTTTCATTCAGCACTTTGTGTGTCAGCTGATTTGTCATGAGCAGCAGCTTGAACACATCCTCAATGTGGGTATTGCGCAGGAAAACGGTGGTTTTGGTATCCTGCTTGACATCCTTGTCGAATACAAAGTTGATTCCCGCGGTACGCGCCATGATTTCGAATATCGACTTCAAACCGGTATCGCGAAACTCGAGGGTAATCGGTTGCTTGAAACCCGTTTTTAACAAGGGGGGCTCCATGGCCCCGTCACGCAATTCGAGTTCGGTAAGCTGTTTTATCAGCCGGCGGGCATCCCGTTGCATCGGATTTTCCTGCAATACCGATCGGATTCCGGCTTCCGCCGCCGGATAGTCGTTACGCTCGAGCAATGTTTCCGCATGTTTCAGGACCTCGATATGACGGCGGTCCATCTCGATGGCGGCCAAACCCACTTGGGCCCGCTCATTGCGCTGATTCAGCTCAAGCACATTGCGATATCCCCGCTCGGCGGCATCGAGATCACCCGATGACCGGGCATTCTGGGCTTCGGCGAGAATGCGTCCCGCCACCGCCTCGCGCTGACGCGCGAGTACCGTGCGAATCTCGAGATTATCCGGTTCTTCGCGTGCCGCCTTTTCCAGGCTTGCCAGGCCGCTATCCATCTTGCCTTCGGCAATAAGCTGCTTGCCCTCGACAAAAGCCTTATTTGCCGCACATCCGGCAAACAAGGCTGGGATCATCACGATCAGAATATACTTTCCAGTTTTCATTGCGGGCTCTTCCTTACACTCCGCCGCCTGTCGAAAGCATCTGCTTGGCATTGAGCGGTATATAAGTAAGGGTGATGGTGTGATCGGTCACCTCATCCAGCCGGTATTGGTGATCTATTTTTTCTCCAATCTTGACGACATAGTTGCGTTCAGCCAAGGCGAGAAAGACCTGCGTTTCATCCCCCTCGGTCACCTTGCCGAGATATTTGAACATCAGCGGCGGCGGGGCAGGTGGCTGGGGCTTCACGGGAGGAGGGGGCGGTACCCATGATTGACGGCTAAAAAGGTCGCCAGCCTGTGTGCCGAACTTCCTGCGTTCCAGACGCTCAAGTTCAAGTTGTGCACCGTCATCGTCGACGGGGCGGATTTCCTTCATCTCCCTTGCCGGAGCCTTTTGTTCGGGAACGGCGGATACTGGATCCACGCCTCCGTCTCCGCCACTCACCCACTGGGTGGCGAGAAGCGTCGCCAGCAACGCTCCTCCCAGCCATAATATGCGCCCCCGCCCTGCCGTCTTCATCTCTTGCCTTCATTCAGATAGAGATGAAACTTGAGACTCGCTTCGAGCAATTCGGACTCCACGCCTTCACGTTTGATCGCAATATCCACGAGCGCCATGGCGGGAACAACGCGCAGGGCATCCGCGATAAAAGCGCGCACCTGTGGATATCCGCCCCGAACCGGCAGCATCATCTCATAGCGCGCAAGCTTCCATCCCTTGTCGCGCACCATGCGATATTCGCTACCGCTGATCTCCACGTTGGCTATCTCCGCAACCTGCACCAATTCCTTGATCCAGAATGGTGACGAATCGATATTCGGGAAGAAGGCATAGAAATCCCCCAGCCCCTGATCGCTTTGCATTTTTCTGCCTGACACGCGCATCGGTTCCGCCCGAAAGTGCAATCGCATCGTTTCGGCTTTGTCCATGAGAGCGCTTGACTCGGCCTGGCGCGGCTGTACCGCAGAAAAGAAAAACACGATCGAGAAAACCAGCAGCCCAAAGCCGATTTTTCCGGCATTGCCGAGCCGCTCCGTTTGCCAGCGCAGCCGCAGCAACGCGTTTGTCAGGATGCTTCGATCCATGATGCCATAATGGAAAAAATGATCGGCCGCTGCGGATCGTCCTGCTTGATTTCATACTTAAGCAGATAGGCATCCTTGAGAACCGGTTCGCGCTCCAGGGCGCTGACGAAATCAAGCAGTGCCGGCATGCTCTTTGCCTCACCCCCCATTCGCATCGTTCGGCCGGCAGCATCCGGCTGGAACGACAGCAGAGCCACCTCGGGGCTTGTTGCATACTCGACAGAATCAAACAGCGCACCCCATGGCAAGTCGATCTCGCTCAGTACCGCGTTGGCTCTTCTGATTTCCTGTTTTATTTCCCGTCCTCCCTGGGATGGAGAACCCAGTGGCATCGTCTTCCTGCCCGCCTGGCGATCCATGGAGGCGATGCGCAAATCCCAGTAGGCCACCTCGTCCATGGCCCCTTGGTATTGATACAACACACCGGCCAAAGCAAGCATGCCCATTACCAGCATGGCGTATCCGGCACTTCGTGCTTCCTGCCCGCCGTCAGGAAATTTCAGATTCAAGCTGCGCATCAGTTTTTCCGGTGCAGAGACGCTACAGCGAGCGGATAATGCGACGGCGCGGGCACCTTCCCGGTTTGCAATGGAATAATCCGCCAGCCGCAATCTTCCGGCAAAGCCAATTCCGGGTGCTCCGGCGCAAACAGATAGACCTGCTCGACAACTTCCTTGCGCGTTGAAAACAGGATCGCTTCCTGATCCAGCGCGGCAAGTAATTCGTCTTCCGCATTTTGCAACATACGCTGGTTGCGTATCCGCTGCCAGACGCCGTTCGATAACGAGGCGAGGCAAAGGCGCCCGGTTTCCACGAGGGCAAACCATATCCGCCCCCCCTGGAACTGTTTGCAGCATTGATCGAAGGCGCCCGACAGGTAGGGCACTATATTTTTTAACCTGACTTTGTGTTGCGTTGCGAGTTCGTTTAATCGTTGAAGCAGCGTGCTTTCTATCGCAGCGCAAACGCCTCCATTGCAGGGGTCCCAGGCACTCATGCCGAGTGTCCAGGCCGCGGCTCTCTCTCCGTACACCTCGCGCATGTGAAAAGCCGCGTATGCGTACAGCTCGGTGGGGGTCACGATCTGCGCTTGCGGTGATACCACCGCGTATCGCACAAAGTCGTTGGATATCGTAATAATCATATCCACGCCGGCGGCATCCGCGATCATCCGGTCCAATTGCCGCAGAGGCTGCTCCCAGGCAGGCGAATCCGGATCGCGTTCGCAAGCCGCCGCAAGCCTGGCACCCTGCACCGGTTTTATTCCCCGGTGCCAACGCACCAGCTCGACCCGGCCGGGCGCGAAAAAAACCCGCACCTGATCACGCCACAATGGTGACACGATTGGCCTCCTGCAAACTTGTTTGCCCGGCTTTCACCATTTCCAGCGCCGCTTCGCGCAGGAAACGGGTACCGCCGCGCCGCGCCGCCTCCTTTATCCTGCGTATGGGCTCCCGCGCTATGATGAGTTCGCGGATTTCGTCATTCAATATGAGCATTTCCGCGATTGCATTCCGTCCGCGGTAACCGCTCCCCCGGCACTGGCCGCAGCCCTTGCCAACGCGAAAGCGAAATGTGGCGGCTTGCTCGGGCGTGATACCGGATTCCGTGATCAGTTCCTCGTCCGGCCATTCTTCCACCGCACAATGCGAGCAAAGGAGCCGAATCAGCCTTTGCGCGGCGATTCCGTTCAAGGCGGAGACAAAACTGTAGGGATCCACCCCCATATGTGAAAAACGGCCGATGACGTCGAATACGTTATTGGCATGCACCGTGGTAAACACGAGATGGCCCGTCAACGCCGCTTGTATGGCGATCTGCGCCGTTTCGGGGTCACGGATTTCGCCGACCATGATCTTGTCCGGATCGTGGCGCAGAATCGAGCGTAAACCACGTACAAAAGTCAGCCCCTTTTTTTCGTTGACTGGTATCTGCAACACGCCGGGCAGCTGGTACTCGATGGGGTCCTCTATGGTGATGATTTTGTCTTGCCCGTCATTGACTTCCGAAATCGCGGCGTACAGCGTTGTGGTCTTGCCACTGCCGGTGGGACCGGTAACCAGCAGCATGCCATACGGTTCGGAACTGAGACGGCGGAAACTCGCTATGGCGGCCTGATTGAAACCAAGATGGTTCAAGGTCAGTCCCTCGACATGATCGGCAAGCGCCTGCCGATCGAGGATACGCAGCACGGCATCCTCGCCGAAAATACTCGGCATGATCGAAACGCGGAAATCGATCTCCCGCCCCTGGATGGAGATCTTGAAGCGCCCATCCTGCGGTACACGGCGCTCGGCAATATCCAGATCGGACATCACCTTGATCCGGGAAACCACTTGCTCGGCCAGGTCCGGACCCTGCACCACACCGATCAGGGTCAGCACACCATCGATCCGATATTTGATCGACAATGCGCCCGTCACCATTTCGAGATGGATATCGCTTGCCTGCGACTTGTGGGCGTCATACAGCGTGGAATGCACCAGCCGCACCACCGGGCTGCTGCCTTCGTTGATCGTCTTGAGTGAAAGATCCTCCTCGCCTGCTTTCGGGGTCCCGCGTTCCGCTGCGGGAAGCACGCTATCCATGGCGCGCATTGTCTTTTCCTGCAGCGCAAAAAAAGCGGCCAGATCGGCGGGATGCACCAGATGCCATGCCGCCGCGACTTCAAACCGGTCTTCCGCCCAAGCTCTCAGGTTGGGTGAAAATGGATTGCCCACGGCAAGAACGTATTGTTTCTCCCGCCGGAACAATACGCATTCCCGTACAACCGCCTCGTTAAAAGGCAGCGTCTCGAATGCGGGAGGAAATGCTCGCAAATCCTCCATCGTCAACACGGGCATCCGGAGCAGTCGGCCGAGTTCCGCAACCAGTTGATCGGGCGCAAGGCCGCAGGCTTCTTCCAGCACGGCCATCACTGAAACGCCCCGGACCGAGGCCTCCCTACGTGCCTGCTCAAGCCGATGCACATCCATCCGGGGCGTAGCGACCGGTGATAGCGCGAGATCACGCGCTGCTCCGGCCCTATTTTCGGAATGCACATCCACCGGCAGCGGTGCAGCCGACGGTAACGGCAAGACGGCTTCAGCTAATTGGCTCAATTGACACTTCCCGCCAACTGGAATATCGGCATATACATGAGGATGATGATTCCCCCGATCACGCCACCGATCACCGCCATGAGCAAGGGTTCGATCAGCTTGGTCATCCACTCGACCCAGCGCGCAATTTCCTCATCGTGAAAGCTGCCGATGCGCTCCATCATTTCCCCCATGAGACCGGTTCTTTCCCCGACCCTCAGCATGCGATCGCCGACCGCGGTGGTCAGCCCCTCTGTCTCCATCGCGCTGGAGATCGTCTTTCCCTCGCTTATGCGAGAGGCAGCCGCTTGCACCCTGGGCCGGAAGTGCGGCTGCAGCAGGCCGCTAACCATCTCCAATGCTTTGGTTATCGGAATGCCGCCACGTAACAGCATGCCCAGCGTCCGATAGAAGCGGGCAAGCTGATAAACCCGCATGCGTTCACCAATGGCGGGAATGCGCCATAATTGCTGGGCCAGCCTCACTCTGAACAACGGCCGCGTTATGCCGTAAACAACCACGCCCAGCACGGCCGTTCCGATGACTGCCAATTGCCCTCCCTGCTCATGCACCAGATGCCCCCATTCAATCAGCATGACGGAAAGCCAGGGCAGATCGGACCCCATATCCTCGTAGATGGCGCTGAACTTGGGTACAACGAAAACCAGCAGGAACATGGCGACCAGCAGCCCGATCACCAGCAAAAGAACCGGGTAAATGGAGGCGCCGATCAGTTTCTTGCGGACCAGATCCATCTGCGTCTGATAGCTGATGAAACGCGTCAGCGCTTCGGGCAGATCGCCGGTGCGCTCGCTGGCCCGCGCAGTCGCGACATAAAGGGGGGGAAACGCTTGGGGATACAGCTCCAGCGCGCGCGATAAAGTGATGCCTTCATAGAGCCGCGCCAGCAGGCCCTCGATAACTTTCCGCACGGCGGCATCCTGCTCTTTGTCCAATAGCGTCTCGATACTCTCTACCAGGCTGAGTCCCGCTTCCAGCAGGGACAACAACTCCTGGCTGAAATGTGCCAGCGGAAAACGCAGCCTGGATTTTGGCATCCAGCCGCCAAACCTCCGGCGCACGTTCAAAACCGTGCCGCCTTGCGACGTTACCTGGAGGCGGGCCTCATCCTCGCTCTCCGCATCGAGTTCGAGGAATACCGTGCCTTGTCCGGTAAGCACAGCTTTCACTTCGTAACGCATCTCAACCTACCAGTTCGTGATGTCTGCCGCGTCGCCCGTCCCGCCAGGCTGGCCGTCCTTACCGTGGGAATACAAATCGAACTCCGAGCGTTCGCCCGGATTTTTATAAATGTATGGCCGCCCCCACGGATCGGGCGGCACCATCTTTTTGAGGTAAGGCCCCTGCCATCTCAGTTCATTGCCCGGACGTGTCACCAGCGCAGCCAACCCTTGCTCGGTGGCAGGGTAGCGGCCGACATCCAGCCGATACTGGTCCAGCGCCTTTTCTATGGCATCGATTTGCGCCTGAGCTGCTTTGACTTCGGACTTGCCCACCTGGGAGAAATACTTGGGCGCCACATAACCGGCCAGCAATCCAATGATGACCATGACAACCAGCAACTCGAGTAACGTGAATCCATTTTCTGCTTGCGCGCGGCGCCGGATACTCCAATATTTCATTTTTAGTATTTCTTGATCTGTTCATAGATTTGCATAGTGCAGAGTGTAGGGGTCTCACGTGACAGAATGATTACCAAAAGTTGGCGAGACGCATGAAGTGACGGATTTGAATCCTGCGGTCCTTATGGTTAACAATTTTATTAAGAAGATATTGCTGAAAACCAAACCTTCACTTGCTTGATGGATTCAAAACAGGATCAAGATTAATCCATGGATAAAGGTGGAGGGGGAATGCCATTCTCTTCAGCTCGCTTGAATAAAGAACAATCGTTCTCTATAATAAGGACAATCGTTCTCTATACTGATCCATTATGCAACAGCTCGATATCTCCTCTTATCTTGGCAAACTACGGGATTACTATGCCAGGGAAAGCGTTATCCCTTCAATAACCGAATTGTCTGCGCTTTGGAATGGAAAGGCGCGTTCCTGGACACATCAGATCGTTCAGCGTTTGAAGGAAGAAGGCTTTCTTGAAAATGCACCGGGTGGCCGGTCACGTCCCGGACCCCGCTTTTTCGAGCGAACAGTCGGACATGCGGTTCGGGCGGGAATGCCTCAACAGGCCGCCGACGTCCAGCCTGAATTGCTGCGCATCGATGATTATCTTATCGAAAAACCTTCCCAAACCATCCTGTTTCCCGTCAAAGGCGATTCGATGATTGATCTGGGCATATTCGAGGGAGATATGGTGATTATCGAACGCGGCAATTCGCCTTCATCCGGTCAAGTGGTATTGGCAATCGTGGATAACGAATTCACGCTCAAAGTCCTGGCCAAGGATAAAAGAGGTTATTACCTCGAAGCACGCAACCATAGTCGAGCCGGGGACTACCCGCCCATCCGGCCTGAACAGGGACTGGAAATCTATGGGTTGTATGTGGGCCTCATTCGGAAAGCCCGTACTTCGGGATATACCCATGGTTCCAATCATTGATAGATGAAAACTCTTTCGCCATGCCAACGCTTGCTTCTCCATCCTTACTTCTGGCACCCCTATCGCTTTTACAAATCGAAACCCGATTCCGGGACCGGATATGGCGAGGCGACCCATCAGGATCTGCGCCTGATCAGATCATTTCCAGTGGCTTCAATGAACTGGATAAAGCATTGCCGGGAGGAGGGTGGTCCCCTCACAGCCTGACGGAATTGTTGTTACCCACGGAAGGGTTGGGAGAAATAAGATTATTGAGTCCATCGCTTGAGCAAATCACGCGAAATGGCAGGACTATTCTATTGGTGAGTCCGCCTTATATTCCCTATATGCATGCGTGGGAAAATCTGAATATCGATAGCCGGCGCATTGTGATGGTCAGAATTGACAGACCGGCCGAGCGGTTATGGGTGCTCGAACAAGGCATCAAAAGTGCCGCCTTTGGAGCTGTCATCGGCTGGCTGCCCGGCATAAACCAGCAAATGACGCGCAGGCTTCAAATCATTGCGCGCACTGCCGCCAGCCTGGTTTTTTTATTCAGGCCGGCGAGCGCACAATTTGAACCCTCTGCAGCCTCGCTAAGAATATTGCTCGGTTCAGTACGGCAGCATATGCTTTCCGTGCGTTTGCTGAAGCGCAGGGGCACCCCGACTGACTTGCCCATTTACATCACCCTGCCCGCCAGGCCTTCCCTCAGCTTCATTACTTCTTCGGCCACCTTAACCCATGCGTGAATGCAATGTTGTGGATCGCTCTTCATTGCCCAACCCTATCGCTTGACTGGATCGAACGCCGGTTTCCGGTGGCGTTGATTCCCGCAATGGCGGCAACGATTCGCACGGGAAATCAGGTTTACATCCGGCAAGCCAATAAGCCGGCACAACAGCAAGGAGTCGCGGCACACCAGCCACTGGCCAGTGCTTTGTCTCTTTTTCCCGATCTGGTGGTGGTGGAACATGACCCGCATGAAGAAATGAAAGCATTGCGGGAAGCTGCGTATGCCGCGTTTCGTTTCACGCCCCATGTCGTCATGCAAGCCAGCGGGCTGATTACCGAAGTTTCCGAAAGCCTGAAGCTATTTGGCGGCTTGAAAAAATTATGCCAGCTACTCAACCAGGCAGTGGCCGCGCAAGGCTTGCAACTCTGTGTGGGGATTGCCCCCACTGCCAAGGGGGCATGGCTGCTTGCGCAATCCGCCCCGCTGAAAACCGTCATCAATGGCGCGGGCTCCAGGTTCCGATCGTTGCTTGATTCCCTGCCCATTTATTTACTGGAAACGGCTCAGCCTTATCTTGAAGTCATTCGCGGCATAGGCTGCAAGACATTGGCCGATTTACGGCAACTGCCTCGCAGCGGCCTGGCACGCCGGTTTGGCCCGGATTTGCTGACGGAACTGGATCGTGCCTGCGGCGACTTGCCAGATCCGCAACAGTGGCTTGAGGTACCGGAATATTTTCAACAAAAAACGGAATTCATGACCCAGGTTGAAAGTGGCGAGTTGATACGGGTTCCCATGCAGCGAATGATCGGGCAAATGTGCGGCTGGCTATCTTTGCGTCATGCCGCAGTCCTGGAATTCTCATTCATTTTGCATCACGAATATTCGCTGCGGCAGCCGCATAGATCCACGCCACTGCACATAAAACTTTCCGAACAAAGCGACGACGTGGAGCACCTGATGCTCTTGCTGCGTGAGCGGCTGGAGCGCATGGAAATAGCGGCCGCAATTTGCGGGCTGGAGCTGATAGCGGATCAGATAACGGCCGGGACAAATCCTAATCTGGAGCTGTTCCCAACCTCGCAATCGGAGGCAACCTCACTGAACCGGT
Source organism: Nitrosospira lacus (assembly GCF_000355765.4). Classification (NCBI taxonomy): domain Bacteria; kingdom Pseudomonadati; phylum Pseudomonadota; class Betaproteobacteria; order Nitrosomonadales; family Nitrosomonadaceae; genus Nitrosospira; species Nitrosospira lacus. Next base: position 757,752 of record NZ_CP021106.3, on the reverse strand, counting down.
TTATCGAAAAAGTTTCTTCCCGCCTCGGGCCGCAAGCCATTACCGGTTTGAATGTTATCTCTGACCATCGGCCGGAATACAGCCAAAGGTCTCAGTCTTTAGAAATGAGCAGGAGGAGTAACGCTTCATGCCGAAAAGCAACTCCATCGGCATCAGCGTGTCACTTGCCCCGTCCGGCATGGTTAATGGCGGCGCCACTGCAATTGAAGGTGCAGCGTCACCAGCCGGTTTATGGTTCGCCATTGAAATTGATTGCGGGACCGGAGCGAATCGAAGCAGGCTGGTGGGATGATGCGCCGGTCGCCCGCGATTATTTTATTGCGGAAAATGCGCTGGGCCAATTGTTATGGATTTACCGCGAACATAGCCCGGCAGCAGGAAATAAGGGCAATGGCTGGTATTTGCAGGGACTTTTTGGATAAATCATGGCTCTGACTTCATTCCGGAGCCCCTCTCTCCAATATTTATCTGGCATGGACTCCCCGATTCCTGCCTACGTTGAACTGCATTGCTGTTCCAGCTTCAGCTTCCTGCAGGGCGCTTCCTTTCCGGAGGAACTGGTTGAACGCGCAGCGACCTTAGGCTATACCGCACTGGCCATTACGGATGAATGTTCCATGGCCGGTATCGTAAAAGCGCATGCGGAGGCGAAGAAAGCCGGTCTGCATCTTTTGATCGGCAGCCAGTTCATCCTGGAAGATGGATTACGGCTCGTCTGCCTCGCGATGAACCGGAATGGCTACGGCAACCTGTGCGAATTGATAACACTGGCAAGGCAGCGTGCCGGGAAAGGGACTTACCGTATAAGCCGCGAGGATTTTGAAAGCTGTCACGACGCGCCGCATCTGGCTCTCCTGCAGGATTGCCTGGTCTTATTAATCCCTCGTCCGGCTCAGGAGAATGGCGCCCTCATACATGACATGCGCTGGGTACTGTCGCTATTTCCAGGGCGTTGCTGGACTGCTGTCGAATTATTGCTGCACGCAGACGAAAATCTGTTGTTTGAGAGAGTCCGGCAAGCTGCAAAAATTACGGGAATGCCGCTTGTGGCGGCCGGCGATGTCACCATGCATGACCCTTCCCATAAGCCCCTGCAAGATACGATGACCGCCATCCGTCTGGGCAAGCCGCTGTGCGAATGCGGTTATGCATTGCAGCCCAATGCCGAGCAGCACTTGCGCACCCGTTCGCAGTTGAGCCGACTCTACCCGCCGGAACTTCTGCATGAGACCATTGCAGTGGCAAAACGCTGCATTTTTTCGCTGGATGAGCTGCGCTATGAATATCCCGAGGAATTGACCGGAACGGATGCCAGGGCGGATGAAACTTATGCGTATTATTTGCGGCGCATGGTCGGGGAGGGCATGACAAGACGTTTTCCCAACGGCGCTTCGGTCAAGGTCAAGGATCAGATCGAGCAGGAGTTGCAGCTGATCGCCGAGCTTGGGTATGAACCCTATTTTCTGACAGTGTTCGATATTGTCAGGTTCGCCCGGTCGAAAGGCATTCTTTGCCAGGGGCGGGGCTCGGCAGCCAATTCCGCGGTCTGCTATTGCCTGGGTATTACCGAAATCGACCCGGAGCGCGGCAATTTGCTGTTCGAGCGGTTTATCTCCAGGGAACGCAACGAGCCGCCCGATATCGATGTCGACTTCGAGCACCACCGCCGGGAAGAAGTTATCCAGTATATCTACCGGAAATATGGCCGGGATCGTGCCGCCATCGCGGCCACGGTCATCACCTATCGCACCCGTTCTGCAATTCAGGATATCGGCAAGGCGCTGGGACTCGATATTGAACGCATCAAACGCCTCTCCAATTCTTTGGCCTGGTGGGATAAAGCCTCGGACATTCGCAATCGACTGATCGAAAATGGCTTCGATCCCGACAGTCCGGTTATCCGGAAGCTGATGCAATTGATCCCAGTCTTATATGGATTTCCGCGTCATTTGTCCCAGCATGTAGGCGGCTTCGTCATCTCGCGCGACAAACTGTGCCGCATCGTGCCCATCGAAAACGCCGCCATGCCGGACCGCCGCATCATCCAGTGGGACAAGGACGACCTTGCAGCGGTGGGGCTGATGAAAATTGATGTGCTGGCGCTGGGCATGCTATCGGCGATCCGCCGCACGCTCGACCTGGTTTCCGCCCGGCGCGGCATTCCATTCCAAATGCAGGATATCCCGAAGGAGGATAAAAAGACCTACGACATGATCTGCAAAGCCGACACCATCGGCGTCTTCCAGATCGAATCGCGCGCGCAGATGTCGATGCTGCCGCGCCTGAAACCCCGAAAATTTTACGATCTGGTCATAGAAGTTGCCATCGTCCGCCCGGGGCCGATCCAGGGTGGCATGGTGCATCCTTATCTGCGCCGCAGACAAGGACTGGAAGACGTGGACTATCCAGGCGATGAAATCAAAACCGCTTTGGAGCGAACGCTCGGCGTCCCCATCTTCCAGGAACAGGTCATGCAAATAGCCATGCTTGCCGCCGGCTTCAGCCCAGGTGAAGCAGACCAGCTACGGCGCTCCATGGCCGCCTGGAAAAGAAAAGGCGGACTCGGCTCTTTTCATGCGCGCTTGATCAACGGCATGGTCGACCGGGGTTATGACCAGGAGTTTGCCGAGCGAATCTTCCGGCAAATCGAGGGTTTCGGCGAATACGGATTTCCGGAATCCCACGCCGCCAGCTTTGCGCTGCTGGTTTACGTATCGTCCTGGCTTAAATGCCACGAGCCCGCCGCATTCCTGTGTGCAATGCTCAACAGCTTGCCGATGGGGTTTTATGGCGCTTCGCAACTGATCCAGGATGCGCAACGGCATGGCGTTCAAATCAGGCCGGTGGACATAACCATCAGCGGGTGGGATTGCACGCTTGAAGAACAGATGACCAAGACTTCTCGACCCGCCCCACCCAATGTGCGGCTGGGCTTGAGCAGGGTGAAAGGAATCGGCCTGAAAGCCGCCACGCGTATCGTTGAGGCAAGAAAAACCGCTTCTTTTGAAAGCACGGCCGATCTGGCGAACCGCGCTTCTCTGAATGCTACTGAAATACGCGCCCTCGCCAGCGCGGATGCATTATGCGCCTTGGCAGGCCACCGGCGCGAAGCCCTATGGGCGGCCGCCTCCCATATCAGGCAATCAGATTTGATGCGAGAGGCTCCGGTAAAGGAGACATTGCCTACCATTGCTGCTGCGCCTGAAGGAGAGGAAATTGTTTCGGATTACGCCAGCATGGAACTCACCCTGCGCAGGCATCCGCTTGCCTTGCTGCGGCCGACACTGGCCAGAATGAATTTGCGCTCGGCAATGGAGCTGGATAATTACCCGACCGGGCGCCTGGTGCGGACGACCGGTATCGTGACCTGCCGGCAACGCCCCGGAACTGCCAGCGGCGTCGTATTCGTGACGCTGGAAGACGAGACCGGGATAATAAATGTGGTGGTATGGAACCTGCTCGTCCTGAAACAACGCCGCGAACTATTGAACTCGAGGCTTTTGACGGTATACGGCGTCTGGCGGAGCGAAGGGGAAGTCAAACATCTGATCGCCAAGCGGCTGGTGGACCATAGTCATTTGCTGGGTAGCCTCAGGGTGGAGAGCCGGGATTTTCATTAGATTCAGCTTGATCTGGCAATTATCGGAATCCAATGTCCCGAATCGACCTATTCTGCCAGTTTGAAATAAACCAACTCAGTCGAGACGCCCCCCAGAACATCTCCCGTACCGATCCGGCTGCACGCTGGACGGCGGCACCCGGCGGTCCAGCTTTTATGCCTATCCCACCCACTACCTGATCAATCTGGAAGCTGGCATCGTCGTCAAGCCCATACCGACATTCTCTAAACGAATTTTCGCTCCTAATTGATCAAAAAAACGCCCTTGATCGCTAATGCGCAGACTCCAATAGAAAATTAGGACAGACTGACAAATACGCTCCTACTAGCTACTAAGAAATGTGCGAGCGTTTTGAATAATCAAGATCGAGGGCGCATTACTCCCAATACCTTGTGGCTGTCCCTATTCCGCTGGTCCAATCTTTCCCAAGAAGCTTGTGCAACTATGATATCCGTTCTCGAATGTTGCGCCAGTTGTGACAAAGCCCATGGCGACGGAGCAATTGATAAACAGTCGAGGTCGATACAGGCCTGCCTAGGTATTGTTCAAGCTCAGCCTTCAATTGCGAGATAGGAAAGACATCCGAGACTTCGATCTGGTTAACAAAACGCGCCAGAAATTTTGCCTCTTCGTCAAGGCTCATCCGGGCGTGATTCCGCAGCTCTTTTTTTGCTCTGATTTGTACGGCGCCACTTTCAATAAGTTTAAACCGCGTCCTGAGCTTCCCGGTGCGACTCTTGGATAATCCAATGATTGTCGCCGTCTGTTCCAGTGATAGCCCAAACTCCAGCGGAAGGAGTAATGCCTGCGCTGCACGCAGGGCATCCACCGTTTTGGCTGATGCGATTCGCTCCTTCGCAGTCTTTATGAATGCGCGTCCCGTAGCAGGTCTAGCCATTTTTATGCCCAATCAAGTTAAATAATTGAAAATCCGCAGCGGAAATGAACCGGGATTCAGTTTGATTTCAAGATTGATCACCTGGATTGTTCGCATCCACCATCCAGCTCAATATGAGACCGCGGGTCCTATGACCCACTGGCAATCGGAAAGCAGGCACATTCCGCCGAAATCTTTCAATTTGGGTCGAAGCGACATAATAATTCTCTCCGCCTGCTTTTCCTCGCAGGCTAGAATCACTACAGCGTTCTTTTCTTCCAAGGCATAATCGTCGGGGCGCCGCTCACCACGCGACCCGAGTCCGCCCGCCTGCTTGATAACTGTGTAGCCACGCACCCCGGCTGCCCGGCAGAGCTCCAGCAAATCGTCTAGCGCCTCTTCATCTATTACAATGTCTATCCGCTTCATTGAGATTAACGTATCAGGTCTCATAATCATGGTTTTTCCTCGATATAAGGTTATCTGCGATAACCTGGACTGAATAATTTTTAATCACGTCCAGGGATATTTAACAATTCAATGGATTACTGAATCGTCTCGAAACTTTCTTACTGCCCGGCCAGATACTGGGCAGCCGCATAGTAGAGCGGGATGCCAATCACCACATTGAACGGAAAAGTACATCCAAGCGATAGAGTCAGGTAAAACGACGGGTTAGCCTCCGGTATTGCAAGGCGCATCGCCGGTGGCACCGCAATATATGAACAGCTTGCCGCAAGCACCGTTACCAGGGTGACGCCACCTACCGAGTATCCAAGGTAGTAATGACCCAACAGCAGCCCGAAAAACGCTCCTATCAGGGGCATTACTACCCCGAACCCAACCAGGAAGAGTCCCACCTGCTTGAATTCCGACAATCTTTTTCCGGCTTCCATCCCCATGTCGCACAGAAATATACATAGCGCACCCATGAAAATGGTTTCAAAGAACGGTTCAATTTTCTTGTAGCTGGTATCGGAAACCGCAGCACCGATCGCCATGGATCCAAATAGCAGCAGAATGCTGCCATTCGTAAAAGCCTCGAGAATCAGATGCTTGTACATCCCTTTGTCCGCCTTTGCCGCCCCTCCCAAAATCTTGCGAGAGTAACCGGCGAGCACCAGGCCGATCATGATCGCGGGTGATTCCATGATCGCCAGCATGATCACGGGATAGGCCTCATAGGTCACGCCTATGCCGGCCAGGAACGCCACTGCCGTCATGTAGGTACCCGCGCTCACGGAACCGTAATGCGCCGAGATGGCCGCAGCGTTGAGCGGATCGATCTTTCCAACGGCTCGCAAAATAATGTAGGCAATTATAGGCAGTCCAATACCAAACGCGAGTGCCGCCCACACCGCGGGAAGGGCATCACCCATATTTGAAGTGGCAAGCGCCTTGCCGCCATGCAGGCCAATACCGATCAGCAGATAGATCACGATCATCTTGTGCATGTCGGGCGGAAATTTCAGATCCGATTTGATGATGCACGCGAACATACCGAGGGCAAAAAAAAGTATCGCTGGTACGAGAAGACTGGAGATTGACATTGTTACACTCCTCTTATAATAAAATTGATTACCTGGACTCCCGACTTCCCACCTGCAAAGATGGCATCATGGGCACGCTGGAACCATTAAAACCGGACATGAATTGCCGATGAGGCGCAAATTAACATACCCCCTGTGAAGGAAAGATTTTGTAAATGTGACCAATTTGTGAATGTTAAAAATGTTAGAAGTGTTAAAAGTATTAGGGATGATAATTCGGCCGCAGATCAGATTGATCCGTCGGTCATTTTGATTTACTGAGGGGATAGATCGTCCCTCGAGTGATATTTGGTTCAGCTCCACCGCCACCTGAAAAGAAGATTTTGATATTCTATTGAGGGGCTTATGCTTTGATATTTTCAAAGCAAAGGCGTTTCTGTTCGTTGTCTCAAACGAAGAAATCGCAGTCTGTTCTTTTTTTTCTTATTTTTTTATGGCGCTTCGCAACTGATCCAGGATGCGCAACGGCATGGCGTTCAAATCAAGCCGGTGGACATAACCATCAGCGGGTGGGATTGCACGCTTGAAGAACAGATGACCAAGACTTCTCGACCCGCCCCACCCAATGTGCGGCTGGGCTTGAGCAGGGTGAAAGGAATCGGCCTGAAAGCCGCCACGCGTATCGTTGAGGCAAGAAAAACCGCTTCTTTTGAAAGCACGGCCGATCTGGCGAACCGCGCCTCTCTGAATGCTACTGAAATACGCGCCCTCGCCAGCGCGGATGCATTATGCGCCTTGGCAGGCCACCGGCGCGAAGCCCTATGGGCGGCCGCCTCCCATATCAGGCAATCAGATCTGATGCGAGAGGCTCCGGTAAAGGAGACATTGCCTACCATTGCTGCTGCGCCTGAAGGAGAGGAAATTGTTTCGGATTACGCCAGCATGGAACTCACCCTGCGCAGGCATCCGCTTGCCTTGCTGCGGCCGACACTGGCCAGAATGAATTTGCGCTCGGCAATGGAGCTGGATAATTACCCGACCGGGCGCCTGGTGCGGACGACCGGTATCGTGACCTGCCGGCAACGCCCCGGAACTGCCAGCGGCGCCGTATTCGTGACGCTGGAAGACGAGACCGGGATAATAAATGTGGTGGTATGGAACCTGCTCGTCCTGAAACAACGCCGCGAACTATTGAACTCGAGGCTTTTGACGGTATACGGCGTCTGGCAAAGCGAAGGGGAAGTCAAACATCTGATCGCCAAGCGGCTGGTGGACCATAGTCATTTGCTGGGTGGCCTCAGGGTGGAAAGTCGGGATTTTCATTAACCCAAAACAGAATGAGCGTCTATCAAAACACTCCTCAGAACAAAGCGGTATCGGTTACCTGGAGGACGCAAAACGGTGGAACATTCTAGCGAATCAAACCCAGTTATTCGACAGCGATCAAGGATCAATTGAGTCTGACAGAGTCAGACCCTATTGATTTTTTGCCTTACGCACATTTTAGATTTTTCTATACTTCAACAATCAATAACCGGCGCAAACATGTATCTATCCGCGTCTGTGTGCGCTGATGGACTTAATTACACATTTTCCCCCTCAAAGTAATCGGAGTCGATACGTTTAAGCTCAAACTTGCTTATGGCTGACACACCAACATTATGATCTACCATGAGTTTTGCCAACTGTTTACCAGTGATGAGGATGATTTTTGAAGAGATAATGTTTGTATATTCCTCTGCTTCCCTTGAAAAGTCGGAAGTTGTAATGAATACACCCTTATTTGCACGTTGTCCTTGAAGCGCTCCCGCGAACTTCTGAATATCTGGACGGCCAACGGTGCTCTCCCAGCGCTTTGCCTGCACATATATTACGTCTAAGCCCAGTTTGTCTTCCTTGATGATGCCATCAATTCCGCCATCGCCACTTCTGCCGATAGCCCGGCCTGCATCTTGGCGGGAACCTCCGTAGTCCATTGTTACGAGAAGATCGATAACTAGTCGTTCGAAAAAGGCGGGAGATGCAGATTTGACTTGCTCTAGCAATTCTGCCTCAAGGTTGCTGCGTAAACGTTGGTAAGCTTGGGAGAAAAGTTCTTCAGGAGTGGAATCTGGGAGTTCGATTAGTTGAGGGTATGACTTAGCGTTAGATTCGTTAGTAACTGAGATGATTATTGGTTTTTCTTCGTTCCTGCGCAGCTTAAAAGCCAGGTATTCTGGAAATTGTTCGAGGGTGGAATTATCAATTTGGCTTGGGTCACTGCTGTCCCACAAAACCGCTAAAAAAGGCCTGAATATCCTTTGTTGATTTACAATGAGTTTCTCGACAACTCTTTGAAAGACAAAGGAATCCAAGCCATGGCGCATTGTAATACAGTCTTCTTGCAACTGCTTAAAATTGTTGGCAGACATGAATTTGAAGCGATCGCTTCTTTGCATCACCAAGGCCAGAGGTTGCGCAAGACCAGCCGCTGGGCACAGTTTGTTGCCATGGTATTTGCACAGTTGAGCGGGCGGCAGAGTTTGCGTGATATTGAAACCAACCTGCAAGCACAACGCCAGCACAGCTATCACTTGGGCAGCGCGCCCATTTCCCGGTCCAGTCTGGCACGCCTGAATAACCAGCAACCCGCTAGTTGTTACGAAGCGCTGTTTTACCGTCTGTATGAGCGCTGCCTCAAGCGGGCACCCAAGCACGGCTTCCGCTTTAAGAATCCGCTTTATGCGCTGGATGCTTCTCTCATTGATCTATCGCTCAAGCTTTTTCCCTGGTCGCATTACGCGTTGGGAAAAGGCGCCATGAAGTTACAGGTTGGACTGGATTTAAGAGGCAATCTGCCCGCATTTGCCACCCTCACGGAAAGCAGGAAGGCGGATAGCGAGTGCGCCAAACTGCTTGCCTTGCCCAAAGGCAGTATTGTGGTATGTGATCGCGGCTACAATGATTATTCCTGGTACAAGTTACTGACCGGGCAGGGGGTCTTTTACGTCACCCGACAACGGGGCAACGCCACTTATGAAGTTATTGAACGGTGTGCCGTTCCTGTTCATTCGAGCGTCATCAGTGATGCAGTCATTCGCTTCAATTCGTACCGCTCGTGCCAGAAGGAGCTGCCCAACGTGCGCCAAGTGGTCTACCAGGATGCGCAAACACAACGGGAATACATCTTTATCACCAACCATTTCAAGCTGTCCGCGCAAACCATTGCTGCCATTTATAAGCAGCGCTGGCAAGTGGAGTTGTTTTTTAAATGGATCAAGCAAAATCTCAAGATCAAATCGTTTTTGGGCACCAGCAAAAATGCCGTGATGACCCAAATCTGGATTGCCATGTGCGTCTATTTGCTGTTGGCATTCATCAAATTCAGTCATCAAGTGGCAATATCTCAGCAACAAATCCTGAGGCTGCTCGCACTTAACCTGTTTGCAAAACGGGACCTGATTAGGCTGATCAAGACTGAACCGCCGCCGGGTGATCATCAACCCATCCAGGGAGCTTTATGGTAATGACAAATTGTGGGACAGCAGTGGGCTTGGGTTCTTTGATAGAAGTTCTGCGCCTGTGGGCGTAATGCGAAAGACACCACGTTTTCTTGACTCGATTAAAGCTGCCTGTTTTAAGTAAGTTCTAGCCCAACCAACGCGATTGTCGAATAGCGGTGCCGTTCCACTTGGGAGCATTGCGCTTCGTTCCTCATCGGAAATTCCAAATTCGACAGCTAACTGCTCTACGGCGTCGCGAAAGCGATGTTCTTGTGCATCCCCGGCAAGGCGTAGAAGAGGGAGCATTAGCGTCTGATAGTCTGGAATTGGCATGATGCTATTGAAATGTATAACTTTGTTATGAAGACGGTTTTCGCACCCTAACTTGCACATCCACTCGCTAGCTTGATATCGTGAGTCGCGCTAAAAAGCAAATGCAGCTTACCTTTCGCACAACTATACTGTATTTTTAACATATTAAAATATTCGCAAAAGGCCGTATTGCACCGCCATCTCCTCTAAAGTCGGCAAAAGAATTCTAGACCAACTGCATGGGCGTATTCGCTAATTGATTTATATTATTACCCACGAGCAAGGTTTATGTCAGGCGGAATCCGAGCTGCAACGCAAATGACAGCTTTTTAGTTAAGGCTCAATCCTATCCTATTGGCACCTATCAAGCGGTAACATTCCCCGATAGAGGAACTCAGCTACTGTGATAAAAACGAAGTTTGATTCAATGGGTAAATGCCCCCTCACAATCCTAAGTTCTTCCAAATCTCATCCACCCGCCCCTTCACCCTCGCCTCCATCACAATCGGCGTACCCCATTCCCGATTAGTCTCTCCCGGCCACTTGTTGGTGGCGTCCAGTCCCATTTTTCCGCCCAGGCCGGAGACTGGACTGGCGAAGTCGAGATAATCGATTGGCGTATTTTCCACGATCAGGATGTCTCGCGCGGGATCGACGCGCGTGGTGATGGCCCAGATGACTTCCTTCCAGTCACGGATGTTCACATCATCGTCGGTGACGATGATGAATTTGGTATACATGAATTGCCGCAGGAAACTCCACACGCCAAACATGACGCGCTTGGCATGGCCTGCGTACTGCTTTTTCATGCTCACCACCGCCATGCGATAGGAACAGCCTTCCGGCGGCAGATAAAAATCGACGATTTCCGTGAACTGCTTTTGCAGCAGCGGTACGAACACTTCATTCAGCGCCACACCCAGTATCGCGGGCTCATCCGGCGGCTTGCCGGTGTAGGTGGAGTGATAGATCGGATCGCGCCGCATGGTGATGCGCTCGACCGTGAATACCGGGAAAGTCTCCTGCTCGTTGTAATAGCCGGTGTGATCGCCGAAGGGGCCTTCAAGTGCTGTTTCGCCGGGATGGATATAGCCTTCCAGCACGATTTCCGCGCTGGCCGGAACCTGCAAATCATGACTCAGGCATTTGACGATCTCGGTTTTCGCACCGCGCAATAATCCGGCGAACTGGTATTCGCTCAAGCTGTCCGGCACCGGCGTCACCGCGCCGAGTATGGTTGCCGGATCGGCTCCCAGCGCCACCGCCAGCGGATAGGATTTCCCCGGAGTGGCCAGACAGAAATCGCGAAAATCCAGCGCGCCGCCACGATGAGCCAGCCAGCGCATGATCAGCTTATTCGGCCCGATCACCTGCTGCCGGTAGATACCCAGGTTCTGCCGTGTCTTGTGCGGACCTCGGGTGACGGTCAACCCCCATGTGATCAGCGGCCCCGCATCGCCCGGCCAGCAAGTCTGGATCGGCAACCTGCCGAGGTCCACGTCTTTTCCTTCCCATACGATGTCCTGGCACGGCGCACGCGAAAGCTCCTTCGGCGCCATGTTGAGCACCTGCTTCAGCACGGGAAATTTTTCCCACGCATCTCTCAAGCCTTTGGGTGGATCGGGTTCTTTCAGATAGGCAAGAAGTTTTCCTACTTCGCGCAGGGCTTCCACCGACTCCTGCCCCATGCCCATTGCCACGCGCCGCGGCGTACCGAACAGGTTCCCCAGTACGGGAATGGTATGACCCTTGGGTTTTTCAAACAGAATTGCCGGGCCGCCCGCTTTCAATACCCGATCACAGATTTCGGTCATTTCCAGGTGGGGATCGATCTCCGCCGTGATGCGTTTCAGTTCGCCCTGGCTTTCCAGTTGGGCGATAAAATCGCGCAGGTCCTTGTATTTCATGGGAGGTTGCCTATCAGATAATCAAGCGCGATGCCGGCAAATATCGTTGCGCCGACCCAGTTGTTGTGCAAAAAAGCCTTGAAGCAGCGCCCCCGGTCACGATCGTGAATCAGGCGGTATTGATAAATCATCAGCCCCAGCGCAATCGCCAGACTCGCATAATATATGACACCCAGCTTCTGGATCATCCCCACGATGGTCATCGTGCCCAGGAAAATGGCGTGGCATAGCATCACGCCCAGGACATCGAAACGGCCGAAAGTAATGGCGGAAGTCTTGATGCCGATCTTGAGGTCGTCCACTTTATCCACCATCGCATACTCGGTATCGTAGGCGATCACCCAGAGCAGATTGGCCGCCATCAATATCCAGGCAATGAATGGCACCTCGCCGGTCTGCGCGGCGAATGCCATCGGAATGCCGAAGCTGAAAGCAATGCCGAGATAGGCTTGCGGCATCGCGAAGAAGCGCTTGGTGAAGGGATAGCTTGCGGCCAGAAATAACCCGAACACCGACAGCTCAATGGTAAGGCGGTTCAACGGCAGTATCAGCAGAAATGCGCACAGGCTTAATCCGGCTGCCAGCAGCAGCGCCTCCTTCGTGCTCACCACGCGCGTTGCCAGCGGACGGTTTCTGGTGCGTTCGACATGCCCATCAAAATTGCGATCGGCATAATCATTGACGACACAACCAGCGGAGCGCATCAGCACTGTACCCAATATGAATATCACCAGGATCGTCATGCTGGGCACGCCGCCTGCGGCAAGCCATAAGCCCCATAGTGTCGGCCACAGCAGCAGCAGAATGCCGATGGGCTTGTCCAGCCGCATCAACCTTTCATAATGGCCGAGGCGTTGAGTGAGTGTCACAACGACAGCTCCAGAATGGAAGGAAGAAATACTTCGGTGACGAGTATGGATTGCCCCCGCAAGCTGAACAGGGAACGGCGTGCCCATAAGCCAAAGGGCTTTGTCTGCAAATTCTTACAGGCACGGCGGAAAAGTGGATGCGCTGAATTCAGCTTCCGGAATCGAAGCGGCGTGCGTCTAACCACGGGGTTCGTGAACAATACGGTACCCAGCGACCGGTTGCCCAGGCCGCTCAACCCACGCCATGCACCGCGAAGATCTTTTCTTGCCAGCACCGAATGCGCAAATACCACGGGCGTGTTGCCGCAATACAAATAGACCTCCCGCACTAGCGCCAGCTCGTTTCGACGCAGGTTCATCACGGCAAGTTCATCCCCGCACACCGTGGCCAGCGACTGGAACACCGGTTTTACGCGAAATTCGCCGCGGCAGCGCTGTTGAATAAGCTGGGTCAGGGAACCACGATTCTGCAACCAGCCGCGCTCGCGGGGCGATAAGGAGGAGGGTGCGGGATACCATGGGGATAACTCGGCGGCATTCATCAGAGGTAAAACTGAAAAGGGTGAATTATGCCGCATAATGCAGCGTGGCTGAATCCTTTATCCCTGAAGGCGGTCGGTCAGGGGCTTGGTTGCTGCTTGCAATGTCTTGCCTGCACCCCGAGACGGCGTACTTCACCTCGTCCAAACACTCGATCCGGGTTGAAATCTCCCTGGAACTGGCCTAAGTTTAAATCAGCCTTTTAATCCGGGTTTGATTTATGGCGAGGAGAAATACTGTTCCTTACAGCACGAGAGCAATCGACGGCGAAGCATACGATACACGCACGGGACTAGGGCACGATGCCGAGGGAACGGTCGTGATCGAAGACGCCATGGAACCGTCTCGATCGGCTGACAGCGAAGCGTTCCTCTTTCCCACGTCCTTTGCCCAGCAACGGCTCTGGTTTTTCGAGCAGTTGTATCCGGGCAGCCCGGTGTACCACTTGAGCACGGTGCTGCCATTCGATGGCCCCCTGGACCGCGAGGCACTGGAAGACAGCCTGGGCGACCTGCTCGACCGCCACGAGGCGCTGCGCACCACCTTCACCGCCCTCGACGGCGTGCCGGTGCAGCTCGTTACGCCAGGCTTGCGCATCGACTTGCCGCTGGTGGATGTCAGCCAGCCGGCGGCCGGATGTCTGCAACGCGCCCGCGCCGCCGCCAGCGCCGCCCTGGCCGCGCCCTTCGATCTTGTGAACGGCCCGCTGCTGCGCGCCAGCTTGTTGCGGCTCGAGACGGATTATCATTGGCTGGTGCTGGTGTTCCATCATATCGTGGCCGATGGCTGGTCGCTGGAGATCCTGCATCGCGATCTGCGCGCGCTCTATGCCGGCAGGGTCAGCGGTGAGCCGCCCCGGCTGCCGGCGCTGCCGATCCAGTACGCCGATTTTGCCTGCTGGCAGCGGCGCATTCTGCAGGGCGAACGGTTGAATTCTTTATTCGCCTACTGGCAAAAGCAACTGGAGGATGCGCCGGTGCAGCTTTCCCTGCCCACCGACCGGCCGCGCCCGGCCCAGTCCAGCTATCGCGGCGGACGTTGCGGGGTGTGGCTGAATGCAGCCCTGACCGCACGCTTGCGCGCACTCGGGCAAGCGCAGGGCGCCACCTTGTTCATGACGCTCCTGGCCGCCTTTGGCGCTCTGCTGGCGCGCTACAGCGGGCAGTCCGACCTGGTGATCGGCACGCCTATCGCCAACCGCACCCGCAGCGAGCTGGAGGGATTGATCGGGTTTTTCGTCAACACGCTCGCCTTGCGCCTCGATCTTTCGGGCGACCCCTCCTTTGCCGCCCTGCTCGAGCGGGTGCGCACCGTGGCGGCCGAGGCGTATGCGCATCAGGACATGCCTTTCGAGATGCTGGTGGCCAGGCTCGCTCCCGCGCGCCATCTCAGCCAGGCACCCCTCTTTCAGGTGATGTTCGCGCTGCAAAACGTTCCCTCTCCAGAACAGGACGAGGAAACAGGGGAGGTAGAGGCACCCCCCAACCGCAACCGGGACGAATCCGCGACAGCCAAGTTCGATCTTCTGCTTTCCCTGGTGGATGACGGGCGCCGGGTGACCGGGTATTTTGAATATAGCGCCGATCTTTTCGATTCCGCTACCATCAGTCGGATGGCGGGTCATTTCGAGACGCTGCTGGCGGCCGCCGCCACTGATCCGGCATGCCACTTCGCCAGCCTGCCCATTCTCACCGAGGCCGAGCGAGCGCAGCTTTTGTTCGAATGGAATGCCACGCGGAGCAAATATCCCCGGGAATCATGTATCCAGGAATTATTCGAACAGCGGGTAGCGGCATGTCCGGATGCAGTCGCCCTGGTCCTGCAGGATTACCACCTCACCTATGGTGAGCTCAATGCCCGCGCCAACCAGCTCGCGCACCGCCTGCGCGGGCTTGGCGTGGGTCCCGAGGCTTTGGTTGGGGTCTGTATTGAACGCTCCTTTGATCTCATCATCGGCCTGCTCGGCATTCTCAAAGCCGGGGGAGCCTATCTGGCGATGGACCCCGGCGACCCGCCCGCCAGGCTATCGGCAATGGTAAGCGACGCGAAACCAGCGGTATTGCTGACCCACCGCCAATTTCTCGGAATACTGCCCGGCGAGGCTGCAAAGCTGGTTTGTATTGATGATGCGCGCGAGGAAATCGGGCGCGAGTCCACGGATAATCCTGCAAGTGGAGTCATGGCGGACAACCTCGCCTATGTCTGCTACACGTCGGGATCAACCGGCGTCCCCAAGGGGGTGGCGGTCGTGCAACGCGCCGTGGTGCGGCTGATAAAGGAAGCCGGCTACGCGACATTCACGTCCGATGACGTGTTCCTTCAGTTCGCGCCGATAGCGTTCGACGCTTCAACATTCGAGATCTGGGGGGGCCTGCTTAGTGGCGGACAACTGGTGATCATGCCCCCCATGGCACCGTCGCTCGAAGAACTCGCCGATGTGATAGAGCAACACCGGATCAGTACGCTCTGGTTGACGACAGGGCTCTTTCACCAGATGGTCGACAGCCATTGCGAACGCCTGGGTGGTGTGCGCCAGCTCCTTACAGGCGGCGACGTGTTGTCGCCGGACTACATCCGCAAGATGCGTGAGCGACATCCGCAATGTGTGCTGATTGCCGCTTATGGCCCCACTGAGAACACCACATTCACCTCCTGCTATCGCGTGCCTCCCGCGGAGAAAATCCACAGTCCCATTCCCATTGGCCGGCCGATTGCGAATACCGAAATCTATGTGCTTGACGACCGGCTTCAGCCGGTACCCATCGGGGTAGCGGGAGAACTCTATATCGGCGGCGAGGGCCTGGCACGCGGCTACCTCCACCAGCCGGAACTCACTGCCGAGCGATTCATTCCCCATCCTTTCCGCGCCGGTGCACGCGTATACCGCACCGGAGATTGGGTACGCTATCTTCCCGACGCCAATCTGGAATTTCTCGGGCGGCGCGATCAGCAGGTCAAGGTGCGCGGATTCCGCGTCGAACTGGGCGAGGTGGAAGCGGCGCTGCGCGGATACCCCGGCGTGCGCGAGGCAGTGGCAACCGTGCGCGAAGACACGCCCGGTGACAAGCGCCTGGCCGCTTATGTGGTAGCGGATAAAGCACCTTCGGCGAGCGAGTGGCGGAGCTTCCTGCAGGCACGCCTGCCGGACTACATGGTGCCCTCGGCATTCGTGGCATTGCCAGCCTTGCCGCTGACCGCCAACGGTAAGATCGACCGGGCGGCCCTGCCGGTGCCCGCTATGGCAAGGGAAGCCGAAGCAGCGGTGCCGCGCACCGAAGACGAGCAGCGGCTGGCCGAGATATTCGCCCAGGTGCTGCGGCTTGACCAGGTCGGTGTCCACGATAACTTCTTCGAACTGGGCGGGGACTCGATTCTGGCGATCCAGATTGTCGCCCGCGCACGTGGCAGGGGGCTGCGCTTCACACCCCGCCAGCTTTTCGAGCGGCCCACCATCGCCGGATTGCTGACCGTTGCAAATACCGGCTCCATCGCGGCGGAGCAGGGAATAGTGACCGGAACCGCGCCCCTCACACCAATTCAACACTGGTTCTTTGAACAGGAACTGGCTGATCCGCAACATTACAATCAGGTAGTGCTGCTGGCGGTCTCGCGGGACATCGATGACAATCGCTGGATACGCGTTTTTGACCAGCTTCTGGCCCACCATGACGCATTGCGGCTGCGCTTTTTTCGTACCGGCGATGGATGGATCCAGATGCTTGCCGATCCGGGCTCGGTGACGCCTTACCGCCGCATCGACCTGTCCGGGGTTGCCCGATCGCAGCGCATGGCGGCCGTAGCGGAGCAAGCAGCGCAGGTGCAAGCGAGCCTCGATCTTTCCCGTGGACCCCTCCTGCGCGCCGTGCTATTCGATTTCGGTGAAGGGGAAGAAGCTTCCTTGCTGATCGTGATCCATCATCTGGCGGTTGATGGGGTTTCATGGCGCATCCTGCTCGAGGATCTGGATACCGCCAATGCCCGGATGGACCATCCGGCCGCCCTGCCGCCGAAGACCACGGCTTTCACCTCCTGGGCTGGTAAATTGGCGGCCCACGCAAACTCGGCAGATATCATGGGGGAGGCGAGATACTGGCTCGCGGCGTTGCCCATGCAGGCGACGCCCTTACCCAGGGATTTGCCGGCGCCGCTGGAGGCCAACACCGCCGGATCAAGCCACACCGTTGTGGTTTCTCTCAGCACCGAAGAAACCGCGCGCCTGCTGAGGGACATCGCACGGACTCATCGCGCCCGCATTGATGAGATATTGCTTACCGCCGTGGGGCTTGCCCTTGCCCGGTGGATCGGGGTGGGTGAGACGCTGGTGGACGTGGAAGGCCACGGGCGGGAAACCCTTTTCGATGACGTCGATTTATCCCGGACCGTCGGCTGGTTTACGACGATCTTTCCGGTAGCTCTTGATGTCAGGGGTTGCGCCAACCCCGGGGCGGCGCTGCGGCGAATCAAGGAAAAGCTGCGTGCGATTCCCCATCGCGGCATCGGTTATGGTCTCCTGCGGTACATGAGCAGGAGTGAGGCGGGAGACCGTCTGAAAGCGCTCCCGCAAGCACAAATGAGCTTCAATTACCTCGGGCAATTCGAGCATTCCGCCGATCCGGGGGCCGATGGGAACGATGCGCGAGGGCCGGCCTTCAGCGAGCGCGACCGGCGGCGCTATCTTATCGACGTCAATGGGGGCGTTTTCTCCGACCGGCTGCACCTCTCCTGGATTTACAGCGAGGCGATACATCGCCGCGCCACCATCGAAACACTGGCGGGGGCATTCCTGGAAGAATTGCGCGGAATAATCGCCTATAGCCCTTCCGCCAGGGATATGGGGTTCTCGCCGGCGGACTTTCCGCTTTCGAATCTTGACCAGGTGCAGATGGACGAACTCTTGCGCGACAATCCCGATCTCGATGACATCTATCCCCTGTCGCCGATGCAGGAAGGAATGCTTTTCCACACTCTCCTCGATCCGGATTCCGGAATCTACATCGAGCAACTCCACCATTCCTTCGCAAGCGATATCGACATCGAAGCATTCGAGCGTAGCTGGTGGTGCGTGGTCATGCGCCATCCGGCATTGCGGACAACGTTCCACTGGAACGGCCTCGATTCGCCTCTGCAAGTCGTCCATCGCGAAGCGAAATTGAATTGCGTCCGCCTTGACTGGCGTGGATCTTCCCAGTTGAAGCAACGACTCGACGATTTTCTTGACGCCGATCGGAAGCAGGGTTTCGATCTTTCGAAAGCGCCGCCCATGCGAATTTTTCTGATCCGAACCGGCGACAATCAGTTTGAGTTCGTCTGGAGCCATCACCATGCACTCCTTGACGGATGGAGCGTGCCGATTCTCTTCTCGGAACTGGGAGATTTCTACGACGCGATCCAGCGTGGCGTCCGCCATGAGCCGCCGCCGCCGCGCCCTTACCGGGACTATATCGCCTGGTTGCGCGAGCAGGACCGGAATGCCGCCCAGGCTTACTGGAAGCAGGCACTCCAAGGATTTTTTGCCGCCACGCCGCTGGTGGTGGACCGGCCGCAACCGGGAGCGGGAAAAGCAGGGGAAGCCGGGGAACATGGGGAACGATATATCCGTATGTCGATCGCTTCCACCGTCACGCTGGAAACTTTCGCGCGTACGCACCAACTCACGCTCAATACGCTGGTTCAGGCGGCCTGGGCGCTGCTCCTGAGCCGCTACAGCGGTGAAACCGATATCGTGTTCGGCGTCATCGTATCGGGGCGTCCGGCAGCGATTGCCGGTGTCGAATCGACGCTGGGGCTTTTCATCAATGCGTTGCCGTTACGTATTTCCGTGCCGGGAGATGTCCCGCTCGTTGACTGGCTGAAGGATCTGCAAGCCCGTCAGCTCAAGGACAGGGAATATGAATACAGCTCGCTCGCGGAAGTGCAACGCTTGAGCGAAGTGCCCGCCGGACAGCCGCTGTTCGAAAGCCTGCTGGTTTTTCAGAACTATCCCCGTCGCGAACCCGTGAAAGGAAGAAAAACCGCCAGCGCAACCGGGTCCGTGGAACGCACCAGTTACCCCCTGACGGCAATCGCGGCACCGGGCGAGGAACTCATGCTCAGGCTTCTATACAATCGCGCGCGTTTCGACGATGCCACCATCATGCGCATGCTCGATCACTGGCGTACGCTGCTGGAAGCAATAATGGCGAACCCTGCCGGGTGTCTCGCGGACCTTTCGCTGCTCACGGCCGCCGAGCGGCGGCAATTCGCGGAGTGGAACCGCACCCGGCGCGAATATCCGCGCGACCACTGTATTCACGAACTCTTTCTGGAACAGGCGGCACGCACGCCCGATGCGGTGGCGCTTGTCCATGGCACCATCCGGTTCACTTATCGCGAAATCGGTGATCGTGCCCGCATGATTGCCAGCCATTTGCGCCACCTCGGCGTGCATCCGGATACACCGGTGGCGCTCTGTCTTGAGCGTTCGCCGGAGATGGTGAGCGGGGTACTTGCCGTTCTCATTGCCGGCGGTGCCTGCGTGCCGCTCGATCCGGCATACCCGCGAGATCGGTTGACCTTCATGCTGCAAGACAGCGGTGCACTTTTACTGCTAACTCAGCGTGCGCTACTTGAGCGGCTGCCCGCCCATCGCGCGCTGTGCCTGGACGAGCCGCTTCCACCACTGCCGGACACCACGCAGCATGCCGTGCCAAAACCGGAAAATCTAGCCTACATTATTTATACTTCGGGGTCGACCGGCAAGCCGAAGGGAGTGGCTCTGCCACATCGGACACTCGTTAATCTGACAGCCTGGCAGCATGGAGAACTCGGTCCGGGGGGCAACACGCTGCAATTTGCACCATTGAGCTTCGACGTCTCGTTTCAGGAGATTTTCTCGACCCTTTGTGACGGCGCGACACTCATCCTGGCCCCCGAAACATTGCGGCAAGATCCGGTGGGGTTATGGCGGCTGATCGGCGAACAACAGGTCAACAGGTTATATCTTCCCTTCGTTGCATTACAGCAACTGGCAGAAGCTGCCGTCCACATCGAGCCGCTCCCGGCAACCTTGCGAGAAATTATCACTGCCGGGGAGCAGCTGCAGGTCACCCCTCAGATCCGCAACCTGTTCAGGAACCTCCCCGGATGCCAATTGCACAATCATTATGGTCCATCGGAAACCCATGTGGTCACCGCTTACACGCTTGCAGGTCCGCCCAGCGGCTGGCCCCTTCTGCCCGCCATCGGCCATCCGATTGCCAATACGTGCATTCACCTGTTTGATCCCGGCCAGCGCCTCGTCCCCATTGGTGTGCCGGGAGAGATGTATATCGGCGGGGACAGCCTCGCGCGGGGCTATCTCAACCGGGATGAACTGACCGCCGAAAAATTCGTTGCCGACCCTGATTATCCAGATGCACGCCTTTATCGAACCGGTGATCTTGCCCGCTATCTTCCAGGTGGCGATATCGAGTTTCTTGGCCGTCTCGACCACCAGGTCAAGATTCGCGGTTTTCGGGTTGAGCCAGGCGAGGTGGAAGCGGTGCTCGCGAGCCATCCAGCGGTGCGTGAGGCCGTCGTGATGGCGCGCGAGGATGAACCAGGCGACCGCCGACTGGCCGCATATTTGGTGGCCCGGACGGAGACACCGCCTGCGGCTGGCGATCTGCGCCGGTTTCTACTCGAGCGGCTGCCGGAGTATCTGGTGCCCCCGGCTTATATCTTTCTCGGCAGTCTCCCCCTCACACCGAGCGGCAAGGTCGACCGGCGAGCACTTCCGGCCCCGGATCGCTCACGCCCGGACCTCGGATGCGCCGCCATTCTCCCGCGTACGGACGACGAAACACGGATTGCGCAAGTGTGGGCACAGGTTCTCGGTCTCGACGCTGTCGGAGTGGAGGATAATTTCTTTGAACTGGGTGGGCACTCATTGCTGGCAACGCGCGTAATCTCGCGGATTCGGGACACTTTCCGCATCGAAGTCCCATTGCGCCAGCTTTTCGAGTCCCCGACGGTTGCCGGTCTCGCGCGTGCCATAGGTGGGAAAACAGGCGAGGCTACTGCCGAGCCGGCTATTCTGGCCGGGCTGCGGACGGATCCCTGCCCGCTATCTTTTGCCCAGCAACGGCTCTGGTTTTTCGAGCAGTTGTATCCGGGCAGCCCGGTGTACCACTTGAGCACGGTGCTGCCCTTCGATGGCCCCCTGGACCGCGAGGCACTGGAAGACAGCCTGGGCGACCTGCTCGACCGCCACGAGGCGCTGCGCACCACCTTCACCGCCCTCGACGGCGTGCCGGTGCAGCTCGTTACGCCAGGCTTGCGCATCGACTTGCCGCTGGTGGATGTCAGCCAGCCGGCGGCCGGATGTCTGCAACGCGCCCGCGCCGCCGCCAGCGCCGCCCTGGCCGCGCCCTTCGATCTTGTGAACGGCCCGCTGCTGCGCGCCAGCTTGTTGCGGCTCGAGACGGATTATCATTGGCTGGTGCTGGTGTTCCATCATATCGTGGCCGATGGCTGGTCGCTGGAGATCCTGCATCGCGATCTGCGCGCGCTCTATGCCGGCAGGGTCAGCGGTGAGCCGCCCCGGCTGCCGGCGCTGCCGATCCAGTACGCCGATTTTGCCTGCTGGCAGCGGCGCATCCTGCAGGGCGAACGGCTGAATTCTTTATTCGCCTACTGGCAAAAGCAACTAGAGGATGCGCCGGTGCAGCTTTCCCTGCCCACCGACCGGCCGCGCCCGGCCCAGTCCAGCTATCGTGGCGGACGTTGCGGGGTGTGGCTGAATGCAGCCCTGACCGCGCGCTTGCGCGCACTCGGGCAAGCGCAGGGCGCCACCTTGTTCATGACGCTCCTGGCCGCCTTTGGCGCTCTGCTGGCGCGTTACAGCGGACAGTCCGACCTGGTGATCGGCACGCCTATCGCCAACCGCACCCGCAGCGAACTGGAGGGATTGATCGGGTTTTTCGTCAACACGCTCGCCTTGCGCCTCGATCTTTCAGGCGACCCCTCCTTTGCCGCCCTGCTCGAGCGGGTGCGCACCGTGGCGGCCGAGGCGTATGCGCATCAGGACATGCCTTTCGAGATGCTGGTGGCCAGGCTCGCTCCCGCGCGCCATCTCAGCCAGGCACCCCTCTTTCAGGTGATGTTCAATCTGCTGAATATCGATGGACGACTCCCCGGCGATGCAGCGCAATCGCCGGATGCCGGGCCGGATGCCGAACGGGATGGCGACTCTGGTGAACCGGTCGAGCCCGAAGAACCGGAAGAATCGGCAAAATTTGACCTCACGCTTTATGCCATTGAATATGATAGGACCATCCGGCTCCATGCCGTGTATGCGCGAGATCTTTTTGAGTCTGGAACCGTGAGACGCATACTCGACCACTTCACAATGCTCCTGGAAGCAATAGCTACCCATCCTGACGTACCACTCTCGCATTTGCGCCTCACTCATCAAATACCATCCGGAAAAAACAGGGTCGCGCCTGCGACCTCTTTTAACGAATTCACCAAGCAAGCGGTCGAGCAATCGATAGGGAGCCGTTTTCGCGAGCAGGCGGAGCGCTATCCCGATCGCGTTGCCATCCGGATAAAAAACGAGCAATGGACTTATAAGCAGCTGGAAGCGCTTTCCAACCGGATTGCCAATGCGATTCTCTCCTTGCGTGGCGAAAGCGTGGAGCGCATTGCCCTGTTCTTCCGCCACGACGCATCCATGATCGCCGCCATGATTGGCATGCTGAAGGCCGGCAAAACCTACGTTCCTCTTGATCGCGCTCATCCACCTGACCGGACTGAGCGGATTATCGACAGTTCCGGGGCGGCCGCGGTCCTGACCGATATCGACGGTTTTTCCACAGAACATGCGCAGGTGATCCGGCTTGGCGAGACCGAACGCTTCGAGACAAGCCCGCCACCTTCCGTGTCTCCCGGCGCTATCGCCTACATCCTCTATACCTCGGGATCCACGGGGGAACCGAAGGGTGTCGTGCAGACTCACCGCAACGTTCTTGGGCATGTTCGGGCCTATAGCAATAACCTGCATCTATGCGCCAATGACCGGCTGACATTTGTCTCTTCGTACGGCGTGGATGCTGCGGTTCAGGACATATTCGGTGCCCTGCTCAACGGCGCGGCGGTTTATCCCATTTCGGTACGGGAGAATGGCTTGCAGGCACTCGTCGATTGCCTGGTGGAACAAGAAATTACGGTTTTTCATTGCGCGCCGACTCTATTTCGCCATCTCATCCATGCATTGCCTGGTGCGCTGCTGCCCAATTCAGCGCCTGGAATCGCGCATCTGGAGAAAATCCGCCTTGTCGCGCTCGGAGGCGAAGCCGTGTATCGGCGCGATGTCGATCTTTTTCGCGCCCATTTTTCTCCGGATTGCCTGCTGGTCAATGGTTTCGGCCTGACTGAATCGACCATGGCGTTACAATATTTTATTGATGGTGGAATCACGCTGATGCGCGACGCTGTCCCCATCGGCTACCCGGTCGACGGCGTCGAGCTTTTATTGCTGGGCGACACCGGAGAACCGGTGGACGTCTACTGCCCGGGGGAAATCGTGTTGCGCGGTCCCTCTATCGCCATGGGCTATTGGCGGCAAGGCGAAATTGCGGCATTTCCACCGGATGTCGGAGGAGGGCGGCTTTATCGTACGGGTGACCTCGGCCGCCGGCTTCCGGATGGCAGCATCGAATTCATCGGGCGGCGGGATTTCCAGGTAAAAATCCGGGGCTACCGCGTCGAACCGGGAGAAATTGAAAAACAGCTTCTGGAGTATCCTGGAGTGAGGCAGGCGGTGGTTATCCCACAGGAATACGCCGATGGCCAAAGGCTTGTCGCCTACGTCTCGGCGAGGCCCGACCAGGCTCCGGCGTCCGACGGCTTGCGGCGGCATCTTGACCGCCGATTGCCTGATTATTTGATACCGGCGGTGTTCGTCGTGCTGGAAGAATTGCCGATCACCCCCAGCGGCAAGATTAATCGCCTGGCATTACCGGTGCCGGAAACTTCGGACGACAACTTTGCTCCACCGCGTACCATCGCTGAGACAAAGCTCGCCGCAATCTGGCGGCAGGTACTCGCTATCGAGCACATCGGTGTTCATGATAATTTCTTCTCCATTGGGGGACACTCGCTGTTCGCGACCCAGGTGATCTCCCGGTTACGCGATGAATTCGGGGTCGAACTACCGCTACAGCAGATTTTTGAGAGGCCCACCATCGCCGGCCTGGCGCTGGCCATAGCCGCTGCGCAGGCTGAAAGCACACCGTTGCCAAAGATTGACCCACTGCCGCGCTGGCGGCATCGGGCAACGGTTTCCCCACGCGGGGAGCTTGTATTTTCCAAGGATCTGAAGGCGATGCTGGATCGATTTGCCGCCGCCGGCGGCACGATCGAGGCGCCATATTGAGGAGAGCGCAATGGACGCAATACAGCAACAAGAAAACCCAGAAATAAAGCTCGTCGAAAATAACGAGGAGGTGACGCTTTACATAGACGACGGACAGGCAATGCAAGGATGGGAAAGCGCGCTGATGTGGGAATCCGCCGACATCCTTTGCGGATACGGTTCGGAATTTCTGGAAGTGGGATTGGGTCTGGGCATTTCGGCGTTACGCATTGCCGCCAACCCGGCCACGCGACATCATACCGTCATCGAGAAATTTCCGCGGGTTATCGAGCTTTTTCGCGAACGCAATCCGTCCCCGCCACCAGCGCTGGAGATTGTCCATGCGGATTTTTTCGAGTATATCCAGCGAATAGATCCGGAAAGCCTCGATGGCATCTTCTTCGATCCCTATCTCGTTCCGGTTTCGCTGTGGGACGATGAGGCCTTGTGGATGGAAGTGATGCCGGCCGTGACGCGCGCCCTGCGCAGAGGCGGAGTTTTCATCCCCTGCTTCTCCACGCGCCCGATGCTGCGATGGCAGTTCGTCCACCACTTCGATCGTATCATCGTTGAGCGCCGGTCCTATGCGTCGTATGAGACCACGGATTACGTCAAGAAGGATACCGGCGACGCCTATATCCAGTGCTTCGTTCGAACCCGATGAGAGTCGGCGATACGACAGCTCCAGCGCCAGCTTTCCCACTCAGACTATATGTCGCAGCAACACGCCTGAGTCGTAATCACGCAACTCGACCCGTGTTGATGCAACGTCCACAGCGACGCAGCCCAATACGTTCCGGCGGGGCTCGAAAGGCAGCAGCCGCCATGAACTCAGGTGAGCGTTATCCTCGGAATCGGAGAGAATTTTCGGCTCCCCTCGTTCTGCGAGGCTAATCTCAAAGCTATTCAAGGGCTTTAACAGCCCTCGTCCAAGAGCCTTGATATAAGCTTCCTTGCACGTCCAGAGAGTGAAAAACCGGGTGTCCCGCGTCTGAGCGTCAGCCGCATGCAGCCATGCTTGTTCACCAGCGGTAAAATACGATGAAATCGAAGTAAGCTCAACGGAATTGCGAAGGATCTCAACATCGACTCCGACGTCGGTCCCCCGAGCAATCGCATGGACGATGCAATCGCCGGAATGGGTGACATTGAACCGTATCGAACTAACCGGATGATGGATATGCAATTTTCCGTATCGATCCTGCTTGAACTGAATCTCAGCGGGATCGGCACCCGTATATCGCGCCAGCAAACAACGCAGGGAGGCGCGCGCCAGGATAAAGGGTTCCCGGTCGCGATCAAAATGGAATCGGGCTGCGCGGCATCGTTCCTCCTCATCAAGGATGGATAGGTATTGATCGAGCGGAATCCTCGCCTGCGGTACGGATGTATACCAGAGGTGAACCGTCCCTGCAGGTAATTCAGTGGCTGATGCGGAAGTCATGGAGTGCATGCGATGATATTTCCTGACCTGCAATTTTAATTCCTGGAGTCAGACTTATCGAAGTCTACGGAGCAAGCCGGCGGTCTGCCACAGAACTACGAATGTTTTTTCGACAGCAGCAGCAACAGCATCGGTACGCCCAACAATGCTGTCAACACCCCGACCGGCAATTGCTGGGGCGCCCACAAGGTGCGCGCCAGGGTGTCGGCCAGCGTAAGAAAGCCACCTCCCAACAGCACCGACAAGGGCAACAGCCAACGAAATTCGCTCACCCCCAGGAGGCGGACGGCATGGGGCACGATCAGGCCGACGAACCCGATGGCACCCGCCAGCATCAGCGCCGCCACCGTCGCCACTGACGCGCCAAAGTAAACTCCAACCTGCAAGGGTAGCACGGCTACACCCAGTGTTTTTGCCTTCATCTGGCCAAGGCTCAGAACGTTGAGGCTACCGGAAAATAACAGGCTCAGGGCTGCTACGACGATGAGGGTGATCCATGCAGGCAGCAACTCTTCGGCCCGGGAAACATCGCCCATCAGCCAGAACAGCATCCCTTTTACATCGCTGGCCGGCGCCAGGGTCAGGATCAACGTGGTCAGCGCCGTACAGCCGGCAGACAACACGACCCCTGTCAGAAGCAGCCGGTAAAGATTCCAGTCACCAGCGCGAAAGCTCAGGCCAAACACGATGGCAATCGCGGCCAATGCGCCCGCCAGTGATGTCAGATTGGTCACCAGGAGTCCCCATCCCAGCAGCATGGCGACAAGCGCGCCCACCGCCGCTCCGCCCGATACGCCCAGGATATAGGGATCGGCCAGCGGATTGCGCAATAAAATCTGCAATAGCGCTCCCGCCAGGGCGAGCAGTCCGCCACAGGCAAATGCCGCCAATACGCGCGGCAGGCGCAATTGCCAGACTATTTGATGAGGAACGCTGTCAGCCGGCGAAAACAGTGCCCTGACAATACCGGAAAAAGGAATGTCCACGCTTCCGAATAACATTCCGGTAAACAGGCTGCCGAGCGCAAATACCGAAAACAGAATCAGCAACCGCAAGGAGCGTCTGGCGGAAGTCACGCCGGAACGCGAACACTCAAACCGGGCGAACGCATACGTGCGGCATGGGGAGTTTGCTCCAGCCCCTCCGGCACGCGATAGAACGCTCCCGCAACGTTATCGCAGGCTGATAATGGGCCAGGCATTTTTTTGAGCATAGCCCTTGAGTGTTGCATCGGGGTCCACCGCGACAGGGTGGGTAACCCTATTGAGCAGCGGCAGGTCATTCAGTGAATCGCTGTAAAACCAGCTTTCCAGAAATGACAACCACGTCAGATTGTGCTCATCCAGCCAGCTTTCCAGCCGCGCTATCTTGCCTTCCCTGAAACAGGGCAATCCCGAGACCTGGCCCGTAAATTCGCCATCCTTCTGCTCCGGCTCGGTGGCAATCAGGTTGCTTATCCCCAGTGCCCGCGCGATCGGTGTGGTAACAAAGCGATTGGTGGCGGTGATGATAACGCACAGATCGCCACCCAGCATATGCCCATTAATCAGTTCGAGCGCGCCGGGTGCTATCAATGGCAGAATCCTCTTCTCCATGAATTCGCGATGCCAGGCATCGAGCTGGCTGCGGGGGTGGCGCGACAACGGCTTCAACTGAAAATCAAGGAATTCGTGGATATCGAGCGTGCCGGCCTTGTACTGCTCATAGAATTCCACGTTGCGAGCTTCATACACCTCCCGATCCAGCACGCGCTGCTCGATAAGAAATTGCGCCCATTCAAAATCGCTGTCGCCGACCAGGAGTGTGTTGTCGAGGTCAAACAAGGCAAGTTTCATGATGCCACCTGCAATAATTCGCGTACCAATGGAACAGTGACCTTACGCCGGTTCGCCAGCGAATAGCTGTCAAGCGCATCGAGCATGGCCATCAAGGATGGTAAATCACGCCGTCCATGATGAAGCAGGTAGTCGCACACCTCCTGCGACAGATCAAGGCCCCGGCTGGCGGAATGACTTTTCATGGCTTTTGCTTTTTCCTCGTCGGTCAATTCATGCACCTGATAGACCAGGCCCCATCCCAGGCGGGTAACCAGGTCTTCACGTACTTTCAGTTTCAATTGCGCCGGAGTGGCGGCGCCGCTTACCAGCACGAGCGCGCGGCCCTCGTCGCGAATACAATTATAAAGATTGAACAAGCCAATTTGCGCCTTGGCATTAAGACGATCCACGTCATCCACTATTACGCAATCGGCTTCGCTGCCTGTGATGAAACTGGTATCCGCATCGCAGGCAAAATATGCTGTACTCATTTTATTGCGCATGCACAGTCCCGCCACCCCTTGCAGCAAATGGCTTTTGCCGCATCCTGTCCCTCCCCATAGATAAACAAAATGTTCCCGCTCCAGTCCCGTGAGAATATTACCCAGGGTCTGTAACAGTTCGGCGTTGCGCCCCGGCACGAAATTCGCCAGAGTGGGGAGCGGTGACGGGGCGATGTCGAGCACCAGTTGTTTCATTTATGAACTTTATATAATGCAGATCGCGGAAGTCGGAGGTGTTAAGGGATCATTTACGGTAAAATCGCGCTTCCTGAAAGCGGCACTCTATCTGCAACTGAGCGAGAACTCAACTTGACCTCATCCAATCCCGGAAATCCCGGCGCCATCCAGCTCTCCTACCGCGATGCGGGCGTGGACATTGATGCGGGTGACCGCTTGGTGGAAAATATCAAACCTTTTGCCAAACGTACCATGCGTCCGGAAGTGCTCGCAGGCATAGGCGGCTTTGGAGCACTGTTTGAAATCTCCAGAAATTACCGCAATCCGGTGCTGGTATCGGGTACCGATGGCGTGGGCACCAAATTGAAGCTCGCATTCCAGTTGAACCGGCACGACCGTATCGGGATAGACCTGGTGGCAATGAGCGTCAACGATATTCTGGTGCAGGGAGCGGAACCCTTGTTCTTCCTGGACTACTTCGCCTGCGGCAGATTGGACGTGAACACTGCCACCCAGGTCGTCAAGGGTATCGCGGCGGGTTGCGAACTAGCGGGTTGCGCCTTGATTGGCGGCGAGACCGCCGAAATGCCGGGCATGTATCCGGAGGGCGAGTACGACCTTGCGGGTTTCGCCGTAGGCGTGGTTGAAAAAGATCATATCATCACCGGTTTAACAATCCGGAAAGGTGATGCGGTGCTTGGTTTGGCTTCCAGCGGCGCGCATTCCAATGGTTACTCCCTGATCCGTAAGATCATCGAAAAAAATAACACGGACTTGTCGACCAATTTCGGGGGTCAGGCGTTAATGGATGTAATCATGGCACCGACCCGTATTTATGTGAAGGCGGTGCTCGAATTGATGAAACATTTGCCGGTTAAGGGACTGGCTCACATTACGGGTGGCGGATTGGTGGAAAATGTTCCACGTATCTTGCCCGAAAGTGTCATTGCGGTATTGAAAAAAAACGACTGGGATATCCCTCCGCTTTTTCACTGGCTGCAGGAACAAGGCAACGTCAGTGAAAGTGAAATGCACCGCGTGTTTAATTGCGGCATAGGCATGGTGCTGATCATGGCGCCGGAACTTGCCGATACCGCGATGAAGATATTGCGGTCCGCAGGCGAAACCGTATGGCGTATCGGTACAATCCGGCAACGCGATGCGAGTGAAGCGCAGACGATCATTGAATAACCGGGACAAAGGTTATCTATGATCATGCTGACAAAATGAAGTCCCTTGTTATTCTCATTTCAGGCCGCGGCAGCAACATGGAAGCACTGATCGATGCAAAACTCCCGGCGAGGATAGCCGCTGTTATCAGTAACAAGCCGGATGCAGCGGGGCTGGAAATTGCCAGGGTGCATGGATTTGAAACAAAAGTACTGAATCAGCGGTCTTATCCTGTTCGCGAGGCATTCGATACCGCCTTGGCGGAAATAATCGACGCTTACGAACCGGACCTGATCGCACTCGCCGGTTTCATGCGCATTCTGGGAGATGACTTTGTTAATCGTTATTGTGGAAAGCTGATGAACGTTCACCCTTCATTGCTGCCCGCCTTTCCCGGCCTCGACACCCACGCCCGGGCCCTGAAAGAAGGTGTGAAAATACATGGCTGCACAGTGCATTTTGTAACCTCGCAGGTAGACCATGGCCCGATCATCATTCAGGCAGCGGTCCAGACATTGCCCGGTGACACCGAAGAAACGCTTGCTGCACGCGTACTGCAGCAGGAACACCACATTTACCCCGAAGCGGTACGCTGGTTTATGGAAGGCCGGCTGAAAATCTCCGGCAATCGTGTTGAAGTGAGCAATGCGGTAGCCGACGGTTCAATTCTATATTCACCGGAGTTATCCTAGATCCGGTAGTTGACCGCTCATTTAATAGATCGGTGTTATGATTAATAACAATATTTCGTACTATTTGACGCTCGTTTTCCGGATGAAGCCGCTACGGGGTCCAACTACCGGATTTAGGATTATACAAATGAGACTCTTATCTGTTGCCCTGTCATGCGGACTCAGCTTTTCTGCTTTCTCCGCCTCCTCTGCTCTTGCCGCCGATATTCCCGCTCGCGTCGATATCAGCTACTCGATAACATCCGGCGGCCTGGAAGGAGAAGTGAATGATACGCTGCAAATCAAACGTGAAAACGGCGCGCGCAGCTATGCCATCAGCAGTGAAGCTCGCGCCAAGGGTTTGCTGGCATTGACACAGCCGGATCCCGTCATGCTGGATAGCGCGGGAAGTATCACAGCGGAGGGATCACTGCGCCCCAGCCGTTTTTCCGATCAGCACGGCAAGAAAATACCCAAAGTAGCTATTTTCGATTGGAACAAGAAATTACTGACCCTTCAACATAAACGCGGAGAAGAGCAAAAAGCCCTGCCTGCCAACATCCAGGATAAGCTAAGCCTGCACTACAGCTTCATGTTCGCTCCTGTTTCCGGAAAAGTCGTAGATCTGCATGTCACCGACGGTAAACGGCTCGAATTGGTTCGCTACACTGTCGGCAAGGAAACACTGGATACGCCGATGGGCAAGCTCGAAACCATCGTGCTCACAAAACAGACCGAAGCGGATGGTGAGCGCGACAGAAAAATATGGCTTGCCGTTGACCACCACATGCTCCCGGTACGCATCATTGCCACCGAAAAAATGGGCATTGTGACGGACCAGATGGTCACCAGAATAAGCTATGGAGAACCTGTGAACAGCTTGAAACAGGGACGCCTTCAATAAATCCTGAACCCGGTGGCGGACTTTTTTTGTGCACCATGGCGGTATGATCGACAGCGACCTCTTGTGTTCACTTGGCCTTTTCCTTTAAGGTGGATTCGCGGAAGCTGAATTCAGGATGATTTAAAGCCTGCGAATTTGCCACCCTTCCACGGTTTGGGATGACGTTGTTCCCCCGCCCTTACTTTTTCGGTATCAACAATAGATGCGTCTGACTCCTGCTCATCTGGACATGGCCACCGCCGCGCTGCGTGCCGTGCTGCCACTGGAACACCCTGCAGATTCAATGCTGCGGCATTTTTTCCGCGAGAATCCGGCGCTTGGGGCGAATGACCGGGCATTTATCGCGGAAAGCGTATTTGGCATTTTGCGTCACCGTTTTTTTCTTGAATGCATATCCGGTACTTCCATCCCCCGTTCCCTGTTGCTTGCCTATCTGGCCAGGTTTCAGGGCATGAATTTGCGCGAACTGCTGCCGCTGGTCAGCGAGGTCGAAGCAAAATGGCTTACCGGAATCAAGGCAGTGACCCCGGAATCGCAGCCGCTCGCCATACAGGCCGAATTTCCTGAATGGCTGACGGAGAAGCTGCGTGGATTCATGCCGGATAACGAAATTCTCGATCTGGGACGTTCGCTGCAACGGCCCGCTTCACTTGATTTGCGCGTCAATACGCTGCTTGCCAACCGCGAAGAAGTCCTGGCGTTGCTGAACAAGGACGGAATTGCAGGCAATGCCACGCCGTACTCGCTTGTGGGCATCCGCCTGGCCGGCAAGCCGGCGATCAATCGCCATGAACTGTTCCTCACCGGCAAGGTGGAAGTACAGGATGAAGGCAGCCAACTGTTGGGCTATTTGCTCGCACCAAAGCGCGGCGACATGGTGGTGGATTTCTGCGCAGGAGCAGGGGGCAAAACGCTGATGCTGGGCGCGCTGATGCGCTCACAAGGACGCATCTATGCTTTCGATATTTCCGAAAAGCGGTTGAACAACCTGAAACCGCGCCTCAAGCGTTCCGGTTTATCCAACCTGTATCCGCAGCGTATCGCCAACGAAAATGACATAAAGGTAAAACGTCTCACCGGAAAGATCGACCGGGTACTGGTAGATGCGCCATGCAGCGGACTGGGAACATTACGCCGCAATCCGGATTTGAAATGGCGACAGTCACCGCAGAGCATTGAAGAGCTCAAGCGCAAGCAAGCGGCAATTCTGTCGTCCGCTGCGAACCTGCTCAAGCCCGGCGGCAGGCTCATCTATGCCACCTGCAGCTTTTTGCCGGAGGAAAACCAGGAAATCGTCGAGCGTTTTCTCGCCGGCCACCCCCGGCTGGCGCCGCTTAACTGCGCCGAACTTCTGGCGCAACAAAAAATTCCACTCGACACGGGCGTATACTTGCAGCTATCGCCCGGTTTGCACGGCACGGATGGCTTCTTTGCCGCCGCGATGGAGCTGGTAAAGTAGGAAGATGTCCAATTTGGATCACCGGTCTTCCGCGCAATACCCGGGTTAATTCCGGTCCTGCACATGCAATCCGATAACGAAATCGAAATCCAGAGTCTGCTACGCAGTCTGATCACCGATGTGCAGGAGGGCAGCGTCCTGTGGCAGCTTGCCGTGCTGCTTGCAAGCCTGGGACTGGCATGGCTGCTGCAAAGGCAATTCAGGCAGCGCATGGCACCGGAAGCAGGCGCCAGCCGCACGCTGAATATCAGCATGAGCAGCTTGAGCCGTCTTTTATTTCCCTTGCTGGCACTTGCTCTGGTTATTATCGGGAGGGGGGCGCTCAATCACTGGTATTCCACCCCTCTCCTCAATATTGTTATTCCGCTGTTATTCGCGCTCGCGCTGATTCACGCGGTGGTTTATATGCTGCGCCGGGTTTTTTCCAGTCAGGACTGGTTGCGCACTTGGGAGCGGTTCATCGGCTGGGCGGTGTGGAGTGGACTGGTGCTCCACATAACCGGCCTGTTGCCGGGAATCCTGACTCTCCTCGATGACATTTCCTTCCATATTGGCAAGCAACGTCTCTCAGTGCTGCTGATCACGCAGGGAATTCTCGCATTCACAATCAGCATGCTGTTGGCGCTTTGGCTCGCCAGTTCGCTTGAAGCACGGATCATGCAAGCTGCTGCATTGAATATCAATCAGCGAGTGATCCTGTCAAAAGTTACTCGCACCATGCTGATTCTTTTGGGTGTGCTGGTCGCATTGCCCATGGTCGGGGTCGATATTACCGTCCTGTCGGTATTCGGCGGCGCACTCGGCGTTGGACTGGGATTGGGTCTGCAGAAAATTGCCAGCAACTATATAAGCGGCTTTATCATTCTGCTGGATCACTCTCTGCATATTGGCGATGTCGTAACGGTGGATAACCGCAAAGGCCAGGTAACTTCGCTCACCACAAGGTATGTGGTGCTCAAAATCGAGGACGGTACCGAAGCTCTTATCCCCAATGATACCTTCATCACTTCAACAGTGATCAGTCAGACCTACTCGGACCACCGGCTACGTCTGATTCTTCCGATCCAGATCGGCTACGCAAGCCCGGTTGAAGCGGCCATGAAGATCATGCTGGATGCTGCGAAAAAACAGCAGAATATATTGGCTGATCCAGAACCCGTGGTGGTTCTCAAGGAATTTGCCGACAGCGGAATCAATCTGGAACTGGTTATCTGGGTAGAAGATCCAGAGGGCGGGGCACTCCGCTTACGCTCCAGCCTGAATCTTGAAATCTGGTCGGAATTTAAAAAGCACGGTATCGAAATTCCCTTCCCGCAACGGGAAGTCCGATTGCTACAGCCGGAAAAATTGGAGAATTAGTGACGGGATCTGACTGGTAGGTGCCTTTTCTCGGTCATTCGATTGGCCCATATCCGGAAAGCCATTACCTGGAACGCTTATACTTGCTTTTTCTGGATGAACTCGATCTTGTAGCCGTCAGGGTCCTCGACAAATGCAATCACGGTGGCGCCATGTTTCATCGGCCCTGCTTCCCGTGTAACATTGCCGCCCCGCTTTTTCACTTCCTCGCAAGCCTGGTAAGCATTATCCACTTCGATGGCGATATGTCCGTAGCCGGTGCCCAGGTCATATTTTTTCACATCCCAATTGTGGGTTAATTCCAGTACCGCACCCTCCGCCTCATCCTGATAACCGACAAACGCCAGGGTAAACTTTCCCTCGGGGTAATCCTTCCGCCGCAGTACATTCATTCCCAGCACGCCAGCATAGAAAGCAATGGATTTTTCCAGGTCGCCGACCCGCAGCATGGTATGCAGAATACGCATTTAAATTTCCACCATTTCAAAATCCTCCTTGCGCGCGGCACATTCGGGACAGGTCCAGTTCATCGGGACGTCTTCCCATCGTGTGCCCGGAGGAATACCTTCTTGCGGCGATCCTTCGGCCTCGTCGTATATGAAGCCGCAAATGAGGCACATGTAACAACGGTAAGCGCGAGTTTCGGTAGTAGTCATGATGACAGGGATTTGGGTTAAAATGCCATTTTACGGTATTAGTCCATGTCTCAGCCACCCCCTATAGTACTTTCTTTCGCTGCCAGCGACTCCAGCGGCGGCGCCGGTATCCAGGCCGACATTCTCACTCTTGCCAGCATGGGCTGTCATCCCCTGTCGGTGATTACCGCCATTACGGTGCAGGACACGGCGGGGGTGGATGATGTCATGGCGCTGGATCCGGAATGGGTGGCGGATCAGGCGCGTGCGGTTCTTGAAGACATGCCTGTACATGTCTTCAAGATCGGGATGCTGGGCAGCGTTGAAATTATCACGGCCATTGCCGAAGTGATTTCGGATTATCCCAATATCCCGCTGGTGCTGGATCCAGTGCTTGCCTCAGGCCGCGGTGATGAACTCGCCAGCGAAGATATGCTGGTCGCGATGCGCGAGCTATTGCTTCCCCAGGCGACCATCATCACCCCCAACAGCCTGGAAGCACGGCGACTCGCCCAGGATGACGAGGACGATGATGACATGGAGGACTTGAATCAATGCGCAGGCCGTCTTTTGCAGATGGGCTGCGAATACGTACTCATCACGGGAACTCATGAAAATACGCTACAGGTGGTCAACCATCTGTATGGAAACGATGGCCTCATCCGGTCGGATTCCTGGCATCGCCTGACGGGTTCCTACCATGGCTCGGGCTGCACGCTTGCTTCGGCCATTGCCGCCGCGCTTGCGAACGGCTTGCCCATTGCCGAAGGGGTATATGAGGCGCAGGAATATACCTGGCAGTCGCTTAAAGCGGGTTTCCGTCCAGGAATGGGACAGTATCTGCCCGACCGGCTATTCTGGGCCCGCGATGAAACAGATACCATGGACGAGGACAAGGTGAAATGACACGGCCGGAAGTGAGGGGGCTATACGCAATCACACCGGAAGTGGCCGATACCTCCAGCCTGATCACGATGACAGAACAGGCGCTGACAGGCGGAGCAAGGCTGGTTCAATACCGTAACAAGACAGTGGATGCCACGCTGCGATTGGGACAGGCATTTGCACTTGCACATCTTTGCCGGAAATTGGGCGTACCCTTTATCGTCAACGATCATCTCGACCTGGCCATCGAGGTCGGCGCGGACGGTGTGCATGTAGGGCGGGATGACGCGTCCGTAACCGACGCACGACGCAAGCTGGGGAGAACAAAAATTATTGGGGTTTCCTGTTACAACCGGCTGGAGCTTGCCATCGAAGCCGAGCGTAACGGCGCGGATTATGTCGCATTCGGCGCCTTCTTTGATTCCCCGACCAAACCGGAGGCGGCGGCGGCACCCATGGATCTGCTGGATCATGCAAGGCGGAAACTGCATGTTGCAGTGGTGGCTATCGGGGGTATCACTTCGGATAATGCCGGAGAACTGATAGGCCGGGGCGCCGATGCGGTGGCGGCAAGCAGCGCCCTGTTTGCCACCGGGCACATTCGATCCGCAGCCGAGAATTTTTCCCGGTTATTTCAACCTCGATCCCACGGTTGATCGCTTATTCCCAGACCATTCCACAGTGCGCGCGACCCATCATGACTTATCTCCTCATTTGACATTCCATTCTTCTCCATGAGTTCGCCCTGGCTACGGACTCGGGTTAAATAATGCCTCCGCATTCCATTCCTAATAAACATAGGTTATCAAATGACTTCACGTAATCAGCAATTGTTTGAACTCTCGCAGAAATACATTCCGGGCGGCGTGAATTCGCCTGTACGCGCCTTCAAGTCGGTGGGTGGTACGCCCATATTCTTCCGTAGGGGACAGGGCGCTTACGTGTGGGATGCGGACGATAAAACCTATATAGATTATGTTGGTTCCTGGGGACCGCTGATTCTTGGCCATGCCCATCCTGAAGTGATTAAAGCGGTCCAGGCAGCGGCGCAAGACGGCTTGACTTTCGGCGCACCCACCGAGGCCGAACTCGAAATAGCGCAGTTGCTGTGCACACTGGTTTCATCGATCGAACAGGTAAGACTGGTAAGCTCGGGAACCGAAGCCACCATGAGCGCCATTCGCCTGGCACGCGGGTATACCGGGAGGAATCGCATTATCAAATTCGAAGGTTGTTATCATGGCCATGATGACGCCCTGCTGGTAAAAGCAGGGTCTGGAGCGCTTACCTTCGGTCATCCCAGTTCCGCCGGGGTTCCCGCCGGAACCACCTCCAGTACCGTGGTGCTGGATTACAACGATCTCGCCAGTGTGGAGCAAGCGTTCAGCCAATTTGGGGATGAAATCGCCGCTGTCATCGTGGAGCCCGTGGCGGGCAACATGAATCTGGTGGCGCCTAAATCCGGCTTCTTGCCTGCCCTGCGCGAGTTATGCACACAACATGGCAGCGTGCTTATCTTTGATGAGGTGATGACAGGCTTTCGTGTTGGATTGGAATGTGCCCAGGGGCTCTATCGCATCAAACCCGATCTTACCACGCTCGGCAAGGTGATCGGGGGCGGCATGCCGATGGCTGCTTTTGGCGGCAGACGCGACATTATGCAGTGCCTGGCCCCGCTGGGACCTGTGTATCAGGCCGGTACGCTTTCCGGCAACCCTGTCGCAGTGGCTGCGGGTCTTGCCACGCTGAAGCAGGTGCAAATACCGGGATTCTACGAAAACCTCGCTGCCAGGACCCGGCAACTTGTTGAGGGCCTGGCCGCGGCCGCGAAAAAACACGCTATCCCCTTTTGCGCCCAAGCGGTGGGGGGTATGTTTGGCCTTTATTTCCGGGAAAACCTGCCGGCAAGCTATGCTGAAGTGATGGAATGCAACAGGGAATCTTTTAACCGCTTTTTTCATGCCATGCTGCAAGAGGGGATTTACTTCGCACCGTCGGCATTCGAAGCCGGCTTCGTTTCGACAGCACATGGTGAGGCCGAAATCAGTAAAACCCTGGATGCGGCTGACCGGGTATTCGGTACGCTGAAATAAAGAAATAAAACGGCTCGATCAACCTGGATCGAGCCGTTTTATATTGATTGGCGCTATTTCAAATTCGGGGACTTAACGCAAACCGGAAATAAACTCCGATACCGCCTGTATTTCCCTTTCACTCATGCGAGAAGCAATCATGTGCATCTCATGGTTGGGATCCTTGGTACGCTGGTCCGTCCGGAACGCTCGCAATTGCGCCGCAGTATATTCGGAATGCTGCCCGGCAAGGCGTGGATAATTAGGCGGAATGCCAACACCGTTGGGAGAATGGCAACTCGCGCAGGCAGGCAGGCCGGACTCCAGATTTCCGCCACGGTATATCTTCTCGCCCTGTTGCGCCATTGATTTATCCTTGGCCCCACCCGATCTCGAAGTTTGCTGGGCATAATAAGCGCCGAGATTCTTCATATCCTCCGCAGAGAGTGTCGCTACCATGGCACCCATAACCGGGCTTTCGCGCTCAGCGGGTTTACCATCCTGGGCCTTGAAATTCTCCAGTTGCTTGGTGATATACTCGGCATGCTGGCCGGCCAAGCTTGGATTTGTGGGGATTACACTGTTACCGTCGGGATTGTGACAAGCCGCACAAACTTGTGTGGCGATTTGCTGGCCTTTGGCTGCGTCGCCCTTGCTCTTATGGGCTTCGGGAGTAGTTTCAGCGAAAATTTGAGGGGATAGCGCCAGTGCAGCAAAGAGTAGCACCACATTCGAAACCGATTTCATGCCATGCATTTCATGACGCTCCGGGAA
This sequence comes from Nitrosospira lacus, assembly GCF_000355765.4. NCBI lineage: Bacteria > Pseudomonadati > Pseudomonadota > Betaproteobacteria > Nitrosomonadales > Nitrosomonadaceae > Nitrosospira > Nitrosospira lacus. The sequence continues at coordinate 719,411 of NZ_CP021106.3, read as the reverse complement.
AGATAAATATAACCATGCTATTAACATTGTATTTTAACAAGGTGAAAGCCGGTTAACAACAACAAACCGCCAACAAATGAAAACATTATTTTTTCTGTTGTTGTTTGTCAATGTTGCTTTCGCATTCTATATTCAGGCGCCGGGACTCTTTTCCGGAAATGACGTACCACCATTGCCGACACTCCAGCCGGAAAGAATCAAACCGTTAGCCGCAGCCGCCAACTGCCTGGAATGGGGTTCTTTTTTTGAGACAGATCTGGAGCAGGTCGAAGCTGCCATAGCCAGGCAAGAGCTGAAGGATCGGGTAAGCCGGCAATCAGCGGGCAAGACTCCGGCTTATTGGATACACATCCCTCCGCTCAGGAGTAAATACCACGCGATAAAGAAGATGGGGGAGCTTAGGAGGTTGAAGATAACCGCTTTTTCTCATGTTCAAGACGATAGCAAATGGAATAACGCCATTTCCATGGGTTTTTTCCATAACATCGATGAGGCCCAGAATATGATGGCATCACTCAGAAGCAAAGGCGTAAGATCGGCGGTTATCGGAGCACGCAACCTGGAGCAGATAAAATTCACGGTGCAGGCGCCATCGGACGACATTACCGGCAGGATGACGGAGCTGGAGCGCGAATTCCCCGGCAGCGAGTTGAAGACGACCCAATGCGCTGTATCGAAGCAAGAGCTGACGGATACTAATGATAAATAAGATCAGTTGTTTACGCTAACATGTCAGATTTTCTTCATCATCACGCGTAACCCATGGAATCTCGAGTCCACCCTGAAGCATGTCACCGGAAACTTGGGTAACATGTTGAGGGGCTGCCAAAGAAGGCCCCCGGAATGAGTCCGGGACGGGTTTTTCCCCAGCCTGTTACTGCCGGTTGCCACGCGATACCGCCCTTGCGATGCATTCATTCAACCGCCATCATACGTTTTTATTCACTCATCGGAAGGAACCATGACTGTACCTCTCAAATCCCCGCAAGAAATAGAGAAAATGCGTATAGCGGGCAGGCTGGCGTCGGAGGTGCTTGATTACATAACCCCCTTTGTCAAGCCGGGGGTCACGACTAATGAACTCGATACCTTATGCCATGATTACATGGTCAATGTGCAGCATACCGTTCCTGCTCCGCTCAATTACGCACCGCCGGGATATTCGCCTTATCCAAAATCCATCTGTACCTCGGTCAATCATCAGGTGTGTCACGGTGTGCCGGGAGAGAAAAAACTGAAGTCCGGGGATATCGTCAATATTGATGTTACCGTCATCAAGGATGGGTATCATGGCGATACCAGCCGCATGTACTACGCCGGCGAACCAGGGATCCAGGCCAGGCGCTTGTGCGAAATCACGTATGAATCCATGTGGCGTGGGATCGAAGAAGTCAAGGCAGGAAAACATCTGGGGGATATCGGCCATGCCATCCAGCATTTCGCCGAGAGTCACGGATGCAGCGTGGTGAGGGAATTCTGTGGCCATGGGATCGGCACAAAATTTCATGAAGACCCTCAGGTACTCCACTATGGCCGGGCCGGTACCGGACTGCAACTCAAAACGGGGATGATTTTTACAATCGAGCCGATGATCAATGCAGGAAAAGCTGCCATACGCCAAATGGCCGATGGTTGGACCATTGTCACCAAGGATCACAGCCTGTCGGCGCAATGGGAGCATACCGTGCTGGTCACCGAAACCGGATACGAAGTGCTGACCCTGTCCGCGGGTTCGCCACAGAAACCCGCTTTCCGTTCCTGAGGGTTATGAAACCCCTCGGTGCCGGCTCACCGCGGAATTCTTTCAACATCGAAGCAGGCAAGAAAGCGCTTCTTCAGGGCCGCGAAGCATTGCGCCAGCGCTATTACACAAACAGGAATGGCGCAGCCCTGCTGCGCGGCCATTGCCGTCTGGTGGACGACGTTCTGCGTCAGGTCTGGCGCGAGATGGGCATGCCCACTTCCATCGCGCTGCTGGCAGTTGGCGGTTACGGGCGCCGGCAACTTTTTCCCTGTTCCGATATCGATCTGCTGGTACTGCTTCCCGCAGGGGGAGGCCGATCCGGGGCGGTGGACGATACTATCAAATCCCGGCTGGAACACTGGGTAAGAATATTATGGGATATCGGGCTGGAGGTTGGACATAGCGTCCGCACACTCGCTGAATGCGCGGAAGAAGCGGGCAAGGATATCACGGTGCAAACCAGCCTGCTGGAAGCGCGTCTGCTTGCCGGGCACCGCCCGCTTTTCGTTGAATTTTCGCGAGCCATGCAGGCGATGCTTGAACCGCGCGCATTTTTTATCGCCAAGCAGCTTGAGCAACATCAGCGTCACGGCAGATATCACGATGCCACCCACAACCTTGAACCCAATATAAAGGAAAGTCCCGGCGGGCTTCGGGATTTACAGAATATTCTGTGGGTCAGCCGTGCCGCGAACCTGGGAAAATCCTGGCCGGATCTTGCCAAGAGCGGGCTCATTACGCAGCGGGAGGCCCGCCTCACCCGGCTTCATCAAACTATCCTGCATAACCTGCGCATTCGCCTGCACTATCTCGCGGGAAGACGCGAAGATCGCTTGCTGTTCGATTATCAGGCTTCCCTTGCTGAAGAATTCGACATAATCGGCAAACCGCTGCGTCGTGCGAGTGAAATACTGATGCAACGCTACTATCGCGCCGCCAATGCGGTGACACAGATCAATACCATCCTGTTACCCACCCTACGCACGGAAATTTTCCCTGTTACGGATACGGTGCCGGTTCTCATCAACGAACGTTTTCAGAAGCGCGGCGAATTGCTTGAGGCCCGCGATGAGGATATCTTCCGGCAGGACCCGGGCACGATCCTGGAGAGCACGCTGTTGTTGCAACAGTATCCTGAATTAAAGGAACGCAGCGCAGCGACGCTGAGAGCAATGTGGCGGGCCACGCCTCTCATCAATGCGGCCTTCCGGCGCAATCCGCGCAATCGCGCCCTGTTCATGCAAATCCTGCGTCAGCCGAGGGGGCTGACACGCGAGCTCCGCCTCATGAATCGCTATGGCATCCTTGGGCGCTATATCCCGGCGTTTGGACGCATTGTCGGCCAGATGCAGCATGACCTGTTTCATGTTTATACGGTAGACGAACATATCCTGATGGTAGTGAGAAACCTGCGCCGTTTCAGGGCGCCGGAATTCACCCATGAATATCCGCTCTGCAGCCGGCTCATCGGCGAATTCGAGCGCCCGGAGGTGCTCTATCTGGCGGGGCTGTTCCATGACATTGCCAAGGGACGCAACGGAGATCACTCGGTGCTTGGCAAAGCTGATGCCCGGCAGTTCTGCGAACGGCACGGGATGCCGGCGGAAGATACGGACCTGGTTGCATGGCTGGTGGAGAATCATCTGGTTATGTCGATGACGGCCCAGAAGAAAGACATATCCGATGCGGGTGTGATTGGGGATTTCGCTAAACGCGTCCGGGACGAACGCCATCTCATCGCACTTTATCTGCTCACTGTTGCGGATATTCGAGGCACCAGTCCAAAGGTATGGAATGCCTGGAAGGGCAAGCTGCTGGAAGATTTGTTCTGGATAACGCGGCGGTATCTTTACGGCGAGTCAATCCACGCGGATGGTACACTAAAAAAACGCAGGGACAAGGCATTGGAATTGCTGCAGCATGCCGGTATTCCCGCCAGCGCGCATGAGCGCCTGTGGTCGGAGCTCGATCCCACCTATTTGCTGCTGCACGATCCACAGGAAATCGCCTGGCATACGCGTCACTTGAGCCACCGGGTGAAATCCCCCGTGCCGGTGGTCAAGGCGCGCATCGCCCCTGCTGGAACAGGCATTCAGGTGCTGGTCTACGCGTCTGACCAGAAGGATTTGTTCGCGCGCATCTGCGGTTTTTTTGATGGCCTGGATTACAACATAGTCGAGGCCAGAATTCATACCACCCGCGACGGCTATGCGCTTGACAGCTTCCTGGTGCTGGATCCCTTCAATGCGGTGGAACGTCAGCGTGACGTGATCGCTATCGTGGAACATGAACTGGCGCAACAATTGGAACAGCAAGTCCCTTTAAAACAGCCGCTGCAAGGACGCCTGAGCCGTCATCTCAAGCATTTTCCGATTACGCCGGAAGTCGACATCGAACCTGACGAAAAAGGTATGTACCATGTTCTGTCGATTGTAGCGGGAGATCAGCCGGGGCTGCTGACACGCATAGCGCAGGTATTGGTAAGCTGCGGTGTAAATGTGCACAGTGCCAGGATAAATACCCTGGGTGAACGTGCCGAAGACACGTTCCTGATCACGGGAGAGATACTGAATGAGACGCGAACCCTGATCCGCCTTGAGACCATGCTGCTGGAGGTACTGCGGACTTCAAGCGCGACCGCCGGCCCCGGAATGCCCCTTGCATGAGGCCGGCTTTAGGATATTTCTTTCAGTGCGCCGCAACCCTGCCGTCGCGTATGGCGAGATCCGGACAACAATTCTCGTAGATTCCGTCGAGAAATCCCCATAGCGCATCGCATGCCCGGGTGGTGGCCGCCAGCACTTCGGCCTGCTTTTCCGGCGTATCGGCAAAGCGCTCGATCAATGCCCATTCCGCTTGCGAGTGGTGCACGTCCGCTTCCTGGTGCACCGTGAAAAACTCGTAACTGTCCGGGTCATCCATTCCATAGAACTTTGCCAGCCCGTCAATTTTTACGGCCGCAATTGCCGGTACTTGCGATTCAAACGCGTGCATCGCCGCAAGTCCAGCATAAAACGGCTCGTTCAGGCAGATGTCCCGGTAGGTCGACACCAGCCTCGCGGTCCCCGGCAAGGCGGCGGCATTGGCCAGGCTCTTGTCGCTGGAACCCAGCGCCAGGGCGAAAGTCTTCCACAGGGCGGGATGGTTCTTTTCACCGTGCTCTTCGCTGATCAGATTCTTCAATACTTCCTGGCGCACGCTGATGTCGCCGCTGTGCGTTTCGCTATGATGATGCGGGGTATTGAAATGCACCGCGCTCAGATAGGTCGGCTCGGCCAGCACATTATGAAAATACTGCTCCGCGTAGTGGCGTAATTGCTCCTTCGATAGCTTGCCTTCGGTCCACGCCACATAAAAAGGATGCTTGAGCAGATGCCGCGCATCAATGATGGAGTCTATCCTTTGCTTAAGAGATATGGGGGTTGTCATGCTGACAGAGCTTCCGTTTGAAAAGTATTTATTTGGGCGCGCAGTTGCCGCGCGGCTTCGACCATGCGTTCGAGTGCAGTGACAACCTCCGGCCAGCTGCGTGTCTTCAGGCCACAATCAGGATTAACCCATAATTGTTTTGCATCGATCACCTGGCAGGCCTTCTCCAGTAATTCCAGCATCTCGCCGGTTTCGGGAATTCGTGGCGAATGAATATCGTACACGCCGGGCCCGATTTCATTGGGATACTTGAATTGACCGAATCCATCCAGCAACTCCATGCGTGAGCGCGAGGTTTCGATGGTAATGACGTCGGCGCCCATATCGGCGATTGCCGGCAGAATGTCGTTGAACTCGGAGTAGCACATATGAGTATGTATCTGTGTATCGTCCTTCACCCCGGAACTGGATACGCGGAAGGCTTCCACCGCCCACTTCAAGTATTCATTCCAGTCAGCTTTCTTGAGCGGCAGCCCTTCGCGAAAGGCCGGCTCGTCAATCTGGATAATACCGATTCCGGCGCGTTCAAGATCGGCGACCTCGTCACGGATGGCAAGGGCAAGTTGCAGCGCCGTAGTCGAGCGTGGTTGATCATCACGCACGAACGACCACATCAGCATGGTAATGGGTCCAGTCAGCATGCCTTTCACCGGCTTTGTGGTCAGACTCTGTGCGTATTGAATCCAATCCACGGTCATGGGTTCGGGGCGATAGATATCGCCATACAGAATTGGCGGCTTGACACAGCGCGAGCCGTAGCTCTGTACCCATCCATTCTCGGTAAAGGCGTAGCCGCATAATTGCTCGCCGAAATACTCCACCATATCGTTGCGCTCGGCTTCTCCGTGGACGAACACATCCAGTCCGATCTCTTCCTGTTTTCCTACTGCCAGCTGGATCTCCTTGCGCATCGCTTCCAGATACTTCAAATTAGTGAGTTCACCTTTTCTGAACGCGGCACGGGCTTGGCGAATCTCCGGTGTCTGCGGAAATGAACCAATCGTTGTGGTGGGCAAATCGGGAAGTTGAAAACGTTGCCGTTGCAACGCCTGCCGCACCGGGAACGGGCTCGTACGCCGACTGTCATTTCGCGTCAGGCGTTGCAGACGTTCCTGCATTACCGGATTGTGGTTGCGCGGTGACTCACGGCGCTCTTGTCTTGCTCTTGCAGAGGCATCCAGCTCATCACGTATGGCATTTTCTCCCTGGTTCAGCCCCTGTCCGAGGACCGATACCTCTTTTAGCTTCTGTACCGAGAACGCCAGCCAATTCTTTATCTCGCTATCCAGCCGGGTTTCCAGTTCGAGATCGACCGGACAATGCAGCAGCGAACAGCTGGGTGCAATCCACAACCGCTCGCCCAGGGTCGACTGCGCGCGCGACAAGGTCGCCAGCGCCTGTACCAGATCGGCGCGCCATACATTGCGCCCATCAATGATACCCAGCGACAGAACTTTGCTGGCCGGATAGCCTTCCAGAAAAACATCGAGCTGGTCCGGCGCGCGGCACAAATCAATATGCAAGCCATCCACCGGCAGTTTCTTCAAACGCGCAGCATGATTATCCACCGCCTCAAAATAAGTGGCCAGTAACAACTTCGGCAGTTTCGTTCCGGCCCCAGTCAGGGCGGCGTATGCCTGGTCCAGGCCATCCAGCCAGTCATCGTCCACATCGAGCGCCAGGAATGGTTCGTCGATCTGCACCCATTCCACGTCAAGCGATGCGAGCCGGGCCAGAATTTCACGATAAACCGGCAGCAGATGCGCCAACAGGTCGAGCCGGTTGAAGCCGGGCTCCGTTTCTTTGCCGAGATATAAATAGGTCAGCGGTCCGATCAATACCACCTTTGGCGAGATGCCCAGCACTCTGGCTTCCGTCACTTCCCGGAAGAGCTGGGACGATGCGATGCGGAATCTGGTGTGCGCATTGAATTCAGGGACGATGTAGTGATAGTTGGTATCAAACCATTTGGTCATCTCCATCGCCGGCTGACTCGCCGTTCCACGCGCCATTGCGAAATACAGATCCAGTCCGATTTCGTCATTGCCCGCGTTGAATCGCGCAGGCGCCGCGCCGAGCAGCGCTGTCATGTTCAGCATTTGATCGTAAAGTGCGAAATCACCGGCGGGAATCAGGTCAATACCCGCTTCACGCTGTACGATCCAATGGTGTTTCCGTAATTCGGCCGCTTTGATTTGCAGCTGTTGTTCGTCGATATCGCCACGCCAGCACGCCTCTAGCGTCTGTTTCAGCTCCCGGCGCGCGCCGATACGGGGGAAACCGAGATTATGTGTCAAAGCCATGATTGTTCCTCGTTCTGCTCAGCTTAGTTGCTGCAGGCACCCATTCTGTGGCAGACTACGCTATGAATCAAATGAAATGTTCTAAATATATTATGAATGGTATTCATATTTATATTCGAAACCATGCTTGAGCTACGCCACCTCCGCACGCTTGCGGCATTGCATGAAACCGGCAGCGTGTCGCGCGCCGCCAAGCGCGTGCATCTGACCCAGTCTGCGTTGTCTCATCAGATCAAGGCACTGCAAAGCCACTATGGCCTGCCGGTCATACAGCGCCGGGGGCAATCCATCGAGCTCACCGATGCTGGAAAACACCTGGTGGCGCTTGCCGGAAAGGTATTGGCGGAAATTCAGGGAACTGAACGGGATCTCGCTAAAATCTCGCAGCAGGCATCGGGAAGTTTGCGCATCGTACTGGAGTGTCACACCTGTTTTGATTGGCTGATGCCGCTCATGGATGAATTCCGCCAGCACTGGCCGGAGGTGGAACTGGATCTGGTTTCCGGATTTCATGCCGATCCCGTCAAGCTGCTGGAAGAAGGGGGTGCGGATGTGGTCATTGGATCGGAACACAAGCGGCAGCGGGGTATTGTCCATCACCCGCTGTTCCGTTTCGAGATTCTCGCAGTATTGGCACCGGAGCATCCCTTGCGCGCAAAGCGGATCCTGCATGCGGCGGACTTCGCCGATGTCACGCTTATTACCTATCCGGTGCCGGAAGATCGCATCGATCTGATTCTCAACGTTCTGAAACCCGCCGGTATCCAGCCACAGCGGCGCACAGCGGAACTGACCGTCGCCATCCTGCAACTGGTTGCCAGCCGCCGCGGTGTCGCCGCACTACCCAGCTGGGGTATCAAGAACTATGTTGATCACGACTATGTGATTGCCCGCCGCATTGGCGCCAATGGCCTATGGAGCGACCTGTATGCGTCAACACTCAAGGAAACGGCATCCCGCCCCTATCTGCGGGACTTCCTGACAACCGCAAGGAATACCTGCTTCACTACATTGGACGGAATTATCCCGCTGGAATGACGGTTTCACTGACCGGACAGCAATACACGAAGGAATCGGTAAAAACGGAAGGGGAAAAATCAGGGAAGATGATTACTCAAAACCGGTGAGCAAACGTCTTATCGTTTGCTCACCGTTAATGCTAGCTTAGTGTATCGTAACCGCAGCTTCTTCCTCGCAAGCCAGGTCTGAGCAGTAATTCTCGTAGATTCCGTCGAGAAATCCCCATAGCGCATCGCATGCCCGGGTGGTGGCCGCCAGCACTTCGGCCTGCTTTTCCGGCGTATCGGCAAAGCGCTCGATCAATGCCCATTCCGCTTGCGAGTGGTGCACGTCCGCTTCCTGGTGCACCGTGAAAAACTCGTAACTGTCCGGGTCATCCATTCCATAGAACTTTGCCAGCCCGTCAATTTTTACGGCCGCAATTGCCGGTACTTGCGATTCAAACGCGTGCATCGCCGCAAGTCCAGCATAAAACGGCTCGTTCAGGCAGATGTCCCGGTAGGTCGACACCAGCCTCGCGGTCCCCGGCAAGGCGGCGGCATTGGCCAGGCTCTTGTCGCTGGAACCCAGCGCCAGGGCGAAAGTCTTCCACAGGGCGGGATGGTTCTTTTCACCGTGCTCTTCGCTGATCAGATTCTTCAATACTTCCTGGCGCACGCTGATGTCGCCGCTGTGCGTTTCGCTATGATGATGCGGGGTATTGAAATGCACCGCGCTCAGATAGGTCGGCTCGGCCAGCACATTATGAAAATACTGCTCCGCGTAGTGGCGTAATTGCTCCTTCGATAGCTTGCCTTCGGTCCACGCCACATAAAAAGGATGCTTGAGCAGATGCCGCGCATCAATGATGGAGTCTATCCTTTGCTTAAGAGATACGTTGGTTGTCATGGTTTTCCTCTTCAACAGAGATGGGTAATCGAGCAGCATATCATCCCGAAATAATATCGTGAAGTCAAATTTGGCGACTAAATTACCGTTGCCATAAATTAGGCGCCAATATAGCCCTACCCGTAAAACCATTCCTTGCCGCATCCACTTGCGCCTTATTAACGGCTACACTGCTGTCTTTATCGGTTTTACCTGCCTTTGGATTACCTTTATGGATGAGCAATCCAGCCTGCTGGCGTTATTCACCAGCAGTTTTCTTGCCGCCACATTGCTCCCCGGTGGCTCGGAAGCAGTGCTATTCGGCGTTTTGACCGCCTATCCCGAGCTTTACTGGTCTGCCTTGGGGATCGCCTCGGTGGGCAATACCCTGGGCGGTATGAGTTCATACGCTATCGGGCTTCTCCTGCCTGATGAAAAAGCATTTCTGAAAAAATCCGGAGGGAATATGCGTGGACTGGCGTGGGTGCGTAACTATGGCAGTCCGGTACTCTTTCTGGCCTGGGTACCGATCATCGGCGATCTGTTGTGTGTCGCTGCGGGGTGGCTTCGGATCAACTGGATACTGGCAATGCTGTTCATGGCTGCCGGAAAGTTCGCGCGTTACTGGGCAATCGCGGCGGCCATGAGTCCCTAGCTCAATTGGCTGTTTGCCCGATAAAAAATCCGGCTGCTGACTTATCGGCCAGCTTATCGGTTCTCGCCGATTCTATCGGTCCTCTATCGATCCTTGCGCAAGATCAAACCATCTCCGTCATTTCTGAAGCAGCTTCTGCAGTTCACCGCTCTGGTACATTTCCGTCACGATGTCGGACCCACCGACAAACTCGCCGTTGATATAAAGCTGCGGAATGGTCGGCCAGCTTGAGTACTCCTTGATGCCCTGCCGGATTTCCGGTTCGGCAAGCACGTCCACCGCGAAAAGATTATCCACCCCGCACGCATTGAGGACTTTCACCGCATGGGCGGAGAAACCGCACTGGGGGGCTTGCGGCGTACCTTTCATGTAGAGCACCACGGGATGGGTGGTCACTTGCTGTTTGATGGTTTCTTGCGTATTCATGTCTGGCTCCTCGTCAATTTAATCAATCTGAAATCAGATTATGGGAAATGAAACTGTTTTTCAAGAGATAGGGTTCATTCATCTCGGTCAATATATCCCAACATCACATTCTAACAGCTTCTCGCGGGAAACTTCCAAGCCGTCCGCCACTGATCCGCATTATGCCTGCCAGATCAGGATGGGAAAACACCCCGCGGAAACCCGCTTTACCCAGCAGATGCCTGCATGCTTGCGCCTGATCATAGCCATGTTCGAACAGCAGCACACCGTCCGCAACCAGATAACGGGGAGCGGACGTGATGATGCAGCGAATGCAGTCAAGGCCGTCGCTACCTGCTTCTCCCGTGAGTGCCATGCGAGGCTCGAAGCGCAGGTCGCCCTGAGCGAGATGAGGGTCACCGCTGGCAATGTAGGGAGGATTGGAGACAATGAGATCGAATCTTTCCCCGGAAAGCCCACCAAACCAATCGGCTTCGATGATGCGCACATTGCTCACATTGAGCTGCCGGGCATTCATTTTGGCTACGGCCACGGCATCGGACGAGAAATCCACCGCCACGATATCGGCTAGCGGACGATGCCTGGCTAGGGTCAATGCGATGGCGCCACTTCCGGTCCCCAAGTCAAGAACCTTGCAAGGACGGTCCGGAGAAATCCGTTGCAACGCCAAATCCACCAGCAATTCGGTTTCGGGCCGGGGAATGAGTACCGCCGGCGTAACATTGAAATCCAGGCTGTAAAACTCACGTTTTCCCACAAGATAGGCGACCGGCTCGCCATGAACGCGCCGTGTCGTCAACAGGCAAAAAGATTGCGCTTGTTCCGCAGTAAGCTCTTGCTCGGGATGGGTGGCCAGATGGGCGGGGCTGACGCTGAGCACACTTTGCAGCAGCATCCGCGCGTCGGTATCGCCAATGTCCCGGCGCGCTTGGTGGAGCGCTTGCAATATGGTGATTTGCGGCATCGCGGGATTCAATAATCGCGCAAAAATGGGAGTTTAATACCGAGATCGCCTACTCGCCCATCGCCGCCAATTGCTCTGCCTGATGCTCGGACATGAGTGCTGAGCACAGTTCGCTCAAGTCTCCATCCATGATCTGCTCGATCTTGTAAAGCGTGAGATTGACTCGGTGATCGGTTATTCGGCCTTGCGGAAAGTTATAGGTACGAATGCGTCCCGCGCGGTCGCCGCTACCGATAAGCGATTTGCGGGTAGCCGCCTGTTTGCTCTGCTGTTCCTGCGTTTGCTTATCGCGGATGCGCGCGGCCAGAACGCTCATCGCCTGTGCCTTGTTCTTGTGCTGCGAGCGTCCATCCTGGCACTCGACCACGATACCGGTCGGCAAGTGGGTGATACGCACCGCGGAATCCGTCTTGTTGATATGCTGACCGCCCGCGCCGGAAGCGCGAAAGGTATCAATTCTTAATTCCGCCGGATTCAGCACCACATCCATGATTTCGTCCGCCTCGGGCATTACCGCGACGGTACAGGCGGACGTGTGAATACGACCCTGAGTCTCGGTAGCGGGCACACGTTGCACACGATGACCGCCTGATTCGAACTTGAGTTTGGAATAAGCGCCGTTACCGATGATCTTGGCGATGATTTCCTTGTACCCCCCCGCTTCGGACGGGCTTTGCGAAATAATTTCCACCTGCCAGCGCTGGCGCTCCGCGAAGCGCGCATACATGCGAAACAAATCACCCGCGAATAACGCGGATTCGTCCCCGCCTGTCCCGGCACGGATTTCGAGAAAAATACTGCGCTCGTCGTTGGGATCCTTGGGCAGTAGCTGTTTCTGCAATTCCGCCCCGATCTGCGTGAGCCTCTCCTTGCCCTCGCGCATTTCGGCGTCGGCAAACTCGCGCATTTCGGCGTCGCCGCACATCCCCTGCGCGGTTTGAATATCGCGCTCGCTCTGGAGATAGGCATTGTAAAGCTCCACTACAGGCGCGATCTCTGCCCGCTCACGCGTCAGTTTGCGATAATTATCGAGATTGGCGGTGATGGTTTCGCTGCTCAGCAGACGATTCAACTCCTCCAGGCGCACGCTGAGCTGCGTGAGCTTGGCAGCGATACTTTTATTCATTCTGGACGGTGGAGGTGGTACAGGCGGTTGATCAGATCGACGAGATCGTCACGTTCTTCCGCCGCGGCATGATTGAGCGCGTAAGAGGGAAGATGCAGAAATTTGTTGGTCAGGCCGTTGCTCAGGGATTCCATGATTTTCTGGGGATCTTCGCCCTTGGCCAGAAGCTTCCTGGCCCGCTCCAGCTCGTGGCGCCGATATCGTTCGGCCTGATCACGCAATGCGCGGATGGTGGGAACCAGCTCGCGCGACTCCAGCCAGTGCATGAAATTGATCACATTCGAGTCGATAATCGCCTCGGCTTGGGCTACCGCGCCTTGGCGTGAATCCAATCCTTCCTTGACGATGTCGGCAAGATCGTCCACGGAGTAGAGAAACACATCATCCAGTTCCGCCACTTCCGGCTCGACATCTCGCGGCACTGCCAGGTCCACCATAAAAATCGGGCGATGCTTGCGCGCCTTGATCGCACGCTCCACCATGCCCTTACCCAGTATGGGCAGCGTGCTCGCGGTACAGGTCACCACAATATCGTGCAATGCCAATTGTTCGGGAAGCTCATTCAGCGTAATCGCCTGCGCATTGAAACGATGCGCCAGAACCTGTGCGCGCTCACTGGTACGATTGGCGACGGTGATGCGCTTCGGATGACGCGCGGCGAAATGACTGGCGCATAGCTCGATCATTTCCCCCGCGCCGATAAACAATACGCGCTGCTCGCCGATGTCGCCAAAAATCCGCTCGGCCAGCCGCGTGGCGGCAGCAGCCATGGAGACAGAATTCGCGCCGATCTCGGTGGAGCTGCGAACTTCCTTGGCGACGAAGAAAGTACGCTGAAACAGCTTGTGCAACAACATCCCGAGCGTGCCGGCATGCTCGGCGGACTTTACCGCATTCTTTAATTGGCCGAGTATCTGCGGCTCGCCCAGCACCATGGAATCCAGTCCGCTGGCCACCCGAAAGGCATGCTTGACCGCTTTTTCACGAGGCAGCTTATAAAGATACGGTTCCAGTTCGCGTGCCTGCAAGTGGTGGAAATCCGCCAGCCAGTGCGTTGCCTCTTCCGGTTTGTCGGTGCTGCAATAAATCTCGGTGCGATTGCAGGTTGAAACGATCGCGGCCTCTCTTACCGGACGGTGGCCCACAAAATCCTGCAGCGCGCGCTCCATCGCATCTTCCGGAAATGAAACCTGCTCCCGGACATCCAGCGGCGCGGTCTGATGATTAATGCCAAAGGCAAATAGCTGCATGGAAGACAATGTAAGCAACCGGGAAGATTCTGAAAATCCGCTGATTATAGTATTACAAGCGTTTGAATACCATCAATTAGAAGGGTTTTTACGCAGAAGAGTTTCAGGTATGCAGAAAAATATGAGGCGCTAGATGGGGATATCACGCCTGGTTCGCGTCCTTGCCGCTCATTTCTCCATAGGGATGGCCTCGCGATTCCTGACATGCTTTTTCACGTGGGCCGTCATCGTTGTCGCCATTATTTACATATTCTCCAGACTCCCCTTTTCGCATCAGTTAAGTTACTGTTTACAATTAGAATCAATTGTGGGAACGAAACTTGCTTTCCCAAAGAAACGGTATCAAGCATGATGCTGGCGATACCACGCCGCAGGGGGTTACAAAGCCCCGCATCGGATATTGCCTGGCCACCACGCGTAAAGCATGACCTATAAAATGGATCAGCTCTCTACCTTATCCGCCGAGCATCTCGACCGTTACCACCGCATCATTACGGAAGCGATAGGCGTAAGCCGGCACAAGGAGTTGCTGGCATGGCTGCAAGGAGAATTGCAACACTATCTGCCGCATGAAATCCTGATTTCCGCATGGGGTGATTTCACATCAAAGTTGATTTGCTATGACATCGTTTCAGCATTGCCTGGAATCAGAACCGAATACTCCAATCCGCAAACACTCTCCCCGCTATTGCAAGGATTGTTTAATCGCTGGGTCGAACTGGGAAAATTACCCTATACACTCGGTGTCGGCGACTCCGGTTTCCTGCTGGAAGAAGGGGGCCTTTCGTGTCCCCTCGGCAAAGCATTACAAGGCATGCGAACTTTACTGGTACATGGCCTGATCGACGAAAGGTCAGACCAGGACTGCCTTTATATTATCTTCAGCTCGGAAAGAAAGCTTCACGACTCGCTTGGCGCAATGCAGATTCTTCTACCTTATCTTGACACGGCGTTAAGCCAGGTAACCCCCCTTGCCCATCCTGAGTTCAATGCGCCTGTATTGGCAGATCAACCGCAAGCTGGAGAATACTGGGGGTTGAGCAAGCGTGAAATAGAGATTATGAATTGGGTAAGGATAGGCAAAACCAACCTGGAAATTGCCAGTATTTTAGGTATAAGCGTATTTACGGTTAAAAATCACCTGCAGCATGTCTTCAAAGCACTCGATGTTGCCACTCGAATGCAAGCCGTTATAAAGATCGCACAGATCCGCAAGCGGGGTAGCTGAAGCCCGGTTTCAACAAATAATTAAAGCCCATTAATCAGTCAATAAAATTTTTCTACGGACTACAAAATTCTAATAGAATAACCACGCCCCAAAAGGGGACTAACGCTGTCGAGAAAAACCAGCTCCAAGCGAAAATCCGAGCCAATACCATGCCAAAGTCCTGTTTCTCCTTTCCCGGCCATGCATCGCGATGGGTCATAAGGAGCTCGGCATCTGTTCTGCAAATCTCATCCCATCCGCCACAAAATCTCTCTGATTAATTCCACGCAACATGCACGCTGACATTACGAGGATACCCCTTGTGGATGCCCTCAAGGCCATCGCCTGCATATTGATTGTGTTGCATCACCTGGCGGCCTATGGCCCCATGTCGGAGATAGCATATCCGCTGTTTCCTGGTTTGATCGATGGACTTTACGAATACGGAAGAATGGCTGTACAAGTATTTCTTGTCGTAGCGGGTTTTTTGTTTGCCGGGAAACATGCGCCGGGCGGTGAATTACTCGTGGCCCACCCCATTCAGGCCATCAAGCAACGCTACTTCAGACTGGTCGTGCCGTATCTCGCCGCCTTGATCCTGGCGATCGGATGTGCGGCCATCGCAAGAAGCTGGATGGTCCACGATTCCATCCCTCACGCGGCTGAACCCTTCCAGTTTCTGGCCCATGCATTTTTACTGCACGATTTGCTCGATCAGGAGGCGCTATCGGCAGGCGTCTGGTATGTAGCGATCGATTTCCAATTGTTCGCCGTTACCGTGATCCTGCTCTGGCTATCAAGACAAATCCAGCGCGGATACCCGAACCTGAAAGCAGCCGGTCTGGTTTTGATTACCGGCTTAACCTTAGCCTCGCTGTTTGTGTTTAACCGGGATACTTCCCTGGACGAAACCGCTTTCTATTTCTTTGGGTCATTCGGTCTCGGGATTCTGGTTTATTGGGCTTCGAGCAGGCAACAATCTCTCTGGCTCATGCTGCTGCTGGTTGTGATGATCGCGGCCGCCTTGCTGGTAGACTTCAGATCCCGCATTGCGATTGCGGGAATTGTAATGCTGACGTTGGGTCTTGCCAGGCAATATCGCTCCGTACTGCAAGATTTGCCTATACCGAATTTTCTAAGCACTCTCGGCCGTATTTCCTACTCCATATTCCTGGTTCACTTCCCCCTGTGCCTGATAGTCAACGCAACATTCTTTCGCCTTTTTCCGGATCAGCCTGTCACGAATGCATTCGGGATGATCCTGGCTTTAGGCGTCAGCATTCTGGGTGGCGCTCTATTTTTCAGATGGGTGGAGAGCGGCTGGAACAGGCCTGCTTATTTGTGGAGGAAGGGGAAAGAGGGGGGTGTTTCTGTGGGCTAGCCCGACGTAATCCCCAAGGAGATGAAGCAGGGGTTCTTATAGTTAATTGATTATTGGAAAGGGCATACTCGAATAACTCTTGAAAAGCCTAAGCAGATAACAGTTCTCAAACATAATATCCCCAAAAGCTTAATGCTAAGAGTCAAGTTTCTTTTGGAATTTAACGCAGGGTATGATTAGATTTTTCTTTATTGGCGCGAAGAAGACAGCGTGCAGACCAAGCGGCAGTATCAGAGGCTGATCGGAACGAGATAGAGCGCTTCAGTGGTTGCTCGAAAGCGTGCAATTGAAGCGGCATTGCTAAGGGGACCACAGAAATTACAACACACATCAAACAACAAGCCGTCACCAACGCCACAATGCTTTTACCAGTGTGGCAGAAGCGACCGGAAAACTCACGCAAGCAGAGGCAGACTGCTTCCTAATATGAAATTAGGAAACTTGTAATTACCCTATGTGGAACGCACGCGATTAAATACGGTGTTTAATTTTCAATTAAATACTAAATTCATAAATTAATCCGGGACTCGCGTTACCCCAATAAAATAAAAAAGGACTAGCGGTTAAGCTAATCCTTTGATTTATTGGTGGCCAAGGGCGGAATCGAACCACCGACACAAGGATTTTCAGTCCTCTGCTCTACCGACTGAGCTACTTGGCCATTTGAAACACATTTACTACTTTCCATTACAAGGATTTTAGCTCCGGCCGCCCGGTTGCACCGGACTTAACGTGCCCAAGGTCACGTTAGCCTTCACTCCAACAGATCTCGCCATGATACATGTCGAGACATGTTGCCAGTCCTCTGCTCTACCGACTGAGCTACTTGGCCATTTGAAACCTATTCATTCCGTGACATAAGGATATCAACTTCAGCAGCTAACGCATCCTCACAGTATGAAATTTACCTACCCGCCAGCGGGTACGATCATGCTTTTAGGAGTGCGCAATTCTAGCACAGCGCAAAACTCATTGGAACACAAGCGCACACCGCAGAACGGTCTGCCGAAGGACGCGAGCGCGACTGCGAACCTCCGCGCCGGTGTCGTTGGTCTCATCCACTTCCGAAAGAGCGCATCCGTTATTTATGTAAACACCGTATAGACCCGCTTGCCCGCGACAGGCTACAATTCAAGCTTTTAGCGGCATCGTGTCATGCGTGTTTCCCGAGGCATCCCCGTTCAAGCCGAAGCTCCCGTTGCGCTTACCATAGGCAATTTCGATGGGGTGCATCTGGGTCATCAGGCGATGCTCGTCCGTCTGAAGGAAGCGGCCAGCCGGCTCCATCTTGGTGCTTGTGTCATGATTTTCGAGCCGCATCCGCGCGAGTTTTTCGCGCCGGACCAAGCACCCACGCGGCTTACCAGTTTGCGCGAGAAGCTGGAGTTGCTGGCGGCGGCGGGCGTGGATCGGGTGCAGATATGCCGCTTCAATTTCGATTTCGCCAGGATCAGCGCGGAAGATTTCATTGTCCGCATCCTGCGGCGCGGGCTTGCCGTCAGGTGGATTCTGGTGGGCGATGATTTTCGCTTTGGCGCCCGCCGTGCCGGTGATTTCGCCATGCTGAAAGCTTTTTCCGACGAATGCGGTTTCGAGGTCGAAGAAATGCCCGCCTACGCCGTGGATGGTTTGCGAGTTTCGAGCACGGCGGTTCGGGAAGCATTGGCGGATGGCGATCTGGACCTTGTCAGGCGCCTGCTGGGGCGGTCCTATGGTATCAGCGGGCGGGTGGTGAGTGGCGACAGGCTTGGCAAGAAACTTGGCTTCCCCACGGCCAACATCCAGTTGAAGCACAACCGGCCTCCGCTGTCGGGTATTTTTGCGGTAGAAGTCGAAGTGGGTCCCCAAGGCGTAACAGCGTTGCCCTCGCCCAAGTCGATGCGGGCGATGCGAGGCGTAGCCAGCCTGGGTGTGCGTCCGACCGTGCATGAGAATGGCAAGCCGGTGCTGGAGGTCCACCTGTTCGATTTCGCTGAGGATATTTACGGCCGTCATTTGCGCGTGCATTTTCTGCGCAAGCTGCGGAATGAGGAAAAATATCCCGATCTGGAAACACTTACCCGGCAGATAGCGCGAGACGTTGAGCAGGCCAGGCACTACTTTGCTTCGGTCGCGCCGGCATTTTCTGCTGCCGTTGAAAAAAATCGCTTGCATAGATTGAACTGACGCCGCCTAAATTCCATGACCGATTATAAAAAAACACTCAACCTGCCCGACACGCCTTTTCCCATGCGCGGCGACCTCGCCAAGCGCGAACCCGCCATGCTCAAAGCCTGGCAGGAGAAGGAGCTTTACCAAAGAATCCGCGACGTCTGCCGGGGCCGTCCCAAATTCGTGCTGCACGACGGCCCGCCCTATGCCAATGGCGACATACACATCGGCCATGCGGTCAATAAAATCCTCAAGGATATTATCGTCAAGGCCAGGACGCTGGCTGGCTTCGATGCCCCTTATGTGCCTGGGTGGGATTGTCATGGGCTGCCGATCGAGCACCAGATCGAGAAAAAACACGGAAAAAACTTGCCTGCGGACAAGGTACGCGCGCTCTGCCGCGCTTTTGCGCAGGAACAGGTGGCACGGCAGAAGGCGGATTTTATCCGGCTCGGCGTACTGGGCGATTGGGAAAGTCCGTATTTCACCATGAATTACGGCACCGAGGCAGGGATTATCCGCGCGCTTGGGAAGGTTCGAAAAAGCGGATTTCTCTACCAGGGGCAAAAACCCGTCAACTGGTGCATCGATTGCGGCTCCGCGCTGGCGGAGGCCGAGGTCGAATATGAGGACAAGACGTCGCCGGCGATTGATGTCGGCTTCGAGGTCGTTGGTTCCCGCGCTCAAAATGCCGAGGATGATCCCCGGCACCCGCTGGCTGCAGCTTTCGGCATCTCCATACCTGAAAATACCAGGGTGTACGCGGTCATTTGGACTACCACGCCATGGACACTCCCCGCCAATCAGGCGGTGTCGGTACATCCCGATTTCGATTATGCGCTGGTGGAAACGCCTCGCGGACTGCTCATACTGGCCGCTGATCTGGCGCAAGCGTGTCTCGATCGCTATGGGCTGCACGGCGAAACCCTTGCGACATGCAAAGGTGCGGCGCTGGAAGGCATCCTGTTGAATCATCCCTTCAACGGGCAGCAGGTACCGATTATCTGCGGCGGGCACGTAACCCTGGAAGCCGGGACGGGCCTGGTACATACCGCGCCAGCGCATGGGCTGGACGATTATTTTATCGGCCAGAAGTACGGTCTTTCCAATGACAGCCCAGTGGATGACGACGGCAAGTTCATCGCCGCCACGCCGGTCGTTGGCGGATTGTTCGTGTGGAAAGCCAGCGATGTGGTGATCGACATACTTGGGGCCAGTGGGCACCTGCTGCACATGGAAAAGATCCAGCATAGCTACCCGCACTGCTGGCGGCACAAGACCCCGATCATTTTCCGGTCCACGCCACAGTGGTTCATCGGTATGGGCCGGGACCACTGGGCAGGGGGTTCTCCTCAGGAAAAAACCCTGCGGGAACTGGCCTCGAATGCCGTGGAAGCCACGCGGTTTTATCCCGCATGGGGTAAGGCTCGCCTGGAGGCGATGATCAGGAACCGGCCCGATTGGTGCGTGTCGCGCCAGCGGGACTGGGGCGTGCCCATGGCATTCTTCGTGCACAGGGAGACGGGAGCCTTGCATCCGCGTACCGATGAATTGCTGGAGCAAGTCGCGCAGCGCGTTGAGCAGCAGGGGATAGAAGCATGGTTCAGCCTGGACGCGGCGGAGTTGCTGGGTGATGAAGCGCAAGACTACAAGAAGCTCCCGGACACGCTGGATGTGTGGTTTGATTCCGGGACCACGCATGACACGGTTCTGAAACCCGATGCCCACCTCAAATACCCGGCCGACCTTTATCTGGAGGGCTCCGACCAGCATCGCGGCTGGTTCCAGTCCTCGCTTCTGACGGGTTGCGTGATTGACGGACGTGCGCCTTATGACGCATTGCTCACCCACGGTTTCGTGGTGGATGGCCATGGTCGCAAGATGAGCAAATCCAAGGGGAATGTTATTGCTCCGCAAAAGGTGATGGATACCTCGGGCGCGGATATTCTGCGGCTATGGGTGGCATCCACCGATTATTCCGGCGAGCTTTCCATTTCGGATGAGATCCTGAAGCGGGTGGTGGAGAGTTATCGGCGCATACGCAATACGCTGCGTTTTCTTCTCGCCAATCTGGCTGATTTCGATCCTGCCACGGATGCGGTTGCGGTGGAGCAATGGCTGGAGATAGACCGCTATATGCTGGCTTTTACGCGGGCGCTTCAGGATGAGCTGACGCAGTATTATGAGCGTTACGAATTCCACCTGGCGGTGCACCGGCTGCATAATTTCTGTTCCGAGGATTTGGGTGGTTTCTATCTGGATATTCTCAAGGACCGGCTATATACCGCTGCCGCCGAAGGTAACCCGCGCCGCTCTGCGCAAACTGCGCTGTATCACATCGCCCATAGCCTGGTGCGCCTGTTTGCGCCTATCCTCAGTTTTACCGCCGAGGAGGTATGGGAGCACCTGGTGCGCGACGCAGACGATAGTGTCTTGCTGCATACCTGGCATGAATTTCCTTTGCAGACGGAAGAATCAGCGCTGATCCGGCGTTGGGCCCGCCTGCGCGAGCTCCGCTCGCACGTGCAACGGCAGTTGGAAGACTCGCGTGGCCGGGGAGAAATCGGCTCATCGCTTGCCGCCGCGGTGGAAATTCATATCGGCGGAGAGGATTTTCTGCTGCTCGATTCGCTGGGCGACGATCTTCGACTCGTCATCGTCACCTCCGAGGCGCGTGTGGTCAGATCGGAAGCGCTGCAGAGGGCGGAGGTTTCCGTCACGCCAAGCACTCATCCGAAATGCGAGCGCTGCTGGCATTATCGCCGCGATGTGGGAGTCGATTCCATTCATCCCACGATCTGTGGCCGATGCGTCTCCAACCTTTTCGGCTCGGGCGAAGTCCGGCGATATGCCTGAGATGACGGACTATGCAAGGGAGCACCGGGCGCAATGAAACTTCAAGTCAGCCTGATCCTGGCTTCGATCGTTCTGGTGCTGGATTTTGCCACCAAACGCTGGGTGGAATCTGCCTTGTTTTACGGCGAGCACATTCCGCTGACCGGTTTCTTCAACCTGGTGCTCGCTTATAACGCAGGCGCGGCGTTCAGCTTTTTAAGTGACGCAGCCGGGTGGCAGCGCTGGTTTTTTAGCGCGATAGCGGTGGGGGCTTCAGTACTGATTGTTTATCTGCTGCGCAAGCATGCCGCCGAAAGGCTATTTTGTGCCGCGCTGAGCCTGGTGCTGGGCGGAGCGCTGGGTAACTTGTGGGATCGCATTACGCTGGGTCACGTGGTGGATTTTCTGGATTTCCATGCTGGCGGCTATCACTGGCCCGCGTTCAACGTGGCGGATTCCGCGATTTTTGTCGGCGCCATGTTGCTGATCATTGATAGTTTCCGGCGCAAGGAACAGGAATAGGGCAGAAGAGAAAGCGGTAGGACACCTGATTTTCACCTTTCGGGTGGGTCCGCTGCCACCGGATCGGGATTATTTAGACGCAATCCGAAGCACGATTCTTTCCAGGCTGCCATAGCACATCCTCCTCACCGTGCTGACGATTCAAAACACGGCTCAGCACGAACAGGAAGTCTGACAGGCGGTTGAGATATTGGATGTGTAATGGCATCACTGCTTCGCTGCGAGCTATCCTGACCACACATCTCTCCGCGCGACGGCAAACGGCACGCGCGACGTGACAGAGGGCGGCTGCGCGGGTGCCGCCGGGAAGTATGAATTCCTTAAGTGCGCTCAGCGTGGAATTGTAGCCATCGAGTTGTGTCTCCAGGCGGGTTACTTGCGCTTCACTTATGCTGTTGCGCCCTGGAATGCTTAGATCGCCCCCCAGGTCGAACAGGTCATGCTGTATATTTTCCAGTTTGAGGCGCGCTCCTTCCTCGAGATTTTCTGCAAGCAGCACGCCAATGCAGCTATTAAGCTCATCCACGGTGCCGATAGCCTCGATACGTGAACTCTCCTTGGCGGATCGAGTACCGTCACCCAGACCCGTGGTGCCGTCATCGCCCGTGCGCGTATAGATCTTGGTTAGCCGTTTACCCATTCGTGAACCTTATTGCATGTAATGGAATAATGTGGCGGGATCGCGCTTCCGTTACTCGTCCTGCTTGGTTTTTGGGAGAACACGCGGCATGAATAGCGCGGGCAGGGGTTTGGTTTGCTGCCCCCGGCGGAGATGATCCGATGGTTTACCCCCGATGGATGCCGATGCCGTTCCGTTAGAGGGTCCGGAGGCGGTATCGGAAGGTTTTACCGATGGCGTATAGGGCTGCGTAAATAGGGGATCCTCGGGCTGCTTGGCGCGTCCCCCTGGTCTGTACTCTCCAGATCCTTCATGTTTCTTGAGCTCCCTGGAGCGGGAAGAAGGATGCGCTTCAGTGGGATGTCTGCGGGATTCGGATTGTTTCTTCTGCTCCGGTCTGGCGGGCTCGTTCCGATTGGGTCGATGGCGATCATCTACCGGTCCCTTTGGGTGACGCGACGTTTCCGCCTCGAATCCTGCCACCGCCTCCACATTGAGCTTGATTTTCAGAAGTTTCTCGATACCTTCGAGTAATTCATGCTCATCCTCGCATACCAGGGAAATTGCGTCGCCTTTGGTGCCGGCGCGGCCGGTGCGGCCGATTCGATGGACATAATCTTCCGGCGTCGTGGGTAATTCGAAGTTGACGACATGCGGCAGGTCTTCGATGTCCAGTCCACGTGCGGCAACGTCGGTTGCCACCAGAACCCGCACCACCCCTTCCTTGAATTCCGCCAGCGCCTGGGTGCGTTGAGGCTGGCTCTTATCGCCATGAATCGCTGTCGCGGTGATGCCGTCGCGCTCCAGCTGCTGAGCCAGGCGCCCGGCGCCATGCTTGGTACGGACAAATACCAGCACCTGTTTCAAGTCTTGCGACTTGATGAGGTGGGTGAGCAATTCGCGTTTACGCTCGCGGTCGATCGGATGTACGACGTGGGTCACCAATTCGGTGATGGAATTGCGCCGTGCCACTTCGATCAGCACCGGTTGTTTTAACAGCTTATCTGCCAGTTTTTTGATCTCGTCGGAAAAAGTGGCGGAGAACATCAGGCTTTGACGCTGCGGCGGTATCAGCGCAAGAATACGCTTTATGTCGGGCATGAAACCCATGTCAAGCATGCGGTCAGCCTCATCCAATATCAGAATCTCGATCCTGGAGAGATTCATCGTTTTCTGCTCGATATGATCCAGTAACCGTCCCGGTGTCGCTACCAGGATCTCCACGCCCGCGCGCAACTCCTTCACCTGGGGATCGATATTCACGCCGCCGTACACCACCGCACATTTGAGCGGCAGGTATTTACCGTAAGTCTTGACGCTTTCATACACTTGCGCCGCCAATTCCCGTGTAGGAACCAGAATCAGTGCGCGAATCGGATGCTTGGCGGGCGATACGCTGATATTGGCATGTGGCTGCAACCGATGCAGCATGGGAAGGGTAAAGCCAGCGGTTTTACCGGTGCCGGTTTGCGCCCCCCCCATTATGTCCTTGCCCTCGAGGATCGGTGGAATAGCCTGTGCCTGGATGGGAGTAGGTTCTGTATAGCCTTGATCCGCAATGGCACGCAGGATCTCGGGGGATAGGTTGAGTTGATCAAACGACATGTTCATGACTCGTAAACCGCCTGCCAACGCTTGTTGGGACCGGTCCAGGCAAAATAGTTAATAAGATGAGGATGGTATATAAGATAAAAGAAGGCGGCCGCCGGTTGCAGCGGTGACCGGAAGAGGATGCCGCAACCATGAGTGGGCATCATACATCACATCGGGAAATGTCGCCAGAACAACAGCTTGTATCAACCGTAGAGCCCACGAGGTTTAAGGGAAATCGGCTGCAAGAGCATCTCTTTTTTCACCTTGGTTCTTTAAATCCGGCAGTCTGCAACTGCCTAATCATTTCTGACGCCCTGGCGGATATCTTTTTGCGGCTTTTCAGCCTTAAACCACTCGCCGCCTTTTTTCAAGGCTCTCAATAACGGCGGAGCACCGCCAATGGCCACCGCATCAACCAGACAATACCATGCCGCAACACCGCTGGGCGGATTTCCCTGCGACAACGCAAATATGGGTTCCAGGACTGCCCACTGCCAGGTTCCGGCTGCCGTGCCGATCAATTCCAGCCAGGTGGTGATAAAAAAGGCGGCGAGGTAAACCATCGGCGAGCGGCCTTTGAACAGGTAGATAAGGAAAACACAGAACAATATTGCACCCACCTGGTCGCCTTGCTCCGGATAGCCGCTGATCCCCCAGATCGACCATGTGCCGCACACCAGCACGACAAACGCGGC
Source organism: Nitrosospira lacus (assembly GCF_000355765.4). Taxonomy (NCBI): domain Bacteria; kingdom Pseudomonadati; phylum Pseudomonadota; class Betaproteobacteria; order Nitrosomonadales; family Nitrosomonadaceae; genus Nitrosospira; species Nitrosospira lacus. Next base: position 694,624 of record NZ_CP021106.3, on the reverse strand, counting down.
TATCTTCCGCGCATGCTTCAAAAAAAATCCGGAACGCGCAAGCGCGACAGCCGTTAAATAAACCATGCCGTGACCTGGCGGCACGTAGGCCGGTACATTCCCAAAGCGGTAGGTATAGCCGCCCATGTAGATGGAGGCGAAATGCTCGCCCAGCGTGGCAAAGGCCACCGCTATGATTACCTGCATCCGTACTTCTTTATTTTCTCCGAAGAGCAATCCGAATAGAAATGTCCAGGCGATGATTCCCATGAAATTTTGTTGTTCCATGCTCCCGCTGGCATCCATCACCAGGCTGATCGCCACGCAGGAAAAAGTCAATCCCGCTATGAAGTAGTCGCGCACTCTATGCGCGGCGATGACATCGACAGGAGGGAAATTGCGCAGCATTGTTCGTCTATGCGAATCGCATCGGGGATGGGAAATTCAGATTTGCTCTCGGTACCATCAGTACGACAAATCCACTTGGATCCAGTAGTTGGAAAGGAATGGAGCTACTTGATGCCAGCGGGTATTTTAAGCGATTAAAGCCGCCGTTCCAATAGAAAAGTCGAAACGGCGGTATGGGCGGGAAAATCAGTCTAGCTGTGAATAAGGCAAAAACTGCGAGGATGCCCTGAATCAGCCCTCTTCATCCTCCTCGTCGTCCTTATCCTTCTTTTCGGGCTTGAGGACCATTTTGCCTTCCTTGCGGCTGGCATTGAGGTCGGTCTCGGCGACTTCCTTGTGCACCAGGTTCTGGTGGCAGTCGATGCAGGTGGCCCCTTCGGTCTCCATCTTCTTGTGCGCGGCCTTGGCATCGGATCCGGGCGGCTGCGGGTTCTTGTGGCATTCGCGGCAGGTGTTGCTGTCCCACTTCTTCAGGTTCATGCGCGCATCGTGCGCCATGATCAGCCTGCGCTCGTTGAATTTCTCCAGCGTGGAGTAGTCGTTGGCAAATTCCAGGTACAGCTCGCGCGCCCCATCCACCACGTGCGTCGCCACCGCCAGGTGGAAGTTCTTGAAGCCCTGCGGGATGTGGCAGTCCTTGCAGCCCGGGTTGGCACCCAGGGCGCCATAGTGGGAGGAGGTCTTGAGTTCTTCCGCCGGATAGGACATGGAGTGGCAGCTGGTGCAGAATTCGGTGGTGGAGACGGCGGCCTCGCCGCCGAATACCACCGCCACCATGACAACCCCCAGGAGCGCACCCGTGAGCAGGGTGCCGCCCGCGCGCATTCCGGCCATCAGTCCTCCGAACCTTTCACGCCCACTTTGGCCTTGGACTGGAAGTCGTCATGGTACTTGAACTTCGGCTCGCCTTCAAAGGTGCCGTCCAGTTTGTAGTGCTCGTGCATGGCCTTGGTGTCCTTGACGTATTTGTTGAAGTCAAAGGTGTATTTCTTGTCCACTTCCGGGGTGAACGGGGTGTACGGTTCCTTGGCGCCCTTCCACGGCGAGCCCTTGTAGTTCAGGTGGCAGGCGTTGCAGGATTCTTCAAAGGCGAAGTCCTGCCCGGCATCGGCCAGGGTCGAACGCGGCGCGGTCTTCTTCGATTTCTCGTAGGCCGCTCCCGCCTTGCGGTGGATGCCGCGATACTTGGCACCCGGCCCGTGACAGGATTCGCAGCCCACGCCGCTGGTGAATTTGTTGGGGTCGTCTATGGTGTAGCCGCCTTCCTTGCCCCAGCCGTCAACGTGGCAGCCTACGCAGTCCTTGTCCTTGGTGTAGTCCTTCTTGGGGTCCAGCTTGGCCTTTTTCTTGGCCTCGGCCTTGGTGTTGGGCTTGAGCGAGTCCATGGCCTTGGCGTGAGCGGTCTCGCCCCATGATTCGGCCTGGCTCTTGTGACAGGAACTGCACTTCTTGCGGCCTTCAAACGATTGTGCGGTGGCGCTGCCGGATAGCAGCGCAAACATGGCTGCGGCAGCCAGGGCAAATGTCAGGGAATGGCGCATGGTTTTCTCCTTCGGGGCAAGTATATCCGTTGATAGCTGTTGTTATGTTATAAAAAACCCAGTGATGTCCATACTGTATTTTATGACGGTACTTTATCGCTGGTTGATGTAAACGGGTAGCACCAGTACCATGACTCTTTGTGGTACCACTGGTACCGCTGCGGGAGTCTCATCCGTCAACCAGCCCCCGGATGGCGGGCTGCCCGCTGACGGGGCGGCCCGCCTCAGGAGGCGGGTGAGAGTGCGGGCGGGGCAGCAGGCGCGGGTGTCGCCGGTGATGAAGCGTCAGCATCGAGGGTGCCGGCGGATGTGTCGGCGGGTGCGGCTGCGGTGTCGCCGGTCGAGGGGATTTTGTAGACCCAGTAGCCGCCCTGCTGGTAGATGAGTTGCAGGACGGTGAGGTCCAGCGGCATGGAATTGGTGAAGGGCAGCATCTGGGCCAGGAGGGTGTTGCCGCTTTTATCATCGCGCAGGAAGTAGCCGCGCACCATGCTGTCGGAGAGGGATTGCAGGGTGTAGGTGGCGAAGTTGTTTTCCTGCATCCATTTCTTGAGGTAGCCGATCATGCCGTGCATGTTGCCTTCCATGGGGAAGTGCTTGTAGGTGATGTCGAATTGTTCGGGGCGCATCAGTCCCAGTTTGTAGAGGTCGGTGACGTGGATGACGACGTAGGCTTCGCCATCCGCGCCTTTGCCCGCCAGTTCGCGCAGGATGGCGGCCCCCCGGGCGGGTTCGGCGATGAGGGCGTCGGCAAAGCGCTGGAAGTTGCGGCGCTCGTCGGCCGAGGCCGGCGCCCCCCAGAATTGGTCTTCCTGGTGGCGGATGGAGTCGCTGTAGGGCTGCCAGGGGGCGGGGATGATGAGGGGTTCGCCCAGGTGGGCGGTGAACAGGGTGTCGCGCCCGGTCAGCAGTTTGAGCTGGCGCGAGGTGTCCCACCAGGCCAGGATGCGCGCGTCCTGGCCCGCATATTTGTCGATGGCGGCGGCCAGCGCGGTCAGTTCGGAGAGTTTGCTGTCGAGGGAGATGAGCAGTTCGCTGCTGCGGTTTTCCCAGCTGATGAGGATGGGAGCCATCGCGCCGCGCCGCGCGGTGGTGGCCAGGGCGACGGGGTCGTTCACGCCCTCGGCGTGGATTTCATACTGGGCGACGGTGAGGTCCGGCCAGGGGTCGAGGCCCAGTTGGCTGAATTGGGCGATGCCGCCTTCCTTGACCTGGGTATAGCGGTAGGGGGCGGGCGCCGGGTTGAACCAGAGCCAGGCAAACCAGGCGAGTAAAAGCAATCCTCCCGTCACCAGGAGGATGCCCAGTGACGGGAGGAGTTTAGTTCCCAGTCCGCCCCGCGCCGGCTGGGCGCGGGAGGGGGAGGGAGTCGAGGCGGATGAGGCGGTCAATGCCCGCTTTTTTCGCGCCGGCGCCAGCCAGCCAGCGCGAGGGTGCCAGCCAGCAGCATGCCGCCGCCCAGGCCGCCCAGCGAGAGCTTGTCATCCTTGCTGTCGAGGTCCAGCAGGCTGGTGCGGCGTGATTCCATCTTGGCTACCCGGGCCTGCAGCGCCGCCATTTCGCGTATCTTGGTGTTTTCGTCCATGATTTCGACGTAGGCGCGGTTCATCGGGCCCCACCCTTCGGTGTAGGTCCAGCCGCCCGGGTTGACGTGGGCCAGGCCTACGTGCAGTTTGGGCAGGTCGTTTTCTCCCATTTCCAGCGCCTTGAGTTCGATCGCCGCGGGGTTGTTGTCCTTGGACCAGTAGAGCTGGGTGAAGCCGGCGAACATTTCCTTGTCCGGTGCCATCGGCGCCGGACGGTTGGTCTTCTGTCCGGTGAGCAGGCCGTCCTTGTAGAGGTTCTCGGCGACTGCATGCGCTTCCTTGAATTTGGCCAGGCCGTGCAGGGTGCCTTTGTCCATGAATTCCAGGTAGGAGCGGGCAAAACGCTCGGAGTGACACTGGGTGCAGGTCTTGACCCAGGAGTCCAGCCGCGCTTCCGACCATTCGCTGTTGATGTTCTCGGCTATGCCGGGCACGGCCGGGTAGTTGGCCCAGCGTATCTTGCGCGTGACGTTGTGGCTGTACTTGCCTTCATATTCGAAGTGGCACCCCGCGCAGGTCGGGGCGGTCTGGCCACCCTTGGCGTAGGCGTCCTTGAGCGAGACTTCCCAGTTCCATTTGTCGCCCATCATCGATACGATCTTGCCGTGCTTGCTCATGGAGTAAGCTTCCCAGTTGTTGTGGTCCACCCCGCTGTGGCAGGTGGCGCACGCTTCGGGCTTGCGCGATTCGGCCGCGGAGAATTCGTGCCGGGTATGGCAGGAGTCGCATTTGTTCTGGTTGGTGTGGCACATGCTGCAGCCTTCGGCTATCTCGCGCTGCGGCATGGCGGCAAATACCGCAACTTCTACGTTGGCTTTCCAGTCCAGCGCATGCGAGGGACGTCCCTGCGGCCATTGCTTGTTCGGCCATACCATGGTGTCGCGCTCGGATTCGCGTTCGGCAAATTCCTGCAGGTGGCAGGTGCCGCATACGTCAGCCGTGGGCATGCGAAGGTCGGTCATGTGGTCGGCCTTCTTCTTGGTGTTGATGTCGACGTGACAGTCGATACACCCCACTTCCTTCAGCTTTTCGTTCGCGCCCAGCCGGTTCATGGAGCGAAGGTTCTTCTCCACGTCTTCCAGCTTGGCTTTCTTGTAGTAGATCGGGCTGTCCGGCTTCAGGTTGCGGATCTTGTCCAGGTTGGCATGCGTGCTCTTCTTCCACGCATTCACCCATACCGGCGATTCGTCCGTGTGACACTTGACGCATTCCTGACGCTCCGCCACTTCCTTCATCGAGGTCGGCGGCTTGTAGAAGGAGGCAGGGTCCATGTACATGCTGTACGGCACCGGCTCCCAGTACTTGGCCAGCGTCCCCCGCCCAGCCCCTTGCGCCGGGTCCTTGTAGCGCTTGGTCACCGCTTCATGCAATTCCTTGGGCGTGGCCGTTTGTTCCAGATTCAGCGCTTTGTACGTCTCTTTCGGGACGCTGGGATAGTTCGCCCATGACGACGCCGCCAGCAGCGCCCCGCATGTCAGCGTGATGAGCCTCAGCCCAAGCTTCACTACCATCTCTCTTCTCCTTATCCGTATTAATTGTTTTTTTGATGCCTGATCCGTCTGGACTATCGCGTTACGCCAATAGCCCACCCTAATTTAATTCTGAAAAACCCGAAAGTAGCACAGAATTACCTTGACGAACACCGCCTAGCCTAACCCGGCAACAGCACTGTGTCAAGAAAATTGCGCACCTGGACATCATTTTTACGAAATCGTTCAGAAACCATATTCCGCCTGGGCATCCATTCCATAAAAAACGCGGCTTCAACGTAAGGTTGAAGCCGCGCCGGACAGGATACTAATGGATTCTTTTTTAGTGATCCATCGCCGGGGTTGAATTCTCATTCGGCTTCTTGAGCTGCTTCATGAGATCGTCGTTCCATGTGCCCTCGACATTCATGTGCGCCGCAGCACCCAGCAACACCGCCTCGATCAGGTTGTGGCTGAGGTACACATACAGCCCGGGTTGTCTGAATTCATACAACGCAGCACCTGCGGCACCCCCCGGAATGAACCAGGTTTCATGATTGGTGACGGGGGGGTCGCTGAATTTGCCACCTTGCCATACCAGATCGCCATGGCCGCCAATCAGGTGAGGCCGGGTATCGCGATTGGCCTGGGAGTGAATGAACAACACTTTCTCGCCCACCTTGGCCTTGAGCGCATTGTCGCCCGTCAACGCACCGACCGCGCCATTGAAGACGACATGGGTGGGGATGAGTCCCTTGGCAACGTCGAGCATTTCAGCCATGCCTTCGGCAGGCTGGGAGTACACTTTGTATTTCCCGTCCTTGTCCTTGGGCAGATAGAGATCCTGCTCGCCTATGTAGTAGGCCCGGTCATAGCGCACCGATTTGCCTTTGTTGTCTTTCAGGCCATCGCGCGGCAATACCATGATGGCGCCGTTCATGCCCGAAATGACGTGGAACGGAATCATGGTGCCACCCGGGGCGCAGTGGTAGACAAATACCCCGGCCTTGATCGCCTTGAAGCGCAATACCACATCTTCGCCCGGCGCCACCAGCGTCAGGCCGGCTCCGCCCAGCGCGCCAGTGGCCGCATGGAAGTCAACGTTGTGTGCCATGGTGCTGGTCTTCGGGTTGGCCAGTGTCAGTTCCACATAGTCATCCTGGTGCACGACGATCAGCGGACCGGGAACCGTGCCGTTGAAAGTCAGTGCCCACATCTTGGTGCCATCCGGTGCGACCTGCACCAGCTTTTCTATGGTCTCCATGCGTACCTTGACGACTTTGGGACCCCCTTTGGCCACTTGGTCATGCTGGGGCACAAAAGGCGGGGCCACCAGGTTCTGGGTGACCACCGGCAATTTGGAAATGTCCGTCGCCGCCATGGCCGCACCGGCACTCATACACAGCAATCCGAATCCGATTGCCCCTCGAACAACTTTGTTCATGTTTCCCTCCATAAATGTTTATTTACCGCGCATATCCATGCGCCATTTCTTTCCGCCCGGCATTCTATGGCTAACATCTCACCCTTTTCTGAAGAGCATCTCTAAAAACTCGATTCCCGGCCAGATCCTTGCGCGCACTCGCCTGGATTCATCCCCCGTGCCCAGTCAGCAACCTCGGCAACGCGCTTGCCCGCAGCGACCCGCAACAGCCATAAGGGGCGAGGGGCGCAAACAACCTCTCGCCGCGCAGATCCGGCAGGCAGGAAAATAGTCTCATTTGGCGATCGAGGAGCAATAGCCCATTGCCGCTGTATTCGAATTCTTAGAGATGCCCTAAAGAGCGAAGGCTCGGCAACTATACAGCTTTAACATATACCTGTCCATGCTAAATTACCTTCATATGGGCATGACGATAAAAGGGTTTTTCATCCCGATCATCCCCTCGCTCCATTTACGTAAGCAGCAGTAAGTTCATGGGCAGGCGATTCAAAAATCTGGCGGCAATGACCAAATTCAACCAGGCGCCCGACATGGCCCCGGACCCAAAAAAATGCCGCGTAGTTAGCAATGCGGCGCGCCTGCGCCAGATTATGGGTGACAATGACGATAGTATAGCGGCCGCGCAACCGGCTGATCAGATCCTCGACCACTCCCGAAGCGATGGGATCGAGTGCGCTGCATGGTTCATCCATCAACAGGATCTGTGGATTCAACGCCAGCGCGCGAGCAATGCAAAGACGCTGCTGCTGGCCGCCGGACAGGCTCAGCGCGGGGGCGTCCAGCCGGTCATGCACTTCATCCCATAGCCCGACATCCTGCAATACCTGTCGGATGATGGCCCCCGTATGGGCACGCCGCGTAATACCATGCTCGTGCAGGGGCAGTTCGATGTTGCGATGGATTGAGAGTGGAAAGGGGGTTGGCTTCTGGAATACCATGCCGATCTGCCGCCGTAACGCCTGCACATTGAGGGAAGGATCATGAATGTCATTACCTTCTATGCGAATACGACCGGTAATCCGGCAGCCTGGGATCAAATCCGTAAGCCGGTTGATCGATGACAGGAAACTGGTTTTTCCGCAGCCGGAAGGACCGATCAAGGCGGTGATGCAGCCACGGTAGATATCCAGTGTAATGTTGGCCAGCGCAGGCTTGACACCATAATGAAGGGAAAAATTGTCGACCTGGATCAAGGGCTGCGGATCGCAACACACCGGGCCCGCTTGCATCGGGCCAAGCGTGTAGGCATTATTGGCCGGGCTTATGGGTTGCTCAGGCTCGGAATGCATTGAATTGGAACACTTTTAAGTTCATTCCGGTACCATTTTTCCGTGCTGCCAACGGGCGGTGAGCCGCATGGCGACCATATTGATGAACAGCAGCACGGCGATCAGTACCAATACCGACGCGTGCGCCGGCGTATCGCCACCGGATACGTTCATGGATAAATCGAAGATATGTATCGCCAGGGAGCGCCCGGAGTCCAGCAGCGAACCCGGCATGCGGTCGACATAGCCGCTGGTGAACAATAGTGCCGCGGTTTCGGCGATGGCGCGTCCGATCCCTAACAGGAGGCCCGCGGCCAGCGCCGGCGCGGCGGCCGGCAATAGCAACCGGAACAGCGTTGTTGCACGCGACATGCCCAATGCGGCGGCGGACAGGCGATACGAATCGGGAACGGCGCGCAAACCCGCCTCGGCGGTACTGACGAGAATGGGCAGCAGCATGCAGGCCAGAGTCAGGCCGCCAGACAGAATGGAGAATCCCATACCCAGATAAATACTGAAAAAAGCATTGCCGAACAGGCCAAAAACAATGGAAGGCACCCCGGCAAGCACCTGTAGGCTGTAGCGCACCGCGTAGCCAAAACCGCTGTTGGCGGACACATATTCGGCAAGCAGCGCGGCTGTCGCCCATCCCAGTGGGAGCGCCGCCATCAGGGCGACCAGCAAGATAAGAAGGGTGGAAACCAGAATCGGACCGATGCCGCCGGCACGGCCGGCATCCCGCGGCGAATCGACAAGAAAACCCCAGGAAAGATGCCCCAGGCCGCCGCGCACTAGATCACCGACTATCCACGCAAACGCGGCGCAGACCACGAACGCAGCAAGGCAAACGGCCAGTTGCGCGAGGCGATCCCGATGGACATGCGCCAGCTTCATGGAAACTGCTTCAGGCATGACGATTTCTCGCCAGCCAGCCGGCTACGCCCGAGAGCGCCATGACCATCAGCATCAGTGTCAGGCCTGATACAAACAGGGCAGCGCGATGGTCATTCATGGCGTAGGCCATTTCCAGCGCAATATTAGCGGCAAGCGTACGCACCGGATCAAACAGGCTATCCGCATGCCGCACCACGTTGCCCGTAACCATCAGCACGGCCATGGTTTCACCGATGGCGCGGCCGGCGGCGAGCATTATGCCGGCCACGATGCCGGGTCTTGCCGTCGGCAGGGCAACCCCGCGAATCATGCCCCAGCGTGACATGCCCAGCGCCGCCGCACCGCGCAGATATTCTGCGGGGACGGCCAATAGCGCAGCATGCGCGGTTAATGCGATGGTAGGCAGGATCATCAGTGTCAGAACCAGAATTCCGGCCAGCAGACTGGCCCCCGGCGGATGTAATTGGTTAATCAGCGGCACAAGTGTGGTCAAACCCCAAAAACCATAGACCACGGAAGGAATGCCCGCCAACAGCTCGATCAGTCGCCGGTATATGCCGGCAACGCGAGGCGGGGCGTAATAGGCAACAAACAGTGCAGAAGCGATACCTAACGGCGCTGCCACCAGCAGCGCCCCGCCTGCGGCGTAGAGCGTACCCGACAGCATCGGCGCCAGGTTGTACATGTTTTCTCCGGGGCTCCATGACGGATCGGTGAGAAAGCGCCCGGCCGGTATATGCCGTAGCGCAGGCCATGACTCGACCGCCAGGAACAAGAGAATCAGCAGCACCAGGGTCGCGGCGATGCCTGCTCCACCGCACAGCAGCCTGAGTATCAACTTATCCACGGCATGGTGTCAGCGGACGCTGATGGGAACGAAATATTGTGCTTCGACCAGATCATGTACCTGCTCCGAGCGGGTAAATTCGATAAAATCCCGTACCAGTCCTTGCGGCACTTCCCGCGTCACCAGATTGAGCGGCCGCGACAGCGGGAAAGTGCCGTTACGTATATTGATCACCGATGCCGCGACGCCGTTGAGCGGCAGCAGCTTGATCGGCGTGCCATGCGTTATTTCATATTCGGCCGCACCTATGGAAACGTAGCTGATGGCATTCGGGTTGCCAGCTACGGTCTTTATCCCCTGCGCATTGTCTCCAATGATCACTTGCGGCTTGATATCGCTGTTCTTCAATTTAAAATAGCTCAAAAACAGTTCAAGTGTTGAGCGTCCTTCGGCCTTGTTGACCACAGTGACGGGTGCATCGCGCCCCCCCACGATCTTCCAGTTGAGGATTTTGCCAGTATAAATCCCGGCAATCTGCTGCGTGCTTAGCACGGCGACCGGATTACTTGCATGGAGAATGATGCCCACACCATCCAGGGCAATAGTATGCGCGCGCAGATCCTTCTCCTCGGGTTTCAAGGCACGGGACACCATGCCAATGTCGGCAATTCCCTTGCGGGCATCATTAATGCCGCGCGCGGAGCCTCCGGTCTGCACATCTATGCGCGTGCCGGCATGGAATGCCTCGAAGCGCCGTGCGATCTCTCCCGCCAACGGGGCGATCGTGCTGGCGCCAGTCAAAACCAGTTTTTGTGAAGCGGCATTGCCGGACAGGCTCCAAGATCCCAGCAATAATGTCGCGGCTAACATCACATACTGCGTTGTCGACGATATTTTCATGCTCATGGCAACCTGCTAGCCTCGCCGCCAGGCGTGATATTTTTCCACCCAATCAAGCAGTCGATGTGGCACATGTGCGCGTCTCCATTCGCCTGCGGCGTATTTGTTGGCCTCCGACCAAGTCGGATAAGTATGGATCGTGCCGAGTATTTTGTTGAGACCGAGACCATGTTTCATCGCTAGCACGAATTCCGCCAGCAGGTCACTGGCGTGATCGCCGACAATGGTCACGCCTAAAATGCGATCCTTACCCGGCACGCTGAGCACCTTGACAAAGCCATGTGCCGCTTCATCCGCAATAGCGCGGTCGAGGTCTTCCAGCCCGTAGCGTGTCACCTCATAGGAAATACCCTGCTTCTTCGCTTCATCCTCCGACAACCCGACCCTGGCGACTTCAGGACTGGTAAACGTGGTCCAGGGAATCACTGAGTAATCCACTTTAAAGCGTTTCACGGCACCAAACAGTGCATTGACTGCTGCATACCAGCCCTGATGCGCCGCAACGTGGGTGAACTGGTATGGCCCCGCCACGTCGCCGCAAGCGTAGATGTTGGGATAAAGTGTCTGCAGCCACGCGTCCGTTTCAATGGTACGCTTGGGTGAAATGGGAATTCCCAATTCCTCCAGCCCGAAGCCCTTGGTCCGGGCAGTTCTTCCCACTGCGCACAGCATGGCATCAAACGGAAGTGCTTCCTCGGTTCCATCCTGGTAGCGTACCATCAAGCATTGCTGACCGGATGCGCGCTCACAGCGAATAGCCTCGGTCTGAGTCAATACGCGCACGCCATCGGCGCGCAACGCCGCCTCAATCAGCGCAACGGCATCCGCATCTTCACGTTCCATCAAACACGTTTTCGCCACTTGCGTGACCTGACAGTCCAGGCGTGCAAATGCCTGCGCCAGCTCGCAGCCTACCGGCCCTCCACCTAGCACGACCAGCCGCTCCGGGCGTTCGGTAAGCGACCAGATGGTGTCGGACGTATAGTACGACACCTGCTCCAATCCCGGAATCGGGGGGATGGCGGGGGCAGCGCCGGTGGCGATGACGATAGCGCAGGTGGTTATGGTCCGCCCGTTGACCTCCACGGTCCAGGGGGAGGTAATGCGCGCATTGCCATGAATGACTTCCACCCCCAGTTCCGTATAGCGTTCCACTGAATCATGCGGTTCCACCGTACGGATGATCCGATGCACACGCGCCATCACGTCACCAAAGTTGTAGTCGACGGTTGCGCTGGCAATGCCAAGGTCTTTGGCGTGCCGGGCCTGTCGCAAAAAGCCGGCCGAACGAATCAGCGACTTGGAAGGCACACACCCGAAATTGAGACAGTCACCGCCCATCTTGTAGCCTTCGATCAATGTAACCTTGGCGCGCGTGCTGGCTGCTATGTATGATGTTACGAGGCCCGCCGCACCGGCCCCGATAACCACCAGATTGCGATCGAATCGGCGTGGCCTGGACGACCTGGGCCAGTGGCCGCGCACCCTGCTCTCCCTGACACGCTCCAGCCCCAGCCGTGCCAGCCACGGAAAGGCGGCCAGCAGAACAAACGATCCGATCAGCGATGGCGACAAAATGCCGGACAAACTGGTCAGTGTGCCTAACTGGGTTCCTGCGTTGACATAAACCGCAGTGCCGGCGAGCATCCCTAGCAGGCTGACCCAGAAGAACGTTGCGGTTCGCATGGCGGTAAGCCCCATCAGGAGATTGATCACGAAAAAAGGAAATACCGGCACCAAGCGCAAAGTGAAGAGATAAAATGCGCCGTCACGCTCAATGCCGGCATTGATTGCAGTCATATGGCCGCCGAAGCGGTGATGCACGGCATCGCGAAACAGGTAGCGTGCCGTCCAGAAAGCCACGGTTGCGCCGATACTGGCGGAGATGAGCGCCGCTGCAATTCCCACCCACAGCCCGAAGACGGCACCGCCGGCCAACGTCATCAACGTTGCGCCGGGCAGGGAAAGCGAGGTTATGACAATATAAGCCGCGGCATAGAGGCCAATGACTTGCAGCGGTTGCGCCTGAAAGGCTTGTTGCAGTTCATCCCGGCTGTTCTTGAGCATTTCGAGACTGAGGAACCGCTGGAAATCAAAGGCGAAGAACAATCCAGCCAACAACACCAGTATGATAAGCAACCACCAATGTTTCATCCCGGGTGCCTCTAAAAATCAAGACTCGCGCGCAGCCATTTATTTTCCCGTTTTCATTTCGCTACAAGTGGCGCCATATTTGAAACAGCTATGGCAGCGATGGTGTTTCATGCTCACGGGTATTTGCAGGGCTTCCGTCAGCGTTTCACCGAGGATGTAATCCGGATCGTCATCAACCAGGGTGCAGGCATAAACACGCATCCGGCCACCGCTTTTCACCACCATCTTGCTGAACGCGCACATGAATGCGCGCCGTGTCTCCTCGGTCTGGAAGGCCGTCATGCAGTGCTCGGTAATTTGCGGTAGCGTTACGCGCGTGCCAGGGGGATGAAATTCGGGGAATTCGATACGCGGCAAATCCCCGGGTAAACCGGCAGCACGAAAAATGTCGGCAAAATGCGCCGCGACCGCATCCGGCGCGATGTCCGGCAAGAGCTGGTTCGCCACCGATACGCGGAACCCCATGTCATGAAGTCTGCGTAAGCCCTCCAGCGCGCGTGCAAACATGCCCCTGCCGCGCCCGGCGTCATGCCGGACGGCGTCAGGATAATCCAGGCTAACGCGGAAATTCAGTGGGTGCGGCCGCTTACGTAATGATTCCAACTGTTGCAGACGCTTGAGTAACGGCTCGGTTGCGTTGGTCAACACCAGGCAAGGCCGATGCATCAATGCGTAATCGAGGATAGCTATTATATCCTTGTTGATGAAAGGTTCGCCCCCGGTGAAGGAGAATTGCTTGACGCCAAGGTCGAGCGCCTCGTCCACAAATGGGATGGCATCGCCCAACCGCAGCATTTGCAAGCGATCATCTCCCGGTTTTGAGCCTTCAAGACAGAAAGGGCAGGCGAGGTTGCAGGCGGTACCCGTGTGAAACCACAACTCCTCCAGTGCATGCGGCTGGATAAAACCACGCCGTTCATCACCCGGAGTACGTTGCCAGTGTTCGGACCTGCCGGGCTGTGCGGCGCTGGCGGGAGCGACTTTCACGGCTTGCACTAACAACATCCGCCCGCACGATTATTCTCGGAATCATTTGCGGTGTCATTATAAGGTAGCCCCATACCGCAGCCGGCAAAAATGCCATAGTGCCGCTCGAAGTTACCGTAGAACTCGAAATGTTCAGCGAAGCGAGTATCGTGCAGCATGCGCCATGTGTTGCCACAGACCGGGAAATGCTTTCCGGTTTCCATACGGTGGTGCTTATCCAGTACAAACAAGTGGGGGTGATGCGGTATCGTCCCTCGGTAAGCCACTGACTGGCCATAGTCTTCGCAGGCCGACTCAAGATTGTCGAGCTTGAATAACCGGTAGGTGGCGGAATAGAAGCGGATGTTCCCGGCGCGCGCCGCCAGTTCCGCTTTGCCAATGGCAATCTTACGGTCATCCACCAGGCGCGGATCGGCAAAACCATGCTCCCGCGCAAGCTGGTTGAAATCATTCCAGTAGAGTGCTCCACCCAGACATTCGCCGTAGAGTACCGGATCGCCGGCAAGCGCCCCGGGTACGCGACGGTCGGTATAAATATCGGAAAAATACAACTCGCCGCCTGGCTTGAGAACACGCCAGGCTTCGCGTAACACCGCCGCCTTGTCGGGCGCAAGGTTGATCACGCAATTGGACACAATGACGTCCACACTGCTATCCGCCAGCTCGAGCTCGCACAGGCGCTCGATATAGCCATGCAGAAAAAGAACATTACCGGTGGCATGACCAAACGCCTTGCGATGATACTCCTCATGCTGGCGCGCAACTGTCAGTTGCTCTTCAGTCATATCCACCCCGATTACCCTGCCATGCTCCCCCACCAGTTTGGATATTACGTAGACATCACGGCCCGCCCCGCAACCCAGATCGAGTACGGTCAGATCCTCCAGCAACTCGGGGAGCACCAGCCCACAGCCGTAGTAGCGGGTCAACACCTCATTGTGCACCTGCGCCAGTATCGGCTTCACATAGTCGGGCAAGCCCGCGTCGGTCTTGCAGGCGTTGGTCTGGAGATCACGTGAATTGGTCAGGGTTTCGCCGTAATATTGCTTGACAATGTCATGCATGGTAATCGCCTCGTTATGAAAATCAGGTAGTTGTTGAACGGTAGCGAACCGCAAGCTGGTCAGGCGCGACGCCGCGCGCAAAAGCCAGCGCCAGATTGCGATTTACCCAGGTACGCCGCCACCAGCCATCGCGATGCCAGCGGCGTGGATCGACAAAGAGCGGTTCGCGCAAAGGCAGAAAGCGCCCCAGGCGCCGCAATCCGCGCACCAGGGAGACCTCTTCGAATAAGGGCCAGGGCGAATGGCCGCCAGCGCCAGCATAGGCCTGGCGTGTCATGAACAGCCCCTGGTCCCCGTAGGGAACGCCAAACCGGCAACGCAATGCGATGGCCGGTTCCAGCAGCAACGCTGGCCAGGCGCGAGGAGTATCGAACCGAAATCGGAAATAGCCCCCCACCGCGCCACGCTTGATGGCGAGATCCATTGCCGTCACCGGATCGGGAGGCAAGCGATTGTCAGCATGCAAAAACCATAGTACGTCACCCTGCGCCAGCGCCGCCCCCGCCAGTAATTGGCGCCCGCGGCAAGGCTCCCCCGCCAGCCAGCGTGCTCCGTATTGCTCGCACACTTCGCGGCACGCTTTGTCGTCAGCGCCATCCACCACCACGGCTTCCAGCGGCCGATGCGGCAGGCTCTGCAACTGGTTGAGCAGATCGGCCAGCTTCGCCTCGTCGTGATAGCAGGGAATGATCGCACTAAAGCTAAACATGCCCTGCTTCCCTCGGTTGGCCTTGTTGAACGAGATCACAAGCCAACGCGTGTAATACACGCCGTGCCGGACGTTGATCCATTCTCAGTGCCGTCGCCAATCGAACGAGATCACCGTGTTCGTCCACATCGAAGCCATGCTTAAGAGTAGCGACGGACTGCCCCCCCGCGCGGCAACAATCCGCTAGCGCTGTACCCAGGCGAGCAGTACTCCACGGCAAACCGCCCAGCATCGGCCACTCATGGCGGCTTGCCATCAGCACCACGCCGCCATCTTCCGCCGGCATCAGCACGCTGTCATGGGCAGACAGGGCATTGTTGACCGCGGCGTAATCGACAGGCGTAAGCGCGGGCGCATCACTGCCGATGTAAACCAGCTGTTCGAGTCCCATTCTACGCAGTTCACGATCCAGGCCGTTCAACCGTTGTCCCAGGTTACCCGCTGCTTGTGGCTGTATGCGCACTTTCGGCCGCGACCGCGGTAAAAGCGTATCGGCCCAGGCATGATCCGAGGGATGCGCTGGAGCGATGACTACCGGACCGTCCCAATCGTCCGCGTCCTCCAGTGCACAGGCGAGGAGCGCTTCGGCAATTCGCTCCGCCGCCTCCCTTCCCAGGCTTGCGGCCAGCCGCTGTTTTGCGAGGCCCGATGACGGCCGCTTGCACACGAGCACCAGAGCAATCTCGGTCATGGCGGTTGCCTGTGGATAAAATTGACGTGATAAAACCCCATTGATCGACTGCATGGATCTCTCAGGAAACCTCCATTATCGATTGCATGGTGCATGGTCGGAATCATGGCATGCCTACCGTGAGTCGTCTATTTGGAGATTTTCTTACATCATAGACAGCATTCTTACCTGAAGCACGGAATTTTTTCCTTGCGCCTCGACCTATGCCGATATTCGCAACGGCATAAGCGTAAAACGGCGGTCGCCCCTCACGCGGATGAATTGGAGATGACGTTGACGATCATCCGGAACACACCGAATAAATTCCCGAATTGACGGCGCCCAAGCGGGCGAGAATACGGTGAAATGCCGGACCGGTTCTTGCAGCCGCAGCGACACAACCTGCCTGGCGGAGCTGGTCAGCGATGTGTTGCACAGGTCCGCCCCAAGCCAGGGGGACCTTGCCGGTTTACGCAAGTGGCGGCAGATATCAAGAAAACAGTCTCCAACGTCATGTGATTTCTCTCCAGAAACAATGAGCGGAAGCCAGAATGACTTCCGCTAGCTTCACAGAGTAGAGTAGCGCATTACGCGCCTTCGATCACATAATCCTGGGATATAGTCTGAAGGGGGGTTCTGGCACACTTGCCCTTCAGCCGCGCCTGAAAACTTTTCAGGCATCGGCCGGGGAAACCATATGGCGGATGAAGTGGCGGCAAAATATCCGGCGCAATTGCTGCCGGAAGCAATAGAATCACTCCGGCCGCCCGCTTGCACACACATCACCCAGGATGACAGCAGGCCACCGTACATGCAGCGACAGGACGCCGCATGGCCCAACAAAGAAAAGCGGATAGGATCCCGGGTTGAGGGCAATAAAATGCTACTGTCCGTGAATTCCGTGCTGCCGGTACCACTGCTCCAGCATCATCAAAACCCAAACCATGGTACCGTGATAACCTGCATGCTCATCCAGATGCTGCCCGAGCAGCGTATCGATAAAATCGGCACGTACGATGTTCCGTGACTTGAGGTCGGTCAAGCTATCAGAAGCCAAGGCTTGCAACGGCTTGTGATGTTGGAGCCACACACCGAAAGGCAAGCCGAAGCCATGTTTTTGCTTGGCGATAATCTCTTCCGGCAAAAACCCTCGCAACGCTTCTTTGAAGAAATAACGTAATTTCGTGCCTTTAAGCTTAAGCTGAGGCTCAAGCCGCAAAGAAAAAGCAGTGATCTGGTCGCTGATAAGGGGGAACGCCACGTCCATTCCCGCCAGTTCGCAAGCTTTTGCCACTTTAGGCAAATCATTGTCGGCGAGCGTGAACTTGCGATCAAAAGCAAGCATGCGGTTTATCAGGCTATCAGCATTGTTCTGATGGTAGATTTCATTCAAGAGGCTAGCGGGATAGCCCGCATTGACAGTAGCCAGGAATTCCGGGGTAAAGACTTCTCCATGGCCATAACGCTCCAGCAGGTTATAAGTTTCCGTACGCGCCGGCATCGCAATTGATGCCTGCTCTATGTAACTGCGGGCCTTTCGCACCAGAGGCAAGGCAGCTCCACCGGGCATGCCAAAAACCAGCGGCTCGACCAGCCCCTTGCGCATCATTGAAGGCACTTGCTCATAAAGGGAAAAAAGATGTTGTTTGGCGTAACGCACGTTGCCGCCGAACAACTCATCTCCACCGTCACCACCCAGCATCCGGCTCAGGCCATCTTCCTTAGCCATGCGTGCGCAATAAAAGGCAGGTATGGCGGAAGAGTTACCGAAGGGTTGATCGAAAATCGCTGCGATCTGCGGAATAGCGGTCACAATATCATCGGGAGTGACGTAGTACTCTTTATGCCGGGTGGAAAAATGCCGGGCCGCAATACGCGCATATTCCATTTCGTCATAACCTGAGGCATCGAAACCAATGGAGTAAGTTCGGGCCGGCTGGCCACTTACCTCTCCCAATATACCGGCGATTGTCGAACTGTCGGTTCCACCGCTCAGAAAAGCCCCGACTTCCTCTTTCCCAATCGCCTCAAGCACACTTGAGCGCAATACATCCATAAAATCCTGCTTAAGTTCCTTGAAGGGTCGCTTCTCGTCCTCAAGGAATCGCATTTCCCAGTATTTATGAGTCTCTACGCTCCCCTTCCGGTAGATCAGGTATTCGCCGGGCAGAAGACGCTTTTGTTCCAGATAAATCGTGCCGGGAGCGGGCACCATGTGAAAATAAACATAATTATAGATGCCTTGCGGGGAAATCGCGGATTTCACTTGCGGATGCAAAATGATGGCATCCGCCGATGAGCCAAACACCAGGCATCCGCCTGAAATCTGGAAGGAAAGCGGGTGGATACCCATACGGTCTATAGCTAAAAGGGCCACATTTTCCCTTTCATGCAGGATACAAAGGGAAAATGCCCCTGTGAGACTTTCTAAGACTTTCTCTCCTCTTTCCAGCCAGCTGTCAGCCAAGGTTTTTGCCATGCCATCGGTGCGCGCAAGCTGGGCCAGGCGAGGATCGCTAAGGCCGGCTCGTCCCCACAGTGCCACGAGCAGCCCTTCCTTCTGGTAAACCTGCGCACCATCACCGGTTGCCGCAACCGCCAAGCCGCTGTTCACCGCAGCCAGTGTTCGAGCCTCGCCGCCATCGAAGCGGGTAAGCGGTCCAGCCATTCGCTGAACAAGCTGCAAGTTCTCATTAACTGTGGTGCCGTAGCCTATCCAGCCACACAACCCGCTCAAAATGGCCCCCTCATTTTCTTCAGCATTACCGTTCCATTATTTTTGGTTAATGATTATTTGATGCCCCACTTGCAGCCACGGCATACAACATGCATTATCTTCCAGATAGGTAAACATTTTATTACTGACAGTCTAGCAGTCTAGACCAACACTTCAACGGGTGCGGGATGGCTGAGAAATGCGGTAGGGCTTGCGGTCAGACCGTAGGCACCTGATTGAAAGACGACCACCAAGTCTCCAATCTCGGTTCTGGACATTTCCATCCTGTCCGCCAATAAATCCAGCGGGGTGCAGAGAGGACCCACCACCGAGACAATTTCACGGTCATTACCATGCACCTTGTTGCCGACCACGACCGGGTAATTTTTGCGGATGACCTGGCCAAAATTTCCCGAGGCGGCAAGATGATGATGCAGACCCCCATCTGTTACCAGGAATACTTGTCCTCTCGACTCCTTCCGCTCCAGCACGCGGCACACATAGATTCCGGCCTCCGCCACCAGATATCGCCCCAATTCGATTACCATGCATGCATCGGGAAGCTGCCGTTTTACTTCAGGTAGCAGACGCCGCAGGTTCTTGCCCACCGCTGCGACATCCAAAGCCTCGTCGCCCGGAAAATAAGGAATACCAAAGCCGCCGCCGATGTTCAGCATGCGAACCGGCCCGGGCGCATGCTGAGCAAGAGAAATGCCGAGCTGAAAGGTTTTTTCATGAGCCTCCTGGAGGGCCTCCGCCTTCAGATTTTGCGAACCGCTGAAGATGTGAAATCCTTCGAAATCAAGTTCGAGTTGACCGATACGGGCAAGCATGGCGGGGACGCGCTCCGCATCCACGCCAAACTGCTTCGGTCCACCCCCCATTTTCATGCTGGAGGACTTGAGCTCGAAATCAGGATTGACGCGAACCGCCACTTTTGGACGGATACCAAGGTGAGCACCCAGGCTGGCGATACGCTCCATTTCCTGCTCGGATTCCATATTCAGGACGATGCCTGCGGCAATCGCGCAAGAGAGCTCGTCTTCGCCCTTTCCCGGTCCCGCAAAACTGATCAGATGCGGTGGCATGGGCGTATCAAGCGCCACCCTCATCTCGCCTGCCGATGCCACGTCAATTCCATCCACCAGGCTGGCCATGTGCTGTACGATTGCGGACATGGGATTTGCCTTCATGGCATAGTGGAGGTGGATCTCGGCAGGCAGATGCTGGCGCAGGAAAGCAACCCGTTCGGTGATCTGCTGCCGGTCATACGCATAGAAAGGTGTTCTGCCGACGCGTTGCGCCAGACGTGTAAGGGACATGCCACCAATCTGGAGGCAGTCGCCATGAATTGGAAACTGCGTCACAGGAGCATGCTTGGGACGGGGACTACTCATGTGCCGTGTTCCATAAAAGCATTTTGCAGCGTCTGGGCGAGCAGTTTACGGTCTATCTTGCCGTTGGGATTGCGCGGCAAATTACCTTCCCTGGATTCGATCCGGCTGGGCAGCATGAAAGCCGGAAGATGAAGCTTGCAGGCAGCCAGCAATGCGTCGTGGTCCAGCGTCGCATCGTTCCGCGACGTGACGACCAGAACGATAGCCTGACCCAGTATCGGGTGAGGTATTCCAATGGCGGCAGCTTCTCCCACGAGTTCCGTGGCGTAGATCACTTCTTCCACTTCGGTGGGGCTGACACGATAACCCGATGTCTTGATCATTTCATCACGGCGACCAATGAAATAAAGGAAGCCTTCTTCATCCATGCGCACCGTATCTCCCGACCATACCGCCAATTCCGGAATAGTCAGCCCGGACTGACGGGAAGGGACAGGTTTAAAACGCTCGGCGGTCTTTTCCCGGTCATTCCAGTATCCCATGGAAACCAGGGCTCCACGATGCACCAGCTCCCCCGGCTCACCAGCAGCGCACAGCGACCCATCTTCGCGTAGCACCAGCACTTCGGCATTGGGGATGGCCTTACCGATGGAGTCGGGACGCCTATCCACTTCCTCGGGAGACAGAAAGGTCGAACGGAACGCCTCGGTGAGGCCATACATCAGGAATACCTGGGTATTGGGAGCTTTGCTGCGCAGTAAATCGAGAGTTGCTCGCGGCATTGCTCCGCCTGAATTTGTAATGTAGCGTAGTAAAATGTGCGATGGCCAATTCAACTGGGCCAGTTGAATCCACAATGGGGGCACTGCGGCCAGACCCGTGATGCGCTCCCTCTCGACAATCTCGATGATATCTCGCGGTAACAGATAGTTCATCAGAACACTCGTCGCACACGCATGAAAAGCGGTAGTCAGCTGACTCAGCCCATAGTCAAAACTCAGCGGCAGTACCGATAGAATCCGGTCATCGGGATCATTTTTCAGGTATTGGGCAACACTCGCAGCACCGGCTACCAGATTACGGTGGGAAAGGACCACACCCTTTGGCTTGCCGGTACTGCCGGAAGTATAAAGAATCGCTGCCATATCGCTATCGATACCGTGATGCGCCTTGCCATGCCCGGCGGCAAGGGCGTCATCCCAGGATATGATATTCAAGCCGACGATAACCGGCGCAATCGCCCCCGGGTTGACCACTATCACGGTATGCAGATCATGGCACTGCGATAGAACCGCAGCAAGCAGTCTCAGCCGGTCGGCTGAAGTGATCAGGATTCTTACATTGCAGTCGCGCAGGATATACGCCACCTGTTCCGGCTTGAGAAGAGGGTTCACAGGTACGAAAACACCTCCAGCGGCCGTAGCGCCGAACAGTGCGGCAACTGTTTCCGGGCGTTTCTCGAGATAAACCGCGACGCGTTCCCCTCGATCAAGTCCCAAAGCGAGCATCGCCTTCCCAGCCGAGTCGATGGCCTTGGCCAGCACCGCGTAGCCTATCCGCTCATCTCGATAAACCAGCGCCTCCCTGTCAGGAAAAAGATCCGCGGACTTGAAAATGAGCTTATGAACAAGATCTGCCATTGAGAAAACCCGTCTATCAAATAGTGATGAGGAACAAACTATCCTAAAATCCGGTAGGGTGGATGTGCGATTTTCGGGTGTGGGACAAGGCGTTGCGAATAAACTCGCCATGTGCCGCAAAAATCTTGCAATCTGCCCTGTAGCGACTCACCATAAGGGTGAAGATCAAGTGGTGCAATCTGTATATCATAGCGCTGAGCTTGACAAATAAGTGAAAATTGAACAGTCAATTGCCAGATTCAGGATCATTGATCAGGGGAATTTGCTTACTTTAACCCGTAGCGGTTCATTAGATCATAAATGGTGGGACGGCTGACGCCCAATAGTTCCGCTGCCTTGACAACATTGCCATCCACTCTTGCCAGCGCTTTCATCAAGGCATCACATTCCGCCTTTTCACGGATCTGGCGAAGATTGATGGGTTCCACCGGAGCGATTGAAGCCTGCAACCCGAGATCTTCCGCGCTGATCATGGGGCCATCGGCCATGATAACGGCACGCTTGATGCAGTTCTCCATTTCCCGGACATTACCCGGCCACGGATGGCCTTCAATCGCGGCAAGCGCCTCCTGGCTGAAATTCAATGAGGGGCGTTTTTCCTGAACAGAGAATTTATTCTTGAAGTGATGCGCCAGCAGCGCGGCGTCACCCGCTCGCTCGCGCAGAGGAGGAATGGTAATGACGATTTCGCTCAGGCGATAGTAAAGGTCCTCGCGAAAACGTCCTTCCTCTATCAATTTCTTCAGATTCTGGTGCGTTGCACATACGATGCGCACATCCACCGGAATCTCTTTACGTCCGCCAACCCTTTCGATCACCCTCTCCTGCAAGAAACGAAGAAGTTTTGCCTGGAGCGGCATGGGCAAATCACCTACCTCATCAAGAAAGAAAGTGCCCTCGTTGGCGAGCTCGATCTTACCCAGCGTCTGCTTGGCTGCACCCGTATAAGCGCCTTTTTCATAGCCGAATAATTCGCTTTCTAAAAGTGTTTCGGGGATCGCCGCGCAATTAATTGCCATGAAGCGTTTCCCCTGCCTGGCACTCGAGTGGTGGAGAGCTCTTGCCAGAATTTCCTTTCCCGTTCCACTCTCACCCAGCAGGATCGCCGTGGCGTCCGATGAAGCCACCTTCTCCACACTGCGGCATACTTTAATCATCCCCGGATCGCGGGTGATAATGCCGGTTATGGGTAAATTTGTCTGGGTCTGCAATAATCTTCGATTCTCCTGCTGCAACGCGTACAGATAGAAAGCTCTTTCGATTACTAGGCCGAGCATCTCGGGATCGAAAGGTTTTTGATGAAAATCGTAAGCGCCCATGCCAATCGCTTTTAAAGCATTCCCATGATCCTGATTACCCGTAAGAACAATCAACTTGGTATCCGGCGCGAGCTCAAGTATCTGTTTTAGCGTGGCCAACCCTTCGGAAGCTCCATCCGGGTCCGGGGGAAGTCCCAAATCCATGGTGACGACCGCGGGTTCATGCCGTCGAACCAGGGCGAGCGCACTTTCGCGATCCCCCGCCACCAATACCTCATAGTTATCAAAGCTCCAGCGGAGTTGTTTCTGTAAACCGGGATCGTCCTCGATCACCAGCAGACTCTTTTTATCCTGATTCACTTACGCCTCTCATTCGTTCATTTTGGGACTTCTATATGCCTGAACTCAATCTTGCCATAATTCCAGAGCGCCTATCCGCAGAGAAACCGGGGAATACCATCGCTTTTCGGAAATTGGCTCAGCCACGGAAAAGCTCGCCTTTTGTTGCCATCGGAAGCTGTCTTAATACCGAGCTTCAACTTAAAAACTGGAAATCGAATAAAAATTGACTTTACGTAATGACTTCAGCAGCACTGCCGCTTTGATGAAGGGGCAGAATTACACGGAAAATGGTGCCCCCCGATTCACTGCTGACAACTTCAAGTTCTCCTCCCAGTTCAGATACATATTCCTTACTTTCAAACACCCCTATACCCATGCCTGCTGACTTGGTCGTTTCGAAAGGCTTGAAAAGCTTCTCACGGATGAAGTCTTCGCTCATGCCATGCCCTGTGTCTTTTATTTCAACGATAGCCAAACCTTTTTCTCCTCTTAGCTGAACCCGGACCTCGCCGTCTCGCGGGGTAGCCTCAATGGCGTTCTGTATGAGATGCCCTATGACTCGCTCGAGACGCGACGAGTTGGCATACACCGCGAGGCTGGAATCCAGTATTTCGAGAATTGGCTTGGGTTCGGCAATGGATTTACTCTTTGTCGCCTCTTGCAGTAACCCGGCAATGAATAGGGGAGCGGCTTTTTCCGAAGAATCGCCACTGCTTAATTTCTCCAGAAGGCGCTTCATTTTCTGAACAGATAAATATACCGTTTCGATCATGTCCTTTTGAAATTCCGGATTCCTTTTATGTTTCTCGGCATTGGAAAGCAAAAGCGATAACTGGGAAACCAGATTCTTCAGGTCATGCACTACAAAAGTTGACATGCGATTAAAAGATTCAAACTGTCGCGCCACCAGCAACGCATTGGCCGCCTCATCTTGCGCAAGGTAACTTGCTGCCTGGTTACCGGCAACCTTGAGCAGGTCGCTCACTTCCCAGTTCAGCTTTACGCTACTTCTGGGTTCCGCCAGCACGATAAAGCCAAATAATTTTCGCTGTTGAATCAGCGGCACTACCAGCCATGCTTTGGGAATTGTCTGTAACCATTGAGGCAAAGTGATTGCCGAATACTTTTCCGGATTAGTCGCATATTCCCGCAACTCGATGACCCACTCTTTATACTCCAGAAACTTGCAGAAGGAACTGTCAATGGGCTCGAATCCGCTCGCCATGGGCATATTCCAATGAGCCGCAGGCTCACAATTGCCGGATTCCCGGCTGATCCATAAACCACCACCAGGACTTTCCACCAGTTGGGCCAGGGCCTGGATTACGCGTTCACCCAGCGCATGCTCGCCCATTGAAAGCGTACGCGTGAAATGTAGCCATTCCTCTCGATAGTCGTAGTTATAGCTGAAAAAATGCTTGCTGATGGAGACTCTCAGCCAGGAGCGTAAGGTACCGGAGAACAGCACGAGCAATAGCAGTACCACGGCACCAAACAAGAAAGTGACCTGCATGACCGTGCCCCAGCTTCCGCCAAAAAAACGGAGGTAATAACCGGCTGCGGCCATCGCCAGTAAGTACATGGCGGCGCCGAACAGCGCCGCCGAATAGAACAGGATACGACGCGATACCGTGATACCCAACGACCACTGTGGATTTCGCGCTGCAGACACGGCGATAAGCGGAACAACCAATGCATTGACGATGCCCCGCGCGGTCCAGATCTCGGGGTTCACATGTTTGAGCAGCAATGCATCGCTGTACAAATAAAAATCATAGGCAAAAATTCCACCTATTCCGAGGCAGGCGAATTTTATTCCCCATCGCTGCTTTATCGGCGTATTTCTATAAAGCTGTTCCACCAGGATCATGCCAACGATTGCCATTGCTACACTTCCAACAATGCTACTTTTAAAATCAAAGGCTTGATGCTGCAAAAAGTCGGACCCTCCATGAGCGTAGAGAGCCACGGCAAGGCACGCCAGGTAAAGCACAACGATAATCGCTACGGCGGGTCTCATCCTTGTGATTGAGGAGAGTTCCACCTGCCGGTAGGGTCCCACCAGCAATACTATTAGAAAAGCAGACCAACCCGCATTTCTGAGGATCTCCATGACATCCGTCAGGAGTGAAAGAGTAGGGAGCTGGTTGGCCTGATAAGCAAGCGTTGCCGCCCAAAGAGCGGAAAACAGGCATGCGACGGGCAATATGATGCTGTGTAACCGGCCCCGCCAGCGGGTTAGCAAAAGCACGGCCAGAAAAAGATACGCCGCGGCGGACATTGTGTAACTGGCTGTCGCGATACTGGTCAGCATGGCGTAATGCTGTCTCCGGGAATCATCTCCCGCCTTTGCCGAGAACAACAACTTCGATGGTGTCTATCAAGATGATGACATCAAGGAACAAACTGTGATTCTTCACATAGTACAGATCATACTGAAGTTTCTCGATGGCATCTTCCAACGAAGCGCCATAGCCATAGCGAACTTGAGCCCATCCGGTTATCCCTGGCTTTATGCTGTGCCTTACATTGTAATAAGGAACTTCCGTGCAGAGCTGATTCACAAAATAGGGTCTTTCCGGACGAGGGCCGACAAAACTCATTTCACCATTCAAAACATTGAATATCTGGGGAAGCTCATCAATTCTCAGTTTGCGGATAATCCTGCCCACCCGGGTCGTTCGAGGATCGTCCGCAGCCGCCCATTGGGGTTTTCCACCCTTCTCCGCGTCATCTCTCATACTGCGAAACTTCAGAACCATGAAAGTTCTTCCCCCTTTTCCGACTCGCTCCTGCCGGTAAAAAATAGGAGCGCCATCCTCAATAAGAATGCAGAGGGCAGTAATAATCATTACAGGGAATGTGATAACCAGAAGAATGCCGCTTGCGATCAGATCGAAAGCTCGCTTGATGCCCGACCTCAAAAGGCTTTGATCGAACCCTCCTCCAAAAACCAGCCAGCTCGGATAAAGGGAATTTACTCGAATCTGGCCGAGTTCTCGCTCGAAAAAGGCAGCCGAATCTGTCACTTTAATCCCGTTCAACTTGCATTCCAGCAGATCCTGTATAGGAAAGCAGCCGCCACGCCGTTCCTGAATCGCGATAATGATTTCCCTCGCGCCATATCGGTTTACCAGGGATATCAAAGACTCAACCTTCGGCAAGACCGCGGAGGATGGCACCCGAAGATCTTCATCCGGCAGCGGAATGAAACCAATGATCTTGAATCCCCTGCGGTGAGGATCTTTTTTGATCTGATCGATAAACTCCTTTGCCTTGTTGCCGATGCCCAGCACGATGGCTCGCGACTCCAGGATTCCCAGGCTGGACCATTTAAGAAAAGCAGCTCGTGTCAGAAGAATCCCGGACAAAGCAAGTACCATCACCAGCCCAAGTACGCCCCGACCGGAATAAAGATCGGGCAGCAGATAAAAAACCAGGGTCATGATTCCAAATCCCAGCAGCATCGATGGCATGAGACGGAATAAGGTGTCCTTGATATCCGGCCGAAAATCCAGTTGATACATTCCCATTGCCGCCATGCTCAGGATCATGACGGAAGTGAAAGTACTGGCCACTGGAAACAAGGAGGAGAGCGAAAAAGGCAGCAATTCGATTTCGCCAAAGAAGCGAAGGCCAGTACCCAGGTAAAACGCCACCATCAGCACAAATACCTCCGCGCTGATAAGCAAGACTGTGGTTCTGGAAATGTAATGATTATAAATACGAAACAATTTTGGCCCTCCTGGTGCCTTGTTGACCATAAGGCACGCTGCCACATTCTCGTGTACTTATTGCCCAGCCGCAATATGAAGCGCGCCCGGCGCTTGACCCGCTGGCAGGCACATGCGTAAGATTCAGTTCCGCGAATTACGCAAAAGAGTGATTAATGCCTGCTCTGCTTATATAACCCACGCAGATTTTTTCTCGGAAGAAATTGTTTAACGCGTCACCCATAATCGCTTAAGCAACCAGGTGGATAAGCTGTCGCAATGATCATCTGGCGCCCCCAATTGTGCATTTTCAAGACTGCGTCAACTACGATATGCAGAACCCCTGATCCCGGGATAAGCCATCCATATACATACTCATACTGAATGACCCTTTGGAGCGGTCTTCTTTGCGTCAAACTATATTCGCATCATATCAATTTCGCCCGCAAGAACAATTGGACTTTAGTACGCCAATCGAGGAGCGGATAAATCGAGAATTTCGGGAATCCTCAATTTTTTCCAAGCCGGATCAACCCAGCAATGATCTAGGGTGGGGTGAGACCAAAATACGATTCGCCGGGCAGCGAGAAAAAAGAAGCAATTTAAAATGAAGAGGTTTCAGGTATTTGAATCACCGGATATTTAAGTATGGCCAAAAATGCAAAACTCATATCAGTGTCCTATGCTTGACGAATCCCGTGGGGGCATGGAGCCCTTTACTATTAACGCCAGCTTGAGCCGATCAGCGACGTCCAGCTTACGAAAAACTTCGGTCAAATGCGCCTTCACTGTCCGTTCGGTAATATCCAGCCTTCGTGCAATTTGTTTGTTGGATTCGCCATCGCCGACAAGCGTGGCAATTTCATATTCACGCCGCGTAAGATTTGCAAGCAAATCACTGACGGCTTGCTTAATTTTATTCTTCTCCTGCGTAATCATCACCAGCTCGTTCAGCAGATGCCAGCTGAGTGTTCGCCTAATCCACAATTCACCTTGCTGAACAGCTTCAACAACGCTTTTGAGCTGCTCCGGCTCAATATCATCTCTGCAACAACCCCTTATACCCGTCCTGAATAACCCCCATTCGATCTCATCAGAAATGGCATGGCTCATGACAATCACCTTGGTTTCCGGATTCAATTTCATCAGGCCCGAAATCCCGATCGGCCCATCCAGCTTGGGTAACTCATGATCAAGCAGGAGAACTTGCGGCTTTATTCGTACCAATTCGCTTCTGACCGAATCCAGATTGGTTGAGCAAAAAACAGGAGCAAGACTGCGTACGCCCTGCTCCCAGCGGAATAGGTCATCCTGAGATGAACTCGCTAGCAAGATCAAGTATGTCTCCCATCGATATTCATGGTTAGTGCAGCACCTTGTCCATGATTTTTCCAAGCATTTTGCGTGTCACCCAGATCTCGCCTTGATCCACTACACGCACAGCCTTTAAGAAGTAAAACGGATCTGCTTCATGGTTCAAACAACCGCGCGCACCATTCGCCAGCGCCTGTAGAATCTGCTCATCCTGGGCCGATTTATCGGTTAATAGCACTACCAGCGTCTCAGGACATTCGCGTTGCAAGGCCCCTAACAGGGCGAAGTCCCCTCCGGTGGACTGATCGAAATTGATAAAAAGAATACGGGGGTTGAGCTGGCGGATCCTTGCAACCACTTCTTCAACCGATGTCATGTCTGCATGGGATTCAAGCTGGTGGCCAACGGACGCGTTGCTTCCTTCCGGTATAACATTTGTTAGCAATTTGATGCCTTGCCCGCCTTGCAGGGATTGTTCCAGCTTTGCGCGTCTTCCCGGATTCGTATCGGCAATTGCCACAGTAACCGTTTGCATGGTTTCTCCCTCCCGCTCATTCATCGTTATCAAAGGCAGTTAAGCCGGTCCCATTTTTTAACGTAGTCAATCTTTAGTAATTTTTGTCGCAAATCAAAGACCGCCTTTAACGCTTTCGAGAATGATATCGTACATTATGCTTGAGATTCTGATAACCAGCGAATCGAGGCTACACCGGTCAAATTTATAAAAAAGCGTTCCTTCCGTATTTAACCCGGGTGTTTCATAAACCGCGTAATGATTACCAGCGAGAATCTCGGGTTAAGCCCGGATTTTTCATTTACTACTGTCTGCGCCGCAACAATTCAAGAATGTAGTTTCCTGGAATAGCATAGGTTATGCCACTTGGATTACTGAGCGCAGCTTCTTTCTTTCCTTTTATAAACACCATATTGACCACACCATATACAAGCCCGGTTGTGGGGTCGTAGAGCGGGCTCCCGCTGCTGCCCGGGTAAGCGGTGCCATCGAGCTGAAACACCGCGTAAGCGGATTTCTGCAACTGTCCGATCAATTTTGCATTGAGCTGCCTTGAGTTCTGCGCGGGCAACACAATCGGTGTAATCGAGGAAACCATGGCGCGATGGGTGACGGGATAAAATCCCAGAATCATACCAATTGGAAATCCCGTGAAAATCAGGTCTTGCCCCTCCCGAACCGTACTGGCATCCCCAATTTTCATGGCAGGTAAAGCCGCACCGCTGATTTTCAGCAGTGCCAGATCATGCTCTTTGTCAACGACAACAACAGTTGCGTCCCTGAGTTCCGGTTCTTTTCCCTTGCCGGTAATTACCGTGTACAACTCCTTGTTCGCAACATCCAGTACCTCGGGGACAACATGAGCGCTGGTGATGACATGAAGACCGTCGTCCAGCACAAAACCGGTACCCAGGATATTAACCGGTGGGGAACGTGTCCTTTGAACGGTTCCCACTCCGACAATCGATGGCTTGGTGTATTCGATAGTCTTGATAGGGTCACCGGCCCAAAGTGGAGAAACGGAAACCAGTCCGAAAATTGCAAAGCTTTTGACGCAACCGGGGAAAAAATGCAGGAACGCACGCCAGGCATTCATGGTTTTTTAATGCCCATTCCCACTTTCAGCGGCATGATTTTTTTCCTGGACACAAGATCAGGATTACTTGCAGCCTTCCATCTTGTAGATAAAATAACCGTCCTTGTTGATTGCGTCGGCAACATTATTAGGCGCACTCTGACTGTGGCAAAAACTACATTCTTTGCTGGTCACGGTCGCATCGCCTTCACCGATTGAAGTCAGCCATTGCTTCGCATACTCGACTGCCTTTTTGTCATCCTTTACTGCTGTAAATACATCGAAATGCATCGTGTGACCATCTTTTGCTTTGACATAAGTGTCGTATACATGAATTTCCATAACGAGTCCTTTAACAGAGAGGGGTCTTGGAAGGAATTGAAGGGAGCTTCTCGATAATTCGAATAAACCAGCACATAGACTATCATGGCGGCGGAAAAAGTGGAATGCAGTCGCTGCTGATGAAAGGTAACGGAGCGTACTATCCATTCCATTTATGGCGCGAATAGAATCTCAGCAATGAATATATGATAGTCCCAATGCATCATTCTTGTCACAAAACTGTTATAAAACAGCAATAAAAACGACATTTATTTGCACTATTCTCAGCCGTGGTTTCCATAACAACTGAGAAGAGAGCAATCAAATGAAGTTATCCAAGCTTGCTATAGCAATGGCTGCCATTTTAGGCGCGGGCATGTCATCCGGGGCGTGTGCCATTGACTTGTATGTCGATACCAAAACCGAGCAAATTTATGCAAAACCCGGGCCTGGCCGCGTCCATATGGGTTCTTTTGTGAGACAGGATGCGCCCGCGAAGGTACTGGACAAAACGGCAGACCGTGCGACGGATAAGACAGCAGATATCGCTGCAGACAAGGCCGATGCGGAGGGTTTAACTGCAGTTCGCAGGGATATAGAATTGAAAGCCAAGATGATGGGGGCACGGCTTACCAGTGATCTTGCGTCGCTCGAAGAACGAGTCAAGGAAAACGAGAAAGTTCACGTTGAGTTTCATGATGGTGGCCCGCATTTTGCCAGCAAGGATGGCAATTTTACGTTTGCGATGAATGGGCGTGTCCAGGCTGGCTCCCAATACAATTTTGTCAATGATGTCCTGCCTGCTACCGGAAGCAATCTACCCAACGAATTAAATAGTGGCATGACTATTCGCCGTGCTCGTTTGGGTTTTGAAGGTAGTTTTTACAAGATCTGGGATTACAAATTTGAGTTCGACTTCACTCGAGGCAATGGTTCACTTGCGTCTGGGGTTACCGACGCTTTCGTGCGCATGAATGTCACCAAGCCATTCTCGGTTAAAATTGGTTCATTTAAAGAACCTTTCAGTCTGGAGGAAGCCGCCAGTAACCGGTATCTCACGTTCATTGAACGTCACATGTCTGTCAATTCATTTGTTGACAATCCCAATACCTACAAAACCGGTATAGGCGCCAACTATGCAGTCCCACGTTTTCAATTTGGCGTTGCTTTTCAGACCGAGCCGGTTGGCGCTTGGTCGGCGGCCTCTACCTCGGTTAATGCCGCCGGCAACAATAGTCGCAACAATGGTTCAGGCGATACGGGGTGGGAAGGCATAGGTCGGATATCAGGCCGGCCATGGATGGAAGACGAAACCAAATTTTTGCATGTGGGGGTCTCGGCCGGGCACACCGCTGTCAATACGCAATACCAAGCTAACGGCACGATCAATGTAGGGCCGAATCAGACCGGAGGCGGCGGCGGGATGGCATTCTTTGCCTTTCCCGGAACGAACGTGGATCGTACCAACGTGCTGAATACCGGCAACCTGAGCGTGGGAAACAAAGGGGCGCCGGGCTCGCGCCGTATAGACAGCTACGACCGGTTCGGCGCGGAAGGCTGGCTGGTGCACGGTCCTTTCTCGGTCCAAGGGGAATATTTGCGGACCAATATTAATGGGCAGGGTTATGACGGCGAACATTTCACAGGCTACTATGGTTTTGTCAGCTATTTTCTGACTGGAGAATCCAAGGCCTACCATGTTAGAAATGGTGCGGCAAATCGAATAAAACCCAAGCAGAATTTTCAATGGAACGGTTCGGGCTGGGGAGCTTGGGAAATCGCCGCTGGTTATGATTATCTCAACTTGAACAGCGGGGTAATTAGAGGAGGGCAGATGGACATGTTCAGGTTTGGCTTAAACTGGTATCCCCACCCGAATATAAAAATACAGAATAATGTTACACACGTTTTAAACGTTAATACAAGCGGATCCCCCATCCCTCGTACCGCCGGCTTTAATAACGCCGACTTGAGCTCTTTCCTAACCCAGGTCCAGGTTGATTTTTAGTAAAGCGGGAGGCCAATACGGACAGGACATGTATCTCCCGCTGAGAAGGCTTTCACATGATGGGGCCTGGAAATTTTCCAGGGTCAACGTAGCCTTTATTTGAGCGAAAATTCTGCGCGGCTACCGGATTTCTTGCCGCCGGCTTCAACCTCGATCTTGGTCTCTAGTACAAACACTCGGTCAGCAGGCACCCCGCCCTGCTCGACCAGCCAGTCCCGCGCGGCTACGGCACGACGTTCGGCAAGTGCCCGCATTTCGCTGTCGCCGGCATTGATGTTGGCCAACATCAATTGCTCCATTTCCGGTACCGGCAGGCTTTTCGTCAAACCCACCACATTTTTTGGTTTAGGGAATTTTTCTTCCTTGTAGGCCAGTGTCAGATATTTGGCATATTCCTCAGGCTTCAGCTCAACATCCTCCAGCGAGCCACCTGCCTCGCCTTTTTTAACATTTTCCGATAATTTTTGGGCCTTGACCTTGCGCGCGAGTATCGCGCGCTTCAGCGCTTCAGGATCATGTTCCGGGTCAGCCGTACCCGTAATCTCAAGCTTGAGCGCCGGCCGGTCTATGAGCGCCTTGGATAAGACCTGGAGGCGTTTTTCGGCTTCGGGTGTAATCTGCGCCAGGCCGGATGTATACTCTATCGTCGACAGCTCTTCGCCATCGCCAAGAAGTGAACCGAGCAACGCAAAAGGCGCGGTGGCGGCCTTTGTAAGCAGGTTAAGGATGACCTTTACAATAAGTCCGCCAATACTGAATTGCGGGTCGTTGATGGAACCGCTGATCGGCAGATGGACATCGATTTCACCATGCCTGTTCTTTAGCAACGCCAAAGCAAGGTTTATCGGAATCGACAATGCATCCGGACTTTCAACTTTTTCACCCAGGGTCAGCTGGTCAAGAAAAACATTGTTTTCGGCTTTCAGCTCACCTTTCTCGACATGATAATGAATATCGACCGATAGCTTGCCCTTCTCGATGGCGTAGCCGACATATTTGCCAGAATAAGGGCTGAAGGTTGGCATATCGATGCCCTTTGCACTCGCCGCGATGTCGAGATAGAGATCGCTGCTTAACGTATCGATCTTGCCGACAATTTTCAGCGGCGCGGTTTTATCCACCGCTCCGCGAATATCAATTTCTCCCGGCTTTTTCGGATCCAGTGGTCCTACGCGCCCGGCGAGACCCGTTAAATTGGCTCGATAATTCGGCTTGATAAATTGATCGTTGAAAATAATATTCCCGCCCTGCATTACTACGCGGCCAATACGAAGAGGCACGGGCTTGGCTGCGGGCGCCGGCAACGGCGCGGCTGCGGTTGTCTGGTCGGCGATGGGTGAAGCTGATGCGCTTTTCGCGGATAGCGCCCCCTCATTATCCTGCCGGACAATATCCTTGAGATTGAGCTTGCCTTCCGGGGTAAGTATGACGTAACCAAAGAAGTCGGCAATCGCGACCGAATTGATATTGACACGCACGGGTTCGTTGACAAACTCGATACCGTTAATGTCAAGACTGCGCCAGCGCATGAGATCCGTCGCGGTTACTTTGTCCAAAACGTTAAAGTTGGTCAATCGGGTGTCGCCGTTCAACGCCACTTTCAAGGGCGACCCATCCATCTTGACCTTGCCCTGGAAGGATGCTGCGCCACGCGTAAGCAGGGCATTCAATCGGTCGCCAGCCCAACCTTGAAGAGAGACAAGATCGATGTCTTTGGCATCGACAGCGAGATCCATCGCTAGCGGTGCCCAAGCCAGAGAACCGCTTGTTTCAAGACTGCCCTTCTGATTTACCAAGGCTTTTAACGCCAGCTTGAGTGGCTTGGCGCCGCTGAGATCAATATCGTCCACGCTTAAATCCAGCGGATCGACCATCATTGGTGCAACTTTTGTGAGCGTGCTGTCTTCAAAACGCAGTGCCGCGGCCACCAGCTTCAATGTCCCCAGCCGGGCTGTCCATGGCCTGCTGCCGGCCGCCGCCTCGACGGGTGTCGCTACCACGGCCTTGTCGGAAGGGAGCGCGAAAAATTTAACCAGGTCGAGACGGCCATCGGCTTCGCGGCGCATTGACGCTTTAAAGCCGTCGAACGTTACCGTGCCGATCACGGCACTCTGTTGCACGGGGTCGATTGCGGCATCTTCCACGCTGAGTTTCGGCAGGCTCAGTGCCGGCTCTGAATCACCCTTGCGGATCATTGCCGCATTCGCCAGGACCAGGCCGGCAAGCGAAGGCTTCTTCCCATTCAAATTAATTTCGGTCAATTTGATATCGAGTCGATCGAATTTTGCGGCATAGGGTACTTCCATCGCCTGATTTTCAATCTCGAACTTGCGCAGCGCTGCGCTGCCTGTCAAGACCATGCTCGGCGATTCCCCATCGATCTGAGAGAATGTCAGCAGTAGATCACTGTCAAAACGTCCCGAAAGCAGGCTGATGCCGACCGGAATCGGCGAATATTCGTCGATCCGGGTCAGATCGATATCATTGAGCTTGAGTTCCAGTGTTGCTTCGCGATTCTTGGTGAAAGGACGCACCTTGCCGGCGAGAACAAGCGGTGCGCCATTTACCTTGGCGCTGAAGTGCGGCTCCACCCAGGCTTTCTCATCGCTTTCGAAATTAGCGACGAATGGTACCCCCACACGGATTTCAGAAATTTCCTGATGGCTGTTCTTGAGCCGGTCGATGAATTCGAAACGACCCCCTTCAATGGTGATGTTACTTACTGAAAACATCGACTTACTGCCGTCATCGGGACGTTTCATGAAATCCTCTATCAAGTCCGTGATATTGAAACGTTGCTCGCCTTCACGGACTATGCGCACCGCGGGCCGCTTTACCGACAAGGAGCTGATTACCGGCGCCCGCCGGGCGATGGAGGCAATGCTAAGATTGGTATACAGTTCGTCAATGGACATCAACGCGTTATCGGCGTCGGCGCTCGCCGCTTTTTCACCCACACGGAAACCACGTACCGTCAGTTCCAGCGTGTAAGGCTGAATATCGATTGACTGTATCGTCACGGGCCGGTGGACGGCTTCTGACAGTAGCGTTTCAAGTTTGGTCTTGGCGTAACCCGGCAACCACAAATAACCAAGCAATCCGAAGAGAATAATGATTGCGGCCAGGACCCCAAGACCCGTTCTCAAACGTTTGCCGGAAATAAAGCGACGGAGAGATGAAGTCATGGTCGTGCAGTTTTCTTGTTGGAATGAATGACTGGATGGAGTGTAAGGATAGGAACTTCACCCTTTCTGGCCTTCCAACTTTACGCGCCGCGGAAGAATGGGTCAATGATCGCGGAAGAAATTTGATCAAAGGGGGAGCCGGGGCTTGCGATGACGCGGTGGAAGTAGCCTGAAAGTGATCGCGACCAAGAGCGCAAACAGCACGTAGACCGTCGTCAGCACCCATTCCGGAACATCATAGAAAAGGATACGGTGCAACCATCGCTGGATAAAATCACCATCGCTTTCCGCGCGGCGCAGCGAATCTTCCAATAAGGTAAGCGGACACACCATACCGATGAGGGATTCGCCAACGACAAACAGGATAGCGGCCAGATGTGCGAGCCGAAACCGGAGATTGCGCACAAAGCCCCACCCCATCCAAGCTCCGATCCAGATTAATGGGAGGCTGCCCACCACGAACAGCACAAACACAAAATGAATAATAAGTATGGCGTCAGCGAGCGCCATGGCTATCCCCTGATTTAGCCGGATGAGCCTAAATCCGGCGGTAGCAAACTCACCCACATGTTGGAAATCAGACAGCAAAAAAAGTCTTTGCAGATCATAGCACTAAACTGAAAAAGTGCGGTCGGTTGCCGAATTCAGGTTATTGCCTCCGGGAGTTCATTTCCGATGAATGCCTCATCGCCCTCTTGCAAGCCGTACATTTTTGCTTATCTATTACTCCTGGGAATATATATTCTCAGCAAAGCATTTCGGCCGCCGCGCCTGCGTACGCAGGCGCCAAAATATGTGGGAAAGCTCGCATTATTCGACAGATTTGTCGACGCGACTGGCGGTGGAGGCTGGGGACCAGTAGCAACCTCAACCCTGATGAGTTCAGGTATCGATCCACCCACCACCATGGGTTCAGTCAATTTTGCGGAGTTTTTCCTGACATTGACAAGTGCCCCAGTCTTTACTTTGTAAATGGAAACCGACACATGGCCCATCATCGTAGGTATGGTGTTTGGAGGACTGTTCGCCGCACCATTGGCAGCGGTGCTACGCAAGAAACTTCATGCACGGACGTTACTGGTCCTGGTGGGAACGTTAATCATCATTACCAAGTCTTTACAATCTTTACCAGGTGATCGCCATTTAATGGGCAATTCGACTGAAAAGGGCTTAAAAGAGTAATTGCAGGGTCGATGTAAGCATGCATTTGCTTCCCAGCATGCCATTCATCGCAGTAAAATAAGTGCCGTTCTTCAGCTCACTGTAGTGATAGACTTTTTTTACGACAGAATCGGAACTTAGTTCTTGCCAATTCGTGCAAGCACTTTATTTTATTTGTCTATTTAAACGCGCTGGTGCTGCAATTAAAACTATCTTCACAAAATTCCCACATCGCTGCGATAGTTTCTTCACATGCGTTATGCTAATTTTCTTGCCAGGATTTATTCTTGGCTTCTTTTTGATATAAATATGCGTTAGCAGCAATATTAGATGTTGAACCGGATGAATCGCAGGCTAACACCTGCTCCTGATGAAAATTTTCGATATCAAGTTATAAAAGGGGAATCAAGTGCTGAATAAAATACGTATCTCTACTGCATTATTGCTATCCGGCCTGATGCTATCGGGTCCGACTACTGCTCAACAGTTTGCGGATGATCTGACAGATTTCCAGGTGTGGGGCAATATCACTGCCACGGGAAATTGGGGGTTTGTCAATCCCGACAATCCTATGTTGAAGAAATTGAAATGGTGGGCCGAGGGTCAGGGACGTTTTGGTGATAACGCATCGCATTTCTCTCAATCGCTGATACGTCCAGGTTTAGGCTATCAGATTAACAATACCACCAGCATCTGGGCTGGTTACGCCTGGGCCCCCACTACGAGTCCCTTTACCAGAATTGCGGTCGACGAACAGCGGGTATGGCAGCAAGTGTTGTGGAGAGACAAGTTCTCGTTCGGGGTGGTCCAGTCTCGCAGCCGTCTGGAAGAACGCATGATACCTCAGCTGGGCAATGATGTTGGCATGCGTTACCGGCAGTTGGTCAAACTAGCGGTGCCGCTGTCATTTGCGCCGGGCTTTAGCTACATCATCCAGGATGAGGTTTTCGTCGCGCTTAACACTAACGACTGGGTACCACGAAGAGGCATTGATAACAATCGGTTTTTCACGGGAATCGGCTATGCCATTACCAAGGAGATTACCGGTGAAATTGGTTATATGAATCATTATATTGTCAGGCGAGGAGCCAATCTGATGGATCATATTTTATCGATTAACATATTAGCCAACTTTTAAACTCTTCATGAGTACCGAAAGGACCAGGGACCAAGCCCTCCGCAATCTTCGTGGCGGTTAATCTTTCCAACCCGCGCCCCATTCGTTCACGGGGCGCGGGCAACGGTGGTATTTGTTCGTCCCTCCCGGGGCGAACAAATCAGGGGTCCTTACCATCCGAGAATAAAGAAGCTGATCTGTAGACACTGTCGGATCGATGCTTTCTATTCCGGGGTAGAAAACACGAATGAAAAATATAACAACGCTCACGTCTCTCATTATTTTCTCATGGATACTTTTGGCATCGCTGAATTCATCTGCCGGGAGCTTACCTGATCCAGGAGGTTACGATCAGTGCGTTCAAGAATCCATGAAGAGGATCACCAGCGATCGTGCAGCCGCCATCGTCGTGCGCGCTTGCCGCGAGAAATCGCCCCAGAGTAAGTCCACCGACACCGACCTGCCGGCCGATGCTTTCAACAAGCTCGTCACTCATGCCGGCTTTGGTTACGGTGCCTTCAACGGCAGCATTTACAACGGCAACTCCGATTATATGGTGACTCAGGTTACGGTTCTTATCGTACCCATGGAACCAAGGATAGCCGCTGAGGCATCTGTAAACGGCAGGGAATATGATATTGAATTAACAGTGCAACCGCTCAGCAAAGGCGCGCTTTCAATGCTGATTCCATCGGACAATACGCTGGAATACGCGTGGAAGGTAATGAGGGCGCGCGGCTATAAAACCCGATAACCTGCAATGCCTGGGTATTGGAAATCATCTTTACCCTACAGTAGCGGTTTGATCATCGATTCAAGCTTGCTCTGACTGAGGCGACCCAATTTAGTGCCAGTGATATTTCCACTGCGGTCGATAACGATAGTAAAAGGTAACGCTCCTTGACGGTTTCCTGCTGCGCCAGCCAGTTCCATGGCTTTTAAATCACCCACCAGCACCGGGTAATTGATGCCGATCTCCTTACTGAAAGCTGCCGCTCTTTCTTGCTGATCCACTGCAATGCCGATAAACACCAGCCCCTTATCACTGAATTTTTCCTGGAGCTCAATGAACTCAGGAATTTCATCGCGGCACGGTTCGCACCAGGTCGCCCAGAAATTGACCACCATGACATTACCACGCCACTGTGAGATGGATTGATGCTTGCCCTGAAGGTCGGGCAAGCTTGCCGCGAATATTGTCTCGGCCCCGCTATTCGCGACACTCGTTCTCATTTCAGCTTGAGGGTTGTCGCTTGTCAGCTGCGCACGCAACAATAAACCGGCAGCCACCGCAAGTATGGCGACACCCATATACATCAGCATCTGTTGTGATTTCGTCATTTACCCTAAATCCCATGGTTGGAGGGGGAAGCGTGCTATCTTATTTTTGGAGTGCAGGCGTGGTGCAACACGGCCATGTACCGCAGGAACCTTGATCGCAATTCTGGAAAGCGCGCAAATATGCTCCTTATGAATTGACAGGGGCAGTATCGACGCTAAATCAATACTGCATTGAGTATCGAGAGAAAACGTTCCGTGTCCTGATATCCAATAAGTCTGATACGCGGGATTTCACGCCCCTGGCGATCGATAAACAGGATACCGGGAGGGCCAAATAACTTGAAACGTTTAAGCAGCGCCGCATCGTCGGGCGTGCCGGCGGTAACATCAACCTGCAGCAGTACCACATCTTTTAGGCGGGATTGCACTTTCTCATCGGTAAAGGTGAAGCGCTCCATTTCCTTGCATGAAATGCACCAGTCGGCGTAAAAATCCAGCATCACGTACTTGTCCCGGGCCTGGAGGATATGTTGTTCAAGCTCCGCTACCGACTTTATACGCTGAAATGGCAAATGCCCGGTTTGGGCCGTGCTCTTCTTCGTTCCACTCACGTCAGCATTTGCAACGTTCAGTTTTGAGAGCGGTTGCAGAATGTCACGGCTGCCGGATAAAACGCCTATCAGCAAGGCAACACCGGTCAGCAGCGCGATCATGCCCAAACCTTTCAAGAATTTCCGAAAGCCCGAAGCATCGGGTCTTAGCGGATCAACGGCATGCAAATAAATGGCCGAGACGATCAATAGTGTCGCCCACAGCAACATATGTGCCACCGCCGGGATAACTGGCGATATCAGCCATATGGCTACCCCAAGTAGCAATACGCCAAAAAAGTGTTTGACTGACTCCATCCAGGGTCCGGCTTTGGGCAGAAGCACTCCGGCGGATGCACCCAGCAATAACAGCGGTACCCCCATACCCAACGCCATGACGAACAATGCTGAACCACCCAGTACCACGTCCCGGGTCTGGCTGATGTAAAGCAATGCTCCAGCCAGCGGGGCGGCTACACACGGCCCGACAATTAATGCGGACAATGCTCCCATCCCGAATACGCCCGTCAGTTGTCCCCCCTTTAAATGCCCGGCCTCCTCGGAGAGCTTGCTTTGCAGAAAGGTGGGTAATTGCAGTTCATAGAAACCAAACATGGAAAAAGCCAGTGTTATAAAGACTGCCGCAAAGGTGCCCAGTACCCAGGCATTTTGCAAAGCCGCGGACAGCATTGCACCGGAAAGCCCGGCTGCGACACCGGCGACAGCATAAGTGATCGCCATTCCCATGACATAGGCCAGTGATAATATGAATCCGCGGGTCTTGGTAATATGCTCACCCCGCTTGGCGATAATGCCCGACAGAATGGGAAACATCGGAAAGACGCAAGGCGTGAATGACAGAAGCAGACCGATGCCAAAGAAACCGGTCAGAATCAGCCAGAAGTTGCCGCTCTCGAACATACGCTCTATTTTGAGAGATTCGGTTTCCACGGCAGGAGATGGGGCGGTTGCAAACAGTTCCGCAGCAGCGTCCGGTTTTGCGGCTGAAAAAGGTGTTGCTGCCGCCGCGTCACTGCTTACCGCGTTGGCGACGGCCCCTACCGCCGCCTTTGCCACCGGGAGCGTCAGCTCGATTACCTTATTGATAGGTGCATAGCAGACGCCTATCGGTTCATTGCAGCCCTGGTAGGTGGCGACGAGAGTCAGTTTGTTAGGCGAAGATGCATCCCGCTTCAACGAAATTACCGCTTCGAACGGCTTATGAAAAACCTCCACCTGGCCAAAAGTCAAATCGCTTTTTACCGCTCCCTGGGGCAGCGAGATTTTCTCGATTGAAGTTTCGGTATTTTGCGGCTTGAACGCTACCTTATCCCGATAAAGATAATAGTTCTTTGCCGGCTCAAATTGTGCCACCAACGTATTCTCATCGCGCACCCTGACGGTCAGCTTAAAAGCCTGATCCGGTGGTAATAACTCCTGCTCGTCCTGATCAAAGGCCGCGCCGAGTTGCTTTAATCCCGAAAGGAAACCGGATGACGTCTTCTCTTCAGCAAAGGCGTTTATACTGAAAAAATAGATTAATACCAGAATGTATCGGATCAGATGCACGGGTAACCTGGCAGCGTTCATTTTTTGTCTGAAACCAACGTTTCGTCGGCAATCCACCTCAAATAAGCGGGTAGACCATTCGTTACTGGGACAGCAATGATTTCGGGTAGTTCGTAAGGATGCATCGACAGTATCAACTGCTCCAACCGGACATAATGCTGGGCCAGGGTTTTAATAAGAACCGGCACCTCGCTGGCGGTTTCGCTTTTTCCCTGCCAGTGGTATACGGAAGTACAGTCTGCCATCACGTTAACGCAAGCAGCTAATCGCTCCTCGATCAGCCTGTGAGCCAGTGCCATGGCCCTTTCTCTATCGGGCAAATTAGTAACGATGAGTATGGATTCCATGGCAGTGAGAAATTTTACGCGCAATATTTGTTGAACCTGCATCCGGCAGTTGGACCGACTCGCCTAAAGGATGAGGATCAGATAGCACAAAGATATTGCTATTAATCATAACGATAACCTGAAAAAAGCGCGGTCGACCGCAGGAATCAAGTTAAATTATTCCGCCAGGACCAATCGGCAAAGGGGAATTTTACCTGCTTTCCCCAACCCTTGCTCCCCCGCTCGCAATACACCCGGCCACCGTGGGATAGCGCAGGTTTACATGCAACTCATGCTTTATACGGGCATTCGCGAGCCGCCGTGATTCCCGCATGAACGATAACATGCCGGGGGATATACTGCCTTCGGCCTGGGTACGGGCAATGCGCGGCGGCCTTGGCAGATCAAATCGATCCGCTATCAAATCAAAATACTCACCCATTTTCAGGTTGGAGTCGTCGCAGGCATGGTAAATCCTGCCGGGTCTCGCGTGACGCAAGGCGGCAAAAATAATACGGGCAAGATCGTCAGCATGGATGTGGTTGGTATAGCTATCCTCTTCCGGCAATAGCGCCGGGCAAGCGTCACGCAGACGGCCAAGCGGAAGACGATTCAATGCATAAATGCCGGGTACTCGTAGGATCGAGGCACTCGCATGATTGCGCAGGCCCCAGTTTCGCACCTGCCTCTCCGCATCAACGCGACGCAATGCACGACCGGTTTGGGGATTGATCAAGCGAGTTTCATCCACCCAGGCTCCATTGCAATCGCCGTACACCCCGCTGGTGCTGATGTAAATAAGCCGTTGTGGTAACATTGCCCCCTTTCTCTTTGGCCGCTTTGTCAATGCCGCCAGGAGATTCGCGGTGCGGGTATCTCGTTCGCCATGATCGGGCGGGGGCGCCAGATGCAGGACCGCATGTGCCATCCCGGCAAGCTTTCCGAGACTGCCGGGGTTGTCGAGATCTCCGAGCACAGGTGTAATGCCTTGCACACGCAACGCGGCACGATGCTCCGGTCTCCGGCAAAGGCCCAGCAGCCGGTAGTGAGGCAGCAGCAGAGGCGCCGCGCGCAAGGCA